>JAHCAW010000001.1 GCA_019634695.1 Candidatus Sumerlaeia bacterium
GCCACGCAGTCGGCCGCGCCCAACGCTCGCATCTCGGAAACCGCCGCCACCCGCGTCGCCGCCCTGCATCACGCGCTCAAGGATAGGGACGCCGCGCTCCGAACCTATCTCGACATTGCCGAAAGCGAGGGCCTCACCTCAAAGACGCGCGCCAACGCGCTGCTGCAAGGCTCGGGGGTGTATTTCGAGATTCTGCAACGGCGCGCCCTTCGCCAAGGCGTCACCGACGAACAGTGGGATGAGCTGCGCCAGATGCTGGAAGTTACGCAGACTGCCGAAGGTGTCTCGCATCAAGAGGTGAAGATTGCACGCCTCATGCGCCTTGAGTCCTGGACGTGGCAGGGTCAGCACGAACTAGCTGTAGACGAGCTCCCTGCGTTCATTGCTGACTATGATGAAACCACTGACCGCCGCGAGATTGCTACAGCACGGATCTTCGGCACAATCTCGCTCAACCACCTTGGCAGGCACGTCGAGGCGCTCGAGCAGACCGAGTGGGTGATCGGAGCGTATGAGCCCGAAGAATGGGTCTGGCCGACATGGCAAGGTCTTCCGCGAGCATACTTCGAGCGGTTTCATGCCATCTACAAGTTGGGAGCTGCAGCGCCAGAGTTGCAGCGTCTGGCGCGAGAGATTCAGAGACACTATCCGAATGCAGGAACAACAAAGACAGTAACAGGGTTGCTCGAGCGGCACGGACCTAGATATCGTGGTCACGAGTAGTATCCCAATCATCGACTTTGCCGGAGGAATCCAAATGATCAGGGCCGCCTTCTGTTTACTCTCGTTGATCGCCATTCTTGCGGTCGTTGGGCCCCTTGCTGCTGCTGGTGATGAAGATGAGAAGGCACCGCCGCCGTGGACAGGCTGCAATCCAGCACCAAAGTTAGCAGCCGATTTTCCGCCAACCCCTCAGTGCATCCCTTTTGTTTTGGGTGACTTGCCAAGCCAGACAATGCATCCGGACCTCAATCTACTACATCAAGGCTGTGGCTTGACAGCATTCTCAGTCTCCCCGAACAATGGTGTAATAACTACGCCGGGGGCTCATATACTCACCATAGAGATGAAATACACTCCTCCGGGTAAGCCAGACTTATCGGAATCAATTACAGACACAATAACAGTACATACAGAATGGTATCACCGACCTGGCGACCATACGGCGACCCCCGCCGTTTCTGCCAATCTGTTCGTGTTGAAGCCAAGCAATCCTCATACTTGGGAAGACTGGGAGACCGTGGCCCCAGCCCACGACCCGTTCGGATCATATGTTTCTCATGGTTTCAAATATGAGTCTGAAGAAGACCGATGCCTAGCCAACGTTAGCGCCAACTTCGGTATTAATAGACAGTACTCAGGCTACGTCAAGGCCAGTAAGTTCTTTTTGTACTGGGGACGAGCGGATACCGGCATGCATCTCAGGACAAGTGTCGGGACTTTTGGTATGATGGCTACTGTTGAGCATGGGGTTTCGACGAACGACGATGCCGAAAAACTGAAAATCAAGATTGGCGCCGACCTGTTGTCGTCGTTTGCCGAAGTACCCTTGTCAACAACTTTGGGTAGCACAATTCCATTTAGTAGTGGATTGCTCGACACAGCTCCGATTAATCTGCCTGAATCCCCCCACGCAGCCACGCACCCACTCGAGCGTAAGGTCCATGTAGTTATTGACGCGGGTGTTACCACAAAGCAGGTGGGCCGAGCCCATGGTGAGGCATTGCTGGAATTGACAGTCGGGGCAGTTCCTCCGGATGCTGGAGGGACTACCCCAGTTCTCTCTTGGACGCCGTACGTCGCGCCATAGTCTAAGGAGGTTCCTATGTTCCGTGCATGGTGGATTCTTGCGGCTGTCGCAATTACCTTCTCGCATTTCCCGACTCATCTCGCTTGGGCTGACGCGCATTTGCGGGAGGGCATTGAAGCGAGAGTGAACAGCTTGCCGTGCCACTCTGCCATGGATGAGGCACGGTGCGAGGCACAGCGCGCATTGATCAAAAGTGGATTCACTGACCCCCTCGACGTCTTGGCCACTGAGGGAATTGTTCTGTCTGATGAGATGGAGGCCTGGTACTTGGAAAGCGTCGAATCCGTGCTAAACGACCCCTACTCGGTTTTCCGGACTGAACTGGACCAGTCGTGGCTGTCAGATTTCTGTGATGAGTTGGCGGCTAAGGCAGCCGCTAGTATACGCGCAGTTCTGCGGTCTGGCCTTACGCGCGAGGCGTGTCGTGCACGGGGGCAGGCATTGCAGCGCGAATTGGCTACCCTTCGGTCGGATATCTGGCGCTTCTTGGAGGAATCCGGCCCAATCATCCTCATACTCGTGCCGGAGGACCTGCTCGAATGCAGTCCGGTTGCCAAGGCCTTGAGTGCGATGGGGGATGATGAGCCGTACGTCCCGATGTTCGAGAAGCGCTCCAAGCGTGAGATGGTGTTGATTGCCAATCAGTTCTATTTGGAGGCCATTGTTGTAATTAACATCGAGCAGGCCTTGGAGCGACAGTCATGGAATATTGGTTTACTCGCTGATGATCTACTGCGCGCAGGTCTGCTATTTGAAAAATGGTCGGACATGGAGTCAGTTACGCTCTCAGAAATATTTGCGGGTTTTTGTGAACAGGAGATTTCCGAGCCAAGTGGATTGTTTCTCCGCAGTCCGCAGAGCAGCTTGGAAGTGCTGCTGGAAACGCTCTTGGAAGTGCGGGTGGGATTCCGGCAGTCCGACGAATTGACACGGTCGGCGCTCTTCCCCAGTTTGCCATCCGGGGCCTTGCCGGCGCGCGCTGCGACCGTGCGTGTAAGATCCGCCGACCTTTATTGGTGGTATAGACGAATCTTTGAATAGGCTGGCTCCTTCATACCTTCGCCGTCACCGGACTTCAGCAAGCGTTCTTCCTCAGCCATGTTGACGTGGGACTGCTCTCGGCATGATTTGTCGGCTTTCCATTCCTCTTTGGGTTCTTCCGAGAATACTGTGGAATCCAAGGCGTAAGCGTCCCGTCTGACCCATGTTGACGTGGGGCTGGTTTGGGCCTGATGCGGCGGCTTTCCATTCGTTTCGGGAGAGCGGCCATGGTGGGTGCGAAGCGCGAGGCGATGTGGTTGGAGCGGCGGGAGGTGGTCGGGCGGTGGGAGAGCAGCGGGTTGCCGATGGAGGAGTTCTGTTGAGGCGAGAGGATCAGGGACGCGGCGGATGGGTCGTGGAGCCGGCGCTTCTCGGGCGGCGGCCGAGGCGGAGCGAGACCGCACGCGCGCGCGGGTGATTCGTCGCTACAAGGGGATCCTGGATGCCATTGAATCCGGAGCGCCCGAGTGATGTACCATCAAGCCGGGAGGATGTATGGCCGCAAAGACGTCGCTGCTTGCAGTTCGTGAGGGTGGGACCGTGTGCTTTCGGCTCACGGGGCTGGTGGTGTTCTTGTTCGGAGCGATCCCGGTTCTCAAGGGGGTGCTCGCCGGTATTCTGGATTATCCAGCCGAACGCTATGATGTCCCGCAGGCAGCGGCCTATATTGTTGCCGGGCTCCTGATCTACTGGTTCGCCCGGTTCCTGGCAAGTCCTTCGAGGGAAGACGCCGACTCCCAATAGCACGCCGACGGCGCGATGCGTCCTCGCGCCGTCTCCGGCGTCCGACTCGGAACCGCTGATAGCCATGGCTGGTGCTGGGCGCGTTCTCCATTGCTGACGCTTCGAGTATTCCCAATCCGCCAAGCGTTCCCCAGTGAATGCAGAAATCAGGTTGCCACATGGCGGGCCGTGGCACCGATAACTATTCATCAGGCCGGCTTGCGCTCCCTGCGGGGCCGGTCCGAAGAGTCTTCCATGATCGGGGAAGTCCGAGATGGCCCCTTCAGAGTCGGTTGCGCGCTCGATGTTGGTGCGGGTCGCGTGGTGTCTTGCGCTCCTGTTGGCAGGCGCGGGTCTGCTTGCAAGGCTGTCGCCGGGCCTCATGGCGGCATCTCCCGAGCGTCTGGGGACTGCAAAGTCCTCGTTGGTGATCGTCGACACGCTGGTCGATGAGTCGAACGGTCCCGGCAACGGCGCCGGCACGTCGTTGCGCGAGGCCATCGAAGCCGTCGATCCGGGTGGCACGATCGAGTTCGCCCCGGCTCTCAATGGCACCATCGTGCTGACGCTGGGTACGCTGACGATCGACAAGTCCCTGTCGATCATCGGTCCCGGGCCGGGCGTGATCGCCATCAACGGCAACGCGGCGTCGCGGCTCTTCAGGATCGATGCCGTGGCGGTCGATGTCGAACTCTCCGGCCTGAGCCTCTTGAACGGCGCTTCCAGTGAGTTGTATGCCGGATGTGGCGTTCATAGTTCGAGCCCCAACGCGCGGCTCGAGAACATGGTGGTATCGAACCATCGGGCGACGCGTTTCGCGGGGGCCATCTACAATGAAGGAGGAATGACCCTCGAGTCGGTTGCGGTCGTGGGAAACCTTGCCTTCGAGGGCGCGGGTGCGATCGCGAACCTCGGAACGATGACGATCCTCGACACGCGCATTGCGGACAACGGGACCTCGGTGACGGCCGGGGGCATCTTCATGGCCGGCTCGACCATGACGATTCGCGACTCGATCATCGAGAACAACGAGGCGGACGTCGCCGGCGGCGGCATCTCCGTTCATCAGGGCACGGCGCGCATTGAGCGCTCCATCCTGCGCAACAATAGGGTGTTCGTGCCCGGGGGCGTCGGCGGAGGAATCTACGGCCTCAACGGCGAGGTGACGAATCTTGTGCTGGTGGATACGGCTGTGGAAGACAATCGTGCCCCCTTCGCAGGCGGTATCGCCAGCGACGGGCATCTGACGCTGTTCGACAGCACCGTCTCGGGCAATGAAGCCTTCGAAGGCAGCGGAGGAGGCATCTACCTCTTCGACCCAGGGGCATTCACCACCGCCACGGAAGTGGTGCTCGTGAACACGACGATCAGCGGCAACAGCGCCGAAACGAGCGGCGGCGGGGTGCAGGCGTATCCTGCCTTCGGCGCACCGTTCACGCTGCGCAACAGCACCGTCTCTGCCAACAGCGCGGGCACGACCGGCGGGGGCCTGCACGACCGGCGGGGAGCGGGCAACACCACGGTCCACAACACGATCATCGCGGGCAACCAGGCCGTCGTTGGCGGACCGGACGTGTTCTCGGACAGCGGCGCGCTCAGCAGCGGCGGCGGCAACCTGATCGGAGACGACTCTGGCTCCCTCGGGTTCGGGGTCGCCGGCGATCTGGTGGGCACGGCGGTCTCGCCCCTCGATCCAATGCTGTTTCCACTCGACTATTATGGCGGCAGAACGCGGACGCACCATCCGGGCGTCGGGAGCCTCGCGATCGACAACGGCCTGAGCATCGATGTGACCAAGAAGGGGCATCGCGACTATCTGGCCGTCGCCGGGAGCGAGAAGGCCACCTCGCCCACGCTTGACCAACGCGGCATGCCGCGCGTCATCGGCTCTGCCGTGGACATCGGCTCCGTCGAGTCCATCGCCTCGTTTGTCGTCGATGTCACCGACGACGCCGACGACGGCAACTACGGAGTTGGCCAGTTGGCCCTGCGCGAAGCAGTCCGCTACGTTGCGCCCGAGGGCACTGTCACCTTCGATCCCGTCGTCTTCGGAGTGCCGCAGACCATCCTTTTCGCGTCGGTCGCGGGCAACGATCTGCTTGTCAACCGCCCGATGACCATTGTCGGTCCGGGACGCACGCTGCTCACGCTCGACGGGCAGGATGGCACGCGCTTCTTCAACGTCACCGGAGAGGATGTGACGATCTCGGGGATGCGGATGACGCGTGGCAGGGACGCCTTCTCGGTCAGCGATGGTGGGGGCGGAGCCGTCCGATGCGCCGGAAGCATGGTGCTCGACGACGTCGAGATCGACGATTGTCATGCCGCGGGGGGTGGAGCCGTGATGAATTACGGTTCGACGATCATCCGCAACAGCGACATCCACTCGAACACGGCCGATGGCTTTGGGGGAGGCATTGCGTCCTCTCTTGGTTCTTTCCTGCGCATCGAAGATTCCCGAATCGCATTCAATGACGCCAGTTTGTGGGGAAGTGGGGTGCACAGCAACGCCCTGGAGCTCGAGGTCGAGCGTTGTCTGTTCAAGGAGAATACCACGGTCAGCCAGGATTCCGTATACGGTGGGGCTATCTACATTTATGGCTGGCCCATTCTTCCAAAGTCAACAATAGTGGACAGCACCTTCGAAGGGAATCGTGCCGAATGGGGAGGCGCCATTCAGGGTGTGGGTGAACTCTTCGTTCACGGCTCTGCATTCGTCGGCAATGAAGCCACGCAATGGGAGGGAGGGGGACTCTCGGTCCACGGAACGGTGCTATTTTCGAACACCACCATCGCCAACAATACCTCGCGTCGCGGTGGCGGCGGCATCGCTTCGTCCCTCGTGCTGACTCTTGTCAACTGCACGATCGTCGGCAACCGTTCAACGCTTGAACGGGGAGGGGGTGTCTATATCTATTCGTACGAGGAACCCGAATCGACGATCGCCAACTCGATCATCGCCCTGAACACGAGCGCTGTCGGCCCGCCGGATGTCTCCATATTCGGTGACGTCGTCACCAGCGGCGGCGGCAATCTGATTGGCGATGGCACGGGCACGACGATCTTCGTGGCCGCCGGCGACCAGGTCGGCACTGCCGCCGATCCCATCGACCCGACGCTCTCGGACCTGGACTTCTTTGGCGGGCCGACACCCACGCTGGCCCTGTTGCCCGGCAGCCCCGCCATCGATGCCGGCCTCAACGTGCACGTCAACGCCACCACCATGCGCGAAGTCAGCCCCGGCACCTTCACCGATCAGCGCGGCCTGCCCGCCAACCGCATCGTAAACGGCACTGTCGACATTGGTGCCTTCGAGACCGGCGACTTCGACGGCGACGGCATTCCGGACCTCGTCGAGAACTCCGTCCCGTCCCGATCGGCCCGTTGGGCCGACGGCAACGGCGACGGCGTCAACGACAGCATCCAACCCAAGGTGCGCTCGGCCCGCAATCCGGTGACGCAGCACTTCGTCACGCTCGACTTCTCGGCCGCCGAATCCGTCGTCTCCTCCGACCTCATCGACGAGCCGGCACACTCCGGCGAAGTCGATCCCGACGACTTTCCTCGCGGATGGTACACCTTCGCCATCACCGTCCCCGCCGCGGGCGGTTCGACCACTGTGGACATCTATCACGAGAGTGACCCGGGCTTGCAGAGCACCCTCGGCTACGGGCCGACTCCGGCGATTCCGTCCGCGCACCTGTATGATTTCAACTTCGCCGGCGGCATCGGCGCCACCTATCCCGGCTTTCCG
This sequence comes from Candidatus Sumerlaeia bacterium, assembly GCA_019634695.1. Lineage (GTDB taxonomy): Bacteria > Sumerlaeota > Sumerlaeia > SLMS01 > JAHLLQ01 > JAHCAW01. The sequence continues at coordinate 7,329 of JAHCAW010000001.1, forward strand.
ACCGACATGTCCCGCATTCGCCTCACAGTGCGGGATGGCGCTGCCGGGGATCATGACCTCGACGCCGCCAATGCCACCATCGTTCACGTTGGCGCGCAGGGTGTGAGCTCGACGACTCTGGCCCACGTCGTCGCCTTCGAGGCAACCGCTCCGGTTGCGGGCGCTCCGATCACGATTCGGTGGGAGACGGCTGCCGAGATCGACACCATTGGATTCCATCTGCATCGTGCCGAACTCGTCGGAGGCACGTTCCTGCGCGGAGAACGCGTGAACGTCGCGATCATCCCGGCCGAAGGGACCGAAACCAGCGGCGCGGTCTACCAGTTCATGGACTACGCCCCCCTTTACGCGGAAGGCGAAGCACAGGCGTACTTCCTCGAGGATCTCGATGTGCACGGCAAGTCTGGTCGCCACGGCCCTGCGATCGTGACGATCAAGTCCACGGACACGTCCGTACTGGAGTGGACGCTCTACTGATCGAAGCCGCGCGCGTGTCAGGCGCCGCTGGGTTCCGGGAGTGATCCCGGGTCGAGGCGTGTGCGGGCGGCGGGTTGGGGGTTGGCTTCGGTTTCTTCTTCGTCTTCGTCGTCGGGGATGATGGCGATGTCGCGGGTGCCGGTGTTGTCGTCGTCGCCGCCGCCGGTCAGTTCGAGGCGCTTGCGATGCAGCCAGGCGCCGAACTGCAGGAAGAGGCTGAGCAGGCTGGGGATGAAGGTGAGCGTGAAGAGGGCGGAGAAGGCGAGGCCGAAGAGGACGACGGTGCCGAGGCCGCGGTAGAGTTCCGTGCCGCTGCCGGGCAGGAAGACGAGCGGCGAGAGGCCGAACGTCGTCGTTGTGGCCGACATCGCGATCGGGCGGATGCGCGTGCGCGTGCTCTCGATCACGGCCTCGACGGGCTTCATCCCGCCGTGGCGCATGTTCTGCAGCGACTGCTCGACGATCAGGATCGGGTTGTTGACGACCGTGCCGACGAGCACGACGAAGCCGAGCATCGTGAGCACGTCGAGCGGCTGGGCGATGTTGACGATGCCAAACCAGCCGAAGTAGTCGCCGCCGTGGTTCATCAGGTGCAGGCCGAGCAGGCCGCCGGAGACGCCGAGCGGCAGGCTGGTCATGATGAGCAGCGGGTAGCCCCAGTGCGAGAAGAGGGCGACCATGAGCAGGTACGCGATGGCGATGGCGAGGAGGAAGTTGCCGCTCAGGGCCTCGCGCGTGGCCTTCAGCTTGTCGCTGGCGCCGGCGATGCGGATGTCGACGGTGGAGGGAATCTGGCCCTCGGCGCGCATGGCGGGAATGATGGTGCGCTCGATCTGTTCGACGGCGCGCTCGAGCGCGAGCGACGGCGGCGGCACGACCGACAGCGTCACGGCGCGACTGCGGTCCACGCGCCGGATCGTTTCCGCGTTCACCGTCTCGACGATGCGCGCGATGCTGCGCAGCGGCACCGTGCCGCCCTGCGGCGTGTGGAACAGCAGGTTTTCCAGGTCCTGCGTGCGCGTCACCGTGCCCGCCGTGCTGTAGGCGTACAGGTCGACCTTCTCGTCCTCGAGGAAGAACTCGTCGACGTAGGCGCCGTCGGTCATGGCCCAGATGACGTAGCCGAGGTTGGCGGCGTTGACGCCGAGGTCGGCGGCGCGTTCCCAGTCGGGTCGGACTTCGAGCAGGGGTTGGCCGAGGACGAGGCCGGGCTGCGGGCGCGCCTGTGCGCCCTCCATGTCGCGGTTGATGCGGCCGAAGGCGGTGAGCGCCGTCTGGTAGATGTCGGCCAGGTTCTGGCCCCGGATGTCGAGGTCGATCCCGCGGCTGCCGCTCAGGCCCTGGCTGAAGATGGAGCGTCGCTGGGCGAAGCCGATCATGCCGGGGTGCGAGCGCAACTCGGCCATCAGCGGACCGGTGAGCGCGTCGAGGTCGCGGCCCTCGACGGTCTTGGTGACGACGAAGACGTTCTGTGTCGTGGCGACGAAGAAGAAGTCCTCGATGGGGGGCACGTCGGTGCGGCCGGCCGCGAAGTCGGCGCGGTTGGCGCGCACGTGCGGAATGAAGCGCGCCTCGACGTCCTGGCCGATGCGGGTCATCTCGTCGATGTTGTAGCCCGGCGGGGGCAGCATGACGGCGAAGAGCAGGTTCTGCCGGCCGTCGGGCAGGTACTCGGTTGGCGGCATGAGGAAGAAGGTCATCGCGAGCGCGCCGGAGGCCATGGCGAACACGAGCACGACGCGTCGCAGGACGCCGCCCATCAGCCAGCGCACGGCGAACATGAGCGTGTCGGCGGCGCGCTGGGCCAGCGGCACGAGCCCGAAGAGGTCGTGGAAGCGCCGGCCGAGCGCGGATTCGTGCGCGCGCCCCGCGTTGCCCATCAGGCGTGCGCCCGCCGACGGGATCACCGTGATCGCCACCAGCATCGAGCACATGATTGCGGCCGAGATCGCGATCGCGATGTCGGCGAAGAGCTGGCCCGCCTCCTCCTGCACGAAGACGATCGGCAGGAAGACGAACGCGGTGGTCAGCGTCGAGGCCAGCACGGCGCCCCACACCTCGCGCACGCCGTCATAGGCGGCCTGGAACGTCGGCTTGCGCAGGGCCGTGCGGTGGCGATAGATATTCTCCAGCACGACGATGCTGTTGTCCACCGTCATGCCGATGGCGAACGCGACGCCGGCCAGCGAGATCACGTTGATCGTGCGCCCGGCCAGCGTCAGCCCGAGGAACGCCGCGATCGTGCAGATCGGCACCGCCAGCGCCCCGATCAGCGTCGTCGGCCCCGAGCGCAGGAACAGCAGCAGGCACAGCGTCACCAGGATGCCGCCCAGAATCAGGTTCTGCCGCACGAGCGCCACCGCCTCGCGGATGTAGATCGTGTCGTCGGACACCTGGGTCAGGTACATGCCGGCGCTGTGGAGCACGTCCTGGTTGAGGCGCTCGACGGCGAGCTTCACCTCGTCCATGACCTCGATGATGTTCGTGCCCGCCTGGCGGCGGACGTTCATGGCAAGGGCCAGCTCGCCATTGTGGCGCACCTGGGCGCGGGCCTCGGCGCGACCCATCTCGACGGTGCCGACGTCGCGCAGGTAGACGTTCGTGCCGTCGCGGCGCGCGATCGGCAGGGCCTCGACCTCGCGCAGCGACGCGAAGCGGCCCACCGTTCGGATCAGATAGCGGCGTTTGCCCTCGTCGAAGTCGCCGCCGGAGATGTCGCGATTGCGCGCGCGGAACGCGGCGCGCAGCTCGTCGACCGTGATGCCGCGCTCGGCCATCTTTGCCGGATCGATCGCCACGCGCACCTGCCGCGCCGCGCCGCCGAAAATCTGGCTCTGCGAGACACCGGGCGTGCGCTCGAGTTCCACCTGCACGGTGTCCTCGAGAAAGTCCTGCATGGCGATGATGTCGAGGTTGAGCGGATTGCCGGGCAGCGTGCGGACGCTGAACCAGGCGATCGGCTGGTCCGACGCCGAGCTGGTGACGATGCGTGGCTGGTCCACATTCTCGGGATACGAGGGCACCTGCGACAGCGCGTTGTTGGCGCGCACGAGGATCTCCTCGATGTTCGTGCCGGTGCGGAACTCGAGGTCGATCTCGGCCCGTCCCGTCGAGATCGTCGCCGTCATCTTGTCAAGGTTGGGGATGCCCTTGAGGTACTTCTCCTGCTCAATGACGATTTCCTTCTCGATGTCCTGCGGCGTGGCGCCCGGCCAGAAGGTTTGCACCGAGACCGTCGTCGTCGACAGGTCCGGTGTCATCTGCACGGGCACGCGCAGCAGCGACAGCACGCCGAAGATGCAAACGATGAGAACGACGACGGCGACGCCGACGCCGTGACGCAGGGCCAGCTTGATCACGAGCCGGGACCTCCCGCCTGCGCGACCGGCTCACCGCCATCGCGCCGCACCTCGATGTTCTGCCCGGGGAACAACGTCTCGTTGCCGCGCACCACCACCAGGTCGCCCTCGGCCAGGTTGCCCTGCACCAGCTCGACCTTGTCGCGGAACGACCGCCCCGTGCGCACACGTTCGGAGAAGGCCTGCTGGCCCTCGGCTGTCTGGCGCACCACCCAGACCGCCTCGCTGCGGTCCGGCGCCAGCACCACCGCGTCCTTGGGCAGCAGCAGCGACGTCGGCGCGCCGGGTTCGTGCAGCTCGAACGTCGCGCGCGCCATCATGCCGGGCGCGAAACGATAGCCGTCGTTCTCGAACTCGAAGCGCACCGGGAAGGTCCGCGCCGCTTGGCTGGCCAGCGGAATGCGCTGCGACACCGGGATGGAGCGGGCAACGCCGGGCAGCGCATCGAAGGTCAACTCGGCCGGCGTGCCCGGCGCCACGAAGCGCCAGTACGTCTCGGGCAGGGCCACCTCGACGCGCAACACGCCCAGCTCGGCCAGCGAGAAGAGCGGCTCGCCGGGCCGAATCCACTGCCCCTGCTCGGTGTGCTTGACGCCGATCACGCTGTCGAAGGGCGCGCGCACGACATGCCGCTCGAGTTCCTCCTCGAGCTGCGCCACGCGCGCCTCGTTGGCTTCCCATTCGCCGCGGGCGGCAGCGATGGCCTCGACGCGCGGCCCCGCCTCGGCGCGCTCGAACACCGCGCGCCGACGCATCAGCACCGCGCCGGCTCGCTGCTTCTCCGCCGAGGCGCGATCGAACTCGGCCTGCGACACCGTCCGCGACTCGAACAGACTGCGCACGCGCGCCTCTTCGGCCTCGGCCAGCGCCAGCAGCGCCTCGGCCTCGACGACGTCGGCCTGCGCCTGCGCGATGTCCTCGGGGCGCGTGCCGTTGACCAGTTCGTCGAGCGCCGCGCGCTTGTCCCGCGCCTGCGCCCGCGCCTGCTCCAGAAGCAACTCCGTCGGCCGACCCCGCAACCGCGCCAGCGCCTGACCGGCCGCCACCACGTCGCCCTCGTCCGCCAGCATCTCCTCGACGCGGGCCGAGACCTCCGCCGACAGATGCGCCACACGCCGCGGCTGCACCGAACCCGACAGCCGGACCTCGTCGAACACTTCGCCGCGTTCGACGGGCGCCACGTCGATCGGCGCGCGCGCCCCGAACGGAGGCTGCGCCAGCAGCGATGCGTGTGCGACAACGAACAGGGCAACCGAGACACAGGTAGCCAGACGCACCGCTTGAGTGCGTAAGGGTTTTCTCAATGGGGACATGAATAAGGAAGCCTGACGGGGTTCAAGTTGGCGGGCACTGGCCTGACGCCCACGAAGCAAGGGCGAAACTTCGGAGCATTAACAATGCCAGCCCGCGGATGTTTCTCCCCGCCGCCAGACGCGGTCACTCGGACCCGCCGAATCGGCATTGGCGCCAGAAAACCGTTGCACGACGCCCGCCCCGGTCGCACGGTCCAGAAGCGAAACGAATCCCCCGATACCCGGGTTACGAGTGCCAGAGACCATCACCGACCCCCATCTGCTTGCCGCGATCCGTCAGGAGTTGCTGGCCCGGACTCCGCCGTCGCGGGTGCCGCACGTGATGGGCGTGGAGGGCATGGCGGTGGTGCTGGCGCGGCATTGGGGGGTGGAGGTCGAGCGGGCGCTGCTGGCGGCGCTGCTGCACGATCTGGCCAAGGCGCTGCCGCCCGAGGAGCAGCGCGCGCGGCTGGCCGCGTGCACGGTGATTCCGGCGACGCCCGAGGACTGGGAGTGCGCGCCCGTCTGGCACGGCCTACTGGCCGCCCAGGAGGCGCACGACGTCTATGGCGTGACGGACCGCGATGTGCTGGAGGCAGTGGCCTGGCACTCGACCGGTGCGCCGGACCTTGCCGACGTCGGCCTCGTGCTCTACGTGGCCGACTTCCTGGAACCCAGCCGCAACTGGCCCGGAGCGCCCGAGCACCGGCGCCGGCTGCAAGCCCTGCCCCTGCCGGCCGCGGCGCTGGAGGTCGCGCGCCACAAGCTCCAGAACCTGAAGACCAAGGGCCGCGTCGCCCACCCGCGCACCCGCGCGCTGCGGCGCTGGCTCGAATCCCGACTCGAGAAAGGCGGCTGACATCCGTGCTCGATTCCAATGAGAAAGCCTGCCAGGCCGCACGCCTTGCGGACGACAAGAAGGCCGAGGACATCGTCGTGCTCGACGTGGCCGACAACTGCACCTTCTGCGACGCCTTCGTGGTCTGCACGGGCTCGACGCGCCTGCAACTGCGCGCCATCGCCACCGGCATCCTCGAGGGCCTGCGCGTCGAGGGTGGCAAACCGGCCATCGACGGCGAGCGCAACGCCAACTGGGTCGTGCTCGACTACGGCGACGTGGTCGTCCACGTCATGAGCGCCGAGGCCCGGGCGTTCTACCGGCTCGAGGACCTTTGGGGCGACGGCCGGACGCTCGACTGGCAGGACACCGGCGCGGCCTCGGCCTCCGGCACCACCGGCTGAACCGACCCGCCGCCGGTTTTCTCTTGAGCCCGCGCCCGCCGCGGTGCTCCCGTGACCGCCCGGCCAGCTTCCCGGAAGCTGGCATGGGGGCGTGTTGTCTTTTCACACCGGGAGATTGGCAGACAGGGCCGCTTCCGGGCCCGCCTTCCCAGGCCCCAGACCCGGAAACGCGCCGACACGGACAAGAGCACCGGGCCCGACGACGGCACCGCCGAGCGCCCCGGGCCGCATCACGGCAGCCCGCCCCGGCAAGACCCGCAACGGCCGCCGACCGCACCCGTGCATCCCACCCGAAGGGGTCGTCATCATGATGAAATTCAAGAAGGGCGAGACGGTCGTCGAGCCCAGCATCGGCATCTGCACCGTGGTGGGCATGAAGATGATGCGCGTCGATGGCGCCGACCGCGTCATGTACATCTTCGAAGCGCAGAACGCCAACGTCTACGTGCCGGCCGACCAGCTCGAGAAGCGCGGCATCCGGCGCCCCATGACCCGCGACGAGATCAAGCGCGTCCTCGCCAGCCTCAAGCAGCCCGCCGCCCCCAACCGCAGCGATGCCCGGCTCCAGTACGTCAACTACCGCGAGATCATGAAGTCCGGCGACCCCGCCAAGATCACCCGCCTGCTGCGCGACCTCTACATCCTCGACCAGTCCGACGACCTGAAGGGCAAAGAAAAGGAGATCATGGAGCAGGCCAAGAAGTTCCTCTGCGACGAAATCTCCTTCGTGCGCGAGACCAGCAAGACCCAGGTCATGGAGACCATCAACGAGGCCCTGCGCCAGATGTACAAGAAGAAGATGGCCAAGGACAAGGAGCGCGCCAAGAAGTCCGGCGTCGGCCTGTCCATGGAGGTCCTCGGCTACGAGGACGACGAGGACGTCTTCGACGACGAGGACGAGCCCAAGGCAGTCGTCGCCGCCGCCGGATTCGACGACGAGGACGAGGACGCCGACGAGACCAAGGCCCTCGCCGAGGAATTCGCCGAGGACGACGAAGAGTACTTCGAAGACAAGGAAGACTGACCCGCCGCCGACCCGACACCGCGGCATCCGGGAGACGCCTCCGCGTGAAGATTCTCGTCGTCGACGACCATGCGGCCGTCTGTCGCTTCCTCGCGCGCGTCGCCCGTCAGGAGGGCCATGAGGTCCTGGAGGCCGCCGACGGCGAGGCCGGTTGGCGCCTCGTCCGCGAGCAGCGCCCCCACCTCGTGCTCTGCGACCAGATGATGCCCGGCATGACCGGGCTCGACCTGCTCGGCCGCATCCGCCAGGAAGGCCTCCAGACCCACTTCGTCCTGCTGACCGGTCAGGGCTCCGAGGAACTCGCCGCCAAGGCCCTGCGCCTCGGCGCCGTCAACTACCTCAACAAGCCCGTCGAGCTGCTCGACGTCCGGCGCCTGCTCAAGCGTTGCGAGTCCCAAGTGGCCGAGCGCGCCCAGCAGAGCCGCGTCCACGACCTGTTGCGCCGCCTCGAGATCGTCCTCGAAGCAGACAACCGCCTCGAGATGGTGCCCGCCATCGCCCAGTTCCTCGCCGTCCAGTGCATCGGGCGCCTCGAGCCTTCCGTCCTCGCCTCCCTGCGCCACGCCCTCCAGGAAATGCTCGCCGACGCCATCGAGCGCGGCAACCTCGGCATCACTCCCGCCGAGAAGGTCGCCGCCCTCGAACGGGGTCTCGCCAACCTGCACCGGCTCCACGACACCCGGCTCGCCGAACCCGCACGCGCCGGCCTGCGCGTCCGCATCACCTTTCGCCTCGACGGCGACCGCGCCGAATGGCTCATCGAAAGCTGTGGTGCGACCCCCGAGGTTGCACCCGCCCCCGTGCCGCTCGGTGGCACCGGATTCGCCGAGGCGCGTCACGTCTTCGACAGCGTCGAACCGTTGGCCTCCGGCCACGGCCTGCGCGCCCTCATGAGGATGCCCCCACGATGATTGCTCCTGCTTCGCGCCCGCTGGTTCAACCGCTCGCCCGCATGCTGTTCGTGCTCGGCCTCGCGTTCGCCTGCGTGGCGTGCGCGGCCACGTCGCGCGACGCCGGCTCCACCGGCGAGGCCTCGTGGTACGGCGCCGCCTTCGCGGGTCGCCCCACCGCCAGCGGCGAGCCCTACAATCCCAAGGCCCTGACCGCCGCGCACCAGACACTGCCCTTCGGCACCCGCGTCCGCGTCACCAATCTCGACAACGACAAGTCCGTCGTCGTGCGCATCAACGACCGCTTCCCCGGCACGAAGGGGCGCATCATCGACCTGTCCGAGACGGCCTTCGCCTCGATCGCCCCGACCTCGCAAGGCATCGCCCGCGTTCGCGTGCAAGTGCTCGACTGATCGCCGCGCCGTCAGTCTTTCGGGCTCGTGCGCGCGTGCAGCGCGTCGAGCAGTTCGCGCAGCGCTTGCAGCCGCTCGAGCGCATCCTCGGCGCGGAACGTGACCGCCACGGCCTGCGAGCCCTCGATAGTCGCGCTCGCCACGCCCTTGCAGGCGGGCAGCACTGCCGTCAGGTCTGCGCGCCATGACGGCGCCTCGGGCGCGACCAGCGTCAGCCGCGCGCGCGTCCCCGTTCCATCCACCAGCGCCACGCGCAACCGCGCCGCCGACAGCCGCAACCGCGCCACCTCCAGCAGCGACCGCACCGGCTCCGGCAGCGCCCCGTAGCGGTCGCGCAGCTCCGACGCCAGATCCTGGATGTCCTCCGGCGTGCGCATCATCGCCAGCCGCTTGTAGAAGTTCACGCGCTGCGTCTCGACCGGCACATACGGGGCCGGAATGAAGCTGCTGACCGGCCACTTGATTTCGACGTCGTGACGGTCGTGGATGTCGTCGCCGCGCAGGCGGGCGACCGCATCGTGCAGCATCTCGCAGTAGAGCTCGAAGCCGATCTCGTTGACGATGCCGTGCTGCTCGCGGCCCAGCAGGTTGCCCGCGCCGCGAATCTCCATGTCGCGCATGGCGATGTTGAAGCCCGAGCCGAGTTCGGTGAATTCCTCGATGGCCGCCAGGCGCCGCACCGCCGCGTCCGTGATCGCCTGGCCCTGCGGCACGATCAGGTACGCGTAGGCGCGGCGGTTCTCGCGGCCCACGCGCCCGCGCAACTGGTACAATTGCGCCAGCCCGAACGCGTCCGCACGATTCACGATGATCGTGTTCGCGTTCGGGATGTCGATGCCCGACTCGACGATCGTCGTCGAGACCAGGATGTCGTAGTCCCCTTGCACGAACCGGATCATGTGATCCTCGAGTTCGTCCTCCTTCATCTGGCCATGGGCGACGCCGATGCGGGCGTGCGGCACGATCGCGGTCAGGTTTCGCGCCACCTCCTGGATGTTGTGCACGCGGTTGTGCACGAAGAACACCTGACCGCCGCGATTGAGTTCGCGCAGGATCGCCTCGGCGATCACTTCGGGTTCCCAGTGGATGATGCGCGTGCGGATCGGATAGCGGTCCGGCGGGGGAGTGGCGATGATCGACAGGTCGCGCAGTCCCGACAGCGCCATGTGCAGCGTGCGCGGGATCGGCGTCGCCGTCATCGTCAGAATGTCCACCTCGGCGCGCAGCTCCTTCAGGCGCTCCTTGGAACGCACGCCGAAGCGCTGCTCCTCGTCGACCACCAGCAGGCCGAGGTCCAGGAACCGCACCTCCTTGCCCAGCAGCTTGTGCGTCCCGATGACGACCTGCGTCTCGCCGCTGGTCACGCGCTTGAGGATCTCGACCACCTCGCGCGGCTTCTGAAAGCGCGACAGCAACTCGACGCGCACGGGATACTCGGCATAGCGCTCGCGGAATGTGCGGAAGTGCTGAAGCGCCAGGATCGTCGTCGGCACCAGCACGGCGGCCTGCCGTCCCTCCTGCACGCACTTGAACACCGCGCGAATCGCCACCTCCGTCTTGCCATAGCCCACGTCGCCGCACACCAGCCGATCCATCGGCCGGAAGCGCTCCATGTCGGCCTTCACTTCGAGGATCCCCTTCATCTGGTCCGGCGTCTCCTGATACGGGAACGACGACTCGAACTCGGCCTGCCAGACGGTGTCGGGGCCGAAGGGCTTGCGGCTGGCCACCTCGCGCCGCGCATGAATGCGCAGCAGCTCCTCGGCCATCTTCTCGATCTCCTCGGACGACTTCTTGCGGCGCTTGTTCCAGCGCGTCCCGCTCAGCCGGTCCAGCGTCACGCCCTCGGCGCCGGCGCTCTGGAACTTCTGCACGAAGCGAATCTTCTCGATCGGCACCAGCAGCTTGTCGCCGCCTGCGTAGGCGATCTCGATCAGGTCCATCGTCCGCCCGTCGAGCGTCTGCTGGCGGATGCCCAGATACTGTCCGACGCCATGATCCACGTGCACGACGTAGTCGCCGCGCTGGATGTCGCCCGAGCCCGCCACCGGCCGGCCCTTGTAGATCTTCTTGTACGTGTGCCGCCGCTTGTAGCGCCCGAACACCTCGCGGTCCGTCATCACCGCCAGGCGTGCGTCGTGCAGCGCGAAGCCGTCGTGTGCCCCGCCCACCATCAGCAGCACGTCGCGGTAACCTTCGACCGCCCCGCGCAGGCGCAGCTCGTGCGTGTCGTCCGGCGACAGGATTGCCCGCGCCGAAATCTCGTGCTCGCGCAGCACCTCGTCGAAGCGCTGCACCTGCCCCTCGTTGTCGCACACCAGCACCACGAGCCAGTCCTCGTGCTGGCGCCGTCGGATCGCGGCGATCCACGAGTCGAGGTCGCCTCCCGTGGCCGCATGGCCTCCGGTGTGGAACGGCACCACGGCGACCGCCTTGTCCTCAGCCGCCACCGGCAGGCGTGAGTGTTCGACGCGGCGGAACGCGCCGAGGCGCTTGAGCACGTCGTCGGGCGTCAGGATCAGTCGGGGCGGCGGGCCGAGGTCCGACTGGCCCCGCAGCACCTCGGTGAACTGGCGCGTGACGGCGCTCTGGAAGTGCGCGCACACGTCGGCGAAACGCTCGGGTCCGTCGAGGACGACGATCGTGTCCGCCGGCAACAGGTCGAACAGCGTCGCGAGTTCGCCGCCGGCCACAAGGTGGTCGGTGATGTGATGCTTCAGCCGCACGGCCGGGAAGGAGATCAGGCCGTCGGTGCCGAGGTCCTCGCGCGAGCGCTGCGTCATCACATCGAACGTGCGGATCGCCTCGATCTCGTCGCCGAACAGGTCCAGACGGATCGGGTCGTCGGCGTTGGGCGGATAGACATCGACGATCGAGCCGCGCACGGAGTACTCGCCGCGCGACTCGACAAGGCCGACGCGCTCGTAGCCCGCGCGCTCGAGCGACTTCGTCAACCGCTCGATGTCGAGCCGCTCGCCCCACGTCAGCCGCACCGTCAGGTCGTCGAGCACGTCGGCCGGCAGCACCCGCAGCATCAGCGCATCGATCGGTGCGCACATCACCGGCGGCGCCCCGGAGCCGAGCCCCGCGCGCGTGCGCGCCAGCGCCTCGAACACGTCGAGGTGCTTGGCCGTCACCTCAAGGCTCAGGTCCTCCGCGTCGTACGGCAGCACCTCCCACTTGGGATAGTGCAGCGGCTGCTCGGCGCCGAAGAACTCGAGGTCGTCGACCAGTTGCTCGGCGCGCTCGATGCCGGCGGTCACAATCAGGAACGGCCGGCGGATGGTCTCCTGCAGCGTCGCCACCACCAGCGCCAGCGACGAGCCTTCGAGATCCTGGATAATGATCGGGCGGGTCGCCTGCGACCGGGCGAGTTCGCTCGCCAGCGTGGCGAACGGCGCGGCCTGCTCGCGGCAGACCTGTCGAACCAGCGCCGCCGCACGACGGGCCGCCACGCCGGCGCGATCCTGAAGAGCAATCGAGTCCATCACGAAATCCGCTTCCCTGAAACGCCCGGGCCCGCGACGTCGCGAGAGGCAACCCCCGCGCCCCCGCCCGGTGCAAGTGCCGAGAACGCCCCGACTGGTCTTGCGGCGCCCGCGCACCCAATGGTCCAGTCCCGCCACGCCACCCCCGACCGGGGGATGAGGAGGAACCCGATGCCCGACATGCTCTGCTCGCTGGTCAAGCTGCCGCCGCTGCGCGAGCGCCTCGCTGCCTTGCGCACCGACGGCTTCACCATCCGCCGCCCGCATCCCTGGGAGCGCGAGTCGCTCGACGCCTTCGTCCGCCTGCACTTCTCCGACACCTGGGCGCAGGAGGTCTCCGTCACCTTCGCCCACCAGCCGGTCACCAGCTTCGTGGCGCTGAAGGACAACAAGGAGATCGTCGGCTTCGCGGCCTACGAGGCCACCCGCAAGGACTACTTCGGCCCGACCGGCGTGTCTCCCGACGTGCAGGGCAAGGGCATTGGCGCGGCGTTGTTTCTCGCCTCGCTGCGTGGCCTGCGCGAACTCGGCTACACCTACGCCATCATCGGCGGCGCGGGACCGGTCGACTTCTATCGCCGCGTCGTCGGCGCCCAGCCCGTCCCCTTCGACGACAAGGACGGCATCTACCGCATCGACGAGGAGCCGGGGCTCTCCGAGTAGGGGCGCATTACTGCACCGTCCATCCCGCGGCGGGTTCGGGTTCGGCGATGCCGAGGTAGTCGCCGATCGCGCGGCCGAGCGCCCGCCCCACTTCGCGGTAGTCCTCCTCCGTTGCCGGCTCGCCGGGTCGCGGGCCGGTCTCGTAGTACGTGCCCTCGAACGTGATCGCCATGATGTCGTCCCACGCGTCGTGGATCGAGTAGCGGTCGTGCATCATCGCCTCGACGAACGGGCGCCGCGGGTAGTCCGGGTTGTCCGTGCGCTCGAGCGTGCTGTTGCGGTCATAGGTGCCGAGCGCCACGAACGGACTGCGCGCCTTCAGCAACGCGATCCACCGGCGCTCCAGCGCATGGATCGAGGGCTTCACGCCGGGATCGCCCGGTTGCAGCCAGGTCCCTTGGTGGATGTAGTGGAACGGATACGACACGCCGTCGGCCGCATGCAGGTTCAGCAGGATGCGGATCGGATTGCTGCCCACGTTGTCCGCCGTGCCCATGAACACCTCGATCTTGCGCCGCAACGCCATCGGCTCCGGCACGTCCGAGTCCCAGGGCTCGTAGTAGTAGTCCTCGATATTGAGCCCGAGCGCGTTCGTGCGGTGGTTGGCCAACGCCACGCCGTCGGGATTCGCCATCGGCACCACGTTGACGATCGCGCGCTCCAGGATCGCCCGCGCGAACGGATCGTCCGACAGCAGGAACTCGATCAGCCCCTCGCCGCAGAAGAACGCCGTCGTCTCGCCCGCGTGCACGGCGCTGTGTACCCAGGCGCGCTGTTTCGCATCGTCGGGCACCGCGCGGTCCGTCAGCGTCACCATGTGAATCGGTCGCCCCTGCACCGAGTGCCCGATCACCTCCTCGCCAAGGAACCGCTCGTGCGCCGGATCGTTGTACCATGTGCGGAAGCGCTCGAACATCGGAAAGGTGTAGGGATAGTAGCGCGCGATCTTCAGCGACTCGGTTCCCGGCGGCACGTCCACGGCGAATGTCCAGGTGTTCGATCCCCTGTCGGCGCGCACGGGCCGGGTGATGCCCGGGTGACGCTCGTAGGGCCCGCCGTTGATGCTGGCCACCGGCATCGCATTGTCGCGATAGCTCGCGTTCGTCAGGTGCAGGACGAGCCGCTCGCCGGCCGGATCGAGGCGGGACAGCTCGAAGTGCCACCATTGCGCGCGATTGCCCGGCCCGGAGAACGCCCCGTCGTTGTCGCGCTGCATCGGCAGCACCAACTCCCAGCCCTCCGGCCCCGCCTGCACCGTCGTTCCGGCGACATCGATGCGCATCTGCTCGTCGGGTAGGACGCGCACGATGGGTTGCGCCGTCGCGAAGGCACCAGGCGACAGGACGAGAATCGCGCTCATCAGCGCAGCGGCAGGGCTTCTCATCCGTCTCTCCGTGTCGATCCGTGATCGTCCTGCTCCGTCATGTAGAGCCCCGACTGCGCGCGCAACTCCCGGACCGCGGCGATTACCAGGTCCGCCGCGCGGTCGATCTCGTCGGCCGTCGTGAAGCGATGCAACCCGAAGCGCACCGACGACCGCGCCTCGGTCTCGTCGCGCCCCAGCGCCAGCAGCACATGGCTCGGCGCCGGCTCGGCCGAGCTGCACGCGCTGCCCGTCGAGACCGCCAGCTCCGGCACCGCGTTCAGCAGCGCCACGCTGTCCACGAAACGGAACACCACGTTCAGGTTGTGTGCCAACTTGTTGGTCGCCGTGCCGTTCTCCTCCAGCGCATCGAGCGCGCCGAACAGCCGCGCGCGCAGGCGATCCCGCAAGCCCGCCAGCCGCGCCGCCTCGCCCTCCATCTCCGCCACCGCCAACTCCAGCGCACGCCCCAACCCCACAACGCCCGGCACGTTCAGCGTGCCGGAACGCATGCCGCGCTCGTGTCCGCCGCCGTCGATCTGCGCCTTCAGTCGAAGGCGCGGCTTGCCGCGTCGCACCACCAGCGCGCCCACGCCCTTCGGTCCGTATACCTTGTGGCCCGACAGACTCAGCAACCGCACGCCCCACTCCGCCATCCGCACGGGAATCTTCCCGACCGACTGCGTGGCATCCACATGCAGCGGCACGCCACGCGCCGCGCACAACGCGCCCAGTGCACCGATGTCGTGCACCACGCCAATCTCGTTGTTCGCGTGCAGCAAGGACACGAGGATCGTCTCGTCATTCAGCGCCGCGGCGACTCGCTCGACCGGCAGCGATCCGTCGGGCTCGACCGGCAGGCGCTCGATTGCGAAGCCGCGCCGCTCGAGCCGCGCACAGGTGTCCAGTGTTGCCGGATGTTCCGTCGTCGCCGTCACGATGCGGCCGGAACCCCGCGCCTCGGCCAGCCCCTTGAGCGCCAGGTTGATCGCCTCGGTCGCTCCGCTCGTGAACACCACCTCGTCGGGCTCGGCGCCGACAGCCGCGGCCACCTGCGCCCGCGCCCGCTCGACCGCCTCGGCCGCCGAACGCCCGAACTCGTGCGTCATCGACGCCGCATTCCCGAACTGTTCGGTCAGGAACGGCATCATCGCCTCGAGCACCCGCGGGTCGAGAGGGGTCGTCGCGTGGCTGTCGAGATAGATGGGTGTCATTGCTCGGCGGATCGCTTCCGAATCACAGGACGAAGCCGCGTTTGCGGGCCAGCGTCTTCATGCCGTCGCGCACCATGCGGCGGTAGTCGGCCCCTTCGCGCAGGATGCGCTCGCGGTGCGGCGCCAGCACCTTCTCGGCCTCGCGCTCGAGTTCCTGCTCGATCCGCACGTTTTCGGCGATCGCCGTGCGCACCAGCGCCACCGCCCGGTCCGCATCCAGCACCGTCACGGCGGGGCTGTCCTTCAGGGCCCGGTAGACCTGGAGGGTCAGAAAGTCGAGGCGTTGGCGGGACAGGGTCATGGCGGGCAACTCCGGGGCAAGACAGCCGTAATCCGACTAGGCTGCAGGTAAGGGAATTCAATACCCGCAGGTCGAGCGGAACCTTCCGGGAAGAGCCACTTGCGTTATCATATGCTCACGCATGCAAGAAACGGGTTGAAACCCAACGAGAATGTGATACCGGTTGCTCACGGGCGTAAGTCGAACGGGTCTCCTGCATAGCGTTCTTGGAATGCTGGGGGGCACGTGACGATCCCGCCGCGGGGGATGGGCAGGTTTCCTGACCTGCACTCATGAGATGGATGGTTTCAATGACCGGGGTATTCATCCAGAGTGGCAGGAGTATGTCGCGATGCCGAATCACGAGGAGTTGTTCACGCGCCGCTTTGGCGGCGGCAAGAGGACGTATTACCTTGACGTGAAGCGCGATACGAACGGGGACCGGTACATCGTCATCAGCGAGAGCACCCGCAAGGATGGCGACAAGAAGCTGCGCAATCGGGTGATGGTCTGGCGGGAGGACTTCGGGGATCTCTTCGAGGCCCTGCACGACCTTGAAGCCTTCGTGCGCGATGGTGGCCAGTGGGAGGACGACCCCTCCGACGACTTCCTGGAGCCTGCCGGTCAACCCGGATAGCCCCGATCCACCATCGACTCCGTGGCACGTGTCGCCCGCATCCTCAGTTCGGATTGCGGGCGCGCCGCATCCCCGGCAACCCTGCTGCATACCCCCACCCGGACTGCCGCCATGGCGACACCCGTCTTCCTGCTCAGTGACTTCGGCCTGGCCGACCCGTTCGTCGGCATCATGAAGGCCATGATCCTGCGCCTGAGCCCCGAGTCGCCGATCGTCGACCTGACCCACCACGTGCCCGCGTGCGACGTCCGCCATGGGGCGCTTGCCCTCGAGGACAGCCTCCCCTGGCTGCCCGCCGGCGCCGTCGTCTGCGCCGTGGTGGACCCCGGCGTCGGCACGGCGCGGTCGGCGGTCGTCGTGCTGACGCAGTCGCGCTGGCTCGTCGGGCCGGACAACGGGCTGCTGGCCCCGGTTGCCTCGGCCGATCCCGCCGCCCGCTTCTGGCGCCTGCGCCCGGGCGGCGTCATCCGGCCGGACCGCTCGGCCACCTTCCATGGCCGCGACGTCTTCGCGCCCGCCGCCGCGCTGCTCGCGGCCGGGAACTCGCCCGAATCGATTGCCGATCCGATCCCCGCGCTCGTGCCGCTCGCGCTGCCCGTCGCCCAACCCACGGCCGACGGCGTTCGCCTTGTCATTCTTGCCAGGGACCACTTCGGCAACCTGACGCTCAACGTGCGCCGTCACGAGCTCCCCGGCCTGCTGCCGGCCGAGTCCTCCCGCCTCGTCCTCCTCGCCGCCGAGCGCCGCCTCGAAGGACTTCGCCGCACCTTCGCCGACGTGCCCCCCGGCGAGCCGGTCTTCTATTGGAACTCGGCCGACCGCCTCGAGCTCGCCGTTCACGGCGGCAACGCGGGCCGCACCCTCGGCCTCGCCCCCGGCGACGAAGTCCTTTTGACCACCGCCTGACCGCCAACTTCCCGTTGGCCCTGTCGGGCGGGCTCTCCCATCGTGCCGGCCATTCCCGCGCCGGACCCGCGCCATCGTGCTCGTCTTCGAATCGCTCGACGCCATTCAACTCCCCGCCTCCGCCGGCCACACCTTCGTGGCCGTCGGCACGTTCGACGGCGTGCACCTGGGCCACCGCGCGCTGCTGTGCGGGCTGGCCGAGCGCGCCCATGCCGCCGGCGGGCAGGCGATCGCCTTCACCTTCCAGAACCACCCGCGGTCGGTCATCGATCCGGCCACCTGTCCGCGCCTGATCTCGCCGTGGGCGCTCAAGCGCCGCCTGCTCGAGCGCCTGCCGCTCGACGTCGTCGTCGCGCCGGCCTTCGACCCCGACCTGCGCGCCATGCCGCCCGAGCACTTCGTCGAGCAGGTGCTCTGCCGCCTGCTGCGCGCGCGCCGCGTGCACAGCGGCGTGAACTTCCGCTTCGGTCACGACCGCGCCGGCGGCCCGGAACTCCTCGCCACGCTCGCGCCCCGCCTCGGCTTCGAGTACGAGATGCTCCGTCCGGTTCAGCTCGCCGGCGACCGCATCAGCAGCAGCCGTATCCGCGAGGCGCTCGCCGCCGGCCACGTCGAGGACGCCGCGGCGATGCTCGGCCGCCCGCACCAGGTCACCGCCCGCGTCGTTGCCGGCGATGCCCTCGGTCGCCGACTTGGATTCCCCACCGCCAATCTCCAGCCCGACGCCGAGGTGCTCCTGCCCGGCGACGGCGTCTACGCCGTGCATGTCTTCCTGCCCGACCGCGCCGATCCGCTGCCCGGCATGATGAACATCGGCTGGCGGCCCACCGTCGGCGGCCGCGACCACCGTGTCGAAGTGCACGTCATCGACTTCGAAGGCGACCTGCTGGGCCGCATGTTGACCGTGCAGGTGGCGGTGCGCCTGCGCGGCGAGCGCCGGTTCAGCTCGCCCGAGGAACTCGCCGGCCAACTCGGTCGCGACCGTCACGCCGCTCTCGAAGCCCTCGCCGGCCACCGCGTCACACTGTTCTGAACGCAGAAATCAGAACCCGGAGCGTGAGCGACGGGCACACCTCAGTCCTGCACGCGGTTCTGGTCGCTTGCCAGGCTCCGATCTCGAGTGAGCGCGCCGCACACGCGACGTCGTGGAATTGGAGCCAGTCGGCAGGGACAGGCTGGGGATGACGGGAAGCGACGGGCGGGCGTGGCAGGTCGCCTCGCTCACGCTTCAGCCTTCGCACGGCTTCGGCGGACAAGCAGGGTTCCGATTTCAGTCCCACGCCCGCATCAAAACACCCGCGACAAGATATAAGCGGCCAGCGCCAGAATGACGGCGATGCCGGCGATCGCAACGAGCAGATGCACGCCATGGGCCGGCGGGGGCGTCGGGGTCGGAGTGGGCTCGGGCCGTTGCGGCGGGGGAGCCGTGGGCTGCTCGGCGGCGGGTGCGGCCGGGGCGTCGGATGCCTCGGCCATCTCGATCAGGCTTCCGGGCAACGGCGTCGGGCGGGAGACCGCCTCGAAGTCCAGCGCGCCGCCGACGTCGAATTCGCCCGAGGCGGGCCCGGCGGGCGTCTCGGCCTCCGGCTCATCGTCGGGCACCACGCGAATGCGCAGCGTCGGAAGGCCGATCGGCAATGGCTCGTAGTCGGGCTCGATCGGTGCCGGTGTGATGGCTGCCTGGATGATCTCCTCAGGCTCGGGGGTGCCGGACGGACGTTGCAGAGCCCGGCGAAAGGCGCGCATGAACTGCCGCATGGAGTCGAAGCGCTCGGCGGATCGGCGCGCCAGCGCCCGGAACAGCACCGCCTCGGCCTCGGGCACCAAGTCGGGGTGGCGTTTGCTTGGCGGCTCGAAGACGCCGACCGGCAGCTCGCCCGTGATCATCTCGAAGATGATGACGGCGAGCGAGTACTGATCGGCCCGCACATCGACGGCGCTGCCGTCGCGCAACTGCTCCGGCGCGACATACTGCGGCGTGCCGATCGTCACGCCGTGATCGGTCTGGTCGCCGAGCAGGTGAATCAGGTTCGCGATGCCGAAGTCGGTGACGAGCACCCGGCCGCTCTGCGACAGCAACACGTTGCCCGGCTTGAGATCCCGGTGGACGAAGCCCGCCTCGTGGCACCGCTGGACCGCCTCGGCCACCGGTGTTGCGACGGCCAGCACCTCGTCGATCGGCAGCGGCGCATGGCGCTCGATGCGGTCCTTCAGGTTGCAGCCCGGGATGTAGTCCATCACGATGAATGGGTGGTTCTCCCAACGGCCGCGGTCGATGATCGGCACGATTCCCGGGTGCGAGAGCTGAGCCATCGTCTGCGCCTCGAACTCGAAGCGCTTCACCAGCTCGGGGTAGCGCAGGCACTCGGCCGGCAGCACCTTGACCGCCACGAGTTCGTGGTCGCTCTGCCGCACGGCGCTGTAGACCACGCCCATGCCGCCGCGGCCCAGCACGCCGAGCACCTCGTAGCCGGGAAGCGTCAGCGCCTTGCCCAGGAAGTCGGCGCTGTCGAATTCCTGCTGCACCTCGGGCGGGCGACTGATCTCCAGCAGCGCGCGGCACACCTTGCACCGCACGCGCACGCCTCCCTTGCCCCGGCGGAAGTGCGGTCCCGGCACGTCGCTTCGGCACTTCGGGCACGCCAGGATCATGGTCGCCGACGACTCCGCTCGTCCCTGCGGATTGCTTGCCTGTCGATTCGACGCTTCGCCCGTCCCTCCCCGCGCGTCAACAGGAGCAACCCGCCCGCGCCTCCCCGATTTCCGTTGCCGGGCCGCGTTGCCCCGCGCGCAATCGCACCACAGGAGCCCGTCGCCCGTGTGGCCCCATCTCGTCGCCTTCGCCGCCTCCGGCATCCTTGTCGTGCTCGCCTTTGGCCAGCCCGCACCCCTCCATGCCCAGGTACTCTTCTGGGCCTTCGGGCCGATCTGTGTCTTCAGCCTCTGGCGGCTGGTCGGGGCCTGGCTGCTGCTGCGCCATGCGCGGCGCCGCGGCTGGAACCTTGGCCTGCACGACTTCCTGTTCGGCTTCGCGGACCTTGCCGGCGGCGGCAAGCGGCGCGTTCCCGAGCGCGCCGAATGGGCCGCCCTGCCCGCGTGCGACTCCACGCTCGACGAGCTCGACAACCTGCGCGTCGCCCTCGGGCTCGCGCGCGGCGTTCCCGTCCTCCCCGAGCGCGACAGCCGCCTTGTGACCGTCTACACCGCCTCCGTTCCGGAACTGGCCACACTCGTGCGCGATGTCCTGGCCGAGGAGGGCTACGACGCCCACATCGAAGGGGTCACGCCGGGCGTCTATCGCTTCTCGTGGGGCACGCGCGTACTCGTGCCCGCCTTGCAAGCCGACGCCGCCCGCGCCCTGCTTGACGCACGCCTCGACGCGGAAGAAGCCTCCCTGCCGGAACACAACGACACTTCGCCCCACCACGAGGACGCCCGCCCATGACCGCTCTCGCCCGCCCGGCCCGTCTTGCCCTCTTCGCGCTCGTCGCCTGGGCGTGCGTGGGCTGTGCCACCGCCGGCGGCCGCACCACCATCCGCGTGCTGGCCACACCGGTCACCGTCGTGCGCGACGTGGTCGACGCGCCCGTCTTCACGATCACCAACACCTTCGAGTACTTTGCCCGCCACACCGCGCCCGCCAAGGCTCCCGGCGCCGGTGTCGGCTGGAACTGGAAGGGCGGCTTCAACTTCGGCATCGGCTACGATATCAGCCACTTCCTCTTCAAGGGGCTGTCGGGCATCTTCGGGGCCGTGGACTACGTCGTGTGCCGGTCCGTGTATCCGAACTTCCCCGCGGGTGTCAGCCCTTGGACCAAGCGCGGCGAGCGCTGGTGGGGTTACTACTTCCCGAACACGCGCGCGCTGTGGAGCCCATGGGAGGGCTGGGAAGAAGTGGACGACCCACCCCTCGAGTAGTCCCACCGCGGCGAAGCATCCATCATCACACGGTATCCTCCAACAACCTTCAGTACCCCGAGCGCGCGCGAGGTGGCGTGCCCTCGCCCTCCAGTTGCGGCGCGTCACCGCGCGAACAATACTTGGACTGCTTCCGAGCTTGTAGCAGATCTCTTCGGCTGCATCGCCCCGGGCCCGCCGTGCCGCTCATCACCGCAGCAGTTCGTTCAGCCGCGCGACGAGCGGTTCGAGCGTGACGCTCCAATCGAACTCGCGCTCGGCCCGCGCGCGTGCCGCCTGTGTGGCGCCGCGGCGCCAGTCGAGGTCGCGCGCGTAGCGCCCCACCTCGCGCGCCAGCGCCTCGCGGTCCAGCACCACCACCTCGCGCGTCCCGTTCGTCCCGAAGCCCCGCATGCCGACGTCCGAGCTCAGCACCGGCAGCCCGGCGCTCAGGTACTCGGGCACCTTCAGGCTCGAACCCGAACCGCCGAACAACGGGTTCAGCGCCACGTCCGCGCATTGGAGCAGGTACTCCTTCACGGTCGTCTCGATCTGGCCGAGGCACACGACGTTGTCGGGCAGGCGATGGCTGTGGAACCAGCCGCAGACATTGCCGGCGATGAGGAACGTGCAGTCGGGATGCGCGGGCGCGATCTCGCGCAGGATGAACTCGACGGCGTCGCGATTGGGCGGGTGGCCGCTGCCGACGAAGAGCAGCGCGGGTTCCGGGCCCATGCCAATGGCGGTGCGCAGGCGTTTGCGATCATCGGCGGCGACGGCCGGTCGCGCGGCACACTCGACGCCGTTGGCCGCCACGACAAGCCGCGACGCCTCGGCACCAAAGCGCTCGACGAACGCACGCCGGTCCTCGTCGGCCACGCACGAGACGAACGCGCCATGCCGCAGCGCCCAGCGCTCGGCGCGCCGCGTCGTCGCCACCAGGAAGTCGCCCAGCAACCCCCGGTCGTAGAGCGCCCGCTTCAGGTCGGTTTCGACATTGTGCGATTCGTACACCAGCGGCACCGCGCCGTGCAGCGCGCGCGCGGCGTTCGTCATGTAGACGTGGTCCAGCAGCACGACGCGGGCGGCCCGCATCTCACGGCGCAAGACACGCGCCAGTGCCGGCGTGGCACGCCAGAACAGCAGCGCCGACGCGTCGTCGGCCGCCACCGTCATCCAGCCGCCCAGCAACCGGTCCACTGCATTGTGGAGCCGCGAGCGTGGAATATTCAATTCTTCGATGCCCGGGCCGAGCCACTCGTGGCGGCCGCGGGGTGCCTTCGTCAGCGTGACGATCGTCACCGGGCCCACGCCCTGCGCCACGCGCCGGGCCACAGCCTCCAGGCGCACCTGCCCGCCCGACATCACCGGCGTGACCGGATAGTCGTTCAGCATCAACACGCGCGGCGAGAGCTTGTGCTCGAGCAGCGAGCGGAGGCGCTCGACGATGCCGGCCCAATCGAACCGTGCGACCGCGTGCTGGCGTCCGGCGTCGGCGTGTCGCGCGGCACGGGTCGGATCCGCGATCGTTTCGGCCACGGCGCGCGCAAAGTGCGCCCGGTCGGCAATACGGGCCTGCTCGCCGTCGCGCACCTCGAGTCCCCGCGCACCCGTCGGTGTCGTCACCACCGGTAGGCCCGCGGCAAGGAACTCGAGCATCTTGAGATTCGTGCCGCTGCCCGAGAACATCGGGTTCAACGCCACGTCACAGGCGGCCAACAGGTCCGCGCGCGTCGCATCGTCCACCAAGCCCAACAGTTGCACGTTCGCGGGGGTCTGTCCGCGCACCGCATCGCAGACCTTGCCCGCGATCAGGATGTCGGCGCCTTCGACTGTCGGCGCGACGTCGGCGATCAGAAACTCGACCGCCTCGATGTTGGGCGGATGAAAGCTGCCGAGGAACAGCAGCGCCGGCCGCTCCGGCGCGAGGTTCAGGCGCGTGCGCGCGGCGTGTCGTTCGTCTGCCGTGGCCGGTCGCACGGTCGTGGTGTCCACGCCATTGGGCACCACGACGATCTTGCAATCCTCGATGCCGTGCAGGTCGGCCATCTCCTTGGCATCCTCGCGGCTGCACGCCAGCACCAGGTCTGCGCGGCGCGCAAGATCGCGTTCGATGCGGGCGATGCGGCGCGTGCCCCAGCGTCCCCAAAACCCGCCGCCGAGCGCCTCGCGCGCCAGCCGCGCCTCGACGTTGTACGCATCGTAGACCAGCAATTGACCGCGTCGCGGACGCGGCGCGGCGGGCCACATGAACGGACTCGCCAGCACCAGCACGTCGGCGTCGCGTGCGGCCGCGCGCGCCTCCTCGATGAAGGCGCGATGGCGGCGACACGCCAGCGTCGCGACCAATGCCGAGCACTCGCGGAATCCCGCCCAGCGATCGAGGAAGTGATGCCACGCGTTGTAGGCGCGGGGCTTCGGCAGGCGCAACTCGACGCATTGCGGCGCGTGCGCGACTTCCTCGCGCGCGGCCTCGCCGAACGTCGGGTTAATCATCCGCACGCTGCAGGTCTGCGCGAGGCGCGTCGCGAGATTCCAGTAGCGCAACTCGCCGCCCGATCGCGGAGGCGCGAACGCCGGGTGGAAGTTGAGGAACAGGAGGCGCTTCATGTCGTGTTGTCCCGACGCGGTTGTCCTGCAATCGCCCCGGGCTGGCAAGGCGGGAAGTGCTTCGTCAGTCGAAGCGGCGCCAGACGCGCCAGGGTTGCTCCACATAGTCGATCGCGTAGGTCATCGCCTGGGTGCCGCTGAACGGTCCGTTCTCGCTCTGGTTCGTCGCGAAGTTCGGCGGTGTGCGCCCGACGCCACCGCCAAGCGGCCGGTCCTTGCCAACCGGCGCCAGCACCTGGTTCGACCACGCTCCCGTGCGGGCGTCGCCCGTGCCGACGAGCAGGCGCAACTCCTGGCGCGGCGTGCCGGCAAACAGTGGCGCCTCGAAGCCCAGCGCCGAAAGTGGCACGCGCAACTCGAGTCCCGTGTCGGCGGCCCGCGCGTCGCCCGGCACCTCGAAGCCGCCGCGATTGTCCAGCGCCACGCTCAGGCCGATGGGCGCATTCGCCGCCGGCTCGAATCGCCAGCCGCCGCCGGACTCGCGCAGCGCGCCCCAGCGCTGTGCCTGGCCGCGGCCGTAGTCGAGCTGCCACAGCGCCAAGCCACCGGGCTCCGAGCCTTCGAGCACCATTGCCGAATCGACGCGCAGGCCCGGCTCGAGCGTCGTCCCCGCAAGTCCCTGCGCCGCTCCGAACGGCGCCGGCACCGGCGTCAGCGGATTGACGCCTTGCCGCGCACGCGCATCGCACAGCACCCACACCGCCGGCGCCGCGGTCATCGGCTCGATGCGCATCGCCAGATGCATGTACAGGAAGTCGTTGTCGTGCCCGATGCGCAGGTTGGCCAGCGCGATGCCGCCCTCGGGCGCGCTGTCGTTCCACACCGCCACGGGCCCCATGTCCGAGCCGACCCCGTCCACGCGCACATTCTCCTCGAGCGTGCGCCCGCGGGGATTCGGAGCCAACGCCGTCGGCGCGACGCCACCCGTCGCCTCGCGCGGCGCGGGCGTCGGCGCCTGAGCCACCTCGGATGCCTCCGGCGTCGGCGTCGCGGGCGGACCGGTCGTCAGGCGAAACGCGCCGTTGCCTGCGATGCGGCGCACGACGATCCAGACACGTCCATCCGTCTCGGCGCGCAGCAGCAGCGCCTCGCCGATGCCCTCGCCGCGGCGCGAGCTTTCGGCAACTGTCCGCGCGCCCGCGACGGGTGCGCGCAGGAAACGCTCGTAGGGCGGCGTGGGCGCCGCGTCTTCATGCACCCCGCGCACCTCGAGGTCGAAGTCCGCGCCGCGCGGCACATCCAGCCGCACGTACTCGGCGACGCCGGCGCGCACTTCGACCGCGCGCAGGAAGAGCGACGATCCCTCGGCGACGAACTCGCCGCGCTCGGGCGCGCGGAACTGGCGTCCGGCGGCCTCGCGCGCCGCAGCAAGGTCCACCGCATCGCCCGTGCGGGCCACGGCGAGCAACTCGCGCAGCTCCGCGACGAGTGTCGCCGGACTCGATTCGGCGCGGGCCCGCGCGCGCAGCGTCGTCAGCACCTCCGCCGCGGCGCGCGCCAGTTCGGCGTCCTCGTTCAAGAAGACCGGCACGCCCCGTTGCCAGAGCGTCGCCGCCTTCGCCAGCGTCGCCGGCCCGGGCCGTCCACCCGTCGCCGATGCGAGCACCAGCACGTCGTTGCCATCCGTCTCGTCCAGCGCTGCCACCGAAACCGGCTCGCCCGCCTCTGCGCCCGCCGCGTGCAGCACCACCGGCTCCTCGATCACGATCGCCAGCAGCTTCGGCCCCAACGCGCGCGCCAGTTCCTCCGCGTGCTCCAGCGGCAACTCAACCAACCAGCCATGTGCGACATGCTCGAACATGTGCAGCACGCGCGCGCCGGCACTCTCCACGGTCGCGTGCAGCTCCTGCGTTGCCGGCTCGCGCAGCAACACCTCGAGCCGCAGCGACTCCGTCCGCAGCGCCTGCGCCGCGGCACGCGCCTCGTCCGTCGCCAGTCGCGCGTCGAACCGGCGTGCCACCTCGATCCGCGCATCGAGTCGATCGTCCAACCCATTGCCATCCGCATCGATTTCCCACGGGTGGGGGAGCAGCGGCGTCGCCGCAGCCGCCGCGGTCAGCGCCAGCGCGAGACCGCATCCGAACCAGCCGAAGGAAACGCGAGCGGACATGCGATGGCTTTCACGACTCGCGCGGTGCGAAGTCCTTGTACAACATCGAGGCCTGGATGCCTTGGTTGTTCTGGTACTTGCCCCCGGAGTAGGGCACGAAGTCGCCCTCGATCTGGTGGTAGAAGATCTGACAGATGGGCACGCCGGCGTAGATGCGGATTGGCTGGATCGCGGAAATCTCCAGCGTCCAGAAGCCGCGGAATCCGACGTCGCCGAATCCGGCCGTCACGTGCACGAAGAGCCCGAGCCGGCCGATCGACGAGCGTCCCTCGAGCATCGGCACCAGATCGTCCGTGCGCGTCCACTCCAGCGTGCGCCCGAGATAGAGGCGGCCCGGCTCGAGCAGCAGGCCCTCCTCCGGGATCGTCACGCGCCGCGTCGTCGCCGGTCGCTTCATGTCCAGCACGGCGTCCTCGTAGACGAGCATCTCGTCGTGCAGGCGCAGGTTGTAGCTGTTGGGATTGAGCTGCTCTTCGCAGTAGGGCTCGATGAAGATCGTCTTGCCGAGCCGCCGGCGGATTTCGTTGCCCGAAAGGATCATGCGGCATGCCTGTCTTCGGAAAGTGCGGGTCGCACCGGCTCCCGCCGCACCGAACCTTGCGAGTCCCGCCCCCGGCGCCCTCAACGGGAATGTGAGTCGTCCATCGTGCCGATCACCACCGCCGGCACGCCCGCCACGATTGCCCCGGCCGGCACGTCCTTCGTCACCACGGCGCCCGCGCCCACCATCGCCCCCGCGCCGATCGTCACCCCGCACAGGATCGTCGCCGACGAACCGATCGACGCCCCCCGGCACACACGCGTCGGCACGCACACCCAGTCCGCCTCCCCCTGCGGCTGACCATCCGCCGTCGTCGCCCGCGGAAACAGGTCGTTCACAAACGTCACGTTGTGGCCGACGAACACCTCGTCCTCGATCGTCACGCCCTCGCAGATGAACGTGTGGCTGGAAATCTTGCAGCGCGCCCCGATGCGCGCGCCTTTCTGCACCTCGACAAACGTCCCGATCTTGGAGTCGTCCCCGATCTCGCACCCGTACAGGTTCACGAAGTGAAAGAGCCGCACGTTGCGCCCCAGCTTGACGTCGGGCGCGATCACCTGGAACTGGCCGGTCATGGCGTGTCATCCCGCGATCGAGTGGAATGGCCTCACTGCGTCAGCATCGCCCCGAGCACCGTGTGCGGCGCCTGACGAATCTTCTCGTACAGCCGGTCTGCCCGCTCCAGCGGCATGCGGTCCGACACCAACGGCGACACCTGCACCTTGCGCTCGGCCAACAGGTCCAGGAAGACCAGCATGTTGTCATGCACCGTCCAGCGCACCTCGGCGCGCGGATAGGGCGTGCGGCCCGACTCGTAGCCCGGATCGCCGTGGCCCGGGCCGCCGCTGTGCACCGCCGTCAGCGCGAGTTCCTTTTCCTCGAGCGCGCGCGCCGGCAATCGCTCGCCCGCGCCCCCCTGCATCACCAGCCGCCCCTTCGTTCGCAGCATC
Organism: Candidatus Sumerlaeia bacterium; assembly: GCA_019634695.1. Taxonomy (GTDB): domain Bacteria; phylum Sumerlaeota; class Sumerlaeia; order SLMS01; family JAHLLQ01; genus JAHCAW01. Next base: position 34,685 of record JAHCAW010000001.1, read on the forward strand.
ATCACCGCCCAGTGCCCGGCCGCCGCGTTGGCGTCCGGCGTCACCATCGCCGCGTCGGCGCCCAGGCCGCGCGTCAGCTTGTCCACCTCGCGCACGAGCGCCTCGCGCTCCTCGAGCACGGCATGCGCGATGCCCACGTTGCGCGCCTTCGCCAGACGATGGTCCGACTCGTCCACCAGGATCGGCGTCACGCCCGCCGCGCGCGCCACCTGCGCCACCAGCAACCCGAGCATCCCGGCGCCGAACACCAGCAGCGTCTCGCCCAGCGCCGTCCCGCTCGCCCGGAACGCATGGATCGCCATCGCGCCCAGGCCCGCGAACGCGCCCTCCTCGTGGTTCACCTTCTTGGGCAACTCGACCACCAGCCGCGCCGGCACGCTCAGCACCCCGGCATGGTAGACGTACGGGCTGCCGAAGGCCGCCACGCGCAGCCCCTCCTTCAGACCGCTCACCTGCTCGCCCACGCCGTCCAGGATGCCGCTGCACATCATACCCAGCGGCACGCCCTCCTCGTCCTTGCCGAGGCGGTCCGCCACGGTGTCGAGGACGACGCGCTCGTGCGGCAGCAGGACGGCGCAGTGCGTCACGCGGATCAGGACGTTGTGGGGGACCAGCGCCGGCTCGGGCAGCGACACGACCCGCGGCGTTCCGTCGCGATGGGCGATGACAGCTTTCATGGCGCTCCGTGCCGGGGACGCGCGCGCGCGTCGGGAAGTCGCCCACGGGGACGGCAAGCGGGCCCTGCGACCCTGCCCCGCCCGCCGCGCGCGGCGCAAGGGTTGGTCGCGCCGATTTCGGGGGGCCGGGGGCCGTTTGCGCTCGACCCCGGCCCCGTGCGTCCTCCCAATGCGGGGCGGTTTGCGCCGGGAGGCGCCGGCAACGTCCCATGACCTCCGATCGGCTGGCCGAAGAGAAGCAGGCACTGCGCGCCACCATGCGCGCCCGCCGCGCCGCCGTGTCCGCCGACGAGGCTCGGCGCGCCGGCGTCGATTTGGCGCGCCGGCTCGCCGCCATGGCTCCTCTGGCCACCGCCCGCACCGTTCTCGCCACCCTGCCGGCCGGGTCCGAAATCGACACCCGCCCCTTCTGTCAGGCGTGGCTGGACCGCGGAGGGCGGCTGGCCCTGCCGCGCGTCGAGCCCGACGGCACCACCCTGAGCGCTTGGCTCGTGCCCGGTCTCGAGGCGATCGCACCCGGGTTTCGGGGCTGTCCCGAACCGGATGTTGACAAGTGCAAAAGCTTGTCGGCGAAGGAGCTCGACGCCGTGCTCGTTCCCGGTCTGGCCTTTGATCGGCAGGGCAACCGCCTCGGGCAGGGCGGCGGGCACTTCGACCGGTTTCTGGCCGGTCTGCCGGCCGACCGACCGGTCATCGGGCTGGCCTACGATTTCCAGGTCGTCGAGCGCGTACCGGCCAAACCCCCGCGGGATTGTCGGGTCCAGTGGGTGGCAACCCCCGCCGAGGTCATTCTCTGCGGGGTCGAGGAGTAGCGTCCGCCCGCCGACGCGCCGGGATTGGCACCCGCGGTGCTAACTCGAGGCGGGCAAACAGGTTGTCGCTCCCCGGGCGTGGGGCTGGGGGAGCGGTGTCATCGGGGTTCCGGCGCATTGCCGGCCCCGGATTCCAACAGGACGGCCGCTTCATGGCTCCCATCATCCAGATCCGCGGACTGAGCAAGGTCTACGTCCAGGATGTCATCGGCACCGAGCACGGTCGCCTCAAGATTCGGCTCAAGGACCGGCGCCGCGTGGCGCTGGAGAACCTCGACCTCGACGTCGAGGAGGGCCAGATCTTCGGGCTGCTGGGCCCCAACGGCGCCGGCAAGACCACCACCATCAAGATTCTCATGGGGTTGCACTTCCAGACCGCCGGCACGGCCACCATGATGGGCCGGCCGCTGGGCGACAATGCCGTCAAGGGCCAGATCGGCTTCCTGCCAGAGAACCCCTTCTTCTACGATTACCTGACGGGCGAGGAGTTCCTCAACTTCTACGGCCAGCTCTACGGCATGACGGGCGCCGCGCGCCGCAAGCGCATCCCCGAGCTGCTCGACCTCGTCGGGCTCAGCAAGGCTGCCAACATCCCGCTGCGCGGCTACTCCAAGGGCATGCTCCAGCGCGCCGGCCTCGCCCAGGCCCTGCTCAACGACCCGCGCCTCGTCATCCTCGACGAGCCGCAGTCCGGCCTCGATCCCTTCGGCCGCAAGGAGGTCCGCGACATCATCCTGCGCCTCAAGGAGCAGGGCAAGACGGTCATGTTCTCCAGCCACATCCTCGCCGACGCCGAGATGATCTGCGACCGCGTGGCGATTCTGCACCTCGGCCGCTTGATCGCCGAGGGGCACCTCTCCGAGCTGCTCTCGACGCGCATCGACGAGTACGAGGTCCAGATGCGCAATCCGGCGGCGGACCTTCTCGCGTTCGTGCACAAGGCGGCCCACAAGGTGGTCGACAGCAAGGGCGACCACTTCGCCTCGTTCAAGGCCGAGCGCGACGCACTCGAAGTGACGCGCCGTCTGGCCTCGGGCGAGGGCACGCTGATGGCCTACGTGCCGCGGCGCGAGAGCCTTGAAGACTACTTCATTCGCGAGATCGAGGGCAAGCGAGCCCAGGAACGCGCCCAGGTGGGCAAGGAGAACGCCACGTGAGCAAGATTTTCGCCATCGCCGTCAACACCTTCAAGGAAGCCGTGCGCAATCGCGTGCTCTACGTGCTTCTGTTCTTCGCCGTCCTGATTCTGCTCGGCGCCTGGGTCGCCTCCTCGCTTGCCATCTTCGGCCAGGAGAAGATCGTGCGCGACCTCGGCGTCGGCGCCATCAACATCATCTCGGTCCTCATCGCCGTCTTCGTCGGCGTCGGTCTCGTCTACAACGACCTCGACAAGAAGACGATCTACACCATCGTCTCCAAGCCGATCAGCCGCTGGCACTTCCTCGTCGGAAAGTTCCTCGGCCTGCTGCTCACCATCTTCGTCAACATCCTGTTGATGACCTTCTTCTTCCTGCTCGTGCTCTACTTCCGCGAGTACACCAAGGACACGGTGCTCGACCAGCTTGCCATGGACGGCGTCCAGGGCTTCAGTCTGCTGGTCTACTACTTGAAGTCCGCCGCGCTGGCGCTTGCGAAGGCCTTCGCCACGGTGCTCACGCTCGGCCTCTACAACACGCCGGTCACGCAGGGCATCATGGAAGCCTCCTTCCTCACCATGCTCGAGATGACCATCATCACGGCCTTCGCGGTGCTCTTCTCCTCGTTCAGCAGCCCGACGCTGAGCGCCTTCCTCACGGTTATCATCTTCCTCATCGGACGCGCGAACCACGACCTGTACAACTTCGCGCACCTGTTGCAGCACCGTGCGGGCGGCGTCGAGAACCTGGCCGGCGGCCAGTTCCTCACCTACTGGTTCAGCATCGCTGCCTGCCACGTCGCGCCGAACCTCGAGTTCTTCAACCAGCGCGAGGCCATCGCCGCGCTGCAACGCCCGGAAGTCGGGCTCTATCCGATCCTGTACGGCCTCGCCTACGCCGCCGGCGTGCTCACCATCGCCACCGTCGTCTTCAACCGCCGCAACTTCAAGTAGCCCGCGCCGGAGTCATCGTCCCCATGAACATCACCCGCCGGCTCCTTCGGGACTCCCTGCTCGCAGGCACAGCGCTTGTCCTGCTGACGCTGTGCGTCCTGTTCCAGAAGCACCACTACGCCTCATGGCACGTCCGCTCCGGCAAGTACATCCAGAAGGTCAACCTTCCCAACGCCGAGATCATCAAGATCGCCGCGATCGGCTACGACAACCTCTACGCCGACTTCCTCACGCTGCGCGCCATCCAGGCCTTCGGCGCCGCCTGGGACACCGACACCGGCGAAGTCGAGCCCATCTACAACTACTTCGACATCCTCACGACGCTCGATCCCCACTTCGTCGACGTTTACGAGCTCGGCCACCTTGTCATTGCCGACGACCGCCGCTCGCCCGATCTGGCGCTTCAGCTCATCCGCAAGGGCTCCAATCTCAATCCCCACGAGTGGCGCATTCCATACCTCGGCCTCTACAGCGCGCTGTACGATCTCAAGGAGCCCCGCCGCGGATACGAGTTCCTCCACCGTCTCAAGCGCATCCCCTCGACACCCGAGCACGTCCTGCGCCTCGAAGAGTACATCGAGCGCCAGTCCGGCCAGTACCACGTCGCCTTCGACGTCAACCTCGGCCACTACCTGCGCTACCTCGACTTCAACATGGAGGTCGAGACGCGCGTCGCCTACAACAAGTTCCGCATCATTCTCGACGGCTGGTACCAGCTCGAACTTGCCCGCGCCGCCGAGGCCTATCTCGAGAAGCACGGCGAGCACCCGACGACCATCGAGCAGATGTTGGCCGATCCGGTCTCGGTTCCCATGTTCGTCGCCCCCTCGCTCGACAAGTTGCTCGACGACGTCATCACCCGGCTCGATCACGGCGGGCGGCTCGAGCCCCATCGCGACGAGATCCGCGAGAACGCCATGACCGAGTTCGTCGGCCTGCCGCCCGAGCCCAACGGCACCTGGTACTACATTTCGCCGGCCAAGCAGAATGATGTGCGGGCGCGTAACTACGACGCCGATGCCCCCCTGGCGGACCGCTTCGGCTACTTCGACAGCGCCGCCGAGATCTACATGCGCCTCGACGTCATGGCGCTCGGCATTCAGGAGATCATCCAGAAGGAGACGATCGGCGGCGAGCCCCCCGCCTACGACATTCTGGCGCCGTATCTGCGCGAGGACGGCTTTGGCGGCCACTGGGTCTACACCCGCGATCCGGTCCGCATCTTCTCCACCACGCAGAAGCGCCGCCTTGAACGGACCGACCTGCGCTTCGGCATGCGCGGCCTGCTCGAGGACTTTCCCCGCCGGCCCTACATCCTGGCGCCCGACCAGCCCCCCTACCTGACCACCCATCCCGATATCTGGGACTACCCCGACGACATCGAGTGGGCCCTGTGCAAGGGGCTGATTCCGGGGATTCCGTTCGAGGAACAACCCGAGGACGTGAAAGCCGCCGCCCGCAGCGTGAACCAGGACTACCTGCCCTGCAGCGACCACGTCGCCCTGCCGGTTGAGCGTGAGAGCTTTTGACTCCGGCCCCCCGGTGTCCTCAGGATTTCCCCACCCGTCGCCGGCCGGACCCCATCCGGGACTGGCCGGCCAAACTTCGACGACACCCCGCGGGTCCAACTGGCCGTGAGCGATCCGCCGGGCGGGGCGTCCGGGAGCGTGTTGCGTGGCCCTTGCCGACGTTCCGGCCGAGCTGATCGTCCGCTGCCAGCAGGACGCCCCCGGGGCCTTTGACGACCTCTTCGTCCTCATCCACGAAGATGTCTACCGATGGGCTTTCTCGCTGGTTCGCGACGACGACAACGCCCAGGAGATTGCCCAGGAATGCCTCCTGCGCATCTACCGCCACCTGCCCCGCCTCAAGGACCCCGAGCGCTTCGCCTCCTGGGCCTCGCGCCTCATCGTCAACCAGGCCAACACGTGGCGCGCCCGCGACCGACGCCGGCGTCTCGAGTCCCTCGAAGAGGGCCGCGAGATCGACAACGACTCGCTCCCCTTGCAGGGCCACGGTCCCGCATCGCCACGCGCCGCCGCGGCACGGAAGGAAATCCTTCAGCACGTCAACGACGCCATCGGCCAGCTTCCGCCCCGCCAGCGCACCGCCGTCCTGCTCTTCGACGTCAAGGGATGGACCATCCGGCAGATCGCCGAGGACCTCGAATGCTCCGAAGGAGCCGTGAAGTTCAACATCTTCCAGGGACGACGCAAGCTGCGCGAAATCCTCTCCCAGTATATTGACGACGACGGCAACGCCATGTACTCGGCCGCCGACTAGCCGCCCCCGCACCACCCAGGAGTCTTCCCCGATGCGCCCCCCGATCGACGATCAAGAGCCCGACCTTCCCGCCGGCTGGACGCCCGAGCAGGACGACCAGCAATGGCAGGGGATCGCACGCCTTCTTCGCGAGGCCGACGCGCCCAAGCTGCCCCCGCCGGCCGTCTTCGCGCGTATGCGCAAGGAGCTGCGCGCCGAAATCGACGACGAGCGTCGCGCCCTCCGCGACCGCCACGCCGCGCCGGCCCGCGAGTCGTTCGCCCTGTGGCTCCGCCAGCTCCTGCTCGGCGGCGGCCCGGGTGCCCAAGTGGTGCGCTTCGCCGCCCTGGCCGGCCTCGCCTTCGCCGTCGGGGCGTACTGGTCGGGCGAGCCGCAAGCTCCCGCGAACGGAACAGATATGCCCCCCGCCTATGCGCGCGTCGCCCAGCCCGTCGCACCCGCCGACAACACCTCGGATCTTCTCATCCCAGTCGCTTCCGCGTCCCGGTTCCAGACGGTCAACTTCGACGCCTCGCGCCTGCCCGAGAACCCGTTCGAGAGCATCTCGCGCTCGGGTCTCGATGAAGGTGGCCGGATGCGCGAGCCGGTTCGCGCCGCCAGCCTGCGTCAGGATCCCTCGCCCACGGCCGCGTGGTACGTGGCCAGCCACTCCTCGCCCACCCGGCGCGAGGCGCAGGATCTCGTCGTCGGCGAGATGCTCGAACTCGTCCAGCAGCTTCGCCTCTGGTCGCTTGTCGAGCCCGACCCGGTCAGCTTGCAGACGCTCCGCCAACTCGATGACGCGCTGGCTCGCATGCTCGAGATGGAGCGCCCGCTGCCCCGTCCCCAGATCGATTCCCTGACCGCTCTCGGTACGGCCGACGATCTGGTTGCCGCAGGTCGCCACCACGAGGCGCTCGACACCTACCGGGCCTTGGCCGCCGAGCCCGCCGCCGGCTTCCTCGCATTCGTCGCCCAGTTCCAGGCCGCCCGCCTGCTCTTCGACGACATGCGCGACTACGACCAGGCGCTGGCCGCCTACCGCGCCCTGCTCGAAGGCTACCCGTCCCACTTTCTGACCGACGAGCAGCGGCGCCACGTGCTCCAGCGCATCGACATGCTGACCCGCAACGCACAGGACAACTTCCGTGCCGTCCGCCTTTGGCAGGATGCGCAGGCGCTCGACGGGCTGCGCCAGACCGCCGCCTACCTGGCGCTGGTCGATGCGGCGCCGCAGAGCCCGCTGGCCGCCGAGGCCGCCGTTGTCCTGGCCCAGCAGATCGCCCAGCCGCGCCCGCGCACCGAGGCGCTTTCGCCCGAGGAACTCGCCGCCGAGTTTCAGGATGCCCTGCGTCAGGCCGGCAACAGCCCCCACGCCGCCGGCTTCCGCTATGCCTTGGCGGAGGTCTTCCTGGTCGGCCTGCTCGAACCCGAGCGCGCCGAAGCCGAGTACCGCGAACTCCTCGCCATGCCCGGCTCGGACCTCTATCAGGCCCGCGCCCAGACGCGCCTGCGCCAGATCGAACGCCGGCGCTGAAGCGATCCGCGGTCATTCCGGGTTGACGCCCGATGCCGGCGGGCTGCTGTCCTCGTGGTGAATCTGGACGAGACCGCTCCACGAGGAACTCCGCATGCGCCGACAGTCCGCCATGCCGACGGCCGCCGCCGTCCTGGCCGGCATCGCCCTGGCCGCCCCCGCACCCGCCAAGATTCTCATCACCGAGGTGCTCCCCGGAGTCACCACCTCGACGACCAACGGCGACACGGTCGAACTCTACAACACCGGCCCCGGCGCCGTGAACCTCACCGACTGGGTGCTCACCGACCTCGACCCCAACTCCGTCGAGGCAGACCTCATGTCCGAAGGCACCTTCGCCCCGGCATCGCTCTCCCTGCCCGACCTGGCCGCCGGCGACTTCGCCGTCATCGTCTTCGCCAACGACACCGCCTCCTACACCGTCACCAACTACGGCCTGCGGATCGTCTCGACCGCCAGCATGGGCACCCTCGACGTCTCCGACCAACTCCTGCTGCTCGACTCGGGGGGCACGCCGATCGACTCCGTTGCATGGTCGCTTTCCGACGACTCGCCCGACGGCACCACGATCACCGACCGCATCGAGGACCTGTCGGCGCTGACCGGTCCGACGCCCGGCTATGGCATCACCTCGCTCGGCGACGCCGAATGGGATGGCCCGGACACCATTGCGGACCACGATGAGTACCGCGCCAACACGGTCGACTTCACCGGTCTCTCGACGATCAACACCTGGGGCGGCGGGGCGATTCGGCGCCGCAGCACCGACGGCGTCTTCGAGGAAGCCTCGCCCGACGGCCCCGCCCAGTGGGAGGCCATCGCCCGCCATGACGTTCGTCTCGGCAACCCGTCCGATCCCTTGGTGACGGTCGACGGCCTGCGCCCCATCCGCAAGACGGGTGACCTGGCCGACTGGCTCTCCAACCTCGACACGAGCAACTTCCCCGCCCGCCGCATCGCCCGGCTGGCAGACCAGAGCCCGGCCGACTTCGTCCTGCCCTCCAACGACGACCTCGACGACTGGGACGACGTGCTCGCGCTGGCGCTGGCCGGCTCGTGGGACGAGGCCTTTGCGGCCGCCGCCCCGCTCGGCTATGAAGTCGTCGAGTTCCTCGACACCGCCACCAACGACACCTTCCACATCCTGCGCGAGGCCACCGTGCCCGGCGAGGCCGGCTTCCGCGGTATGGGCATCTTCGTCTTCGACGACAATCCCGCCACCCGGCCCTATCTGACGCTTCAGGCCCCCCATCCGCGCTTCGACAGCAACACGCTGGCGGAGCTCGCCCTGGCCGTCCCGCAAGTCCGCCCGCGCGCCGCCCTCATCGCCGGCACCCATCGCCGCAATCACACCACCACCTCGACCTGCGACGGCACCGACGGCGACGGGAATCCCTACCGCATCAGCGACGTCGCCCATCATACCCAGAACTTCTTCCACCGGGCCCACATCGCCTTCGACGGGGCGCTGCCGGACCCGATCCAGATTCAGTTCCACGGCTTCTGCTGCCCCGGTTCGGGCAACTACACCTCGCTCTCCGACGACGTTGTCCTCTCGACCGGCGTCAGCGCGGTCCCCGGCCCGCAGGACTTCGTCGCCCTGTGGCGCGCCCGCATCGACGCCCAGAACTACTTCGCCGCCTCGGGCACGGACCTGACGACCGCGGTTGTCTTCGGCGACGGCGCCACCGTCCTTGGGGCCACGACGAATGTCCAGGGCCGGATCAGCAACGGCGTGGCCTTGGGCGACGCGTGCAACACCGCCGCCGGCGGGGCGACCGGGCGCTTCATCCACATCGAGCAGGACCCCGACGTGCGCACCGAACCCCAGCACATCCTGACCGCCCTGATCGAGGCGCTCGACCAGTTCGAGACCATCCCGGTGGAACTGGACCTGTTCCGGGTGGACTGACCCGACGCCGGGGGGGCGTGGCCCGTCGCCCGCCCCCTCGCCCTTAAACCGGTTTCCGACTTAAAGGGTTGAGCCGCGGCCCCCCGCCTGCCAACAGCAGGGGCTCATTCTGCCCCCCGCTGGGGGGGAGGCCGGCAGACCTGTCGAGAGGAGCAACTCCACCCTTGAAACGCTACGACACAGAACAAATCCGCAACGTCGCCCTGGTCGGCCACTCGGGTTGTGGCAAGACCACCCTTGCAGAGGCTCTGCTGCATCTCAACGGCCTGGTGGGCAAGCCGGGTCGGGTCGAGGATGGCAATACGGTTTCCGACTACGACTCCGAAGAGGTGCGTCGCAAGATTTCGATCAACGCGACGCTGCTGCCGATCGAGGCCGCCGATCTGAAGATCAATCTCCTGGACTGCCCGGGCTTCCGTGACTTCGTGGGCGAGATCAAGAGCGCGGTGCGCGTCAGCGAGCTTGCCCTTGTCGTCGTCGACGCCAGCACCGGCGTCGAGGTCGGCACCGAGTTCGCCCACGACTTCGCCGGCGAGTACCAGATTCCCACGGCCTTCTTCATCAACAAGATGGACAAGGAGCGCGCGAGCTTCGACAACGCGGTGCGCTCGATCGACACCGCGTTCGACGACGTGCACACGATCCCGGTGACGCTGCCCATTGGCGAGCAGGACGGCTTCGAGGGCGTCATCGACCTGCTGTCGATGAAGGCCGTCTACGATGCGGGCGGCAAGGTGGTCGAGAAGGAGATTCCGGCCGACCGTCTCGAGGAGGCGCAGCTTGCGCGGCGCGCGCTCGTCGAGGCCGCCGCCGAGGGCAACGACGAACTGACCGAGAAGTTCCTGCTCGAGGAAGGGCTCTCCGACGAGGAGATCATCCTGGGCCTGCGGCAGGATCTGGAGGCCGGGCGCTTCTGCCCCGTGCTCTGCGGCTCGGCCAACAAGCAGATCGGCCTGAGCATCCTGATGAAGTTCTTCCGCCACGAGTGCCCGCCGCCCAACGAGCGCAAGGGCTTCCGCGGATGGACCGACCGCACGAAGACCGAGGTCGAACTCAAGAAGCTCGATCCCCACACCGACTTCAGCGCCTACATCTTCAAGACGGTGAACGACGAATTCGTCGGCCGCCTCTCCTTCTTCAAGGTCATCACCGGCGAGACGCATGGCGACGGCAACGTGCGCATCGCCCGCACCAGCTCGACGACGCGCGTGGGGCACGCCTTCACGTTCCGCGGCAAGCAGCAGATCCAGGTCGAGAGCCTGGCCACGGGCGACATCGGGGCCTTCGCCAAGCTGGAGGGCGCGCGCACCGGCGACACGCTGCTCGAGCCGAAGGGCTACGAGGTCGAGTACGAGCCGACGCACCTGCCGAAGCCGACGGTGAGCCTTGCCGTCGAGCCGCGCAACAAGGGCGACGAGGACAAGGTCGGCAGCGCGCTGCACCGCATCCTCGAAACCGACCCGACGCTGTCGATCGAACGCGACGCCCTTCTGCACCAGACGATCCTGTCGGGCATGGGCGACACGCATCTGGAAGTGGCCCAGGCGCGCGCCCAGGCGCTCGCGCGGACCGAGTTCGATCTCAAGCCCGCCAAGGTCCAGTACCGCGAGACGATCACCAAGCTGGGCGAAGGCCAGGGTAAGTTCAAGAAGCAGACCGGCGGCCGCGGCCAGTACGGCGACTGCTGGGTGCGCCTGCGCCCCAACACCGCCGACAAGGGCTTCACCTTCGAATGGAAGATTGTCGGCGGCGTCATTCCGACCAACTTCACGTCGTCGGTCGAGAAGGGCATCGTCAAGGCCCTGGAGCGCGGCATCGTCGCCGGCTACCCGGTGATCAACATCCACGCCGAATGCTTCGACGGCTCGTACCACTCGGTCGACTCGTCGGACACGGCCTTCCAGGTGGCGGCGTCGCTGGCCTTCAAGAACGTGGCCGCCAAGTGCGGGCCCGTGCTGCTGGAACCCATCAACAAGGTCCGCATCACCGTCCCCGAGCAGTACATGGGCGACGTCATGGGATACGTCTCGGGCAAGCGTGGCCGCATCAGCGGCAGCGACCAGAACGGCCATCGCGTCTGTGTCGTCGCCGAGGTGCCCGCCGCCGAGATGACCACCTTCAGCCGTGACCTGCGCTCCATGACCCAGGGCCGCAGCATCTTCGAGTCCGAGTTCGACCACTACGAGGCCGTGCCGCCCGCCATGGCCGACAAGGTCATTGCCGAAGTGCGCATCGACCACCACGAGAGCGACTGAGTTTCCCCGCTCGCGACTGCCGAACCCCCGGCCCGGCCCGACGGCGCTCCCGTCCGGCCGGGCCGAGTTGTCTGGTCTTCCGGTTGTCTGGCCCGGCACCCGCCCCCTTGTTGACACCACCCCGGCCGCTGGTCTCCAATCCGTCCGACTTCCACGATACCTCCCAAACCCACCAACCCGAGCCTCACCCCATGAAAATCCACGGCGTCAACGTGGTCTTCGTCTACGTGCAGGACATGCAGCAAGCCCGCGCCTTCTACTCCGACATCCTGAACCTGGGCAAACCGCACCTGGACACCCCGACCTGGATCGAGTGGAAGCTGGCCAAGGGGGCCAACTTCGCGATCCACAAGGCCAGCGACGAGATGCTCGAGGGCATCGTGCCGGCGCGCAGCAGCGTCAAGTTCTCGTTCATCGTCGAGGACATCCGTGCCGCCTACAAGCTCCTGTTCGAGAAGGGCCTGCGCGTCGCATCCGAACCGCGCGACGGCGCCGGCTTTCTCTATCTCGAGTTCCAGGACCCCGAAGGCAACGTCCTGCGCCTGATCGAGTTCCTCAAGAAGTAGCAGTGCCGCTGGCCGGGGAAGTCGCGTCCATCGCCCCACCGGATCGCCGCACCCATGTCCGATCGCTGGAAGACCTACAGCGGCGTCGTTCACGTCCACACCGACCGCAGCGGCGGCGCGCCCCTCGACGTCATCCTCGAGGCGGCACGCGCCACCAACGCCGACTTCGTCGTGCTCACCGACTGCGGTATCCGCATGGGCGAGGCGCGTCAGGTCGAGGGCTGGCACGACGACGTCCTCGTGCTCGTCGGCGAGGAGGTCTGCTGTCCCGACGGGCACTTCCTCGCCTTCGGCACCAGCGAGGAAATCGGCCACGCCACCAGCTTCGAGCACAGCCTCGAGCTCGTGCGCGCGCAGTCGGGCTCGGCCGTTGGCACGCACTATCACTTCGCCGGCACGACGCGGCCCGCGCACATGCCGCCGCCCCTGCCGCTCGCCCACGTGGACCTCGCCGAGCTCTGGTCCTTCCAGGATGAGTTCGTCTCGCGCGCCAAGGGACGCATGGCCGTGCAGTTCCATGGTCGGCCCGAGCGCCTGCTCATGGGCCCCGAGCCCGCCGTCCTGCGCGCATGGGACGCCGAACTCCTCAAGCGCCCCCTGCCCGCCGTCGGCTCCGTCACCGCGCTCACCCGCAAGGAGCCCCTGCTCGACTGGAAGGAGTACTTCCCCTGCAAGACCTCCTTCCGCACGATACGCACCGTGATCCGCTGCCCCGAGCTGCCCCGCAACTCCTCGTCCGCCGCATGCCATCTTGCATGGAACGCCCTGCGACGCGGCACCTCCTACCTCGTCAATCTGGCGCTCGGCGACCCTGCGGACTTCGACGTCGCCTTCGTCGACCGCACCCGCGAGTACCGCATCGGCGACACCGCCCTGTGGCGCGGCTCCGGACGCATCCGCCTGCACCTGCCGGTGCCGGCAGAGGTCATCCTGCGCCTCAACTCCTATCCGCTGCTGTGGGGCACCGGTCAGGACATTGACTTCCCGGCGCCCGCCCCGGGCGTCTATCGTGTCGAGGTGCGGCTCGACCGCCGCTGCTGGATTCTCTCGAACGCCATCCGCGTCGTCCACGAGGAGCGCGGTACCGTCCGCCCCACCACCATCGGCGAGTTCACCTGAGGAGCGGCGCGATGGGATGGGGCGTGCGCGCACGCGGCGACATCCTCGTGATTCGCGCCGCCTCGAACTGGACGATGCTTGCATGCTTCGTGCTCGGCGGCTGGGCCCTCTGGGAGCTTGTGCTCGACAAGCCCAATGCGATGTCCGGACCCTACCTGCAAGTCGCCCTCGGGATCGTCGCGGGGGCGACTTTCCTCTCACTTGCTTTCATGATCGAGCATCGCGTGGACCCATTGTCCCGCACGATCCTGCGCGTGTTCACCTTCCTGGGCCTTCCTCTCGTGCATGGCAGGACAACTCCCTTCGAGGAGGTGCGCCACGTCGAGTTGCGACGCCGCACCGATATCGAGACCGTCGGCACAAGACGGTTCCGTGTTCCGGTCAAGGTGCAGTACTTCCGCGTCTCGATTCAGCTCCGCGACCACCGCGAGATCATGGTGATCGACACGAAGGACGATCAGGAAGCCGTCGCGCAGGCGTGGATGCTGGCGCGGGCGCTGAACGTGCGCGTCAACAATCGCTGAGCCGCAAGGGAGCACCATGCCGCACGTCGTTCATGTCTACAAGGACACCTGGCCCCCGGTCGTCGGGGGCATCGAACGGTGCATCTCGTGGATGGCCGAGGGGCTGGTGCGCGACCATGGCTACGAGGTGACGGTGCTCGTGAATGCGCGGTCGCGCACGACGCGCGAGCGCGAGCACGACGGCGCGCGCATCATCGAGGTGGGCGAGTGGGGGCGCGCCTTCTCCGCGCCGCTGTCACCCGCGTTTCCCCTCGCGATGCGCCGCCTCAAGGCCGACATTTGGCACTTCCACCTGCCGAACCCAACCGGCGACGTCTCGTGGCTGATGGCACGGCCCAAGGGCGCCGTCGTCGCCACGTATCACAGCGACATCGTGCGCCAGCGCTGGGCACTGGCGGCCTACCAACCGTTCCTGAACGCCTTCCTGCGGCGGTGCGACGTCATCATGCCGACGTCGCCGCGGTTGATCGAATCGTCGCCGACGCTGCAACACTTCCGCGACCGCTGCGTGCCGGTGCCGCTCGGCATGCCGCTGGCCAAGTACGAACGCACGGCCGAGGCCGCCGCCCGCGCCCGCGAGGTCAAGCGCGCCCACAAGGGCTTCCCACTTCTCGTCTTCGTCGGCGTGCTGCGCTACTACAAGGGACTTCAGTTCCTCATCTCGGCGCTTCGTGGCCTGCCGCACGTGCATGCAGTGCTGATCGGCGACGGCCCGGAGCGCGAGGGGCTCGGCAACCTCGCGCGCGAACTCGGCGTCGACGACCGCGTCTCCTTCACCGGCTTCCTCGACGACGAGCAGATGATCGCGCACCTGCACGCCGCCGACGTCTATGTGCTGCCCAGCCATCTGTCGGCCGAGGCGTATGGGCTCTCGCAAATCGAGGCCATGGCCGCCGGCCTGCCCGTCGTCTGCTGCGACCTGCCGACCGGTGTGCCGTTCGTCAACGTGCACGGCGAAACCGGCCTCGTCGTGCTGCCGGCCAGCGACACCGCGCTCGCCGAGGCCATCGCCGAGCTCCTCTCAAACCAATCACGCCGCCTCCGCATGGCCGAAGCCGCCTGGCGCCGCGCCCACGAGGAGTTCAGCGTCGACCGCATGATCTCCCGCCTCGTCGACGTGTACGCCGGCCTGAAGAAACGATAGCGCCGCCTCCGCATCGCGCACTGCCGGGAAGCGCAACTGTAGGCTGCGAGAGACCAAGAATGAATAGGTCTTATGGGTCCCATGGGACCCATAAGACACCGTCGGAGAGTAGACTTCAGTACTCCGAGCGTCAGCGAGGTGGCCTGTCTGCGCCATCCAGTTGCTCCTCGTCACTCCCAACCACCACCTGCCAACTGTTGCTGAATCCCCGAGATTGTACAAAAACTATTCGATAGTCACCCGGCGGATACTCATCAAGTCGCGCAATACCACACTTCGACCATCGGCCTCGGCCGTCCTCGCCGAAGCGCCCCCAAACCGGGCATCCCCCAGACCCAGAACACCAAGAATCAAGAACTCCAGCATCAAGCATCTCCATAGCCAAGAACCCCCAGAGCCAAGCACCCCCAGAGCCAAGAACCCCCAGACCCAAGCGCCCCCATAATCACGCATCCCGAGACCAAGGAAACCTCAGATCGCGACACGCCCTCAGCGTGCTTCAGCACGCTCTTCCTTGCCCCCGGGTTCACCCGGTGGGGAAGAAGACACAATTCCCTATTTGGAAGCACGCTTCAGCGCGCTTCCCTTTCGGAGATTCAAGTCATAATCAGGATGGCTCGGACAAACAATTCCCGATTCTCACGCCCGGGCGCGAGCTGCAACCAAGGACCACAGGTCTTCGAGGCTGCGCTGCCAGGCGCTTGCCCGGCTGGCAGCCGTGGCGGCGGCCGCCGCGGACTCGGTCCGGATGCGCTCGACAGACTCGCGGACGCGGTCCGGATGCGGCGAGCCGGTTTGCCCGCGCGTTGCCACCAGCAGCTTCGGATCCTCGAGCGTCCGCATCTCCGCGTCCGTGACAGGCGCCACGCCCGCATCGAGTTCCCGCAGGTGCGCATTGATGGCCTCGCCGGTGAGCACGCCGGTCGCCTCGCAGGCGCGCACCGCCCGACCCAGCACGCGATAGCAGTCCCGGAACGGCACGCCGCGCGTGCGCGCCAGAAAGTCCGCCACGTCCGTCGCGTTCAGAAAGCCCTGCGCGCAGGCCGCGTGCATGCGGTCCGCGTGCACGACAAGGCCGGCGACCACGCCGGCGAACACACGCGGCGCACCTTCGACATGCGCGGCCGCATCGAGCACGAGATACTTCGTCCACTGCGTGTCGCGGTTGTACCCCATCGGCGCGGCATGGGCGACGCCGAGCAGCGCCTGCACGACGGAGGCCGCCGCCGCGGCGCGCGCGCGCGTCACCTCCGCGAAATCCGGATTCCGCTTTTGCGGCATGATCGAGCTGCCCGTCACGAAGGCCTCGGGCAGGCGCACCCACTCGCGCGGCGGCGAGGACAGCAGGATCAGGTCCTGGCCGAAGCCGGCCAGATGCGTCAGCAGCCGCGCGACCGCGAAGGCATACGAGGTCTCGGCCTCGCCGCGCGACCAGATCGCATCGACGGTGCTCGCCGAGGGCTTGTCGAATCCGAGCAGGGTGGCGGTGCGCTCGCGATCGGTCGGCCAGCTCGATCCATACGACGCCGCGGCGCCGAGCGGGCATTCGGCCACCTCGTCGAGCATCGCCGCGAACGCGCGCGTGTCGCGGGTAACGCGCGCCGCGACGGCCGCCGTCCAGTGTCCCCATGTCGCAATCATCGCCGGCTGCATGTGCGTGAAGCCCGGGCAGGGCGTCGCGACGTGTGCGAGTGCGTGATCCGCGAGCGCCTCGACGAGCGCGTGCGTTTCGGCCGCCGCCGCCGCGATGCGCTCGCGCAGCCACAGCCGCATGTCCGTCGCCACCTGGTCGTTTCGGCTGCGCCCCGTGTGCAGGCGTCCGCCCGCGCCGGCGCCGGCCAACTCGGTGACCAGTTCCTCGATGGACATGTGAATGTCCTCGGACTGCGGACGCAGCAACGGTTCGCCGGCGCGATGGCGGGCGCGCGCCTCAAGCAGCGCGGCCAGGATGCCCCGTGCCTCGTCGGGCCCGAGGATGCCGCGCTCGGCCAGCATGATCGCGTGCGCGGCGTTCGTCGCCAGGTCGTGTTCGACCAGTGCCGCGTCGGCTTCGGGCCGCGCGCGCACGTCCCACCCCGCGCAGAAGGCGACATTGTCGTCTGCGACGGCATCGTCGCCCACGCGCTTGGCCCACACGGGGCGACTGGTCGGAGGCACGCTCATGGGGCGCCGGGCGATCCTATTCGAACAGCGACTTCTCGTGCAGCAGCGGCACCTTCTCGTTCAGGTGCTTGACGACGTTGTTCAGGAAGTTCTCGAGGTCGGCCGTGCTGAGGTCGTAGGGCTCCTCGGCCAGCGTGTTGATGTCCACCTTGATGCCGAGTGCCAGGTCGGGGCTGCCCTGCTGCTGGGTGCGGATCGGGTGGATGTGGATGCGGCGGTTGACGGACAGGCCGTCCTCCAGCGCGGGGCGTGAATGCGTCTGGATCTGAAGCTCGAGCAGGCGCTCGCCGAAGTGGTTGCCGGGGGCGAGCAGGGCGCGCTGCATGCGCTGGTTGGCGCTCGAGGCGGTGCCGGCGATGAAATCGGTCAGCACGCCGACGCGCGAGGCGGTGGCGCCGAAGTGTTCGCTCAGCGTGGTGTGGATGCGCATGGCCTGCGGGATGAAGCGCTCGAAGGACTCGACGAGGCCGAGGGTGCGCATGGTCGGCTGGCCCTGCTCGTTCTGGCCGATGTCGCCGGGCATCATGCGGAACTCGACTTTGGCGGGGCCGACATCGAGCACTAGGCGCTGGTCGCGCGAGGCGAAGCGCACGCGCGGCACGTCCGGCGGCGCGTTCGGCGGCACCTGCCCGAAGGCCGGCTCGGCGTCCAGCTCCGTCAGCCGCCACGGCAGCGCCTGGGCGAAGTTCTGCATGTCCTTCACGTCGAATTTGCGCAGAAAGAGGCCCAGAAGGATTCCGGTGACCTGGTAGTTCGGCAGCATGAGCGCCTCCTGGCGATGGGTGCCCCACCCCGCGGGGACGGGCGTCGGCAGTCAAGGAGCCGGCCCGCCCCCGGCGCAACCCCAACCTCACGCCGGCGGATGCACCATCGCCGCCGGAAACCGCGCCGTGTGAATCGCCGCGTCCACCGCCGTCGCCAACACCGGCTGCCGCTCCAGAAACTTCGTGAACGTCGTGTGAAGCACGTAGTACTTCTCCACGTTCAGCAGCGCCTCCTCGACCGTCGCGTCGGAGGCCACCGTCTCGCCCCGCTCGGCCATCAGCCCCGTCAAGTACCACCGCACCAGCGCGAAGTGCAGCAGCATGAACCGGTGGCCCGCCCGGATCGTCTCCGCCAGGAGCAGGTCCTTGCGGAACAGCACATGGCGGAAGTAGCGCGTCAGCAACTCATCGGCGAAGGACCCTGGCGTCAGGTCCGCCCGACGCGTGCGGAAATCGGCATAGTGGAACCGCCGCTCGAGCGGCAGCAGCCGAATGCCGGCGGCACCCGCCGCATGCAACGTGTAGTGGCGCAGCAACGTCATCAGCGCCCGCGCCCGCGTGGCGTCGCGCCACAGCGCCTGGCGGAAGGTCGTCACCAGTCCGACGAACGCGCGGTGCACCATCGGTGCCGGCTTGCGGCGCTGCGCCATCAGCAGCAGCGGTCCCCAGTTGTCGCGCCGGAATCGCTCGGTCAGCGCGGCGACCAGTTCGACGTCGCTGGCCGTGCCTGCCGCGCGCCGTTCGTCGTCCGTCAGCCGCACCGCCGCGCCGGGCATGGCGCGGGCCGTCTCGAGCGCGCGCGTCGTCAGGTCGATCAGGATCGACTGCGCCAGCAGGCGCAGCGGCAACGGGTGGCGGGGTTGGGCGAGGATCTCGTCGAGCGCGCGCTCGAGCTCGACGGCTGCCTCGAAGGCGATCTCCAGCCGCGCGGTCAGGCGCGGTTGCGCCGCCGTGCGCGAGACGTGCACGCGCTCGCGGTAGTTCTCCGCCAGCTCGTCGCGCTTCTCGACCAGCAGTCGGCCGCTGTTCCGCCGCACCGCCGTGCACGCGAACGTCACGCCGGCGAACGTGCCGCCCGGCGTGTCCACAAAGCGATACGGGAAGTCGATGCAGACCTGCGGCTTCTCCTTCGGCCCCAGCGCCGCGTGCAGCGCGCACGTGCGGTCGTCGCACAGGAAGGTGCAGAAGTCGCCGACGCGGCGCAGCGCGCGCCCGCCCTTGTCGAAGGCGCTGTCCACAAAGGGCGTCTCGCCCTGCGCGCGCTGCTGGTGCGCGGCAAGGTCGTGGCGTTGCAGGCGCCGTTCGGAATCCTCGTCGACCGGAATCTCCCAGAAGTCCGTGCAGCCGCGCCCGCACTGCACGCAATCGTAGTGCTGGCCCTCGGGGATATGCAGGCGATCGGCGGATGGGCGTGTCATGTCGGTGGCGTCGCATCCATGCGGTTGCGCGCGGCAATCGGCCTGCCGCGCAGGAAGTTGGGCTCGGGTGCCGGCGCCGGCCGCGGACGCAGCAGGCGCCGCATGTGCCGCGCGAAGGACTTCACCGATGCCTCGGCGCGATACCACGCCTTCACCAGCAGTCCCTCGCGTGCCATGGCGTTCGCCGCGTTGCCCCCGTTGATCCCCCATGCCACGAAGCACACGCGGCACTCGTGGCGCGGAATCGGGCTGTTCACCCGCCACCGCAGCAGGCGATACCGCCAGCCGTTCCAGATCGCGCGAAACGGACGTTCGGCCACGTTGCCCAGATACTGCCCGCTCGCGCAGCACGGCGTCACGCGCCCGTCCGTGTGAATGTAGGGCTCGCGCCACGGACTGTTGCAGCGCTGGGCGAAGCGATCGCGAGCCGGCAGCACGCGCCCGTCCGGCAACCACTTCCGCCAACCGCTCCTCGCCGCCGTGCCTGCATTCGGCGCTTCGTACGGCGGCGGCGTCGTCAGGTGCACACCCAACTCCGTCGCCACGCACCGCGCTTCGTCCAGCCGCGCATTCGCCCGCGCCGCGTCGTGCCGCAGCGACTGCTCGTCGTACTCGTTGGCGTTCGGCGCGTAGTCCGCCACGTGCACCTGGCCGATGCCGAAGCGATGCGCCAGCCGCACGACGTCGGGCAGCTCGTCGATGTTGCGGCGCAACGCCACGAAGATGAACCCGAACCGCGAGAAGAAGCGCGACAGGTGGATGTCGCGCAGCTTGGCGATCATGGCCAGCTTCTCGATCGTCAGGTCGAAGCTCGATCCGGCGCGGATTTCCTCGAAGGTTCCGCGCGTGGCCCCGTCGATCGAGATCGAGATGTCCACCGGGCAGCGCGTCAGGTGCTCGATGCGGTCGAAGTTCAGCAGCGACGCGTTCGTCACGAAGTGCACCAGCGATCCGTTCTCGATCGCCAGGCTCAGGATGCCGTCGAAGTTCTCCGCCATCGTCGGCTCGCCGAAGCCTGTGATGCTGATGCGCCCGTTGGTCGGCATCACGTCGTCGCGCACGCGATCCATGATCGGCCCGCGCAGGTCCTCCGCGTGATACGGGCCGTAGCCCTTCACGCAGGTGCGGCAGTAGAAGTTGCACTTCGTCGTGCTCTCCAGATACAGCGCGGGGGGCATCGACTCGAGGCGCAGGCGTCGCTGCGCGATTTCGCGGCGGTTCAGCTCCTCGTTCGTGCGCTGGAGGTCCGTCGGCTCGCGCCGTTGCGGCACGTAGCGTTCCGCCCGCCGCCCCGAGGCCGACTCGCGCCGTCGCAGGTGCTGCACATAGCGAACGCCCATCGTGGCGTCGGCGCATTCGGGCATCTCGCCGAGCACCGCGCGGTAGGTTGCCTCGGCCTCGTCCAGCCGCCCGAGATTGACGAGGCGGTCGCCAATGCGCCAGCGCATCTCGAGGTCGCCCGGCCGCACGCGCAGGGCCTGCTCGTACAGTTCGATCGCCCGCTCGTGCCGGCCCGCGTGGGCCTGTGCCCACGCCAGATGCCCGATGACCTCGACGGCCCCCGGCGCCTCCGCCAGCAGCGCCTCGAGATCCGCGATTCCGTCGCTCTCGCCCGCCCGCATGCGCGCCAGCACCCCCTCCAGGCGCGCGCGCGCCTCGGGCGACAACTCCGCGGTGAGACAGGGTCCGGTCGTCACGATGCCCTCCGGCATGTCGAGGACGGTAGGGCGGGCCGGACGGACGCGCAAGCACGGGGATGCGGACGAACCTGTCCTTGTCCCACGGCGGCTGACGGCGTCATGCTGGCGGCGGAGGTTCGTCATGGCGGCACCCCACGACGAGTTCGCCCCGTTCGCCCGCGCGCTGGTTGGCCAGGTGCCGGCGGCCAAGTTCCGCCAGCGCTACGTCGCCGGCTGCCGCGCCTGCTTTGGCGAGCCCGCCCCCGAGTCCGCCGCCCTGGCCCTTGCCCGCCGGCGCCCCTGGGCGGTCACGCCGCTCGACGCCGCCTGCGGCATCCTGCGTCCCCGCGACCCGCTGCGCCAGCGCCTGCTGCTCCTGACGGCCATCCTCGAGGCCTCGCCCGAGTACGCCGACCACTTCCTGCCCCGCCGACTGTCGTGGTTCGGCCTGTTGGTGCTCCTGCCCGCCCGGGTCGCGCTCGCCGGCCTGCGCGCCGTCGTCGGGATCGCCCTGCTGCTCACCGTTGCCGAGGTCCAGCGCCCGTGATCGAGGCCGATGTCATCGTCGTCGGGTCGGGCGCCAGCGGCGTTCAGGCGGCCTGGGCGCTCGCCGAAGCGGGCCACGCCGTCGCCCTCGTCGATGTCGGCGAGCGCGACCGCCACTACGCCCCCCTCATCCCTCCACTCGACTTCCTCACCCTGCGCCGCACCGACCCGGACCAGCACCGCATCTTTCTCGGCGACGACTTCGAGGGGGTCCCGTTCGGTCCCGTCCGCGTCGGCGCCCAACTCACTCCGCCCCGCCAGTACCTGACCCGCCGTGCCGACGAGCTGGCGCCCGTGCTCGCCGACGATGGCTTCGCCGCCATGCGCAGCCTTGCCCTCGGCGGGCTCGCCGCCGGCTGGGGCGCCGCCTCGCTCCCCTGGCTCGACGAGGAACTCGCCGACTTCCCCTTCGGCCGTGCCGACCTGCAACCGCACTACGACCGCGTCGCCGCCCGCGTCGGCATCTGCGGCGCGTCCGACGACCTGCTTGCCGTGCTCGGGCCGCTCGATCCGCTGCTGCCGCCGGCGCCGCTCGATTCCAACGCCGCCGCCGTCCTGCGCCGCTACGGCCGCCGCCGCGCGAGCTTCCGCCGGCGCGGGCTCCACGTCGGGCGCGCCCGCCTGGCGCTCGCCACCCGCCCCTTCCGCGGCCGCGGCCCCTGCCCGCTCGACGACATGGACTTCTGGGCCGACGGCGCCCGCGCGGTCTACCGACCCCGCTTCACTGTCGAGGAACTCGAGGAGCGCTTCCCGCGCTTCAGGTACCTCCCGGGGCTGTTTGCCGAAACGTTTCGCGAAAACACCGCCGAACAGTACGTGGAACTCGACTGCCGCGCCTTGCACGACGGCTCGCGCGCATGCCTGCGCGGCCGGCGGCTTGTGCTCGCCGGAGGCGTCTTCGGCACCGCCCGGGTCGTCCTCCAGTCCCTCGGCGCCGTCGGCCGGCCCCGCCCCCTGCTCTCCAACGCCTACACCTACTTCCCGGCCCTCGATCTCAACCTCGTCGGCAAACCAGTCCGCGACCGTCGCCACAGCCTCTCCCAGCTCTGCATGGCCTACGACCCCGACGGCACCCGCCGCCATATGGTCAGCGCCCAGCTCTACTCGTACCGCTCGCTCCTGCTCTTCAAGCTCGTCAAGGAATCTATGTTGTCGCATGCCGACTCCATCCGCGTCCTGCGGCAACTGAGCGACCTGCTCGTGATCCTGGGTGTCCATCACGAGGACCGCCCCGAGCCGGGCAAGTGGCTCGCCCTGCGGCCCGCCGCCGAAGGGGCGGTGCCGGCGCTTGAAGTCCACCACCAGTCCTCCCCGCGCACCCTCGCCCGGCAGGCCCGGGACGAACGGCGCATGCGGCGCTTCCTGCTCGAGCTGGGCTGTCTGCCGCTCGGCGCCGTCCGTCCGGGCGCCGGCTCCAGCATCCACTACGCCGGCACCTTCCCGATGCGCACGCGCGGCGGACCGCTAACCTGCACGCCCGACGGCCGCCTGCGGGCCACGCGCCTGGTGCATCTGGCCGACGGGTCCGGGTTCCCGACGCTGCCAGCCAAGGGACTAACCTTGACGTTGATGGCAAACGCGGACCGCGTCGGCCGCGCCGTGGCGGAGCAGCTTCCATGACCGACCGGGTCCTTGTAATCACGGGCGCGACGGGTTTCGTCGGCGGGGCGCTCTGCCGGCGCTTTGCCGCGGCCGGTTGGCAGGTGCGCGCCGGCGTGCGCGACCCCGCCAGCGCCCGGTTCGACGATCCGGCGATCCGGCCGTTCCGGTGCGATCTGCCCGAGGCGCTCGATACCAAGGCCTTCCGGGGTGCCGAGGCGGTGATCCATGCGGCCTACGCCACGCAGGTGTGCTCGCCGGCCGAGGCGCGGGCGGTCAACGTGCGGGGCACGGCGCGGGTGCTGCACGCGGCGCGGCGGGCGGGCGCGCGATTCGTGTTCGTCTCATCGTGTTCGGCGCATGCAGGGGCGCAAAGCCTGTACGGGCGCAGCAAGTACGCCCTGGAGCGGCGGCTCGATCCGACGCGCGACCTGATTGTCCGGCCCGGGCTCGTGCTGGGCGGCGGCGGACTGGCCGCCCGGATGGCCGAGACCCTGCGTCGATCCCCCGTCGTGCCGCTCTTCGACGGTGGGCGCCAGCCGCTCCAGACCGTCCACATCGACGATCTGGTCGAGGCGCTGCTCCGGCTCGTGAGTGCTCAGGCGACGGGACTTGTGGTGCTGGCCGAGGCCGAGCCCCTCGCCCTGCGGGACTTCATGCGCCTGCTGGCCACCCAAGTCGGCGCCCGTCCGATCTGGCTTCCCCTTCCGAGCGGGCCGGTGCTGGCCGCCCTGGCCGTGACCGAGCGCCTCGGCCTGCGCCTGCCGATCGGCCGCGAGAACCTGCTGGGGCTGCGAGGTCTGGTGCGGCAGGACGCCGAGCTCGGAAGCCGGCTGACCGGACTGCGGATGCGCTCTGCGGCCGATTCGCTGCAACGGGGCTGGATCGGTTGCGCTTGACATGGGCAATCCGCCCCCCCCACGATTCGCTTTGCCGCACCCATTTCGTGCACCAAGAAGGAGAGTGAATCGTGAAACGATTTGCAGCGCTCGCAGGCGTTCTGGCCATCGCCTCGGCTTCGGTCGCCGTGGCTCAGGGACCCGTGGCGGCGAACTATGAAGCCACCCCGTTCTTTACCGAGACCTTCGCCGGCGGCACGCCGACCGGTCTGTGGCAGCCCGATCCGGGCATGACAGTCCCGATGGTGGCGGCGACGTTCGTCACCGCGACTCCCGGCACCATCAACGCGGCGTTCGTCACCGCCAACCCGCTGGCCACCGCCACCGGCGGCGGCGCGATGATGATGGGCAACCTCTCCTCGACGGCCGGCACGGACTTTGGCCTCAACTACATGCGCGTTGTGAACACGCTGGCCAATGGCAGCGGTCAGGACCTGAAGGGAATGACCGAGTACCGGATGGTCGCGCGGCTGTGGCTTCCTTCGGAAGCGCAGGTCGGCGGCAGTAGCGGTAGCGTCCGCTATCAGGTCGGGCCGTACGGCTACGGCGGCAGCCTGTTCCGCCCGGGCATCTGGTACAACACCGGCAGCACGGGCCTCGGGCCGGGCTTCGGCCAGCGCGGCGATCAGGACGGCAACTCCGTCCTCGTCAGCGGTGCTCTGGCCACCGGGCGCTGGACCAAGATGGAAGTCATGTTCATGGAAGACGGCGTGGACGCCAACCTCGTGAACATGTCGGTCGGCGTCGACACCAACGGCGACAACAACATCGACGAGAACGACCCGAACGAGTTCTTCAGCACGGGACTGAACTTCCTCAAGACGGTCCGCGGCCTGGTCGATTTGCCTGCCACGGCGCCGGAGAACTCGCCCGCCCCGGGCATCTTCACCGTCGGCGTCGTCTCCAGCGACATCTTCCCGCTCTTCGTCGACTCCGTCGAACTCTACGCCAAGGCGACGGTCTCCAGCACCACGGGCTGGGAACTGTACAACTGATCGACCGATTCCGGTCGTCTGGTCGAACACCCGCCCCCCGCGGCCCTTGCGCCGCGGGGGGCGTTGTCATGGTCGGCGTGCGCGCGTGGGACTGGTGGGGGAGTCGTCGGCCTGCACGTCGGCGGTCAGCGGCGGCGGCACAAGGAACAGGCGTTCGACCTCCTCGCGGCGCACATCGACTTCGGCGATCACGTCGCGGGTGAGGTCGGCCGCCGCCGTGCCGAACAGCACGTTCTCGCCGCGCAGTACGATGTCGATACCCTCGCGGCGGGCGACGTCGGCGACGACGTCGTGGATGAGTTCCATCAGCGGCTCGAGTTGGCGCTCGCGGATGCGGCGCTCGCGGTCGTAGGCCTGCGCCTGGCGGTCGAGTTCGGCGGCCAGCGCCTGATACTCCTCGCGGCGCTGGCTGGTGCCGTCGGACGACAGCAGCACGCGCTGGCGTTCGTACTCGGCGCGGAAGCGGGCCAGCTCGGCGCTGCGCTCCTCGATGCGCTCGCCCAGGCGGGCCAGTTCGGCGTCGGCCTGTTCGAGCGTCTCGCGCACCGCCACGCTCCCCGGCACGATGCGGTCCATGTCCACGAACGCCACCCGCATGCAGGGCGCGCGTTCCTCCTCGGCCAGCGACGGCGACAACGCCAGTCCCGTCGCCACTGCCACCGCGAACAGCCGGGCACGAACCTTCAGCACGTCGCTCCTCCCGCGCCGTCCGCGGCTCACACGTAGCTGTGCAGGCCGGGCAGCAGGTAGTTGACTCCGAAGTAGGTGAACAGCACCGACACGAACCCGACGATCGCGACGATCGCCGCGCGGCGACCGCTCCAGCCCGCAAGGTAGCGCACGTGCAGATAGATCGCGTAGACGAGCCATGTGATCGCCGACCAGGTTTCCTTCGGGTCGAAGCCCCACGGGCGTCCCCATGCCGTCGCGGCCCACACGGCGCCGAAGATGATCCCGATCGTCAGCAGCGGGAAGCCGACGCCGATGATGCGATAGTTGAAGACGTCCATCGCGCGCAGGGTCGGCAGGCGGCGCGCCAGCAGGCCCGCGCCCTCGTCGCCGCCCAGCACGTACGACTTCACGAGATACAGGCCGGCGACGAAGAACGACAGCGCGAAGGCCGAGTAGCTGAGCATGATCGTCACGACGTGGTACGTCAGCCAGCTCGACTGGAGCGCCGGCATGAGCGGGCGGATCTGGCTGTCGAAGATCGGCGCCTTGTGCGCGATCACCATGAAGATGAAGCCCAGGATCGCGGCGCCGAGCCCGACGGCGCGCACCAGTTTCATGGCCTCGAGGATCAGCGCGACGAGCACCATGCCGGCGATGGCGAAGGTGAAGGATTCGTACATGTTGGACAGCGGCGCGCGTCCGCCCAGCATCCAGCGCGCGACGATGCCGACGAGCTGCTCGACGAAGCCCAGCGACAGCAGGACGAACCCGATGCGGTTCCAGCGCTCGCGCGCCATCATCAGCGCCGCGCCGTAGACGAGCGCCGCGAGCAGGCAGAACATCGCGGACTTCTGGAAGGGCTTGTGCGTGTGGTAGAAGAGGTCGAGCTTCATGCGGCTGGTGGAGATGCCGTGGCCGAGCGCTGCGAGCTCGACGGCCTGCACGAGTTCGCGGGCGGCCTGGGTGCCGGCGGCGGCGTCGTCGGTCGCCAGGGCCCGCCGCAGCGCGCTCCACTGCTCGACGATGCGCTCGTCGAGCGAGTCGAGGTTGCCTTCGCGGGCGGCCTCGTCGGCGTCGAGCCACGTGCCCTCGCGCGGCACGATGGCGAACTCGCCGGCGACGTTCTCGATCAGGCCGGCGCGGTACTCGATGCTGTTGAGCACCTTGAGCCACTTGTCCTGGTCCTCGTGCAGCAGCGCCACGAGCGCGTCGCGGTATTGCATGTCGCGCCACTGGGCGACGGAGACGCGCGGCGCGTCGTAGAGGCGGACGAGCTCGGGGTGCGAGAGCTTGATGAGCGGCGCGTGCGCGCCCGCGTGCGGGTTGCGCATGAGGCCGAGCATCGTCTCGAGCGGCTCGCGCCCCTCGATGCGCGGGCGGCCGGCGATCGCCGAGATGTAGCTCTCGGAGAACGTGTGCCCCGCGCGCACGAAGCCGGTGTCCTGCACCGGCAGGCGACGCAGCGCCGTCACCGCCTCGCGCCACTCGGGGCCAAGTCCCAGCGTGGCCGGCTGCGCGGAGGCGCCCGAGGCAAACAATACTGCCAGAATCAGTGCGACAAGGTGCGTGAACGTCGATTTCATTGCTCAGCCTCCTGAGGGGTGGGGGCGGGCGCGACGGCGTCGATGGCGGCGGTCGTCGTGCGGTCGAACTCTTCGGACGGGTGGCGATAGTGCGCCGCCACGAGCAGCTCCTGCGACTTGTCGTCGACCAGGAACCAGACGTCGCGTCGGCGGACGAAGAAGCCCATATACAATCCGATCATCATCAGCGTGCAGCCGGCGTAGATGGTGGGGATGATCGGATTGCGCGTCAGCGACAGGACGGTGGCGTAGGCGGGGACGCGCGGGCCGGCGCGGACGATCCAGCCCGGCTCCTGCGCGGCCGCGGCCAGCGCCGCCTCCTCCGCTTCGTCTTCCGTCGGTTCGTTCGTGGCCAGCATCGCCTTCTCGCCCAGGCCCAGCACCACGCGCCCGAGCAGCACGTTGTCGTGTCCGTCCGTCACCTCGACGACGAACACCGGCCCGTCGTCGGTCAGGTCGAAGTCGACCAGCTCCATGCGGAAGTGCGCGTCGGTCGCATGCGAGAAGCTCTTCATGTCGGCGCGATGGAACAGCCACTGGCGAGCGGCCGGCGCGCCGTCGCTCAGCAACGTGACGCGCACCGCGGGATTGTTCGGCTCGGTGGAGCGACTCGTCGCCTGCCGATCCGCGCCCATCACAAAGTCGGGCTCGTAGCGATCGACGAGCACCTCGAGTTCCGAGCCATGGCTGTGCGCCGCGCCCAGCGAACCCGCACCCACCTCGACGCCGCCCTGCATCACGCGCCAGCGCATCGCCGCGTCCACCGACAGCGTGTGCCCGGGCATCCCCGGCAACGCGCGCGTCTGGCCAAGGGTCATTTGCAGCACGATCGGCGCGGACGATCCCGGCGGCGTCACCTCGACCTCGTG
Source organism: Candidatus Sumerlaeia bacterium (assembly GCA_019634695.1). Classification (GTDB taxonomy): domain Bacteria; phylum Sumerlaeota; class Sumerlaeia; order SLMS01; family JAHLLQ01; genus JAHCAW01. Next base: position 62,769 of record JAHCAW010000001.1, read on the forward strand.
CCGCGCCACGCCCTGCATCTCTTGGTAACTCGTCTGGTGGGCCCGCCAGCCCAGCAGCCGCGGCGAGTGATTCACCTCGACCGGCCCCGCGTAGATCGGCTGCGTGCCGCGCGTCGCCGTGATCTGCGAAATGTAGTGCGACGGAATCCGCGTGCGCGGGAAGAAGCCCGTGTCGAAGTCGTCGATCGTGATCGTGAAGCCCAGCGGCACCTCGGCATTCGTGCCGCGCATCCGCATCGTCGTCGTCGATCCACCCTCGATCACCTGGATGTAGCCCTCCTTCGCCACCCAACTGGCGACGAAGCCGGCCAGCAGCACGACGATCAGCCCGACGTGCGACACCGGCGCGCCCCAGCGCCCCAGCCACCCGCTGCGCGCCATCCCGGCGTTGCCCTCGACCTTGACCTCGAAGCCCCGGCGCCGAAACGACTCGGCCACCTCGGCGACACCACCGGTGTATTGCCGGCGCATCGCCAGCGACGCCGCGCGGAAGAACGCCGGCTGGTCGTGCACCCGCAGCGTCCGCGACGGCAGCAACTTCTGAATGATGTTCTGCGTCGTCGCGCAGCCCATGTTGACGGCCAGCGCCAGCAGCAGCAGCTTGAACCACCAGGTATAGTAGATGACTGCCTGCGCCCGTTCGAGCGGATCGATGAGCGTGCCGACGATCGAGGCGATCGTCAGGATCACCAGCAGGACAATGCCGACCTTGAGGGAGAAGAACCACTTCCACGGCGACCGATACCAGATGCGGTCGGCGTCGACGGCTTGGCCGTTGCCGTTTGTTGGCAGGGGTGTCTGGCGCCGGCGGCGTTCGGGACGCGCCGGGGCCTGAGTGACGGGTTCGCTCGCAAGGGGGGGAGGAGGGGCGGCGCTCATGCACAAGGCTTCCGGGAGGGAGTCACGACCTGCGCCGGAAAGAGCAAGGACCGAACCCGGACCTGTCTTGTCTGTTTCTCCCGTCGCGCCGGGGTGTTTGCGTCGCGTGCCGCTGGATTTCGGACAACCGCGCAGCGCGCGATCGGAGGCGTCGCGCACGTCATTGGAACTGGCTTGTTTAGCGCCTCGCGGCTAGCGGCGGTAGTCGCGTTCGCGGTGACAGGGTGTGGCGCAGGTGCCCCCCGTCTCGGTGACGTCGAATCGCAGCTCACCCTCCCAGGCGCCGAAGGTAATCGAGGATCGAATCAGGTGTGGCGTGTCAGTCGCATGGGCAGTGTGACAGACGTGGCACGCTCGCCCGCGCTTGAGCTGCAGGACGTGGACGCGATGGAGGTTGTCGCGGCCGTTGCGGAACCGCGTGGCGGCGCCGGCCGGATGTGCTTCGACCAGGGACGGCTCGTGGCATTGCCAGCACAGCCCATAGTTCTCGCGGCGGTAGGTCTCATAGGCACCGGTCGGGTAATTGTCCTTCAGAAGGCTCGGCTGCATCGACCCATGCGGCGTGTGACAGGCGTGGCACAGTGCCTCGCGCAGCGGTGGATGCACGACGGCCAGCTCGCGGATTTCGCGGCCGACGTTTTCCAGACGGCGACCGTGCGACTGGATCGCCATGTCGTGGCAGGTGAGGCAGGTCTCTCCCAGATTGGCGCGCATGTAGCCGGAGCCGGCGCCCTGATGCGCATGGTGACAGGAGCCGCATTCGCCGGCCGGATCGAAGTGCCCGTGACGATGCGGGCGTTCGGCGGCACGGGCCAGGTCTTCGGCGTGGCACTCGGCGCAGGAAGTCAGGTGCTGCTCGGTGCGCAGCAGATTGCGGACGGTGCTGCGATGGGGCTCGTGACAGGAGGTGCAGGACTGGGCGCCGGGCGGGTGCGCGACGTGGTTCCCGGCGACTTCGATGTCGGTGTGACAGGCAAGGCACACTTGGGGCTGTGGCTTGGTGATCGGGGCCTTGGAATCGGGCGCATGGTCGCCGTGGCAGCGGTCGCACCACTGCTCGAGGAAGGCGGGGTGATCGATGGCGCCGGGCTGGCGCGGCGGTGTCGGATGACAGTCGCTGGCCGTGCAGGACTTGTTGTAATGCGTGTCGTTGGGGGCGCCGACGCCGCTGCGGGCAAGGCCCAGGGCGCCGATGGCGGCGGCCAGCACCAGCACGACGGCGCGCTTGCGCGGCCCGGCGGGGGTCTTCATCTCCTCCCTCCCTCCTCGGGGGAACCCTTCTTGCTCCTTGGGGGAGGCAAGCGGGTCCACGTCCGGTCAGTCCCCGTTCTTGTAGCAAGCCGCTCTCCATCGGGCGCGAACGGGGTCCACCCAAGGAAGGTCACGTGATGAGCGAGAATCCCTCTGCCCCGTCCGCGAGCGCGCCGACTCCGGCGCCGCCGCCGTTGTCGCGCAACCTGATCAGCTATCTCGGCTGGGTCGTCGTGGTCGTCGTGACGGTGCTGATTGTCGTGTTGGTCACGTCGGACATCCTGTTCCATCGGGAGAATCCGTACAACAGCGTCGTGACGTATCTGGTGCTGCCGGGCGTGCTGGGCGGCGGCGTGGGGTTGATTCTGCTGGGGGTTCTGGTGGAATGGTATCGCCGGCATCGGCGGGAACCGGGCACGTACCCGACGTTGCCGACGATCGATCTGAACCTGCACTGGCAACGCCGTCGCCTGATGATCGGGGCGGTGCTGATGAGTCTGTTCTTCGGTGGCTCGGCCATCGGCGTCTACCAGTCGTACCACTATACCGAGTCGCCCGAATTCTGCGGGCTCGTCTGCCATAGTGTGATGAAGCCCGAGTACGAAGCCTACCAGCACTCGCCTCACGCGCGGGTTCTGTGCACGGAGTGTCACATTGGCGGCGGGGCCGATTGGTACGTGAAGTCGAAGATGTCGGGGCTGCGGCAGGTTGTGGCGATGGTGACACAGAGCTACGAGCTGCCGATCAAGACGCCGGTGCACAACCTGCGGCCGGCGCGCGACACATGCGAGGAGTGCCACTGGCCTGGCAAGTTCAGCGGTTCGAGGGAGCGGGAGATCTGGCACTTCTCGCCGGACCAGTCGAACACGGCGTTGCGGTACAACCTGCTGATGAAGGTCGGCGGCGGCGAACCCGAGGTCGGCCAGGGTCACGGCATTCACTGGCACATCAGCTCGGCGGTGACGGTGCGCTACTGGCCGCGCGACGAGCAGCGGCTCGACATCCCGTGGGTCGAGGTCACGGTCGCCGACGGCGCCCCGCGCATCTTCCGCTCGCCGGACTTCGCCGGTCAGGATCCCCCGGAGACCGAAATCCGCACGATGGACTGCATCGACTGCCACAACCGGCCGGCGCACATCTACAAGTCCCCGCGCCACCTGGTGGACCAGTCGCTGGCCGGCGGGCTGCTCGACTCCTCGTTGCCCTACGTTCGGCGCCAGGCGGTGCGGGTGCTCGAGGCGCGCCACGCCTCGACCGAAGAGGCCCTGGCCGCCATCGAAGCCGACTTCCGCGCCCAGTACGCGACCCGCATGCAGGGCGAAAAGGGACGCGAACTCGTCGAGAGCAACATCGCCTGGCTTCAGCGCCTCTACGAGCGCAACTTCTTCCCCGAGCAGAAGGTCGACTGGCGCACCTACCCCAACCACCTCGGCCACTTCGAGTTCCCCGGCTGCTATCGCTGCCATGACGACAAGCACGCCACCGTCACCGGCGAGACCATCTCCAACAACTGCAACCTCTGCCACGACATGATCGATCAGGCCGAGGGCGAGGCGGCCTACCGCGCGTCCACCTACCACGCCGCCCCGTTCAATCACCCGCGCGGGCTCGGCGACGTCTGGATCGGCCGCAACTGCACCGACTGCCATGGGCTCGAAGGCGAGCCGCTCCGCGAAGTCACCCACCTGTCCTCCGGATCCCATCCCCCCGCCCGGTAAGCCGCCATGGCACCGATCGACAGCCGTCCACGCACCCGTCCGGCCAGCTCCCGCAGCAAGAGCGCTCCAAAGCTCTCCTTGCCTGAGGGGCCCGGTGTGACAGACAAGTCACACCACGACGCCGCCAAGAGGTCCCGGACGGCCATGCAGGCTTCCCACGCTCCCGCCTTCGCGTCTCCCCATGGCATGATGGGCGAGCTGCCGCCGCCATTGCGCCTCTATCTCGACGCCCAGCCGCGCCGCGTCCGCATGTTTGCAGAAGACCTTCGCGTAATCTGGTGCAACCGCCCCGACGGCCTCGAGGATCGCCTGCGCTTCCCCGCCCCCGACGGGCCGACCGTTCCGGCAACCGGCAGCGACCGCGAGCGCTGGCCGGTCACCCGGGTTCTGGAGGGAGCGCCTCGCGCCTCGCGCCTCTACACCGTCCAGCATCTGCCCGAAGGATGCCAGCGCCCCGAGTTCGCCTTCCTGCGCGTCACCGCCTGGCCGATCCAGACGCCGCATGGCCTGCTCGTCATCGAGGAGACCGAGACGGTCGACGCGCCCGAGGAGGACGCGCATCGTCTCGGCCACCTCGACCAGAGCATCGAGGATCTGCTGCACCATGTGTTGACCGGCTTGAACCGTGGGGCCGACGTGCCGCACCTGCGCCTGGAGAATCCGGCGGTCGAAGTTTGCGACGGCGTGCGGCGCTGCACGGGCGAATCGTGCGCCGGCAACGGGCGTTCGCGCTGCTGGGAGCTGTCCCAATTGACGGCGGCCGAGCGCGAAGCCGCCGGCCTGCTCGAGCACTTCGAGGCGTGCAGTCGTTGCCCGGTCTTCGGGGCTGCCTCGCCCGATCCGCTTATCCGCATCTCGGAGAACTTCAACCGGCTGCTGTCGCTGCTCGAGGTCAAGCACGCCGAGAGCCTGGACGTTCAGCACCGCATGCAGCAGGCCGACAAGCTGGCCATCATGGGCGAGCTGCTGGCCAGCATCGCGCACGAGATCAAGAACCCTCTGGGCATCATCATCGGGCGGATCGACGTCCTGGGCCTTGAGATGGACGCCATCACGCCCGGAGAACTCGCCGGCGACCTGCGCACCATTCAGGACCAAGCCGACCGCGTGCGCCAGATCGTCGACCACCTGCTGCGCATGGCCCGCCCCGAGCCCCCGGACTTCCACCCGGTGAACCTCAATGCCGTCGTCAACGACTGCCTGGCGATGGTGCGCAAGAACCTCACCGACCGCCGCATAGCGGTCGTCACGCGGCTGGCACCCGAGCTGCCCGACATTCAGGCCGACCGCATCCAGATGCAGCAGGTGCTGCTGAACCTGATCCTGAACGCGCGCGACGCGATGGACGAGGGCGGCAAACTGACGATCGCGACCAGTCTCGACGTGCCGCATCCGGCAGGCGTGCGCGTGGTGGTGTCGGACACCGGCATCGGCATCCCGGCCGATCGGCTGACGAAGCTCTTCTCCTCGTTCCACACGACGAAGCTCGAGCGCGGCGGCACGGGCCTGGGCCTGGCGGTCTGCCGCCGCATCATGGCGGCGCATCATGGCCGGATTCACGCCGAGAGCGTCGCCGGCCGCGGCACGACGATGCGCCTGTGGCTGCCCGTCGACAGGAGGGTCGCATGAAGCCGCGCTCCAACGGCAGCGACACCCCGACGGTCACCCGCATTCTCGTCCTCGACGACGAGCAGGAGATGCTCAACAACTACCAGCGGCTCCTGCGCCGCGCCGGCCATGAGTGTCTGGTCACGACCGAGGCCGCCCGCGTCGAGGAGTTGCTCGTCGAGTTTCGCCCCGAGCTTGTGATCACCGACCTGATGATGCCCGACATCTCGGGCATGGAGGTCCTGCAGCGCGTCCACGCGTGGGACCCGGCCACGCCGGTGATCCTGGTGACGGCCTACGGTTCGATCGAGAACGCCGTGTCGGCGATGAAGCTCCACGCGGCCGACTACCTGTCGAAGCCATTCTCGATGGACGAGTTGCTCCAGAAGGTCCACGAGGCGGTCAGCCGCCGCATGATGGAGCGGGCCCAAAACAGCGATGCCGGGCCGGCGATGGACGAGGAGAACTCCTTCCAGGGAATCATCGGCGTCAGCGCCGTCATGCGCGACGTCTTCGACCGCGTGCGCAAGGTCGCGCGCATGGACGTCAACGTGCTCGTGACCGGCGAGAGCGGCACCGGCAAGGAGGCCATCGCCCGCGCGATCCACCGCCTCAGCCCGCGCCACAAGGAGATCTTCGTCCCGATCGACTGCGCCAGCCTGCCGGAGAACCTGCTCGAGAGCGAACTGTTCGGCTACACGAAGGGTTCGTTCACGGGTGCCCACGCGAACAAGAAGGGCCTGCTGGAGTTCGCCCACAAGGGCACGCTGTTCCTCGACGAGATCGGCGAGATTCCGCTGACGTTGCAGGTGAAGCTGCTGCGCGTCCTGCAGGAGCGGGCCTTCCGGCGCATCGGCGGCCGCGAGCAGGTCGACGTCAACATCCGCGTCGTCGCCGCCACCAACCGCGACCTGGCCGAGGAGGTGCGCGCCGGCAACTTCCGCAGCGACCTCTATTACCGGCTCAACGTCATCACGCTCCGCCTGCCCCCCCTGCGCGAGCGCCCCGAGGACATCATTCTGCTGGCGCACCACTTCCTGCGTGCCTTCGCCGGCGACCACCGCCTGGCGCCCATGAACCTGGCCCCGGAGGCGCAGGATGTCCTGCGCCATTACGCCTGGCCCGGCAACGTCCGCGAACTCCAGAACGCCATGGAGCACGCCGCCACGCTGGCCAACGGCCCGATCATCCGCATCGAGGACCTGCCGGGCGAGCTTCAGGCCACCGCGCTCGACACCCCGGGCCGCCGTCGCGACGCCCACTTCTTCGAAGAGAAGGAGCGCATGGTCGGCGACTTCGAGCGCGAGTACCTCATCAACCTGCTCGCCGAGAACAACTTCAACATCTCGCGCGCCGCCGACGCCGCCGGCTGCCACCGCCGCACCCTCTACCGCATGATCCATCGGCATCAGATCAACCTGACGACCATTCAGGAGGAGCGGCGCGCCATGCGCACCTGCCCCCTGCCCGACGGGCCCCAGGCAGAACACGGCTCATAAGGCACGCTCCCACGACCTCGCCCGCACGCGCCCGAAACCGGGTGAGGCTTTCCCGTCACAGTCCAGCCCCTCCACAGCCTCTGCTCCCTTTCGCGCGACTTCGGCCGGTCGTCGCAGCATTGCCGCCATTGAACTTGCGAATCGACCTCTCCCAAATTCCCCGTCGGGGAAGGATTTTGCTATTCTCTTCCAAGTGTTCGCTGCTTCGCGGGGGACGTGTGCCCGAAGACCAATCCGGTGTCGGTCGCTCGATCGGGTCCCATACCTCCGCCCCATTCATCGGGTCGTCGGAAACGTGTGCTGAGAGGGAGGCGCGCCGAGATGAGAACCCTTCGAATCGCTCAAGCTGTCCGTGCGGTGATCCTGACCGTGCTGCTGGGGCTTCTGACCGCCCCGGCGCTGGCGCAGGCCATTGGCCGCGTGGAGGTTATGTCGGTTACACCGCGCATGGTCGCGGCGGATCCGAACGACATCTTCGACGAGGTCGCCTCGGGCCTCAACGTCGTGGGCGTCGAAGAGAAGGTCTACCTGTCGGCCATGGCGCTGCCCGGGCAGACGCTCGGCGGGGCGACCTGGGTGCTGCGCAGCCGGCCCGGCGAGTCCAACGCCGCCCTGAGTGACACGACGGGCACACTCGTGACGCTGGTTCCCGACGTCTCGGGACTCTACATCGTCGAGCTGACTCCGCTCAATGCCTCGAACCAACCGACCACCGTCGTTCGCCAGCGCATCTACGCCGGCGTCTGGGTCGGCGCCGGCGTCTTCAACACCCACGCCGATCCGAATCCGACGATCCCATCGTGTGCCAACGCCTGCTGCCACGCGGAGAGCAACGTCCCGCGCCTCAACGTCGTCGACCGCTGGCTCGACAGCAAGCACGCCACCACCCTGCAAGCGCACCTCAACGGCGAGCGCGGCAACCACACCACCGAGTCGTGTCTGCCCTGTCACAGCGTCGGCTTCAAGAAGTCGGCCGACAACCGGGGCTTCGACGACATCGCCTTCGACCTTGGATTCGACCTCGCCCAGATCGCCACGCTCGTTCAGGACGCCGTCGCCAACGGCAACCAGAACTTCCACGTCCTTCCCGCCGCCCTTCAGAACCACGCCTCCGTGCAGTGCGAAAGCTGCCACGGACCCGGCTCGCACCACCTCGGCGCGATCCTGGAACCGGACCGCGGCATCGCCGGCGTCAACCTCGACACCAAGCAGTGCGCCCAGTGCCACGACTCGGCCTCGGGCTTCCAGCAGGGATTCTATCAGTGGAACGCCTCCTCGCATCCGATCACCGCGGACCTGAGCCAGGGCAACGTGGCGACGAACAACACGTGCCGGCCCTGTCACACCGGCGAAGGCTTCGTCTACGGCATGGTGCGCGGCGAGCCGATCCCGCAACTCGGCGCCGGCCAGTACCACGGCATCACCTGCTCGAGTTGCCATGACCCGCACGGCTCCGAGCACCCGCACCAGATTCGCATCTCGGGCGCCGTGACGCTGCCCAGCGGCCACGTCTTCGAGACCGCCGGCAAGGGCGGCCTGTGCGCCAAGTGCCACAACACGCGCTCGACCAACGGCGACAACACCGCCATCACCAGCTTCCGCGGCGCCCACTACGGCCCGCAGGCCGACGTCCTTCTCGGCGTCAACATGGCCCACTTCAACCTGCCCGTCTACGATAACTCCGCCCACACCACCATCGTGAAGGACACCTGCGTGACCTGTCACATGGCGCCGGGCGTCGGCGGTGGACCGGGCCAGACGACGCCGCCGCTCGTTGGCGAGCACACCTACTCCATGCGCGACGACCGCGGCACGGCCGACCCGTCCGACGACATCATCAACGCTGCCAACGCCTGCGCCTCCTGCCATCCCGAGCTGACCGACACGTACAACCGGCTCGCCCGTGGCGACTATGACGGCGACGGCGTGCGCGAAGGCATCCAGACCGAGGTCGAGGGCCTGCTGGCCCTGCTGCGTCCCGGCCTGCTCGCCCTGCCCGGTGCCAGCTTGAGTGCCTCCGGCACGATCAGCGTCACCCAGGCCAACTGGAACACTTGGTCTCAGGACCAGCGCCGCGCGGTCTACAACCACAACATGGCCGTCAACGACAAGAGCCGCGGCATCCACAACACCTCGTTCACGGTGCAGAGCCTCCAGCGTTCGTACTTCGGCGCCTACGGCCGCACGATCACGGACGACTTCCCCAAGATCGACCTGCGCGGCCCCGTGCAGCCGACCTCGATCGTTCCGCCAACCCCGTCGCCGACTCCTGTCCCCACGCCGACCCCGGTGCCGACCCCGGTGCCCGAATACCTGGCCGTGATCGACCTCGTCGGCGTGTCGCCGCGCACGGTGGACACCGACACCTCCGGCAGGTTCGACGAGGCCGCGACAGGCCTGCGGGCCGTCGGCGTTGGCGAGAAGGTCTACATGCAGGCGCGCAAGGTGGACAACGCGGTGATCTCGTACCGCTGGAGCATCCTGAGCCGTCCGTCGGGTTCGACCGCCGGCCTCAGCGCCACCACCGGCGAGGCCATCACCTTCCGGCCCGACCGCCGCGGCGTCTACATCGTGCGCCTGACTCCGGAGACTTCCGGCAAGGCCGTCATCGACGTTTACGACCAGCGCATCTACGCCGCCGACTTCGTGGGTGTCGGCAAGATCGATCCCGAGTCGACCGTCGCGCCGCGGGCGCCGCAGTGCGGCACCGGCTTCTGCCACGGCGGAGACAGCGGCAACGCCGACCTCAACGTGCTGCAGGACTGGCTCCAGACCAAACACGCCAGCAAGCTGCAACGCGACCTCAACGGCGAGACCGTCGCCTTCTACTCGGTCTCGTGCCTGCCCTGCCACACGGTCGGCTTCAACGACCACTTCCAGGCGATCAACAACGGCTTCGACGACATCGCCACGCGGCTGTCGTTCGACCTGAACCAGATCCCGGCGCTCGTTGCCGACGCCCGCCAGAACGGCAACCGCAACTTCAACCAGTTGCCGGCCGAGCTGCAGGGCCACTCCTCCGTGCAGTGCGAGAGCTGCCACGGCGCCGGCTCGCTGCATCCGTCGAACCTGACGGCGGCCGACAAGGGCATCGACGGCGCGAACCTCGGCTTCTCGGCGTGCGCCAAGTGCCACGACTCGGCCTCGGGCTTCCAGCAGGGCTTCTACCAGTGGAGCAGCTCGTCGCACCCGGTGACGGCGGACCTGAGCCAGGGTAGCGTCGCGGCCAACAACACCTGCCGGCCGTGCCACACCGGCGAGGGCTTCGTCGCGGTGTATGGCGACGGCAAGCCGATCCCGCAGCTCGCCAACCACGAATACCACGGCATCACCTGCTCGGCCTGTCACGATCCGCACAGCGCGAAGAATCCGCACCAGTTGCGGGCGTGGGGCGACTTCGTGATTCCGTCGGGCACGCGGCCGTACGGCTCCGGCACCGGCGGCACCTGCTTCCGCTGCCACAACTCGCGCATCGCCAACGCGGAGACCACTTCGCAGACGAGTTTCCGCGGGGCGCACTACGGAACCCAGGGCGACATGCTGCTCGGCTCGACCGGTGTGTCGTTCGGCCTGCCGTTCTCGCCGAACTCGCCGCACCTTGCCACCGTGGACAACACCTGCACGGCCTGTCACATGGCGGAGACGCCGCTGTCCGGGCCGGGCATCATCGAGACGCCGCTTGTCGGCGGACACACCTACTCGATGCGCGACACCCGCGGCACGGCCGATCCGTCCGACGACATCATCAACGTGGCCAACGCCTGCCAGCAGTGCCACCTGACGCTCGACAGCTACGACTATCCGGCGCGGGGCGACTACGACGGCAACGGCATCGTCGAGGGCACGCAGACCGAGGTCGCCGGGCTGCTGCTGATGCTGCGCACCGGCATCCTGGCCACCATGCCCGGGACGACGGCCAACGCCGCCGGGCGCATCAGCGTCACCACCGCCGCCTTCAGCCAACTGACTCCGGACCAGAAGCGCGCGCTGTACAACTACAACTTCGTCCATGCGGACGGCAGCCTGGGCGTGCACAACACGGCCTACGCGGTGCAGTTGCTCCAGCGCTCGTACTACGGCGTCTACGGGGTGTCGATCCTGGTCGACTTCCCGAACATCCACCTGCGCGGCCCCGTGCAGGAACCGATCCCGCGCCCGTCAAGGGACCAATGGCGCGTGCGCTGACCGTGGAGAACCCCGTGGGGCGGGCGAGAGCCCGCCCCTTTCCTCAACACCCGGGAGGAGGCGAGGAAGCAACGTGACACCGCGCGACCGCACTCGCTGCGTGCTGGTGGTCGGAGGCGACGAGAAGCTTCGCACCCGCCTCTCCCGGTGCCTGCTGCATCTGGGCTGCAACGAGTGCGACTACGACCCGGACGAGGTCGCCTCGGCCGACTTTTGGCGCGAGCGTCCCTGCGCCCCCGCCGCGGTGGTCATCGATCTGCGCGAGGGCTTCGAGCCCGGCCGTGCCGTCCTGCAAGCTCTCAAGCGCGCCCGCATCGACTCGCCCGTCATCGTCCTTACTCCCGACTTCTCCCGCGAGTTCGGAACGAAAATTGTATCTCTTGGCGTCAGTTACTGTCTGGCCCGCGACTGCGACGACGGCGAACTGCTCGAAGCGCTGACCGGTTTGATCGATCCGCCGGGAACCGACTCCCGGTCTTCCACCCGGAAGAACATCCCATCGTCCGAGCCCCCGACACCACGGAGGTGACCCGTGCCCCCACTCATGAGACCCCTTTCGCGAGGCGCCCTGCTGGCCTCCGCCCTTGTCGTTGGGGCACTTCTGGTGCCGCGACCCACGCCGTCGGCCATCGAGGGATCCGCCCACGACTTCTCCGCCGTCGATCCCAGCCAGCAGATCTGCATCTTCTGCCACACGACGCACCGCGCCGACACCTCCGTCGTCGACGCCCCGCTGTGGAACCACGCGGTCACCAACCGCACGTACCAGCTCTACAACAGCCCGACGCTCGACGCGACGGTCTCGCAGCCCTCGGGCGCCTCGCGACTGTGCCTCTCCTGTCACGATGGCACGGTGGCCGTGGATTCCTACGGCGGACGCGCCGGCGTCATCTTCCTGGGCGGCCGGTTGGCGATCGGTGCCGACGAGTTGACCAACGACCACCCGGTCTCGTTCCTCTACGACGACGCGCTGGCGGCGGCCGACGGCGAGCTGCACCGCCCGTCCGCAACGCCCTCGGGTCTGGGCTCCACGATCGACGACGACCTGCTGTTCAACGGCCGGCTCGAGTGCTCAAGCTGCCATGACGTGCATAACGGCGCCTCGGCCGAGGCCATCGGCGAGAAGCTCCTCGTCATCACCCAAGTGGGCAGCCAACTGTGTCTCACCTGTCACGACAAGTGAGGCGGCCCTACCCGCCCCAGTGCGCGAGGAACCCCGCGCGACGCGACCCCGGCCCCCTTCTTCGGGCCGGGGTTTTCGCTCTGGGGGGGGCCGCGCACCAGAAACCCTGTGACCGGGCTGTCACAGTCGCGGGCGCCGGCCTCGGGAATGGCCCGGGGCGGGTGCATGGAGAGGGCACGCTGGGCGGACGGCGAATTCTGGTTGGCCTCGCCAGGAGTCTCCGGGATCGCGTCGGCCCTGCTCCCGGGGGAACGACAAAGCCGCACCAACCGAAAGAGTTTCAACACTCGGCAAGGCGATTGAGGGGGTGGCCGGTGGCGAACGGGCCGGTCGCTTGTGACCTGCGGGCCTCCGGCGTTCTGCGCGCCCGCTCGTCCGCCACTGAATAAGGCCCGCAAGGGGGGACTTGGGCACGATCCTTTCAAGGAAATCGGATAATCCAAGTATTGCTTGTCGGAGGCGCTCCATGTCGGCGAAATCGGCCCCCCACAGCAGGCTCCTCGGCTGGGCCGTGGCGCTGGTCGCCATTGGCCTGCTGACGGGTTGTGCGGCCTCGTCGGCGCGGTCGGTGGCCGAGGCGACGCCCGTGGTCTTCCCGGCTCCGCCGGCCCCTGCGCGCGTCCAGTACCTGGGCGGCATCTCCACGCCGGACGACCTGCCGCGGGCCCGCAGCAAGTTCGCCGACTTCGTCCTCGGCCCGGAGCCGACCAGCTACCCGCTGGCCAAGCCGATCAGCGCGACGCTGCAGGGTTCCCGCCTGTACGTGTGCGACACGGTGCTGAACTCGGTGCTGGTCTACGACCTGGTCAGCGGGGAGGCGCGTCCGCTGGAGGGCGACCGCGGGATCGGCAAGATTCGCCAGCCGAACAACCTGTGCTTCGACAGCGCCGGGCGCCTGTACGTGGCGGACAAGGTGCGGCAGGCGGTGGTGGTGTACAATCCGGACGAGTCGTTTCTTGCGGCGTGGGGTCGGCCGGGCGAGTTCGCGCCGGTGGCCGTGGCGGTCCACGGCGACGAGATCTTCGTGTGCGATTCGAACCGGCACGAGATCGAGGTCTGGAGCCGGCAGGACGGGTCGCGGCTTCGGACGATCGGTGGACTGGGCAACGAGCCGGGCAAGTTCTTCATCCCGACGCAGGTGGCAGTGGACGCGGGCGGGGTGCTGCACGTGACGGATACGGGCAACTTCCGCGTGCAGCGACTGACACGGACGGGCGAGCCGCTGGCCGTGGTCGGCGGACCGGGGCGGGCGTTGGGCAAGTTTGCGTGGCCCAAGGGGATGGACCTCGACGGCCGCGGGCGCCTGTACGTGGCGGACTCGCGGTTTGCGAACGTGCAGATTTTCGACGCGCAGGGGCGCCTGCTGCTGTTCTTCGGCGGGCCGGGCCCGGACGGCGGTCATCTGGACCTGCCGGCCGGCGTGCGGCTGGTTCCTTGGCCGCGCGGCGTGCCGTGGCTCGAGCAACGCCTGATGGCGGGCTTCGATCCGGAGTTTCTCGCCGTCGTCGTCAGCCAGCAGGCGCAGTACTTCGTGAACTTCTTTGCCATCGCGCGTGAGGAGGCGTCGCCGTGAAGCGAGCCCCGGCGCGGCATCGTGCGATTGCGGCGGCGGCTGTGGTGGCCGCCGCAGTGCTCGCGGCGTCGTGCTCGCCGGAGTCGCGCTATCGCGTGCTGAGCGCCGTGTTCGACGGCGTGCCGCCGCCGGCGGGATTCGAGACGCCCGCGCCGGGCATCGTCGTTCCGTCGGTCGAGGTGCCCGGCAGCGGATTCCTCGACGACCTGCGCACGCTGCGCGAGCAGCGCCCGCCGCGCGACACCACGCCCGTGATCCTGTCCGTCCACAAGCCGGTGGCCGAGCGCAAGTGCCGCGAGTGCCACGGCGATCCCGAGGACGTCGCGATCATCCCGCACGACGCCCGCCTGTGCGACAAGTGCCACCTGGACCAGCGCCGCGAGCAGGGCTGGGACCACGGACCGATCAATCTGGGCACGTGCATTCCGTGTCACACGCCGCATCGCTCGCGTCACAAGAGCCTGCTCTCCGAGCCGCTGCCCGACCTCTGCCTGCACTGCCACAAGGACGTGTCGCCCGACGGGCCCGACTACCACGTCGTCGCGAACTTCGCCGACTGCAGCGCGTGCCACGATCCCCACCGGATGTATTGAGATGCCCCAGGATTCCGTTCCACGCTCCCGTCACTCCGCGCCCGGCATGCACGCCGCCCTGGTGGGGCTTGTGTTGCTGCTGGTCGCCGCGGCATGGGCGGAGCCCTACGAGGACCGCTGCTATCGGTGCCATGGGCAGAGCTGGATCGCGCAGCGCAGCCCGACGGCGCTGGCCGCGATGGTGCGCGCGCCCGAGGGCGGAGAGCGCCGCATTCGCGACGTGTCGGAGATTCCGGGACTGCTGGTGACGGGCGAGGCGTTCGCCGCCTCGGCGCACGGCGGCCTGGCGTGCACGGAGTGCCATCCGGGCGTCGACACGCTGCCGCACAACCAGGTGGTCGCCAGCCTGTCCTGCGTGGCCTGCCATGCGGGCGCGGCGAACGACGTGGCCATGGGGATGCACGCGCCGACGGTGGAGGGAACGCCGAACTGCGCGCACTGTCACGGCGATGCCCATGCGATTCGCAAGTACGGCGGGCCGCGGACGTACACGCGGGCGATCGAGATGGTCGAGCGCTGCTCGGCCTGTCACGGCGACGTGTCGCACGGCAAGTTCTCGCCGGCCGAGACGTTCCACGACAGCATCCACGGCGAGGCGCTGTTCAAGAAGGGGCTGGTCTCGGCGCCGATGTGCACGGACTGCCACGGGCCGCACGCGATGTTCACGGCCGCGGATCCCCGCAGCCCCGTGCATCCGCTGAATGTTCCCGAGACATGCGGCGCGTGCCATCAGGGCGTGGTGCCGGTGTTCCTGAACAGCGTGCACGGGCGCAACCTTCTGGCCGGGCGCGCCGACGCGGCGTCGTGCACGAGCTGCCACCACAGCCACGGCGTGGCCGGCGCGGACACGACCTTCGCGATCGACGTGGTGGCCGAGTGCTCGCACTGCCACATCAAGCTGGGCGAGTCGTACCTGCGCAGCTATCACGGCAAGGCGACGCAACTCGGCGGGCGCAACGCGGCGGTCTGCTCGAAGTGCCACGGCGCGCACGACATCCAGCCGGCGTCGGATCCGACGTCGAGGATTGCCGCCGGCAACCTGGTGGCGACCTGCGGCGAGTGTCACCCGGGCGCCAACGAGAACTTCGTCAAGTACATCGCGCACGTCGACTACACGGATCGCTCGCAGAATCCGGTGGTCTTCTTCACCTTCTGGGGCATGACGATCCTGCTGTGCAGCGTGCTGCTGGTGTTCATCCCGCACTCGCTGCTCTGGTTCCAGCGGACGCTGGGCGAGCGGCTGCGCTCGAAGGGCCACGGGCACGGTTCCGGGCGAATGGTGCGCCGGTTCAACCGCATGCACCGGCTGACGCACGCGCTGATCATCATCAGCTTCATGGGCCTTGTGGCGACGGGCTTCCCGCTGAAGTACAGCTACACGGGCTGGGCGCAGGCGATCGCCTCGCTCTTCGGCGGCATCCACGCGATGGGCATCCTGCACCGGTTGTTCGCCGTGGTGACGTTCGCCTACGCGGGTCTGCACCTGGGCTTCCTTGCGTGGTTCTTCTGGAGGAAGTGCCCGGCGCCGCGTTGGCGCTACATCATCGGGCCGGACTCGATGCTGTTCTCGCTGAAGGACTTCAAGGACTTCATCGCGATGATGAAGTGGTTCTTCCGCCGGGGACCGCGGCCGCAGTTCGACCGCTGGGCATACTTCGAGAAGTTCGACTACTGGGGCGAGATCTGGGGCGTGATCGTCATCGGCGGCAGCGGCCTGCTGCTCTGGTTCCCGACGCTGTTCACGAAGGTGCTGCCCGGCTGGATTCTCAACGTCGCGATGGTGATTCACAGCATCGAGGCGCTGCTGGCCGCGTCGGTGATCTTCCTCGTCCACTTCTTCAACACGCACCTGCGGCCGGAACGCTTCCCGATCGACCTGACGATGTGGAGCGGCCAGATGACCGAGGAGGAGATGAAGATCGAACGGCCTGCCGAGTACGCGCGGCTGGTCGAGTCCGGTGCGCTCGAGGAACGACTCGAGGAGCCCATCTCCGCCCGGCGCCGCCTGCTCGGCATTGTCCTGGGCATGACCGCCTTCCTGATCGGCATCGCCTTGATCGTCCTGGCGATCCAGACCGAAATCCTCAACCTCGTCAAGTGACACCCCACGGAGCGCCCCGACCATGAACAGCCCCCTGACGCGATTCAGCCTCCTGCTGGCGATCACCCTGCTCGCGCTGGCGCTGCAAGGCCCGGCGCGCGCCAACACGCAGATCACGCTCGGCGCCTCGTGCGTGACCGGCGAGTGCCACGGCGACGTGACCGCGCATCAGTTCCTGCACGGCCCCGTCAACCTGAAGCAGTGCCAACCCTGCCACGAACCCATCGGCGGCCGGCACGAGTTCGCACCGCTGACCGACAGTCGCAGCCTGTGCATCACCTGCCACGAGGTGGACCAACCGAAGGCCTTCGTCCATGGACCGTTTCAGACCGACTGCGTGGTCTGTCACAGTCCGCACGGCGACTCGAACCGGCACTTCGTCAAGGGGGGCGAGGGAGCGGCCTCGTGCACCATGTGCCATGACAGCGTGACGCGCGGCATGACGCACCTGCACGGGCCGGTGGCCGTCGGCGAGTGCCTCGTCTGCCACGAGCCGCACCAGTCGAACCACAAGGGCCTGCTGATCGACGCGCGCCCGCAGCTCTGCATGGGATGTCACATCGACGTGGCGCACGAGATCGAGCGCGCGGTGGTCGTGCACCAGCCGGTCGAGATGGAATGCGCCGGCTGCCACAATCCGCACGGCGGCACGGCGGCGTTCTTCCATCCGGCCGAGGGCCCGGACCTGTGCCGCTCGTGCCATGGCGGCTTCCTCGAGGAGGCCATGCAGGCTCCCTTCCCGCACGGCGCGATGACCGAAGGCAAGGCCTGCCAGAATTGCCACGCTCCCCATGCCTCGGCCCAGCAGGGCCTGCTTGGCACGGACACGATGGACCTTTGTCTCTCGTGCCACAGCTCCGAGATTCGCCATGCACGCGGCACGATTCCCAACATCGCGGCGCAGCTTTCCTCGGCGACGTTCCTGCACGGTCCGATCAGCGAGCGCAACTGCGTCGCCTGCCACAAGGCGCACGGCTCCGACGTCGCCAGCATCCTGACGAAGCCCTTCCCGCGCGAGTTCTACGCGCCCTACAAGGAGGGTGCCTACGACATGTGCTTCGAGTGCCACGACAACACGCTTGTGCTGAACGAGCGCAGCACCGCCACGCAGTTCCGCGACGGCGACCGCAACCTGCACTTCCTGCACGTCAATCGCGAGAAGGGGCGCACCTGCCGGGCCTGTCACTCCGAGCACGCCTCCGTGCAGCCCCACCACGTTCGCACCGAAGTTCCGTTCGGCCGCTGGATGATGAAGGTCCAGTTCACGAAGACGGAGACCGGCGGAACGTGCGAGACGGGCTGCCACATTCCGTACGGGTACGACCGCGTGCGGCCGGCGGCGGGGAGCACGACGCCATGATGCGACTGCGCTCGGCGCGGAACCATCGCGAGGCCCTGCTCGCCGGCATGCTGGCGTTGCTGCTGGCCGTGGCGACGGGTCGGCCAGCCGTCGGCGATCTCGTGCCGCCACTCGATGGCGCGGGAATCGTCGTGAAGGCGATGCCGAAGGATGCGCCGACGACCGGGCCGGTGGTGCTCGTCTTCCTGAAGCCGGGCGATGCGCACGCGGCTCGGATCGTCGAGGACCTGCATGCGCTGCGCGGGCGCGACGAGCGCCTGGCGCGGTCCAGCTCCGTTGTGGCGATCATCTCGCGCTTTCCGGGCGGGGGAGCGCCGGCTCTGCCGACCTTTCCGAAGGACTGGCGCGTTCTGCACGACACGCAGGACACGCTCTACACGGCCTATCGGATCATCGCGACGCCGAGCGTGGCAGTTGTCGGAAGCGACAAGCGGCTGGTCGGGTTCCACCCGGGATACGGACCGGCGCTGGCCGCGGCGATTCGGCGCGACCTGATGCTGGCGATCGACGGTGCCGGTGCACTGGTGACTCCGACGCCCTCGCGCGACGGCATGAACGTGCAGATGGGTCGGGCACTGGCGCGGCGCGGTCTGTGGGAGCGCGCGCTGGGCTACTATCGCAAGGCGGCCGAGGAAGGCGAACTCTCCGCCGAGGCGCAGCTCGAGATGGCCACGCTGCACCTGGAGCTGGGCGAGCGCGACGACGCGCTGCGTCTGCTCGAGGCACTCGCGCCCGCTCACGCGAACCTGCCCGGCATCGAGGATCTGCGCCGCCGATTGACCGAGTCCGTGGAGACGCCGCTCCCGAAACCGCCACCCGTGCCGTGAAGGGAGGATGGGACCTCGCGTCCCCGATGGCCGCCCATGCTTCCCCGTCCACTCCTCGCGCTCGCCGCTGTCGTCCTGCTGCTCGGCATGACCAGCGTGGCCCGTGCGCAGGCGGACCGCTTTCGCCGCGAGTATCCCGTGCAGGCCCTTGCCGTCACGGACACCGACGCGGAACTGGGCATCGAATACAACTACTTCGGCGAGACGATCCGGCGCTCCGGCGGCGGACGCCTGCGCTACTCGAACCACTTCCTGCAGGAATACTACCAGGGGCGCGCGCGTGGATACATCTACCATCCGCGGCTGCTCACCTACTCGGCGCAGGTGCGCCTTGGGCTTTCGCAGCAATGGCTGCGTCGCGACTCCGACGGCGACAGCTCCTCGTCGTTCGACAACGATGAGCTGCTGGGCTACGACCTGCGCCTGGACTTCTTCAAGGACCACCCGCTGAGCGGCAGCGTCTTCGCACGTCGCGACGAGCGCATCCTGATGGGCCTGTTCGTGGACCGCTATCTCGTGCGCACCGAAGCCCAGGGCGGCACGCTGCGGTGGAAGAACGACATCGCTCCGATGAACCTGAGCGTCACGCGCTCGAAGGTCGAGGAGTTCGGCATCAACAGCCACAGCACCACGCTGACCGACACGCTCGAGTACAACCTGCGCCACGACATCGGCCGCCGCAGCCGCACCGACGTGCAGGCGCGCGTGCAGAGCATCGAGCGCGACTTCGAGGCGGAAACCTTCCGTGGCCGCGTCGAGCGCGAGACCGAACTCGACACGCGCACCCTCCAGGCCACCAACCGCCTGAATCTCGACGCGCAGGGCCGCAGCACCCTGCGCTCCACAGTGCGATACCACCAGCAGCGCAACGGGCAGGACCTGACCACGCTCTATTGGCAGGAGCGCCTCCAGCTCCAACACTCGCGCAACCTGCGCAGCTACGCCGAGGCGAGCTTCCTGCGCAACGAGTACTCCGACGGGCGCAAGAACGACACCTATCGCGCCGAGATCGGCGTCGATCACCAGCTCTACGAGAGCCTGCGCACGCACTTCGACATCCATGGCCGGCGCACGGTGGCCCAGATCACCGAAGAGGATCGCTACGGCGCGACGGCGCAGCTTCAGTACCGCAAGAAGACGGGGCTCGGCGTGTTCAGCGCCGGCTTCTCGAAGACGCTCGACCAGGTGGAGCGCACCGGCGGCGCGGCCTCGGACGACATCCTCGACGAGGCGCTGACGCTCTTCATCGCCGTGCCGACGTTCCTCGGCCGCGGCGACGTCATCGCCCCCAGCATCGTCGTCACCGACGTGACGAACACGATCATCTACACCGAAGGGTTCGACTACGAGATCGTGCGGCAGGGTCGGCGCACGGGCCTGCGCATCGTGCCGGGCGGCCTGCTGGCCGACGGCGACCAAGTGCTCGTGGACTATCGCATCGAGGTGGACGGCGACGTCTCCTACATCGCCGACGACCAGACGATCTACCTGCGGCACGACTTCGAACGCGGGATCAAGGGACTGTCGCTCTACGCGCAGCGCCACGACCTGCGGGCCCGACGCATCGACGCGGCCGACGACTTCGGCATCGTCGAGTTCACCGACCAGATGGTCGGCCTGCGGCAGGAGTGGCGCCAGTTCGCGTTCGTGAGCGAGTATCAGGAGTTCGACGACGACCTCGGCGGGTTCACGCAGTGGCGCAACCGGCTGGAGGGAAACCATCGGCTCAGCTCGCGCACGCGCCTTGGCTGGAACGTCGGCATCAACAAGACGGACTACAGCTCGAACCGCGACATCAGCGGTCAGGACGAGAGCGACTATCGCTTCGCCGGCGTGTTCGTCGATGGGCGCTTCTCGAACCGCGGCTTCTGGCGCGTGGAGGCGCGGACGATGCGCGAGACGGGGCGGACGGAGAGCACCACGAACGGCGTGCTGGCGCGTGCGGGCTTCGAGTGGCGCCGCATGACCATCGAGGGCGGCGCGCGCTTCGAGCAGTACGAGGTCTTCGACACCGAGCGCGACCGCGTGCACGTCTTCGTGCGGATGCGTCGCAGCCTGGGCCGCCGCCCGATGGAGGGCCGCCGATGAGAGGGAAGCTCGATGGGATGCGCGGAATCGAACCTGGACTGTCGCCAGGTGAAGCATATCTCGCTGCAACTCAACGAATCCCGATGCCCTTAACTGTGGCTCGGGCGTCCCGCCCGAGTTCCGCCACGCCACGCGCATGGTGCCGATGCCTGCGTTCTGGCGTACCTCCTCCTATATGGATTCCAACAGGCTGTCTTGTAGCGCGTGACGTCCACTACTTGGCGAGATTCCCGGAACTCGGGCGAGACGCCCGAGCCACAGTTTTACCGCCTGCCGCCAGCGCATGCATTGGTCTAGTTCTTCCCTCCAACCTCCGAAGTCGTGTGACGCGCGCGCTGGCACTGCTTGCGCTGCTCCTCGTGCTGGCTTCGTGCGCCGGCACGCGTCGCGATCCGTTTGCGACGACGGCGGGAATCGCTCCCGTCTGGCCTCCGCCGCCCGAGCCGCCGCGCGTGGAGCATGTGCTGTCGATCGCCGACCATCGCGATCTGTTCGAGGAAGGTGGTTTCGGCCGGTCGCTGGCACGCCTTGTCGGTGGCCCGGTCGACTCGCGGCTTGTGCGGCCCTATGCCATCGCGGTGGATGCGAAGCTCGGGCTGCTGGTGACGGATCCGGGCAATCAGTGTGTGCATCGGTTCGACTGGGACTCGCGGCGCTATCGCCGGATTGGCGAGTCGTTGGCGGGCGGCCTGCCGTCGCCTGTCGGCGTGGCTGTCGCGCGGGACGGGTCGATTCTCGTGGCGGATTCACGCCTCGCATCGATCGAACGATTCAGCTCCGACGGGCGCCATCTTGGACGCTTCGCGCCGGGACATCCATTCCGTCGGCCGGCTGGCATCGCCGTCGATGAAGCGAGCGGCGAGGTCTACGTTGCCGACGTGCTCGCGCATCAGGTGCTGGTCTTCGGCGCCGACGGGGCGTTGCAGCGCGCGCTGGGCGGCAACGGCAGCGCACCGGGCCGGTTCAACTTCCCGACGCATCTCGGGCTGGACGGATCGGGCGGGCTGCTGGTGGCCGACGGGATGAACTTCCGCGTGCAGCGCCTGGCGCGCGATGGCGCGGCGCTGACGGTGTACGGGCGCGTCGGCACGGCGCGCGGCGACTTCGCGCACCCCAAGGGCGTCGCCGCATGGGACGCGGAGACGTTCGTCGCGGTCGAGGGCCTGCACGACGCGCTGGTGTTGTTCGATGGAGAGGGCCGCCTGCTGCTGGCGATCGGCGAGGCGGGTTCGGGGCCGGGGCAGTTCTGGCTGCCGGCCGGACTCGCGGCGGACCGCGCGCGCGGCCTGCTCTTCGTCGCCGACAGTTTCAACAGTCGGGTGCAGGTGTTCCGCCTGCTGCCCGCGCCCGCCGTGTCCGACCCCGCGCAGGAAGAGAAAGGACCGACCCCATGAACCGCCTGCCGCTTCTCGCGCTGGGGGCGCTGCTCGTTGTCCTCGCAACGCGGGGCCTCACGCAGACCAGCATCGTCGATACGCCGCACAACCTCTCGTCGAGCGGCCCCGGCGCCATCCGCGCGCTCGACGAGGATCGCGTCTGCGTCTTCTGCCACACGCCGCACGGCGCGCGCACCGAGGCGCCGCTGTGGAATCGACGCGACTCGAGCGCCACCTATCAGCCCTACGACAGCCCCACGCTCGTCGCGCGACCGGGCCAACCCACCGGCTCCTCGAAGCTCTGCCTCTCGTGCCACGACGGCACCGTCGCGCTCGGCGATCTCGTCTCGCAGTCGACGCCGATCGACTTCGCCGGCGGCACGCGCATGCCGGCCGGTCGCTCGCTCATCGGCACGGACCTGCGCGACGATCATCCCATCTCCTTCGCGTACTCCGACGCCCTGTCGGGCGGCAGCGCACGCCTGGCCGCGCCGCACTCCTGGGACCCGGCCATCCAGCTCGACGCCGCCGGCATGCTCCAGTGCACCACCTGCCACGATCCGCACGACAACCAGTGGGGGCGCTTCCTCGTCATGCACAACGCCGAGGCCCGCCTTTGCCGCGAGTGCCACATCATGCCCGAGTTCGACAACACGCCGCACGCGCTGTCGAACGCCACATGGAACGGCGTCGGCACGACGCCGTGGCCGCACACGGAGTTCGACAACGTGGCGACCAACTCGTGCCTGAACTGCCATCGCTCGCACCACTCGCCGCGCGGCCAGCACCTGCTGACCGGCGCCACCGACGCGGCCACCTGTCTGGCGTGCCACGACGGCAGCGTCGCGCGCTCCAACGTCCAGGTCGCCCTGCGCAAGCCCCATCGCCATCCGGTGCTCGAGACGTCGGCCGCGCACGTGCCGGGCGAGGTCCTCACCGGTTTCGCCGATCACGTCACCTGCTCGGACTGCCACAGCCCGCATCACATGACGACGTCGAAGGCCGACGCGCCGATGGTGCCCGGCACGATGACCGGCGTCTCCGGCGTGACGATCGACGGCACGCCGATCGCCGAGGCGATGTTCGGCTACGAGGTCTGCCTGAAGTGCCATGCCGACGACGCCTCGGCCACCTTCCGCGGCATCGAGCGCCAGGTGCGGTCCAACGGCGTGCGCCGCGCGTTCGCCTCCGACAGCCCCTCGTTCCATCCCGTGGCGTTCACGGGCCGGAACCCGGACGTGCCGAGCTTGATCGCGCCGCTGAACGAGCAGTCCCAGATCGCGTGCACGGATTGCCACGGCGACGACGCGACGGCGCCGGGCTCGGGCGCCGCCGCCCCGCACGGCTCGCAGCACGAGTTCCTCCTGCGGCGCGAGTACCGCACCGGCTCGCGGGTCTCCGAGAGTCCGACGGCCTACGCGCTTTGCTACGGCTGCCACGACCGGTCGGTCGTGCTCAGCGACCGCAGCTTCGTGGGCCATCGCCGCCACGTCGTCGACGAGCGCACGCCCTGCTCGGCCTGCCACGACGCGCACGGCATCGACGGCGCCGCCGGCAACGCGGTCAACAACGCGCGCCTGATCAACTTCGACCTGTCGGTCGTCTCGCCGCTGCCGCTGACGGGCGAATTGGAATACGTCTCGCACGGCTCGGGAACGGGCTCGTGCACACTCAACTGCCACGGCAAGGACCACAACCGGCAGGACTACTGAACCGCGTCAGCACCCCTGAACGGAACGCTCCGTCCGGGTGTTACGTGGGGTCGTTCATTCAACATGAGTGAAATCAGTGGTGGACGGGAGTGGGTTCGAACCACTGTAGGGTGTTATACCCGCCAGATTTACAGTCTGGTGCCATTAACCACTCGGCCACCCGTCCACAAAGAGAAACAGACTCCGGAAGAGCATGGTGCTGGTGATGGGACTCGAACCCGCAACCGCCTGATTACAAATCAGGTGCTCTGCCAATTGAGCTACACCAGCATGGAAAGCCGTGCCTTGTCGGGGGTGCGGCTTTCCCCTTGGCGACTGTCGTCGCGAAGGAGGCAAGGAAGTAGGCCCGGGGCCGCCCGGCTGTCAACGACCAAGTGACCGGCGTCACGACCCGCGGGGGTCCGGGGTTTCGGCGGCCGGCAGGATCGGGGCGTCCACGTCGATCGGGTTGATCGGCGTGCTGTCCTGCAGCACCTCGAATCCGCGGACCACGACGCGGTCGCCGCTCTGGACGCCGAAGGTGATCTCGACCTCGTCCTTGCCCTCGAGGCCCAGCTCGACCGGGGTCATGCGGGCGACGGCATAGTCGGTGTCGGGCTGGCCGACCGCGACGAAGACGACGTCGAGGTTGTTGCGGCGGGTCAGGGCGGACTTGGGCAGGCGGATGCGGTCGCGGCGGCGTTCGACGACGACGTCGCCGCGACCGAACATGCCGGGGCGCAGGGCCAGACCGGGATTCTCGAGCAGGATATCGACCTCGAAGGCGCGGGTGTCCGGGTTGACGTTGGCCGAGATGCGCTCCACCTGCCCGGTGGGGGTCATGTCCTCGGTGGCGTAGATGACGACGTCGGCCTGCTGGCCAAGGGCGATGCGGCCGATGTCGCGGCTGGTGACGTCGCAGCGCATGAGGACGCGCGACAGGTCCACGACGCCGCAGACAAGGTGGCTGGCGGAGATCTGGCGGCCCTCGTGGCTGGTGACGGATTCCTGGCCGAAGCCGCGGGCGAAGCGACCGCTGCCCTCCAGGGTGGCGGGGGCGACGACGACGCCGGCGAACGGGGCGCGCAGGACGAGGCGCTCGACGCGGTTCTCGGTCTCGCGCAGGTTCGTCTGGGCCTTCTCGAGGTTGATGAGCGCCTGGCGTCGGCTGTTGCGCGAGCGCTCGAGTTCGAGCTCGGCGGCGTCGAGTTCCTTCTTGGCGGAGATGCCGCGGGAGTACAGGCCCTGGACGGAGCGGAACTCCTCGGTGCGGAAGCGCAGGGCGCGGTCGGCGATGTCGAGGTTCTCGCGTTGGAGGTCCACGTCGGCGCGATTGAGCATCAGCTCGCGGGCGAGGTTGGGGCTCTCGATGCGGGCGATGACCTGGTCCTGCTCGACGAGGTCGCCCTCGATCCAGGGGCGCTCGAAGAAGAGGCGGCCGGCTTCCTCGCTGCGGACCGCCTGGCTGCGGATCGGGACGATGGACCCGGTGGTGGAGATGGTCGCGCGAATCTCGCCCCGCTCGGCCGTCTTCACCAGCACGGGCGTCAGGAAGGGCCGTTCCTTGCGGATGGTGGCGGCGGGCTTGTCGCCCGACGCGCCCTCCTTGGAGGCACCATCCTTCTTGCCGGGTCGGCAGCCCGACGCGGCAACGAGCAACAGCAGCAGGAGGAGGGCGTGGTGGCGGGAAACGGGCATCGGGACTGTCAGGGGGTGACGTGGCCCCGACGCCGTCCATGGGTTGGCGGGGCGGTGGGGGGGCGCAATGGCGAAAAGCGTTCGGTTGCCCGCCTCTCCGGAGGCTTGGGGGGACTTCCCAACCAAGATGCGACAGTTCCGGGCGGCCGCAGGTTCCCGGTCGGTCAGGCGGTATCGGCGTCGGCCACCGGCTGGCTGGGGCTGCCCTTCTCCTGCCCGGGCCAGCGCTTCTTTGCCCGCAGGATGGTTTCGTACAGGGTCAGGGTCTCGGCGACCATGCGATCCACGTCGTATTCGCGGACGCGCCGGGCGGCGGACTCGGCGAGTTTGCGCCGCAGCGAGGGGTTGACCGCCAACTTGATGACGAGTTCCCGGAAGGCGGTCCTGTCGCCGGCGGGGACGAGGTAGCCGTCGACGCCGTCGCGAACCTGCTCGCGGGCCCCGCCGACGTCGGTGGCAACGACGACGGCGCGGTGGAGCATGCTCTCGAGGATGACGCTGCTGAAGCCTTCGCGGGTGCTGGGCAGGATGGAGATGTCGGCGGCGGCGAGCAGATCGGCGACGTCGTCGCGCTGGCCGAGCAGGCGCGCCTGGGCCTGGAGCCCAAGTTCGCGGATGCGTTGCTCGATGACAGCGTGCTCGCGGCCCGTGCCGACGAGCAGCAGGCGCGCGTTGGGGACGATCTTGAGGACGCGGGGGAACTCGTCGAGGAAGGCGCGGTGGTTCTTGTGCTCGTGGAGGCGCGCGACGTGGACGATGAGGACGGTGTCGCTGGGCAGGCGCAGGTCGTCGAGCAGGCGCGCGCGGGGGCGCGTCGGGGGTGGGGCGAGGTTGATGCCGTCGTGGATCACCTGGAGGCGCTCCTCGTCGACGGCGAGCTCGCGGGCGGCGCTCTGGCGGATGGCGCGGCAGGAGGTCAGCAGGCGGTCGCGCAGGGGCAGCAGGGTGCGGTCGACGAGGGCCTGTCGGCGGTGGGCGTAGGCGGGCAGGTCGTGGAGCTGCGAGACGATGCAGGGGACGCCGGCGAGCCGGGCAGCGAGGGTGCCCGCGACGTTGGCCGGCTGGTGGTGCGTGTGGACGACATGGAAGGCGTGTTGGCGGAAGAGCCGGCGGAGGGGGAGGATGCCGGGGGTGGCGATTCGGCGCGCGTCGCCCAGGACGGTGCAGGGGATGTCGGCCTTCTCGAGTCGGGCGAGCAGTTCGCCCTGGCCGCGCAGGACGACGACGTGGGGATCCCAGCCGTGCTCGCGCAGGCGTGGGAGGAACTCGATCAATCGCTGTTGGACGCCGCCGACCCACATCGAGTCGACGACGCGGCACACGCGCAGGCGTTCCATGGCCGGCAGGGTGCCACATCTGCACCCGACCAAGACAAGCGGGAAACGAATCGCAAGGATTATGACGATTCGGTTAGTGAGCGAGCAGGGACTCGTAGAGAGCGACGGTGCGGTCGCAGGCGGCGGGGATGGAATGGGCGCGGCCGATGGCGAGTGCTTCGTCGGCCATGGGGCGAAGGCGGGCGGGGTCGGCGGCAAGGCCGGCGAGGGCCTCGGCCCATGGGGCAGGATCCGTGGTGGGCAGCAGGAGGCCGGCGGAGCGGCCCTCGAGGAGTTCGCGGTGCGGGTCGATGTCGGAGACGACGAACGGTCGGCCGGCGGCGCAGGCCTCGAGCAGGGCATTGGGGAAGCCCTCGCGGAAGCTGGCGGAGACGAACAGGTCGGCACGCGCCAGCCAGGAGAAGACGTCGTCGGTCGCCCCGGGCAGTCGCACCCAGTCGGTGAGTTCCTTTTCGGCAACCAGGCGGCTGAGCTTGCTGTGGCCCGGGCCATCGCCCAGCAGCGTGATGCGCGCGGGGACGTTGCGACGGCGGCACTCGGCGGCCACATCGACGAGGAAGTCCAGCCGCTTCTGCTTCACGAAGCGCCCGGCCCAGAGCAGTTCGAGCGGTTCGCCCGGGGCGCGCTCGGGCAGGGGCGCGACCGTCTCCGGCCCGACCACGCCGTTGTGAATCACGGTGATCCTGTCGCCCGGCACGCCGAGGCCCACGAGCACCTGGCGCACGGAGTCGCCGACGGCGACGAAGGCGTCCGGCCGGCCGGCCGTGCGGCGGATGCTGCGCTCCTGATGGACGCTCGTCGTCGGAATCTGGTTGTGGTAGCCGTTGACCAGACGCACGCGGCCGCGGGCCATCAGGGCGAAGTTGGTGCTCATGTTCGCGCCGTACATGTGCGCGTGGACGATCTGCACGTCGCGTCGGCGGACAAGCAGGCGCAGGCGCAGCGCGCCGAGCGGATCGAGGCGCGAGCGGAACGGCACGTGATGGACGGCGAAGCCCTCGGCGGCGAAGCGCTCGGCCATGCGGCCCGGTTCGTCGATCGTGCAGACCTCGCACGTCAGGCCGCGCTGGCGCAACTCGCGGAAGGCCAGCAGCATCTGGCGCTGGACGCCCCCGATATCGAGGTTCGAGATGACGCGCAGCACGCGAATATCCGGCACGGCAGCGGGGTCCTTTGCGGGATGACGACGGCGCCTGAAGGGTGATCTCGGGTTCGGGATCGGACAGCCGCAACGGCAATTCCCCCGGGCTCTGCCATCGGCCGGATTGCCGACCGATGCGCGTCGTGCTTGTGTCCGGCGGCCGGTGCGGCATGAGGTGAGGACATGCGAGCCGACCTGCGCCAGCTTCCCCGCGTGCGCACCTACTGGGTGCTGACGGTCCTGATGGCCGTGGGGCTGTGGCTGCGCGGGACGGACCTTGGACTGGTGCCGTTCAACATCGACGAGGCGGCGCTGAGTGTGTTCGCCAACACGCTGGCGCACCTGCGCGGCCTTCCCATCGTGGGCGTGCGGACGAGCTTCGGGTTTCACAACCCGCCGCTGTTCGTCTACCTGATGGCGCCCTGCTTTGCGTTCACGCAGGACCCGCGGTTCGCCGTGCTGGCGTTGGCGATGGCGGGCACGCTGGCGATTGGGTTGGTGGGACTGACGGCGCGGCGTCTGTGGGGCGGCTGGGCGGCGGTGGTGGCGGCCGCGCTCGTGTGCTTCTCGCCCACGGCCATCGACCACAGCCGACGGCTGTGGGGGCACGACACGATGATTTTCTGGAGCGCGCTGGCGTTGTACGCGGCGGTGCGCGCGTCGCAGTCGAGTCGTCGCAAGTTCGCGTGGGTGGGTCTTGGGGCGGCGGCCGCCGCGCAGGCGTGCCATCTGTCGGGCGTGTTGCTGTGGATCGTGCCGGTCGGGGCGCTCGTGTTGTTCCGTCCCTCGCACTGGCGGCGTTCGCTGGCGGTTGGTGCGCTGGTGCTGGGGGTGATCTATGCGCCGTGGGTGTTCGAGGAGGCGCGGGCGGGCGAGTCCGGGCGCCGCTTCGAGGAAACCCGCCTGATCGTGGGCCTGATGACGGGCCGCGCGGAGGTGGCGCGACGGGCCGAGGGGCCTGCTCCCCCGATCGAGTCCTGGGCGTTGCAGTTGGCCGATGCCGGGCACAACGACATGTTGGGGCTCGAGTACGAGCGGTTTCTCGCGGAGCGCCCCGCGCTGCGCAGGACGACACGCGCGGCATGGTGGCTGCTGGCGGGCTTGCAGGTGGCGGCGATGATCGCGTTGCTGGCGACGGCCACGCGCTGGCGGTCGATGCCCGTGTCGGCGCGCTGGGCGATGCTGTTGGCGGCGGGGGCGCTCGCGCCCATGGTGCTGTTCACCGTGTTGCCGGTGACCGCGGTGCCGCCGTATCAGTTGCCCGCGCTGGTGCCGTGCGCGTTGGCGGTGGCCTGGCTGGCGACGCGCTGGCCGGAGATCGTGCGGGGCGCCTCGTGGCGGGCGATGCGGCGTCGCCCCCTCGAGGCGCGCGCGTTGGCGGGCGCGCTCGTGCTCGTCCTGTTCGTCGCGGCGTTCGGCGTGTCGTACACGCGGGCGCAGCGGGGCTTCCTGCGGGCGGTCACACCGGCGGACCGCACGACGACGGCGCTCGCGCACAAGATCGACGCGATGGCCCTGATCGTCAGCTCCGCGGCGGCGAGCGGCGTGCGCACCTCCATCTCGCAGGACGGGCGCACCGCGCGCGCCGGCCTGGACTACTGGGTGGTGTACCTGCACTACTACGTCTCGGGTAGCGAGACAGTCCCGGTCGATCCGCTGGCCGAGCACCAGTTCGTGGTGCGCGACAGCAAGACGGTGCTGCGGCCCGAGGTGGCCGCATGGCTGGAGCAGTTCGACTCGACCGCGATCGGCAACCTGACCGTCACGCGCCTGATCGGCCCCGAAGCCGCCGAGTGGCGCCGCCTCACCGAACTCTTCCCGTCGGCAGGGGAGTGAGCGGGTTCCGGGAAACAAACGACAGCGCCCGGCCGCGACGGCGCCACCCTGCACAGGCGACGACGAAACGCCAGACACCCGGGCGACTTCGGCCTCATGGAGCAACATGGACAACCGGACACCCGCCAAGGACCGGTCCTTCCCGGCGAGCGTCCACCCCGTCCACCTCGTCCACTTCGTCCACTTTCCTAGTGGACGCAAAGTGGACAGGACAAAGTGGACGACCATCCGTCCACTTTGCACCCCCGTCCACCTCGTCCACTTTGTCCACTCACCTAGTGGACAACAAAGTGGACAGGACAAGTGGACGACCATCCGTCCACTGTCCACCCCGTCCACCTCGTCCACTTCGTCCACTTTCCTAGTGGACGCAAAGTGGACAGGACAAAGTGGACGACCATCCGTCCACTGTCCACCTCGTCCACTGTCCACTTCGTCCACTTACATAGTGGACGACAAACTGGACAGGACAAGTGGACGACCATCCGTCCACTGTCCACTCCGTCCACTGTCCACCTCGTCCACTTCGTCCACTTACCTAGTGGACGCAGAGTGGACAGGACAAAGTGGACGACCTATCCGTCCACCGTCCACTCCGTCCACCGTCCACTCCGTCCACCTCGTCCACTTCGTCCACTCACATAGTGGACGACAAACTGGACAGGACAAGGTGGACGCCCTGTCCGTCCGGTGACCACTCATGCGGTCTTGGGAGGTGGATGGCACCGCCCCGGCCCCAGTTGACGGGTTGGTGCTGCTAGTTGCTATCCGGGGTCGCATCGGACGGGCCGATGCGGGCGAGTCGTCGCGCGAGTTGAGCCTCGTGGAGGTTGGCGGGGGTCAGGAGATGCGCGGGGATCGCTTCGATCCAGAGTCCGTCGGACGTGGCGGCGGCCGGCTCCTGGAGCGCGAGGCCGACGAAGTTGACCAGATCGGTGCTCCAGCCCGCCTGGCGCTTCACGGCCTGCGGCGTGCGGATGCCCCAGAAGGTCTCCCATGCGGCGCAGTGGCGGCCGAGGTTGGCGCCGCCGCCGCTGCGCCACAGGCGTGTGGCGGCTCCGGCGTCGAGGGCCGTGAAGAGGTTGGCGTTCGGGGCGCGCTTGTGGTGGTCGAAGCACAGGTCCACGCCGCGCCCGTTGGAGAAGACGTTGGCGGCGCTGGTCGAGCTGACCGTCAGGTCGTGGATGAAGCGGTGGCGGAAGTCGAAGCCGGTGATGAGGTTGTCGGTGCGCGAGATGAGCATGCCGTGGTGGCCGAAGTCGCCGCGAAAGGGGATGGCATCGTCGGTGGCGCGAAAGGTGACGTCGGCGAAGGTGCAGAACCAGGCGCTGGAGATGATGCCGCAGTCGGCGTTGACGATCTCGATGTCGCGGACCCAGCAGTCGCGCACGTTGGCGAAGGCGACCGCGTTGTAGCCCGCCTCGGTGAAGTGGCCCTCATAGGCGCGCGCGGGGAACTCGACGGTGAGCGACTCGATGCCGCTGTCGGAGACGGAAACCTCGAAGCCGCGAAGGCGCGGGCGCCATGCGCTGCGGATGTCGTAGCGCAGCGGGCGGTCCAGCACCGCGACGTCGGCCTCGAGGCGCAGGACGCGGACCACTTGCAGCGCGCGCGTCGTCGCGGGGCGGATCATGCTCGTGTCGCCCGGGTCGCCACCGTACAGGTAGTCGAGCAACGACTTGTCGTCGTCGTCGCGCAGTTCGACGGCGATCTCCATGCCGTCGCGCAGCACGCCGGGCTTGGTCACCGTGAGGCGATCGTCCCCGCGACGAGCGGGCGCGGCGATGTCCGTCAGGACCTCCTCGCGAAACGTGCCGCGGATGCCGAGGAAGCCGTCCGACCAGGAGTAGCCGGAGAGCGGGCGACCGCCGCTGTTGGTGGTCGGCTTCGGGTCGATGTGCTCGAGGCCCTTGGGGAAGACGAGCACCGTGCGCCCCGGGCCCTCGCCGCGCAGCACAACGCCGGAGCGCCGGATCGAAACGCGATCCGTCAGGATGTAGCGACCGGCCGGAATCAGGATGGCGCCGGATTCGGTCTCGGCGACGGCGCGCTGGAAGGCGGCCGTGTCG
Organism: Candidatus Sumerlaeia bacterium; assembly: GCA_019634695.1. GTDB lineage: Bacteria > Sumerlaeota > Sumerlaeia > SLMS01 > JAHLLQ01 > JAHCAW01. The sequence goes on from JAHCAW010000001.1 coordinate 94,782, forward strand.
TCGCCCTCGTCGTCGGGCACGGCGCCGAAGTCGGTCACGCGGGCGACGACGGCGACGTCGGGGATGGGGCTCTCGCCGGAGCGATAGCCCGCGAACGAGAAGTCGGGCAGGCGCCCGGCGGGATCCCACAGTTCGCCCGCTTCACCCCAGAGCGCGGAGTGCGTCGGTTCGGCGGCGCCCAGCGACGCCGTCAGCAGGATCGCCGCCAGTCGGGGCAGCATCGTTGCCCGTGTCATGTCTGTGCTCCTCCCGGACGATGGCGCGCGGGCCGGTCCGTCGTCAGTAGGGCCCGTACAGGTCGGTCCACTTCCACGTGATGAAGAAGAGGATCGTGTGGCGGATGTAGCGCGCCTGGGCGCCGACCTCGGGGATTTCGAACAGCAGCGCGTTGTCGTCGGTGTCGAGGGCATGAGCGCCCATGCGCGCGCGCCCGAGCTGCCAGTCCTTCTTGAACAGACTGATCTCCGGCGTGTTGAGCGAGGCGCCGACGAAGCTGAAGTTGAACTCGGGGATGCCGACGAGGAGCTGGAAGTCGTCGATGCCCCCCGAGGCGGCGGTCATGCGGACGCGCACGTCGGACTCGTCGGCGTCGTGGGACTCGAGCATGCCCTGGCGCAGCAGGTACAGGCGCATCATGGCTTCGGTGTATTGCTGGTCCGGGAGGTCGAGCGACTCGGTGTCGAGGAAGTAGCGCTTGCCGGCGACGTTGTCGAGCGCGGGGAACTGGTCGATCGTCATGAGGGAGGACTGGGCGATGAGCTGGCGCTCGACGGCCGTGCGGGGGGTCGTCGTCTTGCGCGACGAGACGCACCCGGCGAGGCTGGCGAACAACAGAGGCAGGACGAACAGGAGGATAATGCGGTTCATGGGACGGACTCCGTGGCTGTTGTGGGCAGCACAATTGGCGCGAGCATGGATTCCGCGCCCCGGGATGTCCACCCAAAACGGCCCGCTGGATTGCCGGCACCCGCGCCCACGTCAGTGCTCGCCGAGCACCTGCCAGCGATCGGGCGTGGCGACGGGTTCGAGTTCGAAGTAGCGCACGAGCGCGCGCGCCGTGGCCCGGCCGACATTGCGATGAACCTCCGGCGTCATCACGGCGCTCGGCGTCGGTCCGTCGTTGATGCGGTTGTAGCCGCCCTCGTAGATGAAGCCCAGCACGCCGTACTCGGCGGTCATGTACTGACGGGACAGGCTCGTGTCGGACGAGGTGCTGGCGCCGCGGAGGTGGTCGAAGTTCGGGTCTTCCTGATCGACCAGTTCGAGGAAGCGGCGCGTGTCGGCGTGATAGGTGTCGGGCGTGGGATACAGCGGCGGGCGGATGTTGGACGCCGCATGGAAGGCGAAGTGGGGATTGGCGCCCGAGGTGCTGTGCAGGTCGTTGAAGAAGTCGAAGGAGTTGCCGCCGCCATGCCAGGCGGCGACCTCGCGCACGATGGCGCGGACCTCCGGCGAGGTGGTCGCCGACGGGTTGTTCCACACGCGGTTGAGGTTCACCCCGGCGAAGTTGTTGCGATAGTTGCCGGCAACGACGCCGTCGGGGTTCACCATCGGGACAATCCAGGTGTCGGCCTTCTGGCGCAGCGCCAGGCCGTCGGGCGTGTCCGAGAGCAGCACTTCCATGATGCCCTCGAGCACGAAGTTGCCGGTGACTTCGGCGGAATGCTGGCGCGCGATCAGCCAGAAGCCCTTCTTGCCGCCCTCGGGCGCGACGGCCGGGTCGGTCACGCGCAGCAGGATGATGTCGCGGCCCTGCACGCTCTGGCCGATGGTGCGCCGCGTGACGTGCGGGTGCTGCTCCCACTCGGCAATGCGTTCGAGCGCGTCGCTCCACCGATACGGGAAGTGGAACGCGACCTCTTCCGGGTCCGCGGTGAACGAGTGCGTGAACGTGAAGACCGGCGAGGCGTGCGAGCGCGCGCCCGTCGTGTGGCTCCACGTCTTGCCGCCGTCCTGCGAGGCCACCGGCCATGCCGTTCCCCAATGCCCGGGCACATTGTGCGTGTTCGTGCCGAGCAACTGGAAGGTCAGCGTCTGACCGGCCGCTCCCGCGACGCGGAAGTGGAACCACTGGCGATCCGTCGAGTTCGTGTCGGGGCGGATGCGGAAGCTGTACGTCGACTCGGTGACCTTCGTGAAGTCGGTGCCGTTGCCGCACTCGAAGTCAGTGTCGAAGACGACCTGCGCCTGAACGGCCACCCCCCAGACCAGCAGGACCAGCAGGGCAACCAGGGGACGCAGACGGCTGTGGAGCATGGGAGGCTCTCCGACGAAGGACTGGGCAGGAGGGTGTCCGGGGCCGGGGCGCATGGCAAGCCGGGCCTTGGGGGGGTGGCGATTGGGCTTGCGTTGGCATCAGCATATCATGATACGTTGATGTCCCCGGCGGCGAGAAGGCCCCGGGCCAAGGACCCCGGCCATGCACGCCCCCGCCCTGAGCCGCCTCTTCAAGGTCCTGAGTGACCCGACGCGCCTGCGCCTCCTGCACCTGATGGCGCTGGAGGAGCTGTCGGTCATGGAGCTGGCCGAGGTGACGCAGTTGGCGCAGTCGCGGGTGTCGAACCACCTGAAGGTGCTGCGCGAGGAGGGGCTGATCGAGGAGCGACGCGAGGGGGCCTGGCGGCACTATCGGGTGGAGGCGGAGCGGCTGCCCGAGGGCCCGCGGCGGCTGTGGGACTCGATCCGCGCGGCCTGGGAGGCCGACGACGCGGCGCTGGCGGACCAACGTCGCCTCGAGGCGGTGCTGGCGCGGCGCACGGCCCGCGAGGGGCGGTTCTTCGAGACGATCGCCGACCGCTGGGACGCGGTGCGCGCCGAGCTGTTCGGCGACACGATCGGCCGGCTCGTGCTGCGCCCCTTCGTGCCCGCCGATGCCGTGGTGGCGGATCTGGGCTGCGGCACCGGATATGCGTTCGAGTTGTTCGGCGACCGGCCGCGGCGCCTGATCGCGATCGATTCGAGCCCGGCGATGCTGGCGGTGGCCCGCCGCAAGGTGAAGGCGCTGGGGCTGCGCAACGTGGAGTTTCGCGAGGGCGACGCGGAGGCGCCGCCGCTGAAGGCGGGCGAGGCCAGCGTCGCGACGCTGCTGATGGTGCTGCACCATCTGGAGGAGCCGGCGCGGGCGCTGGCAGCGGTCGGACGCGCATTGCGGCCGGGCGGCTGCGTGCTGATCGCCGACTTCGCCGCGCACCAGCAGACCTGGCTGCGCGAGACGATGCAGCACCGCTGGCTGGGCTTCTCGCGCCCGGCGCTGGAGGAGATGCTCGGCGCGGCCGGCCTGCGGACCACCTCGTGGTCCGTGATGCCGGGGCGCTCGTGGGTGACGGAGGAAAGCCGGCGCGTGCAGGTGCCCGATGGGTTCGTCTGCACGGCCACCAAGTGAGAGGAAATCCGACCGCGGGCCGACGGGCCCGTTGGATGAACAGCCGGACCGAAAGCGCGAAACCCGCAACACTCGACCCCAATTCCCTCGAAGGAGACGTCGTATGACCACCGCACTGAAGACCGAGATTCCGCCGTACAAGGTGGCGAGCATCGACCAGGCCGCGTTCGGCCGGAAGGAAATCGCCATTGCCGAAACCGAGATGCCCGGCCTGATGGCCATGCGCGAGGAGTACGGCCCGCGCAAGCCGCTCAAGGGCGCCAAGGTCAGCGGCTCGCTGCACATGACGATCCAGACGGCCGTGCTGATCGAGACGCTCGTCGAGCTGGGCGCCGACGTGCGCTGGGCATCGTGCAACATCTACTCGACGCAGGACCACGCGGCCGCGGCGATCGCCAAGGCCGGCGTGCCGGTCTACGCCTGGAAGGGCGAGACGCTGGCCGACTACTGGTGGTGCACGAAGATGGCGCTGCTGCACGGCGACGGCGGGCCGGACCTGATCGTCGACGACGGCGGCGACGCCACCATCATGATCCACCGCGGCATCGAGCGCGAGCTCGAGTTCGAGAAGACCGGCCGCAAGCCGGCCGTCTGCACGGACAGCGAGGACGTCGAGGAGCTCGACAAGATCCTCAACGAGACCCTCGACGAGGACCCGTCGCTGTGGCGCCGCGTCGGCAGCAAGGTCGTCGGCGTCAGCGAGGAGACCACCACCGGCGTGCATCGCCTCTACGAAATGGAGGCCGCCGGCACGCTGCTCTTCCCGGCGATCAACGTGAACGACTCGGTCACCAAGTCCAAGTTCGACAACCTGTACGGCTGCCGCGAGTCGCTGATGGACGGCATCAAGCGCGCCACCGACGTGATGATCGCGGGCAAGAAGTGCGTGGTGCTCGGCTACGGCGACGTCGGCAAGGGTTGCGCGCAGGCCTTCGCCGGCCTCGGCGCCCAGGTCTCCGTCACGGAGATCGATCCCATCTGCGCGCTGCAGGCCGCGATGGAAGGCTTCAACGTCGTCACGATGGACGAGGCCTGCGCCTGGGGCGACATCTTCGTCACCGCCACCGGCAACGTCGACGTCATCACCCGCGCGCACATGGACCGCATGAAGGACCAGGCGATCGTGTGCAACATCGGGCACTTCGACAGCGAGATCCAGGTCTCGGCGCTGGCCGACCTCGAGTGGGACGAGATCAAGCCGCAGGTCGACCACATCATCTGGCCGGACGGCAAGCGCATCATCATGCTCGCCAAGGGCCGGCTGGTGAACCTGGGCTGCGCGACGGGCCACCCGAGCTTCGTCATGAGCTCGAGCTTCACCAACCAGACCATCGCGCAGGTCGAGCTGTGGGAGAACCGCAAGACGGGCAAGTACGAGAAGAAGGTGTACGTGCTGCCCAAGGCGCTCGACGAGAAGGTGGCGCGGCTGCACCTCAAGAAGCTGGGCGCGACGCTGACGACGCTGACCGACAAGCAGGCGCGCTACATCAACGTGCCCGTCGATGGGCCCTACAAGCCGGAGCAGTATCGGTACTGAGCTTCGCTCTCAACCCGGCCAATCGAATACTGGGCATAACCCTCTTGACCTGCGCGGGGGGGTTGTGCCCACTTCTTTGAAGCATGGGGGTTGGGATTCGGACCCGTTTCCAGTAGGGAGCACGCACAGATGCCTGTCGAAGCCCGGCAGCCTAACCACGCAGAATCCACCGTGAAGGAGGGGGCGCTCACACATTCGGAGCGAGCGGCGCTCGACCAAATTGTGGCCCGCATGTTCCAGCTCTGGATCTGTGATTCGCTCTCCAAGTCGATTCACGACCAACTGAATGCACGACTGGAACGTGAGATCGGCCACAAACTCTCGCAGCTCATCCGATCGGATGTTTCTCGCATCCTTTAGAGCGGTTGCCAGTATTCATGGCCGAATCGCGCAGGTCTGCGTGTTGAGCGTTTGGCGGTTCATAGCCCAGCAGAGGGCCTTGTCGAGCCGCTCCATCAGTTCGTCTCGCGTCTTGGCGACGAAATCGATGAACCAGTTGGCCTTGATGATCAGCCACAGGCGTTCGATGGGGTTCATGTCGGGCGAGTAGGCCGGCAGGTACAGAGGCTCGAACCGGCCCCACCGAAGGCTCTTCGCGCGGTGCCACGAGGCGTTGTCCATGATGAGGATCTGGCGGGGACGCTTGAAGGCGATGTCCTTGTTCGCCTCGTCGAGGAAGACCTGGAAGACTTCGCGGTCGGAGTGACTGAACTCGAGGAGGAACGCTTCGCCGGTACGCGGGCAGATCATGCCGCAGACGTTCATGCGCAGGTGGTCGCCGTTCTTCGTGACGGTCGGTTTGCTCCCCTTCTTCGCCCAGCGCCGCCGCGGCCGCGGGTCGCCTTCGACACCCATTTCATCTTGAAACCACAGGTCGATCTGCTCGTCGACCATCAACTGCGCGAGCTTCTCGCGAAACGCCTCGCGGGCCTGCTCGTCCTGGCGGTCGGGCCACGGGCGCGGCACCTTGAGGGCAAAGCCGCGCTCGTGAAACAGCCGCACCACGGTGCGGTAGCTCACCTCGACCTCCGTGCAATCCTTCAGCCAGCCGTGGAACTTGCGGGCCGTCCAATGCGTTTCGTTGGCAAGAGCCGGGTCCTCGATCACCTTCTCAAAATAGGCGGCCTGCTCGGCCTGAATCGCCTTCGGCCGACCGGGATGACGGCGGTCGATCAGGCCATCGATGCCCTGGGCGTTGAAGGCCGCGACCCAGCGCCGCAGTGTCCGTTCGCTCGTGTTGAACAGGGCGCAGGTGAACTCGAAAGTCGCGCCGAGAATCAGTGCCTTCATCGCCAGCAGACGGCGCTTGGCCAGTTCCGACGCGCCCGCGTCCGCCGCCGTATCCAGATCGGCGGCCGAAGCGTTTTCGGGGTTCGGAAGGACTCGTTCGCGGCTCACGCGTGAGGTAAAACACAGACTCCTCCACTAAAAAAGGGAAATCTGCACCCAGAGCACACTTTTTTCGGCCAACTATTTTGGCAACCGCTCTAGTTCGGCGTGGAGTCCGCATCATGTCGAATGAGCCAGGGTTCAAGTCTGACCAGAGTGCAAGTCTCGGGTCGGAAGCACAGCAAGAGCTGAGACCTGATCTGGCTGCCTCCGAGGAGTCGGACTCATCGGGCGCGGACGTCGCGCTTCCATCCAGCCTCGTCGAGAACGCACCCAGATTCATCCGCGAGTTCATGGCGATTGCCAGCCACTCATCCGGTCCCTTGCCGAATCCGATCGCGAAGAAGTTTACTGCCGAGCATATTGACAAGCTGCTGGCCAACAGCTCGAAGGAAGAGGAGCACCGGCACAGCCAGTACCTGCATCGCAACTACACTTGGTTGATCGTGCTCGCTCTGCTCTTGGCCTTCTTGGTGTTCTGCATCCTGAAGATCGAGGACGCGGATTTGGTAAAGATGATCGTGGCGACAGTATTTGGCTTTCTTGCCGGTGGGCTTGGGGGTTTCGGGCTCGGTCGCGCCACCAGATAGTGGCTACGGGTCCACGTTCGCGCCACTTCGGTCCGGTCCATGATTGTGGGTGCCCTGGAAGGTCGCGGAGCAGCCAGCATGACCACCGACCAGATTCACGAACTGGTGCAAGCCATTCAGACGCGCCTGACGACGCTCGGCAGGTCGCGAGGGATCGAGCTGGAGATTGCCGAGGACGCGACGACGTTCGAGGACGAGTGGCTCTATGTGGCGATCGCGTCGCCGCGCCAGAGTGTGCATGTCTCCGAGTACGCCGAGCTCCTGTCGGACGTCGAGAAGGCGCTGCGCGACGACGGCATCGGCAACGTCCTGTTGGTGCCGGCGCGTCCGTAGCGTTCACCGACACTCGAGTCCCAAGAGTTGCAGCTCGGCGTCGAGTTCCTCGCGCGCGACGGTGCCGTGGGTGGCTTCGAGTTGGCGCGCCAGGGCGGTCGCCGCTGCCGTGTCGCCCTGCGTGCAGGCCAGGGCGGCGGCGGTCTTGAGCAGGCGCGCGGGCGCGTCGGGTCGCGGGGGCAGGTCCGGCGCGAGCAACGCCGCTGCGCCGGCCGTGTCGCCGAGGCGCAAGCGGGCGAACGCGGCGTGCCAGGCGCTGGCACGATAGCGGGCATCGCGCCGCAGCGCCTCCTCGAAGTGCGGGAGTGCCTGCTCGGCGCGGCCGAGATCGTGCAACAGAATCACTCCGATGTTCATCGGCGCGACGGGATCGCCGGGCTGGGCGTCGGCCGTCTCGCGAAAGCCCGCCAGCGCGCCGGCAAGGTCGCCTAGGCCATAGGACGCCTGCGCGCGGAGCTGAATCGCCTGCGCCACGCCGGGGCGCTCCGCCTCGGCCCGCCGCGCGAAGTCCAGCGCCTCGTCGTAGCGTCGCGCGAAGAACGCCGCGTTGCTCAGGCGCAGGAACTCGCCGTGTCGCACGTTCTCGCTGCGCACCCCCCACCAGTCGCCCCAGCTCATCGCGGCGCCAATCAGCACCAGCGCCCCGAAGGCCAACACGCGCGGACCGCGCACGCCGCGCGCCGCCACGTGCAGCGCCAGCACCGCCAGTCCCCCGCCCGCCAGCACAGCCGCCGGCAACACCAGCGGCATCCGCATCCGGCCGCTCGTGTAGTACAACCCGATCGCGCCGGCGGTCAGCACCGCATAGCCCCACACCAGCACCATCGCGCGCCGCCGTCCGCGCGTCAGCAAGCCCGCCATCGCCAGCGACGCCAGCGCCCACGGCCACACGACACCGAACCGCCCGGGCAGCAGCCTGAGAAACAATGACAGTTCGCGCTGAACCGTATAGTCCTCAAAATTGTAGATTTCGCGGTCCGACACCAGGTACAGCGCCTTGCGCGCCATCAGGCCGAGCCATGCCGCCGGATCGGCGGCGATGGCCGTCCGCGCGCGACCGAACCACCACGCATCCACGGCGCCGAGGCGCCCGCCCGCGGGCGGCTCGGGCACGTCGCCACGCGCCACCGCCGCGGCGAACTCGTCCAGCGCGTGCCGCCGCGTCGGATTCCCCGCCGCGTCATACGCCCATCGCGCCTGCAACAGATAACGCCCCGACATGCCCGGCGCGTTCGCGTGATAGAAGTTGTACCCGCCCTGCCACGGCAGCACACGCCACTCGCCGCCCGCCGTCGCGTTGCGCAAACCCACCAATCCCATCGCCGCCAGCGGCAACGCCAGAAACACGGTCGCATGGATCAGTCGCCGCACGTGGCCGCGTCGCCAACATCCCCATCCCATCCACACCGCCAGCAGCGGCAGCACCGGCGTCAGCGTCGGCCGCGTCAACCATGCCAGCGCCGCGAACGCGCCGGCCGCCAGCACCCATCGCATGCGCACGCGCGCCTCCGCACCCATCCCGCGCACCAGCGCCCACAGCAACGCCGACTGCCAGAAGACCGAGAAGAAGTCGAGCACCAGCCGGTTCTCGAGCCGCACGAGCGGGGCGTGCAGCGTCAGGAACGCCGCCGTCAACGCGCCGGCCAACTGCCCGCGCGTGCCCGGCCCCGCCAGCCGCCGCGCCACGTCGAACCCCAACACCACCAGCACCGCGCCGAGCACGTGCTGCACCAGCCGCAGCGCCCAGTACCACAGGTCCCCGGTCACGGCCATCGTGGCCGCCACGATCATCGAGTAGAGCGGCGCCTTGAAGAGCGGCTCGGCCCCGAAGCCCTCGCCGCGCAACAACCCCCGCGCCGTCTCGGCCGTCTCGCGCTCGTCCAGCAACTGGATCGAGAAGAGCACCGAATCGGCGCTCGAACTCAGATACGCCAGCCGCACGACGAACGCCACGCCGAACCAGAAGCCCGGATGCCCGAGCCAACCCAGCGGGGAACTGCCGCGCACGTGGGGTTGCATGGGCTATGAGTTCTCCCCGGGAGCGCCGAGCCCCAGCATTGATCAGGCCGTCCGAAGCGCAAGGGAGAACGGGCATTCCGGTTGCCTGAGGGGCCGGGGTGGGGGAGGGTGCCGGCGGAACGCTTGGGACGGGGGTTTGGCGTGAGCTGGCACTCAGGAAAGCGAAGCACTGTAATACTGGCCGGGGTCTTTCTCGCGCTGGCGGCGGGGTTGTGGGCGCAGACGATTCCGGAGCGGCTGGACGCGGTCTTCAGCCGGTCGACGGTGATTGCGAACGACTGGAGCGTGCTGGTCGAGAGCGCCGACGGGGCGGCGGAGTATTACGCGCGCGGGGCGGACCTGCCGCTCATCCCGGCGTCGAACCAGAAGATGTTCACGACGGCGGCGGCGTTCGGGTTGCTCGGCGTGAACCATGAGTTCGAGACGCGCATCTACCACACGGGCACGCTGTCGGCCGGGGCGATCTCGGGCGACATCGTGATCCTGAGCGAGCACGACCCGACGTGGAACACGTCGGTGTTCGGCAGCGGCAACTCGCGACGGGCGCTGGATCATATCGCGAACCGGTTGCACGGGCTGGGCGTGCGGTCGGTGGCCGGCAGCGTGCGCGGCTACGGCGCGATGTTCTACAATCTGGGATCCACGAACACGAACCACGCGCCCGCGAATCAGGTGGCGAGGAACAACGAGGCGGCGACGGCGTTCCGCGATGCGCTGGTGGCGCGCGGCATCTCGGTGGCGGGCACGACGGTGTCGTCGGTGTACTCGTTCACGCCGCCGACGGGTTCCACGTTGTTGCTGACGCACCAGTCGGGCGATCTGACGTACAGCGGGCGCCGCTTGACGGTCGAGGTCGCCTCGATCGCGATCAACCGGCCGAGCCACAACCCGATGGCGGACTATCTGCTGCGGCACATTGGCTATCAACTGCATCCGCAGAAGCAGGACAGCTACGCGGCGGGTGGCGCGTTGGCATTGGCGTGGTTCCGCGACGTGGCCGGACTCGATGTCACGGGCATGGCGATCCACGACGGGTCGGGGCTTTCGTACAGCAACCGCGTGACGGCGCGCCAGACGCTGCACCTGACGCGGTGGATGATGGCGAACTATCCGTCGTGGGGCGACACGCTGACGGTGAGCGGCGTGAACGGCACGATGGCGTCGCGGCTGACGGACTACTCGGGACGCTTTCTGGGCAAGACGGGTTCGCTGGGCATCTGCATCGCCTTGTCGGGCTTCTTCAACCATCCGGTGGACGGGCGTCGGTACTACATCGCGATGATCGGAAACCGCTCGTCGATCGACCAGACGGCGACGCGCGGCGCGGTGGACGATGCCGTGCGCGTGTTGGGCAGCACGCGGATCATGCCAATCTCGCCAGGCCTGCTGGCGGTGCGCAACGACGGCCCCGGCACGGTGCGCGTGGACTGGGCGGACAACGCGCTGACCGCGACCGGGTACGTTCTGCGCGGGAGCAGCGAAGGGGTCGCCTTTCCGTTCGTGCCGATGTTCCCCGTGCCCTACATCATCGAATCGTCGGCGCCGGGCTTGAACAACCAGGACTACACGGAAGTCGGCACCTGGCAGGCGAGCACGGCGCACAGCACGGCGCCGGGTCTGACGGCGGGCGCCGGTTCGCGGTTCACGGTGCGCACCTCGGGGACGGCGCAGGCGCGTTTCGCGCCGTCGGGGCTGGGCACGGGGCGCTATCGCGTGGACGTGACGTGCTACGACTTTGCGAGCGCGAGCGCGCCGGGCACGACGGTGCGTCTGGTCGATGCGCGTGGCACGCGCACCGCGACGTTCGACCTGTCGAGCGACACGGCGGGCAACCGCTGGCGTTCGGTCGGCGCGGTCGAGTTCGTCGCCGGCGCGGGGCACTACGTCGAGTTCGACAACAGCGCGCAACTGCTGACCGGCTCGAACGATCGGTTGAATCCGGCGGCGGTGCGCTTCGTGCCGCTGTTTCATCGCGAGACGGGGCTGGCAGCCGATGCGCGGCGGTACTATCGCGTTGCGGCGGTCGGGCCGTCGGGCGCCGAGGGCGAGCCGTCGAACACCTATGCGGTGCTGGTGGGCGACTCGCCGCGGGTGCTGGTGGTCGATGGCAACGACCGTTGGCGCACGCAGTCGGAGAACACGGGCCGTGGCAATCATGCGTGGGCGGCGATCAATGCGGCGGCCATCGCGGATCGTCCGCACGACGCGGCGGACAATGATGCCGTGATTGCCGGACTGGTGCGCCTGCACGACTACGGCGCGGTCGTCTGGGCGCTGGGCGAGGAGTCCACCGTCGACCGCACCTTCGACGCCACCGAACAGGCGCTTGTCACCGACTACCTGACGAGTCGCGGCGGCGCGCTGTTCTTCAGCGGCGCCGAAGTGGGCTACGATCTGGACCGCGACACGAACTTCACGGACCCCGACAGCCTGTTCTATCGCACCGTCCTGCGCCACCGCTATGTGGCGGACAACTCGGGCATCCGGGTGGTGGACAGCGTCGCGGACGAACTGTTCGCGGGCATCGACGGACTGGACTTCTCGCAGAGCCCGATGCAGGTGGACTGGCCGGACGTGGTGGCACCGATCAACGGCTCGGTGGTCGCGTTGCAGTATCGCGGCACGACACTGGGCGCCGGGGTGGCGTACCGCGGCGAGGGCGGCGGCTCGGTGATCGGGCTGGGCTTTCCGTTCGAGGCGATCGGCGACGCGGGCCAGCGCACGGCGCTGATGACGCGTGCGCTGGACTTCCTGCTGCCGGCTTCGCCGACGACGGGCTCGGGCTGGGTGCTGTACTGACGGCCGTCGTGCGTTACGAATGCACCGCGATCCCGCGCATGCGCAGCCGCAGGTTGTTGGCGCTGTCGGCGAACTGGAAGGCGTCCTCCTCGGTGACGAGGCCCTGCTCCCAGAGCTGGTGGATGTGAATATCGAAGGTCTGGTTGCCCTGGTTGGTGGTCTGGGCCATGGCGGACTTGATGGCCTTGATCTCGCCCTTCTGGACGAGTTCGGTGATCGTGGGCGTGGCGAGCATGATTTCGAGTGCGGCGACGCGGCCGCCTCCGCGCTTGGGCAGCAGGCGTTGGCTGATGATCGCCCTCAGGTTGAGCGACAGTTGCAGGAAGAGCTGCTCCTGATAGTCGTGCGGGAAGAAGTTGCTGATGCGCTCCAGCGTCTGGTTGGCGTTGTTGCTGTGGAGCGTGGCGAGCACCAAGTGGCCGGTCTCGGAGGCGTGCAGGGCGAAACCCATCGTCTCGGTGTCGCGAATTTCGCCGATGAAGATGACCTTGGGCGCCTGGCGCAGCGAGTTCTTCAGCGCCATGTGGAACGACTTGGTGTCGATGCCGACTTCGCGCTGGGTGATGATGCACTGGTTGTGGCGGTGGACGAACTCGATCGGGTCCTCGATGGTGATGATGTGGCCGCCGCCCTTCTGGTTGCGGTAGTTGATCATCGCGGCCAGCGTGGTGGACTTGCCCGATCCGGTGGGGCCGGTGACCAGGACGAGGCCGCGTTCGGCCATGACGAGCTGGCCAAGGCGCGACGGCATGCCGAGTTCCTCGAGCGAGGGGATGTTCTCGGTGATGCGGCGAATGACGAGGCCGACGGAGCCGCGCTGCGTGTAGATGTTGACGCGGAAGCGGGCGATGCCGGGCAGGGCGTACGAGAGGTTGACTTCGAGTTCCTGTTCGAACTCCTCGCGCTCCTGCTCGCGCATGATCTCGTAGGCGTAGGCGTGGCTGTCCTTGGGCAGGACGGTGAAGTTGGCGGCGCTGACGAACTTGCCGTGGAGCGAGAGCTTGGGCTCGGAGCCTGGGCAGATGTAGAGGTCCGATGCCTCCTTGGTCACCATGTCCTGGAGCAGGTCGTTCAGGGGAATGCGGTCCATCGTGGAGCTTCTCCTTTGGGGGCAGGCCAGTCAGGCGTGGGAGCGGTCAGGTCTTCTTGGGTCCGAAGGGGAAGGCCGGGTTGGGGCCGCCGGGCCCGCCGACGCCGGGAGGAGCCGGTGGTGCGAGCGGACGCGGGGGAGCCGCCTGCGGGGGGCGGGGCGGCATCGGGGGGGGCGGTCCGCCGGCCGGCGGGGGCCCGCCTGCGGGAGGCCGGGGCAGGGGCGGCCGGGGAGGAGGCGGCGGGGGCGGCGCGCCGCTTCCGGCACCAGTGGCGGCCATGTTGGTGGCCACCATTTGCCGGGCCTCGCGGGCCAGGTGCTCCTCGAGCTTCTGGACGCCGCCGCGCATGATGAAGTCCGGGTTGTTGGCGCGCGACAGGGCGTCGTATTCGGCGATCTTGCGCTCGGTCAGCAGGTCCTTGAGCGCCTGGTCCATCGACTGCATGCCGAGCTTCTGGGCGGTCTGGATGATCGTGGCGAGCTGGTGCGTCTTGCCTTCGCGGATGAGCGAGCGGGTGGCGGCGATGCCGAGCATGATCTCCATGGCGAGGGCGCGACCGGGGCGGTCGCACCGCGGCACCAGGTTCTGGCAGACGATCGCCTCGAAGGTCTCGGCGAACATCATGCGGACGAGCTTCTGTTGCTCGGGCGGGAAGACGTCGATCACGCGGTCGCAGGTCTTGGGGGCGGACTGCGTGTGCAGGGTGCCGAAGACGAGGTGGCCGGTTTCGGAGGCGGTCAGCGCGAGCGAGATGGTTTCAAGGTCGCGCATTTCGCCGACGAGGATGATGTCGGGGTCTTCGCGCAGGGCGCTGCGCAGGGCGGCGGCGAAGCTCTTGGTGTTGGGGCCGACCTCGCGCTGGTTGACCAGACAGCGCTTGTTCTGGTGAACGAACTCGATCGGGTCCTCGATGGTGAGGATATGGTCGTCGCGCGTCAGGTTGACGTAGTCGATCATGGCGGCCAGGGTGGTGGACTTGCCCGAGCCGGTGGGACCGGTGACGAGGACGAGGCCGCGGGGACGGGTCGAGACCTTCATCAGGACGGGCGGCAGGCCGAGTTCCTGGAACGTGCGAATCTTTGTGGGGATGACGCGGAAGACGGCGCCCTCGCCGCGCATGGTGTAGAAGCAGTTCACGCGGAAGCGGCCGGCGGAGCCGAGCTGGAGGGCGAAGTCGAGTTCCTTGTTCTGTTCCAGGACGCGCCGCTGGTCGTCGTCCAGGATGTCGTAGAGCATGTGGTGCAGGGCGTCTTTGGTGAGTTCCGGCAGGGCAGTCGGGTTGATGGCGCCGTTGAGACGGTAGCAGGGCGGCTCGCCGACGGCCAGATGGATGTCGGAGGCCCCGATCTCGATGGCATGCAGGAGGATCGTGGCCAGGTCGTTGCCGGCCGGGACAGTGATGGCTTGCCGATGGAATTGACTCATCCGTGTATTCCTTGGGGGACTCGCGGTCGGGGCGATATCCGAACCGGGCCCCGGGAGTGCCGGAACGGCGGTTGGGGCGTCAGGATTCGCCTTGGCATGTGGGCATGGAAGGCAACGAAGACGCAAGCAAAGGATGGGCGAGTCATCGGGCGCTTTGTGCGGCCCCGGTTCGCCGTTCCAAGGCCCCTGTGCCCCGGCGCCCCCGTGCTGCCGTGGGTCAGGCTGTCGCAACTGGGTGCCTTGGGGGATACCGGCCGCGTGGGCGGGGGGTGGTCGCCCCGGGGCCTTGCCGTTCTTTCGCTTGCCCGGCAGGAGGCCGAACCTTTGAGTCTGGCGAACTTGCCGCTCCCGGCTGCTGGTTCCCCCGTCGCCGGCAGACCGGAACAGAAGTTGATTCACCGGCGAGCGCGACATTGTGCGCAGACTTGCGAGGTGCTCCTCCCATGCTTTCCCCCCGATTTCTGATCCCGATGGCCGCCGTGGCGCTCTTCCTGACGCCGGCCCGACTCGTCACGGCCCAGTCCACCGACGCCGTCCTGACGACGAACACCTTCATTCGCATCGCGGAACGTACGCTGCCGGCCGTCGTCAGCATCGAAGTCACCGTCCCGGTCTCCCAGAGCAGCAGCGGTCAGGCCACCCCCGAGAGCATGGACGAGTTCCTGCGCCGCCTGCTGGAGGAACCCGGCGTCCCGCGCTTCCGCATGCCGGACATGGACCGCTTCGGCTACCGCGGCACCGGCTCCGGCGTCGTCATCTCCGAGCGCGAGGGCTGGGCCTACGTCCTGACGAACCGCCACGTGGTCGGCACCAACGACACGGCGCAGTACAAGGTGACGCTGGACCCGTCGGCCGCGACCGAACCGGTCACCGTCGAGGGCGATTCGGTCGAGTGGGTCGGCGACGACTCGCTGACCGACATCGCGGTCCTGCGCTTCCGGGTGCCCGACGGCCTGGCGCTGCGCGTCATCGATTTCGCCGACTCCGACGCCGTGGCGATCGGCGAGTGGGTGCTGGCGCTGGGCAATCCGCTCGAGCTCGGCAACAGCGTCTCGCAGGGGATCATCTCGGCCAAGAACCGCAGCCTCAACGCGCGCAACCGCATCGACAACCACTTGCAGACGACGGCGGTGATCAATCCGGGCAACTCGGGCGGGCCGCTGGTGAACCTGGACGGCAAGATCGTGGGGATCAACAACGCGATCGCGACGGAGACCGGGCGCTGGGCCGGGATCGGGTTCGCCATTCCGGGCAACCTGGCGCGCGACGCGGCCGAGAAGCTGATCGCCGACGGGCGCGTGTCGCGCGGCTACCTGGGCATCGCGATGCGGGACGTGGTCGACATCAACAGCAGCGCCTACGATCTGCTCCTGAAGGAAGGCGTGTCGATCGAGGAAGTGCGCCCGAGCACGCCGGCCGAACTGGCCGGGCTGCGCCGCGGCGACGTGGTGGTCGCAGTCGACGAGCGGCGCATCCGCAACTCGCAGGAATTGCTCGAGTCGATCGCGACCCGCACGGCCGGCGACACGATCGCGCTGACGGTGACCCGCCACACCGGCGGGGAAAAGCAGGAACTGCGGCTGGAGGTGGCCTTGATCGAGCGTCCCTCGGAGCAGGAGCTGGCCACGGCTTCGCCGCGCGAGACGACTCCGCGCGGCGGCAACTGGCCGCGATTGGGCCCACGCTTGCAGGGCATCGGCGTCAAGCTGGCCCCCGCCACCGATGGCCCCCGCCCCGGCCTCCTCATCGAGGAAGTCGAAGAGGGCACGCCCGCCGCGCGCGCCGGCCTGCGACCCGGCGACATCCTCTACCAGGTGAATGCCTTCGACGTGCAGTCCTTTGCCGAACTGCGTCGCGCGCTGGCCAACGTCGATGCCGGCGCCGACCACGTCTTCGTGTTCGAGCGCGAGGGCAAGCAGCAGACCGCCACCGTGGAACAGCCCCGCAACTGAAGGAGTCCGTCCGCCCCATGACCGCCGCCGACATCCAGCAGACCCGTGAACTGGTCGAACGCGAGAGCGCGTTCGTCGCCGATCTCGAAGCCGAGGTTTCCAAACTCGTCGTAGGACAGAAGCGGCTCGTCGAACGCCTGGTCGTCGCCCTGTTGTGCAACGGCCACGTGCTGCTCGAGGGCCTGCCCGGCCTGGCCAAGACGCTGACGTGCAAGACGCTCGCCGCCTCCATCGACGCGACGTTCCAGCGCATTCAGTTCACGCCGGACCTGCTGCCCGCCGACGTCGTCGGCACGTTGATCTACAACGTGAAGGAGCAGACCTTCGAGCCGCGGCGCGGGCCGATCTTCGCGCACTTCGTGCTGGCCGACGAGATCAACCGCGCGCCGGCGAAGGTCCAGAGTGCCCTGCTCGAGGCGATGCAGGAACGCCAGGTCACCATCGGCGACACGACGTACGCGCTGCCCGATCCGTTCATCGTGCTGGCAACGCAGAATCCGATCGAGCAGGAGGGCACGTACCCGCTGCCCGAAGCGCAGGTGGACCGCTTCCTGTTCAAGGTGCACGTGCCGTATCCGACGCGCGACGAGGAGCGCGACATCCTGGACCTGATGGCGGTGGCCGACTCGCGCCAGCGCGTCTCGACGCGCGACGTGGAGATTCGCCCCGTCGTGTCGCTCGACCGCCTGCGCGCCGCGCGTCCGGTCGTCGATGCCATCTACATGGACGAGAAGGTGAAGACGTACATCCTGGACCTTGTGGCGGCGACGCGCACGCCGGAGGCATTCGGCATCCGCTTCCGCGGGGGCTCGGGCGGCGGCGGGCCGGTGCTGGAGAAGGCGATCCAGGTTGGCGCCAGCCCGCGGGCGACGATCGCGCTGGCCGTGGCGGCGCGCGCGCACGCGTTCCTGCGGCGGCGCGGGTATGTCACGCCCGACGACGTCAAGGCGATCGGCCCCGACGTGCTGCGCCATCGCATTCTGATTACCTACGAGGCCGAGGCCGAGGAACTGACGAGCGACGATATCGTGCGCCAGGTGTTTGAACAGGTGCAGGTGCCCTGAGGGGCGCGCTGATTGCCGACAGTCCGTAGCAGGAAGGGAGACGCCGCGTCCGACCATGCCCGCCATTCCGCTGCTCGACGACGCCGCATCCGTTCGCAAGCTCGAGATCATGACCCGTCGGATCGTGAACGAGGTCATGGCCGGCGAGTACCATTCCGTCTTCCGCGGCCAGGGCATGGAGTTCAGCGAGGTCCGCGAGTACCAACCCGGCGACGACATCCGCACGATCGACTGGAACGTGACGGCGCGCACCGGCGCCCCGCACGTGAAGCGCTACGTCGAGCAGCGCGAGCTGACCGTCATCTTCGCCGTCGATGTCTCGGGCTCGACGCTGTTCGGCTCGCACGCGCGTCGCAAGCGACCCTTCGCCGCGCTGATCACCGCAATCCTTGCCTTCTCCGCGATCCGCAACAACGACCGCGTCGGCCTGCTGCTCTTCAGCGACCGCGTCGAGCGCTTCATCCGCCCGCGCAAGGGACGCAAGCACGGGCTGCGCGTCATCAGCGAGCTGCTCCACGAACCCGAGGGCCGCGGCACCGACATCCCGCTCGCCCTGCGCACGCTCAATCGTCTCGAGCGCCGCAAGGCCGTCGTCTTCCTGCTTTCCGATTTCCAGCAGCCCGGCATCCGACAGGCGCTCTCCGTCACGAACAGCCGGCACGACCTCGTCGCGATCTCGATCACCGACCCGCGCGAGTTGACCGTGCCCGACGTGGGGCTCGTGCAGATCGAGGATTCGGAGACCGGCGGGCGCCTGCTGATCGACACCTCGAACGCGGGCGTGCGGCGCCGCATCGAGGAGGAGATGGCGCGCCGGCGCGAGGAGACCGCGCGGCTGTTGCGGTCGCTGCGCGTCGATCACATTGCGTTGCGGACGGACCGCGATTTCGCGCGCCCGCTCGTCGAGTTCTTCGAGCGCCGCGCCGCAAGGCTTTCGCATGAATAGGACTTCGATTCCGGATTGGCACGGGTGAGAGGCGGAGTGGTGTCGCGTCGAGCAACAAGACTGTTGGTGCTGCTTGTCGGCCTGCTGGCCGTGTGGACCGCGGTCGGGGCGGATACGCCCGTCGGCGTGCGTCTCGACGTCGAACGCCCCGAGATCGGCTCGCACGGCTGGCTCGTCCTCGACCTGCCGGAGCCGGACTCTGTCGCGTCCGTGCGCGCGACGCTGCCCGCCGATGCGCCCCGCGTCCTGCTGCCCGGCGGCGATGCGGTGCGACGGGATGATGGCTGGGCGGTTCCGATTCGCCTGCTGGCCGAGGGCACGCATCAGGTCGCCGCGCTGGACGTGCGCGTGACGACCACCGACGGTCAGCGCCAGTCGCTGAAGACGGCGTCGTTCGCGCTCGAGGTGGCGGCGCCGGCGGCCGAGGTGGCCGCCCCCCTGGAGTACAGCCAACCCTTCGCCGCACCGCCGAACTGGGGCCGGCGCGCGTTGGTGGGATTGCTTGCCGCGCTGGCGCTGACGCTGCTTGCGGCGTTGATCTACCTGCTGTGGCGACGCCGTCGCCAGCGTCCCGTTGCCACCGCGCCACTCGCCGTGCCCGAGGTGCCGCCGCTCGACGAGGCGCGTCGTGCACTGGGCGAGCTGACGTCGCTGGCGCTCTTCCGCACGCACGGCAGCAAGGCGCACTACGCGGCGCTGTCGCACCTGCTGCGCCGGTATCTCGAGCGCACCTGTGGCGTGCCGGCGTTGGAGCTGACCGAGGATGAGGTGCGCGACTTCGTGCGTCGGCGGTTGGTGGGACGAGCGGGTGCGTCGCCGCTGGGTGCGGTGTTCGATCGCGCGGGCCTGGCGAAGTTTGCACGCTGGGAGGCCGACGAGTCCGTCGTGCGCGAGGACCTTGGAACGGCGGGCGCGTTCCTCGATGCCGAGGCCGAGCGCGAGCGCATAGCCGCTGCGGCGCGCGCCACCCGTCGGGCGGGGGAGGCGGCCTGATGCTCGACTGGCGCTTCCTGCATCCGTGGTTCCTGGCGCTGCTGCCGCTGCCGCTGATCTGGCTCGCATGGCACTACTGGCGGCGCCGCGATGCCGTGCCGGCGCTGGTGTATTCGGATGCCGCGTTGCTGGCGGCGGGAAGGCGGACGTGGCGCACGCGGGCGGTGGCGCTGATGCCGGCGATGCGCGCGGGGATTCTGCTGCTCGGCATCGTGGCGCTGGCCCGTCCGCAGTATGGTCAGGTGCAGCGCCGCCAGGCGGCACTGGGCATCGACATCGGACTCGTGCTCGACGTGTCGGGCTCGATGGACTATCCTGACTTTCCGCCCAACCGGCTCGAAGTTGCCAAGGGGGTGCTGAAGGACTTCGTCGCGGGTCGCGAGACGGACCGCGTCAGTCTGGTGGTCTTCGGCTCGTCCGCGGCGCTGCTGTGCCCGCCGACGTTCGATCATGTCGCCGTGCAGCAGTTCATCGACTTCATCTCGCCAGCGACGTTCGCGCGCGACCAGCGCATGACGGCCGTGGGCGACGGACTGGGACTGGCGGTGTCGAAGCTCGTCGACAGCGAGGCCGCGAGCAAGGTCGTCATCCTGCTGACCGACGGCGACAACAACGAGGGGCGACTGGACCCGTTGCAGGCCGCCGATGCCGCCGCGGCCCTTGGCGTGCGCGTCTACACCATCGGCGTCGGCACCGATGGGCCGATCCAGGTGCCGACCACCGACCTGTTCGGCCGTCGGGTCATGCAGACGATCTACGAAACGATGGACGAGGAGGTGCTGCGCCAGATGGCCGCGAAGACAGGCGGGCGCTACTTCCGCGCCACCGATGCGGTGGCCCTGCGGCGCATCTACGAGGAGATTGACAAGCTCGAGAAGATCGAGATCGAAGTCAGCCAGTACGACGACTACGACGAGCGCTTCCAGTTGTTGTGGCTGCCGGCGTTGATGCTGCTGGGCATCGAGTTCCTGTTGCGCGGCTTCGTGCTCGGGAGGGTGCCGTGACGTTCCAGCATCCGCATCTGCTGTGGGCACTCGTGGCGCTGCCGTTGCTGGGCTGGCTGTGGTGGGTCGCGGCGTTGCGCCGTCATCGTCGCCTGGCCTGCTTCGTCGGGCGTGAGACGTGGCCCGTGCTGAACCGCAGCGTCTCGGTGGCCGCGCGTCGGTGGAAGGCGGTGCTGCTCTTCGGCGCGGTCGCCCTCGCGATCATTGCCGGCGCACGACCGCAGTGGGGCACGCGCGAACGGCTCGTGCGCGAGCGTGGCATCGACATCATTGTCGCGATGGACGTCTCGCGCAGCATGCTGGCTGCCGACATCGCCCCGTCGCGTCTCGGGCAGGCGAAGATGCGCTTTCGCCAACTGCTCGCGACGATCCCCGGCCAGCGCGTCGGCATCCTCCCCTTCGCCGGCCAGGCATTCCTTCAATGTCCGCTGACCACCGACTACGGCGTCGCGATGAGCTACCTTGCCAACCTTGGCCCCGACACCGTCGGCGTGCCGGGCACAAACATCGCCGCCGCGATCGAGCGCGCCCGCGAGGCCTTCGAGCAGGGCGGCGTCAGCGACAACCGCATTCTGATTCTCATCACCGACGGCGAGAGCCACGAGGGCGACGCCCGCGAGCAGGCACGCCTTGCCGCCGACGCCGGCATCCGCATCTTCGCGCTCGGTATCGGCTCGCCCGACGGCGCCCCCATCATTCTGCAGGACGGGTCGTTCGCCGAAGACCGACAAGGCAGCAAGATTCTCACGCGCCTCGACGCCGAACTGCTGCGCGACATCGCCAGCATCACCGGCGGCCATGCCTACATCGCACGCCCCGGCGAGAACATCGACATCCGCCCGCTCGCCGAGAAGATTCGCAGTTTCGAAGCCTCCGACTTCGGACCCGACAACCGACGCCGCGTCCTCGTCGAGGAGCGTTACCAGATACCCCTCGCGCTGGCCCTTGGATTGCTCTTCATCGAGGCGTTGCTGGGCGACCGACGCCGCCTGGTGCCGCGCACCGCCGGAGGCGCGCCATGAAGTTCCCGATCCGCGCCGCGCTTGCACTCATCTTGATGCTTGCCGCATCGGCGCCTGCTGCCGTCGATCTTCGCGATCCCTTTACCCGGCTCATCGACGAGGGCATCGCCGCCTATCGCGAGGGCGACAATGCCCGCGCGCTCGCGGCGTTCCGCGATGCGGCCCACCTGCGGCCCGAATCCTTCGAGGCGACAATCAATCGCGGGCTGGCCCATGCGCGCCTCGGAGAGCACGACGCCGCGATCCAGCAGTTCCAGAAGGCCACCGATCTTGCCGGCGACGACGCGCGGCGACGCGGCTGGGCCCACTACAATCGCGGACGCGCGCACTTCGAGCGTGTGGAGCAGGGGGCAGAGGCGCTGTTCACCGGCATGCCCGACGCGCCTTCGCCCGACAAGTTGCTCGCCGAAGCGCTCGAAAGTCTCGACGCTTTCGACCAGGCCGTTGCCGCCGATCCCGACAACGACGCCGCCCAGCACAATCGCATCCAGGCGCAGCACGTTGTCCGGGAGCTTGCGCAGCTCCAGCAGCCACCCTCCGAACAGCAAGGCGAGCCCGACCAGAGCGACGAGCAGTCCGAACAGGAACAGTCCGAGAGTCCGCCCGAAGGCAACGAGCAGCAGGCCGGCGAAGACGAGCAGGAGCAGTCCGATTCCCGGGACGCCCCCGGCGAGTCCGAACAACCCGAGTCGTCCGGTCAATCCGACTCGCGCGACGACTCCGGCCAGAATCAGCCCCAGGACGAATCCGGCCAATCCGATACGCCGGAATCGCCCGAGCAACAACAGGAGCAGGAGTCGCCCGCGTCCCAGAGCGACGCGCAGCCATCCGACCAAATGAGCGAGCGCGAGGCACGCGCCCTGCTGAATCTGCTGGGCAACGAGCAGCTTCTGCAACTCCGGTTGCCCGGCATGCACCTCGATCCGGAGAAGGACTGGTGATGCGGCGCCGTGCCCTTTCAGTCTGCGTGCTTCTTCTCCTGCTGGTCGCTTCCGCGGCGTGGGCCCAGGATGAGGACGTGCGCGTGCGGATCGAACCCGCGCGCATCCTTCCCGGCGAGTTGTTCCAGTACATCATCGAGGCGCCCGGCACGTTCGCGATGCAGTCTTCTCCTCGCGCCACCGGCGACGCCGTTTCGCCCACGCACGTGAGTGCCCAGTCGCAGGGCACGACCACCTTCGTCAACGGTGTCGCCTCGAACAGCTTCCAGCGCGTGTTCGTCTTTCGTGCGCTGCGGGAGGGGCCGTTCCAGATCGGCCCCGTCACGGTGATTCTCGGCACGCGCCAGATCGAGGTGCCCGTGGTCTACGGCAAGGTCGAGACGATGCCGAACGTGACGCGCACCGGCCTGCCGGGCACGACGGGGCGGCCGCTCTTGCAGGACCGCGCGCGGGCCGACGCCCTGGCCCAGTACATGTTCACCGCGCTCGAGGTCTCCAACGAGTCGCCCTTCGTCGGCGAGCCGATCGCGATCACCACCTACCTCTACATCGAGAGTTCCCAGGAGGCGCTGCGCAGCGAAGTCACGCGCGAGCCGGCCAATCCCAGGTTCCTGACGCTGCCGAATGCGCCGGACATGTCCCGAAACCAGCCGGTCGAGCGTCTCGTGCTCGACGGGCGCACCTTCCAGCGGCGCCAGATGAACCGCGTGATCCTGATCCCAACGCAGTCGGGCACGCTGACGGTGGCCGGGGCGGAGATCGGCATCGGGCGCGATCGCGGGATGTGGGTCATCACGTCGCCCGTCGGCATCTCGCCTCCCCTGCGCGAGATCGCCGTGCGCCCGTTGCCCGATCCGCCCGACGGCGTCGTGGCACAACTTGTCGGCACCTACACGATCGGCGCGACGTTGGACCGCCCCGAGGCCGAGGAGGGCGAACTCGTCTCGCTGAACGTGCGAATCTCCGGCGAGGGGTATCTCGAGAGTGTCGGCCTCACGAATCTGCCCGACATCCCGGGGCTCGCGCTGGTGTCCACCGAGGTTTCGCATCGTCCGAATCTCTCGTCGGGGAGGCTCGTTTCGACGAAGATCTTCAAGCTTGTCTACCAGGCGATGGACGACGGCCCGACGACGATCCCGGCGCTGGCGTTCGCGCTCGTCGATCCGGCCACGGGTCGCCAGCGCATCGAGCGCACCGAGGCGTTGTCGCTCGTCGTGCGGCCGTCGACCCGGTCGTCCCTGCAACTGACGCAGGCTTCCGAGGCACCGCTCGCTCGCGGGCACGCACGCGAGTTGTCGCGGCAGGGCATCCTCTACATCGACGAGGGGCCGATGACGAGTCGCACCCTCGAGCACGCGCGCGAGCCGCTCGCGCACCGGCCCCTCTACTGGCTCGCGCACGCGCTCGTGTTGCTGGCCGTGGCGCTGTTCGGTTCGTGGACCACCTGGCGGCGTCACCTCGAGCGCGACCCGGAGCGACTCGCCGCGCGTCTGGCGCGACGGCGCGGTTCCAGCGCGTTGCGCGCCGCACAGGGCAAGCTCGCTTCGGCCTCCGCCGCGGACTTCTACGCCGCGCTCGCCGACGGCGTGCTCGGCCATCTCTCGTCGGTGCTCGGTCGCCCGGCCGCGGGCCTGACCGCCGAAGAGGCCGCCCGCGAGTTGCGCGCGCGTGGTCTCGACGAACAGGCGCAGCGGCTCACCGGAATGCTCGAGCATTTCGACGCGATGCGCTACGCACCCTCGGCCGCAGACACCGACCGCGCCGGCGACCTGCGCCGCGCCCAGCAGTTCGTTGCAGACCTTTCGCGCGAGCAATCCGCGCCCCGCGGAGGCGCGCGATGAATCGCCTCCTCCTCTTCCTGCTGTTCGCGTTGCTTCCGGTTCGGCTCGTGCCGGCACAGGCCGACGACGCGCAGGCGGCCACGCGCCTGTTCGAGCAGGCCAACGCTCACTATGCGGCCGAGGAGTTCGCGCAGGCCTTCGAGCTCTACGAGCGCCTCTATCGCTCGGGCCATGCAACGCGCGAGGTGTTGTTCAACGCGGGCAACGCCTCGCACCGCCTGGGCGACGTCGGTCGTGCCGTGCTCTACTACCAGCGCGCGCTGCGCGTCGATCCGGGCTATGCGCCGGCGCGCGAGAACCTGGACCGCGTGCAGCCGGTGACCAACGCCACCGGCGCGGAGGGGCCGACCGAGTGGTTCGCGCGCGGCTATCGCGCCACGCCCGCGCTCGTGTGGTTGATCGTCGCCGAGGTCGCCTTCGTCTGGTTGCTCGTGGCGTTGGTGCTGTTCATTCGGGCGACGCCGGCGACGGATGCGCGCAGCGCGTGGGGCAGTCGCAGCGCCGCCGCCGCGGTGCTTGCCGTCCTCGCGTTCGGGCTCGTGCTGCTCCATCAGCAGGTTCAGCACGAGGCCGGCAACGCGGTCGTCGTGCGCAACAAGGCCGTCACGCGGCTGGGCCCCGGCGAGCAGTTCTACCAGCAACTCGAGCTGCCGGCCGGGACGGTGCTGACCACGCGCGGCACACCGCGCGCCGGCTGGGTCTCGTTTGTCCTGCGCGACGGCAGCAGCGGCTACATCGAGACCGACGACGTCGAACCGATCTGACCGCCCCGCGGAAAACGCGTGACGCCCCGCCAGGCCCCGTGCACACAGGCCGAAATCGCCCGGGGAGGGCCCGAGCATGCTCGCCAAGCGCATCATCCCGTGTCTGGACGTCCACGGCGGCCGCGTCGTCAAGGGCGTCAACTTCGTCTCGCTGCGCGACGCCGGCGATCCGGTCGAATGCGCCCGCGCCTACGATGCCGCCGGCGCCGACGAACTCGTCTTCCTCGACATCACCGCCAGCCACGAGCGCCGCGGCATCATGCGCGACGTCGTGCACCGCACCGCCGCGCAGTGCTTCATGCCGCTGACCGTTGGCGGCGGCCTGCGCACGGCCGACGACATTCGCGCGATGCTCAACGCCGGCGCCGACAAGGTCTCGCTCAACACGCCCGCCGTGCAGAATCCCGACTTCGTGCGCGAGGCCGCGCGCCGCTTCGGCACGCAGTGCATCGTCGTGGCGATCGACGCCCGCCGGCGCACGCGCCCCGCCGAGGGCGCCGCCGTGGATCTGCGCGCGCCGGACCCGGCCGGCTGGGAGGTCTTCACCCACGGCGGCCGCACGGCCACCGGTCTCGACGTCCTCGAGTGGGCCCGCCGCGTCGAACAGCTCGGCGCCGGCGAGATCCTGCTCACGTCGATGGATGCCGACGGCACGAAGAACGGCTACGATCTGGCGCTGACGCGCGCGGTTGCCGAGGCCGTCGGCGTCCCGGTCATCGCCTCGGGCGGCGCCGGGACGCTCGACCACCTGGCCGAGGCGCTGGACTTCGGCAAGGCCGACGCCGCCCTGGCCGCCAGCATCTTCCACTTCGGCGAGTTCACCATCGCCCAAGCCCGCGCCCACCTGCGCGCGCGCGGGATCGCCGTGCGGGAGTAGACGGCGGCCCGCCGGCAACGTCGAACCCTTCGAGAGTATCGACCTTCATCCGCAATTCCGCGGCTGCTCCACCGCGATCCTCCGGGTGGCGGCGACGGGGGGCTCTCGCCCCGACGTTCGTTCATGCGCGCACGATTCTTGTATGTCCGGTGTCACATCACGTCAGGAGGTAGGTGCGATGAAGCGCCTGGACTTTCGTTCGTTGGCCGTGGGCTGCCTGGTGGGCGGCGCGGCGATGTTGTTGCTGGGCCAGACGGCGGACACGCCGACGCGGCCGTTTGCGAGCCTGTCGGTCGAGAAGGTTCTGTTCCCGCGGCGGCAGGAGGGGGTGCGGATCGTCGGGTCCGGGACGACGCTGGCCCCGCGGCGGACGGACGCCGAGGACCTGCTGCCGCTGGTGGATGTGGCGGAGACGCAGGAGAACCGCTATCAAGCCCTCATGCTTGGCAGTGACGGCGACTTCATGGTGCTCGATTCGCGCACCGGAGTGGCCCGGGCCTTCCGGACCGTCGAACTCGAGAACGGCCAGCGGCAGGTCCAGCGCGTCGAACTCTACAACGCCAAGGTGCCGAACCACATCATCGAGGCACCCGTGCGACGCCACACGGATCTGGTGGACTGAGGCCACACGGCCGTGCAATCCTGCACCCTGCTTCCGGGCGCTTGCGCGTCCGATCCCGCCCGTCGCGCCACGCGAAGAGAGCGCAGGCAATATGAAGAAGAAATCCAAAGCTGAAGTGGCATCCGCCGACGACAAGGATACGATGCGTCCGGAGTACGATTCCTCGGGCGGCGCTCGGGGCGTCACGGTCGCGCGCTATCGCGAAGGGGCGAATATCGTCGTGGTGGACCCTGATGTGCTCGACGTGTTTCCCGACAGCGCATCGGTCAACGAGGCCTTGCGGACCTTGGCGCCCTTTCTGCGCCAGCGGCGGAAGGCAACGAAGCGCTCTTGAACGCCCGCCCCGCCGCCAGCACGCCCACGCAGGCGGCGTAGGCCAACGCCCCCGGCACCAGCAGCAGCAGGCACAGGGCGCTGACCTGACCGGTCGGCGCGAAGTGCATCAGCGTCAGCAGCCGCACGCCCAGCGTCGTCGTCCCCGGCGGCAGCAGCAGCACCGCGGCGCCGACTTCGCCGAGCGTGAACGCGAAGGTCGCCAGCGCGCCGCCCGCCAGCGCCGGCCAGCACGCCGGCAGCAGCAACCACCGGGCCGTCGCGCACGTGCCCGCCCCGTCGAGCGCCGCGGCAGCCAGTGTCTCCGGCCCTACGCGCCGTAAGGCGCGCTCCACCAGCAGGGCCACCACCGGCGCGAACCGCAGCAGCCAGACCGCCAGCAGCGGCGCGTGCGTCTGGGACAGGGCCGCCAGCCCATCATCCAGTCCCAACGGCAGCGATCCCGGCGGGCGCCGCAGCAACACCTGCATTCCGACCGCCAGCACCGGCGCCGGCAGCACCAGCGGCACCAGCACCACCACCCGCCAGGCGGCCGGCCGCCGCGCAGCAGCCAGCGCCCAGCCCACCAGCCCGCCGACCCCGGCCGCCAGCACCGCCAGCAGCCCGCCCAGCGCCAGCGTGAAGAAGAACTCGTCGCGCGCCGTGCTCCAGACGATTCGCCAGACGGCCGCGGGGCCCTCCGGTCCGGTCGCCGTCCAGACCAGAACAAACACCGCGGCCGCCACCGGCACCACCCCGAGCACCCAGCCCGACCCCTTCACCATGCGCGTCCCGGCCGTCGTCGGCAGGCGCACCGGGGTCGGGTCCTCCGTCTCCGTGTCCGCTCCCCCCAATCCCGTGCGCGTCGCCAGCCACCCGGCCAGCCCGGCGGCCCCGCCGGCCAGCACCGCCAGCACCCCGCAGGCCATCAGCGCCGCCCGCGTGTCGAAGTAGACGCCGAACTGGACGTAGACCTCGGCCACGAGCACGGGCAGGCTGCGCAGCGCCTCGGGCACCGCCAGGTCCGTCAGCGCGAACAGAAAGACAAGCGCCCCGCCCGCCAGCGCCCCGCCCGCCGCCATCGGCAGGGTCACCCGCGCCAGCACCCCTAGTGGGCCGGTGTGCAGCAGGGCGTGCTCCTCGGCGTCCACGCCGGCGCGCCGCAGCACCGCGACCAGCGCCAGCACCGCCAGCGGCGCGTATCCCCACGCCAGCACCAATGCTCCGCCCCACAAGGTGTAGATCGGCGCCCCCGGCAGGGCCGACGGCGGGCCGAGAAGCTGCTCGGTGACGGGGAAGACGTATTCCTGCCCGGCGATCAGGCGCGTCAGCATCCCGGCCGGTCCGAGCAGGCGGACCGCCGCCACGGCCAGCACCGTGGGCGGGATGAACAGTGGCAGGCAGGCCAGCGCAAGCAGCAGCCGGCCGCGGCCCAGCCGCGTGGCCGTCACGGCGACGGGCACCGCGAGCAGCATCGCCAGCACCACCGCGCCGCCGGCCAGACGCAGGCTGTTCCAGCCGAGCCGCGCCAGCCGTTGAGGCGAGGCCAGCGACGGGCCGTCCACCTCGGCGCCGCCGCCCAGTCCCAGCGCCAGCGGCGCCAGCAGGACCAGCACGGCCGCGAGCCAGA
Organism: Candidatus Sumerlaeia bacterium; assembly: GCA_019634695.1. GTDB lineage: Bacteria > Sumerlaeota > Sumerlaeia > SLMS01 > JAHLLQ01 > JAHCAW01. The sequence continues at coordinate 123,315 of JAHCAW010000001.1, forward strand.
GCCACGGCAGCGCCCGCACCCAGCAGGGCGTCAGCTTCCCGAGCCGATCCACGTGACCTCAAATTCCCGGCGCAGGCGCTGGGCCTCGCGCCGCGCCAGCTCGCGCGTGGCCACCCGGACCGTCGGCTGCGCCGGATATTCGAGCGGCAACCAGCTCACCCGGCCGACCCGGCCCACCTCGGCCCAGACGACGAGGAACTCCCCCGAGTCGCGCTCGACCACCGCGCCGATCAGGCGGTAGCGACGCTCGCCCGTGTCGAAGTCCCGCTCGAGCACCTCGTAGACCTCGACGCGGTCGGTGCGGTGGACGCCGGCGAAGTGGGCGATGAAGGCCTCGCGCGAGCGCTCGCGCGGCGCAAAGCACCCCGTCGCCCACACCAGCAGGCAGAGTCCCATGATCGCTCGACCGATCGAGGCTCTGGAAGTTGTCGTCATGCTGTCGGTTCCTCCCGGCGGGTGCCCCGGCAGCATCCTGCCGAGGCCCCCCGCGGGGGACGCAAGGGGGACGGGCCGGCGCCGCTTTAGCGGGATGTGTACCCCTGACTCCAAAGATTAGCTTGACCTAGAGTAATTAGCCTAGGGTACAAATTGCCTCGCTGCGGCGGGCAAGCCCGTCGACCGAAGGAAAGGACTAAGCAACCTCATGCTGCGCCCCCTGTTCACCCTACTGGCTCTCTTCGCCTGGACGGTCGGTTGCCAGGCGCCCGCGGCCGAGCCCCGCGCCGATTCCGCCCCCTATCGCGTCGTTGCCACCACGGGCATGGTGGCCGACCTCGTGCGCCATGTCGCCGGCGACAAGGCAGACGTCGTCCAACTGGTCGGCGACGGCGTGGACCCGCATCTCTACACCCCGACGCGCAACGACGTGGCGCACCTGCATCGCGCGCAGGTCGTCTTCTATTCCGGGCTGCTGCTCGAGGGGCGGATGACCGACATGCTGGTGCGGCTGGCGCGCACGCGGCCGGTCTTCGCCGTCACCGAGGCCATCGACGAGAGCGCGCTGCTGGGCGCCGAGGGCGGCCATCCCGATCCGCACGTCTGGATGGAAGTGCGGCTCTGGTCGCAAGGCCTCGATGCCGTGGCGGAAAGTCTGGCCGCCTTCGATCCGAACAACGCGGACCTCTATCGTGCGAACGCGGCGGCATACCGCACTCGGCTCGCGGAACTCGACGACTATGCGCGCCGCGTGCTCGACTCCATTCCCGCCGACCGCCGCGTGATGATCACCGCGCACGATGCCTTCGGTTACATGGGACGCGCCTACGGGCTCGAGGTGCTCGGCATCCAGGGCATCTCGACCGAATCCGAGGCGGGCTTGCAGGACATCAATCGGTTGGTGGATCTGCTGGTGGCGCGGCGTGTGCCGGCAATCTTCGTGGAGTCGTCGGTGTCGGACAAGAACGTGCGGGCGCTGATCGAGGGTGCCGCGGCGCGCGGGCACAAGGTGCGCATCGGCGGCGAGCTGTTCTCCGATGCGATGGGGCCGTCGGGCATGTACGAGGGCACCTACATGGGGATGATCGATCACAACGTGACGACGATCGCGCGGGCGCTGGGAGGCGAAGCGCCCGAGCGCGGCATGCAGGGTCGTCTGGCAGCGCCGGCCGCGGTGGGAGCGGACCGATGAGCGTGCTGCCGGCCTTCCGTCGTCCGGGCCCCGTCAGCGAGGAGGCCTTCGCGCGCGGCGACCATTGCGCATCGTCGCCGCTGTCCGTTCACGACCTGACGGTCGCCTATCGTCGTCGGCCCGTGCTGTGGGATGTGGACCTTGACGTGCCGGCGGGCCAGCTCGTCGCGATCGTCGGGCCGAACGGCGCGGGCAAGAGTACGCTGCTGAAGGCGGCGCAGGGTCTGGTGCCGGTGGCATCGGGTCGCGTGTCGGTCTTCGGCAAGCCCTACGCGCGCCAGCGGCACATGGTGGCCTATGTGCCGCAGCGCGAGAGTGTGGACTGGGACTTTCCGATCACGGCGCTCGAGGTGGTGTTGATGGGGCGCTATCGGCGGGTGGGCTGGTGCCTGCCGGTCGGGCGCTCGCATCGTCGGCTGGCGCGCGAGGCGCTCGAGAAGGTCGGCATGGCCGACTATGCGCACCGTCAGATCAGCCACCTGTCCGGCGGCCAGCAGCAGCGCGTCTTCCTGGCGCGCGCGCTCGTGCAGGACGCGATGCTCTATCTGATGGACGAGCCGTTCGCGGGCGTCGATGCGGCGACCGAGCGGGCGATCGTCGCGCTGCTCAAGGACCTGAAGGACGCCGGGCGCACTGTGGTCGCCGTGCATCACGACTTGCAGACCGTGCCGCACTACTTCGACCATGCGATCCTGCTGAACATGCGCGTGGTGGCGCAGGGCCCCGTGCGCGAGGTCTTCACCGAGGAGAACCTGCGCAAGACCTATGGCGGCAAGCTGACGCTGCTGTCCGACGCCGCGGAGGCGTTCGCGCGGCGATGATGCTCCCGGTTGCCATCGTCGGTGGTGCCACGGGGCACGCCAACTTCTGGGCCGACCTGTGGCGGGTGCTCTCGTTGCAGGATCACAACACGCGCGTGGTCGTGATCGGCACGACGTTGCTGGGCGTGGCGGCGGGCCTGGTCGGCACGTTCCTGCTCCTGCGGCGCCGCTCGCTCCTGGCTGATGCCGTGAGTCACGCAACACTGCCGGGCATCTGCCTCGCGTTCCTGGTGATGGTGTTGGCGGGAGGGACGGGCAAGCATCTGCCGCTGCTACTCCTGGGGGCCGGAGTGACCGGCGCCCTCGGGATGCTGACCGTCGTGGCGATTCGTCGCTTCACGCGCCTGAAGGACGACGCAGCGCTTGGCATCGTGCTGAGTGTCTTCTTCGGCATCGGAATCGCGCTGCTCGGCGTCGTGACGCGCATGCAGCAGGGCAGCGCGGCGGGGCTCCAGTCCTTCATCTACGGGAAGACAGCTTCGATGCTCTGGCGCGACGCGTTGCTGATCGGCGGCGCGGCGTTCGGCACCATCGTGCTCTGCGTCGCCTTCTTCAAGGAGTTCTCGCTCGTCTGTTTCGACCCGGGCTTTGCCGAAACGCAGGGCTGGCCGGTGTTTCGGATCGACATCGCGTTGATGACGCTCGTCGTGGTGGTGACGGTGATTGGGTTGCAGGCGGTGGGGCTGATCCTGGTGGTGGCGCTGCTGATCATTCCACCGGCCGCGGCGCGATTCTGGACGGACCGACTCGGGCCTATGATGACCGGTTCGGCCCTGCTGGGCGGCGCGAGCGGGCTTGTTGGCTCGGGAGCCAGCGCGCTGCTGCCGGACATGCCGGCCGGCGCGGTGATCGTGCTCGTGGCGACCGGGTTCTTCGCGGCGAGCTTCCTGCTGGGCCGCGCGCGCGGCGTGTTGCCGCGTGCCGTGCGTCACGCGCGCCTGACCGCGCGCATTGGCCGGCAGAATCTGCTGCGGGCGCTGTACGAGTCCGGCGAGGAGCGCGACGATCACGCCGCGCCGGTGGGGCTGGAGGCGTTGCTCGCGCGCCGGTCGTGGTCGCGACGTGCGCTGCGTCGGTTGTTGGCCGGCGCGGAGCGCGATCGCCTCGTCGAGCGCGTCAGCGGCGCATGGCGCCTGACGGCCGACGGCATTGCGCAGGCGCGTCAGGTGTTGCGCAACCATCGCCTGTGGGAGATGTACCTCATCACGCACGCCGACATCGCCCCGAGTCACGTGGACCGCGATGCCGACGCGATCGAGCATATCCTCGACGCCGGGATGATCCTGCGCCTCGAGGAGCTGATGGCCGGCGAAGCGTTGCGCACCGTGCCGGCCAGTCCGCACGCGGAGGGAACTTGAGTCATGCCCTCGTGGTGGATTCCGGAGATCGACGGATGGATCGTCGCGGCGGCGGCGCTGAGCGCGATGTCGTGCGCGCTGCTCGGTAACTTCCTGGTGCTGCGACGCCTGAGCATGATGGGCGACGCGCTCAGCCATGCCGCGCTTCCGGGACTCGTTGTCGCGTTCCTGCTGGTGGGCAGCCGCGATTCGCTGCCGATGTTTCTCGGCGCGCTGGCGATCGGCATCGTCACGGCGATGCTGGTGCAGGCGGTCACGCGCTTCGGCCAGCTCGACGAAGGCGCCTCGATGGGCGTGGTCTTCACGGCGCTCTTCGCGATCGGGTTGGTGTTGATCGAACGGGTCGCGCACGCCGGCGGGGTGGACTTGGACCCGTCGTGCGTGCTGTATGGTGCGGTGGAGAACGCGCCGCTCGACACGGTGCTCGTGCTCGGGCGCGAGCTGCCGCGCAGCGTCCTCGCCAACGGTGGGATGCTCGCCCTCAACGGCCTGTTCGTCGCGTTGTTCTACAAGGAGCTGAAGATCGCCTCCTTCGATCCGGCGTTGGCGACGACGCAGGGGATCAACGCGCAGGCGATGCACTACGCGCTGATGAGCCTCGTGGCCGCCACCGTCGTCACCGCCTTCTGGACGGTCGGCAGCATCCTGGTGATCGCGATGCTGATCGTGCCGGGCGCGACGGCGTTCCTGCTGACCGGGCGGCTGCTGCCGATGATCCTGCTCAGTCTCGTGGCAGCCGGGCTCGCCGCGTTCCTTGGCCACCTCGGGGCCGTCGAGATTCCCGCGCGCTTTGGATTCGAGCCGACCTCGACCTCGGGCATGATGGCCGCCGTGTCGGGCGCGGTGTTCGCCGCGGCGGTGATCTTCTCGCCGCGCGAGGGTGTCGTCGTGCGCACGGCGCGTCGCCTGCGCCTCGGGCTCGAGCTCACGCGCGACGATCTGCTCGGGCAACTGTACCGCACGCACGAGGCGGCGGCCGGCGCGGGGCTGCCTCCAGCCGCGGCGCCGCCCAGAGTGGCGCGCGGCGGCCTCGGCGTGGCGCTGGCCACGCGATGGTTGCTCTGGCGCCGCGAGGCACGGCGCCAGCGCGACGGCCTGCATCTGACCGAGCGCGGCCTGCGTCACGCCCGACGCCTTGTCCGCACCCATCGTCTCTGGGAAGGCTATCTCGTCGAACGCGCCGGTCTGAAAACCGACCACGTGCACGACGCGGCGCACCTGCTCGAGCACGTCACCGACGACGCCATGCGCCACCGGCTCGCCCAGCTCACCGGCACTCCCGAACAGGATCCGCACCGTCGCCCGATTCCGCCCGAGTTGGACGATGAAACGTGACGCCTGCGATGGGCACGTTCGATTAGCCACGCCCAACGAATTAAGAGATCGCCTTAACCGGCGGGGTGGCGCACCCTGCGTATGCAGGTGCACGGAAGGAGCGTTGTCGCCATGAGTCCCAGCCCGCGAGTCGCCCCGACGGGATGGCCGTTGTGGAAGTGGCAGTTCGCGCACGCCGCGGTCTGTTTGCTGGCGCTTGCGGCCGGCTGGGCGTTGGAAGGTGTCGCGCCGGTGGCGGCGTGGGTGTTGCTCGGAATCAGCTTCCTTGCGGGCGCGCGCTATCCGATGGTGGAGGCGCTCGAGAGTCTGCGCGAGCTGACGCTCGACGTGGACACGCTGATGCTGTTGGTGGCGGGCGGCGCGGTCGCGCTCGGGCATCCGGAGGAGGGCGCCTTCCTGCTCGTGCTGTTCACGGCGAGTCGCGCGATGGAGTCCTACGCCGAGGCGCGCACGAAGTCGGCGCTCGAGGAGTTGACGACCGAGTTCCCGCAGCGTGCATGGCGCGTGGTGGGCGACGGCGAGGAGGAGATTGCCGTCGATTCGCTGGTGGCGGGCGACCGCATTCGCGTGCGGCCCGGCGAGTACGTGCCCGTGGACTGCATCGTCGTGCAGGGGCAGAGCACCGCCGACGTCGCGGCGCTGACCGGCGAGGAGGAGCCGCTGGCGCTCGACGCGGGCGTCGAGGTGCCGTCGGGTGCGGTCAATGGCATGGGCCTGATCGTCGCGGAGGTGCTGCGCCCCGCCGCCGAGAGCGCGTATCAGAAGATTCTGAACCTGATTCGTCACGCGCCGGAGCGCCGCTCGCCCGCGCAGGACCTGAGCGACCGCGCCGGCCGCTTCTTCACGTGGGGGATTCTGGCGGCTGCTGTCGGCGGATTCTTGTGGTGGTGGCGCGTGACCGGTCTGGCGGCCGACGTGGCGATGTATCGCGCGATGGCGTTGCTCGTGGCGGGTTCTCCCTGCGCGCTCGTGCTGTCGGTGCCCAGTGGTGTGCTCGCGGCGATCACGGCGGGCGCGCGTCGCGGCATCCTGTTCCATGGCGGGCGCGGCCTGATGGGCGCGGCGACGGTTCGCACGATCGCGTTCGACAAGACGGGCACGCTGACGACCGGCGAGCCGACCGTGCGCGAGGTCACCGGCGGCCCGGACGCCGCCGCGTTGCGCGTGGCGCTCGCGCTGGCGTCGTCCTCGACGCATCCCGCTTCGCGTGCAGTGCGCACCTGGCTCGAAGGACAGGGCATCGAGGCCGAGCCTGGGATCGTGAGAGACATCACCGAGGTGCCCGGCGAGGGCATGCGCGGTACGTTTGCAGATGTTGAGGTGCGGTTGGGTCGCCATGCCGCGGGCACCGATGCCGATGATGGGCATCCGTCCGTCGTGCTGTCGCACGCGGGGCGGGCGCTTGCGCGCTTCGTCCTGCAGGAGACGTTGCGCCCGTCGGCGTCTTGTCTGGCGGCGTTGCTGCGGGCGCGCGGCTTGCGAATCGTGTTGCTGAGTGGCGACCGGCCCGCCACGGCCGAGCGTCTGGCCGCATCCGTCGGAATCACGGAGGCGCGTGGCGGGCTGGCACCCGAGGACAAGTATCGTCTGATCGACGAGGCGCGTGGCGCGGGTGCCGTGATGATGGTGGGCGACGGGGTCAACGACGCGCCGGCGCTGGCACGCGCCGACGTGGGCGTCGCGATGGGAATGCGCGGCAGCGCGGCGGCGCTGGCGCAGGCCGACATCGTGCTCGTCAAGGATCGCCTCGGCGACCTGCCGGCCGCCCTGGCGCTCAGCCGTCACGCGCGGCGGATCATTCACCAGAACATCGCCATCGCGGTCGGTGCGGCGGCGATCCTGGTCGCCTTCGCGCTGGCCGGCAGGCTGCCGCTCGCGCTCGGCGTGCTCGGCCACGAGGGGGGCACGGTGCTGGTTGTGCTCAACAGTCTGCGGCTGCTCGCGTTTCGCGCGGACGACCACCGGATCGAACCGGTGGCGGCAACGGCGGTGCCGACGCGCCTGCCCGAGTCCTGACGCGGCCGGGCCGGCAAGTGGTCGGATGCCGGCGGAAGGCCCACCGCCGGAGCCCGCGCACGCATCCGGTTCCGAAATGGCCTTGTTTCTCGCCCGCAGACTGGCCTAGCGTGCGCGGGCGGTTGGTTCGATTCGCCTCTGCCGGCTCCGGACAGTCTTCGCCCCGTGACGACCCTGCCCATCCACATCCTGCCGCAACCCAACGACACGACGTGCGGCCCGACGTGTCTGCATGCGGTCTATCGCTACTTCGGCGACGAGGTGGACCTGGACGAGATCATCCACGGGACCGAACGCATCGAGGGCGGGGGGACGTTGTCGCCGTTTCTGGGGATTCACGCCCTGCGGCGCGGCTATGACGCCACCCTCTTCTCATACAACCTTAATGTCTTCGACCCGACGTGGTTCAGCCCGGACGTGCCGGACCTTGCCGAGCGCCTGGAGGCGCGGGCGCGCCACAAGCAGAGCACAAAGATGCGGGCGGCGATTCGCGCCTATCGCGAGTTCCTTGCGCTGGGCGGCAAGATTCGCATGGAGGACCTCAGCCCGGGACTGCTGCGCCGCTACCTGCGCAAGAACGTCCCGATCCTGACCGGTCTGAGTGCCACGTACCTCTACCGCATCCCGCGCGAGTTCGGGCCCAAGGACGACTACGACGACATCAAGGGCGACCCGTCGGGGCACTTCGTCGTGCTGGCCGGCATCGACACCGAGTCGGGCGAGGTCGCCATCGCCGATCCCCTGTTCCCGAATCCCACATTCGAGAAGCAACAGCGCTACCGCATCCCGCTGGCCCGCGTGGTCACGGCGATCCTGCTTGGTGTAATGACCTACGACGCCAACCTGCTGATCCTGACGAACAAGGCGCAGGCGTCCGCCTCCCGGATTCTCGGAGACACCCTGTCATGAAGAACATCGTGGTGGTCGAAGACCCACGCGACTGGTCCTTGCCATCTTCCGACGTCGAAACCGTCTCCGCTCAGGAGTACCTGACCCGTCCCGATTTCGCCCAGACGAAGGGCACGCGCGTCTTCAACCTCTGCCGGTCGTATCGCTATCAGACGATGGGCTACTATGTGTCGCTGCTGGCGGCGGCGCGCGGGCACAAGCCGCTCCCGTCGGTCTCGACGATCGTGGACTTCTCGCTCGTGGCGCTGCACCGCCTGGCCGGCGAGGAAGTCCAGGAGCTGATCGACAAGGCGATGGCGCCGTTGCAGTCGGACCGCTTCACGCTGTCGATCTACTTCGGGCGCAACGTGGCGAAGCGCTACGACAGGCTGTCGACGCGCATCTTTCGGCTGTTCCCGGCGCCGCTGATCCGCTGCACGCTGGCACGCGAGGAAGGGCGCTGGCGACTCAAGAGCATCAAGCCGATCCCGTTGAGCGACATCCCCGACGACCACCTCGACACGCTGCGCGGCTTCGCCGCCGAGTTCTTCGCCGGAAAGAGCATGCCGGCCGCACAGGCCGACCTCGGTTCCTCCTCGCGGTTCCACATGGCGATCCTCGTCAATCCCGACGAGCCGGAGGCACCCTCCGATCCAAAGGCCATCGCACGATTCCGGCGCGCGGCCGAGAAAGCCGGCATCTCCAGCGAAGTCATCACCAAGGACGACTACGGCCGCATCGCCGAGTTCGACGCCCTGTTCATCCGCGAGACCACCAACGTCAATCACCACACGTTCCGCTTCGCCCGCCGGTCCCAGGCGGAAGGGCTCGTCGTCATCGACGACCCGGACTCGATCCTGCGTTGCTCGAACAAGGTCTTCCTTGCCGAGCTGCTGACGCGCGCGCGCATTCCGACGCCGCGCACGGTGATCGGCCATCGCGGCAATCTGGACTCGCTGCCGGACCTGATCGGCCTGCCGTGCATCCTCAAGCAACCCGACAGCGCCTTCTCTCGCGGCGTCGTCAAGGTGGACAGCCGCGAACAACTCGTCGAGCGCGCCCGCGCGCTGCTGAAGGAATCCGATCTGTTCATTGCGCAGGAGTTCATGCCGACCGAATACGACTGGCGCGTCGGCGTCATCGACGGCGAGCCGCTCTTCGCCTGCCGCTATCACATGGCGCGCAAGCACTGGCAGGTCGTCCATCGCGACGAGGGCAACGGCAAGGCCTCGTGGGGCAAGACGGAGACCGTGCCGCTGTGGAACGTGCCGCCGCACGTCGTGCAGACCGCCCTGCAGGCCTGCGCGCAGGTGGGCACGGGACTCTATGGCGTGGACCTGAAGGAAGTGAACGGCAAGTGCTACGTCATGGAAGTGAACGACAATCCCGACATCAACGCCGGCGACGAGGACGCCTTCGCCAAGGACGACCTGTACACCCGCATCATCGCCGCCTTCCTGCGGCGGCTCGAGAAGAGCAAGGAGGGCAAGGCCGCCAAATGACCGCACCGCTCCACCTGTTCGAGGCCACCGGCGTCGAGCTCGAGTACATGATCGTCGACCGGACCTCGCTCGAGGTGAAGCCGGTCTGCGATGCCCTGATGGAAGCCGCCGCGGGCGAGCCCGTGTCCGACGTGGACCGCGGCCCGCTGTCCTGGTCCAACGAGCTGGCGCTCCACGTCGTCGAGCTGAAGACCAACGGCCCGGCCGCCACGCTCGACGGGCTCGCCGCGCACTTCCATGCGCAGACGCGCGAGATCGATGGCCTCCTCGAGCCGCTCGCCGCGCGCCTCATGCCCGGCGCCATGCACCCGTGGATGGATCCCCACACGCAGACGCGCCTGTGGCCGCACGAGAACGGCCCGATCTACCAGGCCTACGACCGCATCTTCGACTGCCGCGGGCATGGGTGGTCCAACGTCCAGAGCACGCACATCAACCTGCCCTTCGCCGGCGACGACGAGTTCGGCCGCCTGCACGCCGCGATTCGCCTGGTGCTGCCGATCCTGCCCGCCCTCGCGGCGAGTTCGCCCTTCGTCGACGGCCGCCCCACGGGCCTGCTCGACAATCGCCTCGACTTCTATCGCAACAACGAACGCCGACTGCCTGCCGTGCCCGGCCGCATTATCCCCGAGCAGGTCTTCACCGAAGCGGACTACTTCGAGCAGATTTACCGCCGCATCGACGCGGAGATCGCGCGAAACGATCCCGACAGCGTCCTCAACCACAACTTCCTGAACAGCCGCGGCGCGATCGCACGCTTCGATCGCGGGGCGATCGAGATTCGCCTGCTCGACATCCAGGAGTGTCCGCACGCGGACCTCGCAATCGTCGGCCTCGTCGTCGCCCTGGTGCGATCCCTTGTCGAGGAGCGCACGAGCTCGACCGCCGACCAGCGTCGCGCGTCCATCGACGCGCTCGCGCCGATTCTCGACGCCTGCATTCGCGAGGCGGACGGCGCGGTCGTCGCCGCTACGGACTACCTGCGCCTGCTGGGTCTGCCGCCCGCGCCCATCGCGGCGGGGCAGGTGTGGCGGCTGGTGGCCGAGCGACTCGACGGCGTGCCGGCCGAATGCGGCGCGGCGCTCGAGACCATCCTCGCGCATGGGACGCTCGCGCGCCGGATGCTGCACGCCGTGCCCGCACAGCCCACGCGCGCGGACCTCGCCGCCCTGCAAGCCCGGCTGTGCGCCTGTCTCGTGGCCGGCACCGCCTTCGTTCCCGACGCGTGATGAAGATCCGTTCTTCGTGGTTCGTTGTTCGTGGTTCGAGCTGCGCCGGAATCAACCCCACTCGGAACAGCCCAACGCATGGCGTCAGGCCAATCGCCGCACCACACGAACAGGGCTGCCGTGGTTTCAGGCGTCGAGAACAAAATCGATCCGCATGACAAGTCCGTCTCCGCAATCGAGTTGACAACCCACCGAGGCATGACCACAATGTCGAGTGGAAGGGGCACCGGGGTTTTCGACAGTGCCGCGGATGCCGATTGGGGAATACCGATGCGGATCGGGCTGCCGCCCGACTCGGGGCTGCTTGAGCACATTCAGGCGGCGTGCTGCCTCCTGCTGCTCGCGGTGCTCGCTGTCTTCCTGCTCTGTTTCCCGTACGGAGCAGACCAGGCGATCTTCGCGCTGGCGGCCCGCGCCGTCCTCGATGGACGCGTGCCCTACCTCGAAGTCTGGGACCTCAAGCCCCCCGGCGTCTTCCTCTTCTACATGCTGGCGGACGTCTGCTTCGGCGGCGCACAGGTCGGCATTCGCGTCATCGAGCTGGCCTGCCATGCGGCGTTCGGCATCGCGGCGGTGCGACTGACGCGGGGCCACTCGAATGGTTTGCCGGGCTTGATCGCCGTCACGCTGGGGCTGCACACGGCCGTGCTGATGGGATACTGGCACACGGCCCAGTCGGAGACCTTCGCCGGATTCCTTGTCTTCGCGGCAGTGGGCGTGCTCTTTCCGGAATTGTGCAATCGGCCGTCGGCGGGCGCCTTTAGGCGTCGCCTCGTTGTGGCGGGACTGGCCACCGGGTTGTGCGGACTGATCAAGCCGTTCCATGTCCTGCCCGGTTTCGTCTGCATGGCGTGGGCCATCGGCATCCGCGCGCGGCATGCGGGGCGCGCGGCATGGCATCGCGAGTGGCCGCACGCGGCGATTGCCGTGCTTGTACCGCCGGTGCTCGTGCTGGGTTTCGTCGCGGCGCGGGGCGGATGGGGCTCGTTTCTCGAGACGCTGTTCACGATCGCGCCGGCCGTTCACGCCGAGGGCCTGCATGCGCACGGCTTCGGCGAGGTCTTGGTGCACACCGCCCGGCAGGCGGTGCTGTTCTTCCCGGTGCCGTTGTTGGCGGGGGGCGTGGCGTATGCCGTGCTTGCGCGGCGCGCCGGCGGCCCCGATGCGCGGCTGCTGCTGGCGCTGTTCGGCGCGCTGCTCTTCGACGTCGCCATTCAGGGAAAGCTGTACCCCTACCACTTTCAGATCGTCGTGCCGGCGTTGGCGCTCGTTGCAGGGCTGGGGTGGTGGCTCTGGTTTCATCGCCTGCAATCCCTGCGCATGCAGGCGGTGCTTGTGTGTGTCTTCTTCGCCAGCTTCTTCGTCGGCACGGCGCAGCACGATCATCTCGACGACTCGTGGCTTCAGTCCGGCGTGGCCACGGTCTCGGCGCGGCTGGTGCGGCGGGCCGGGTCCGACGCCGTTCCCGCGCTCGAGACATGGCCCAGCGCACGCGAGGACCTGCGCCGCGTCGGACACTTCCTGCGCCGGCACACCGAACCCGTCGACGCGATTCAGGTCATCGGTTTCGATCCCTTGGTCTACGTGCACGCGGACCGCCCCTGCGCGACGCGCTTCATCACGACGGTGCCCGTTCGCCTGACCGCCACGCAGGCCGACTGGACGCCGCGCCTGCTGGCCGAGTTGCACGCCCGGCCACCCGCCGCCATCGTCACCGTGCGCCACGATCGCATGCCGCACATGCTCGACAACGACCTGACGGGCGCGGAGACCCTGCGTCAGCGTCCCGCTCTGATGCGCTTCCTCGCCGAGCACTACTATCTCGCGCGCGTCCTGCCCGCGCACGAGGTCTTTCTCCGCAACACGAGCGACTGAAAACGAAACCGGACTCCCGCGCGGGGAGTCCGGTCGCATCGCCTTTCGCTCGGCTGCATCACGGCCAGTTGAACGTCCCGGTCACCGGGTGCGGCGGGATGCCGTCCTGGTTCTTCTGGCACCGCACGATGTTGCCGTTGCTCACCGTGCCGTTGGTTGGGTCGTACGGCAGGAACGTCGCGCCGGCGCCGTGGAACGCCGTCTTGTCCGGGCCGTAGCCGTAGATCAGCCACGCGCCGGTCCACTCCTTCGGCCGCGTCCAGAAGTCGTCGAGTCCCGCGGGTTCCGGCTGCTTGCCGCCGGCCGATTGCTTCAAGTACCAGTCCCAGTTGAAGTAGGCGTAGCGCTTGCCGACCTGGCTCTCGACGGGATAGCAGGCGTTGCTGAACGTCGAGTCCTGCGACACGAACGGATCGAGGAAGATCGACGTCGTGTACGCGATCGGCGTCGTCAGGTAGGTGGGCAGGCGCGCGTGAAAACAGGCGCCGACCGGCGTGACCGGCGTGCGCCCATAGTCCACCGCCGGCGGGTACACGTTGTAGTCCACGCCGTACGCCTCCATCGCCGTGACGACGGTGCGCATGTCGGCCTTGCAGCGGCTCACCTTCGAGCGCACCTGCGCCTCGAGGAAGTTCGGTACGGCGATCGCCGCCAGGATGGCGATAATCGCGACGACGATCAGCAACTCGATCAGAGTGAAACCAGCCTGTCTCTTCATGGCAGGATAATCCTTTCCGACTCGGGAGTTCGCGCCCCTCCGGCGATCACCCGATCTCCTGTCGCAAGATGCGATGGAATGCCAGCGGATTATTGCGTGGGCGCGGCCCCCTGCCCCTTGCTGCGCTTTCCCTTCGCCTCGTCCCGCGCCCGCTGTTCGCGCCGGACCTCCGAGAGAATCCACGACAGCCCCTGCACCTCGCGCGCCCGCGCCCGCGCGAACACCTTGCGCACCAGCGCCAGGTCGAACTGACGCGCGATCAGCGCCAGCTCGTCCAGGATGAACGCGTTCATCTTCATCGACACCGTGTTGAAGTACAGGTCGATCACCTCGCGCAGCTTCGGGTCGGCCATCTCGCGGTCCGGGGCCACGGGCTCGTCGGCCGCGGCGCGTGCGTAGCGAAACGCATGGTCCGGCGCCTCGCGCAGGAAGCCGTGCGCGCGCCGCACCTCCTCCCATCCGATCGGCGTCGGCAACGGCGCGACGACTTGCAGCAGCGCCTCCTCCTCCTCGTTGTCCGGCAGGAAGCACCGCAGCACGCCCGCCTTGCGCGCCTTGCGCAGCGCCTTGCCGACCTGTTCGGCCGGCAGCCCGCACAGCCCCCCCAGCTCGGCCAGCGAAACCTCAACGACGCCCGGCAGGCGGTTGCGCGCACAATCCAGATCCACCACCGCGCGGAACACCGGCCACGCCAGCGGGCTCTTGCACGCCTCGGCCAACTGCTGCGGCAGGCCGCTGAAGGCGATCCAGTCGGGCGACGGGCGGTGCGGGTCCATCGTTCAGTCCTTGCCGGGCGGCGGGGGCTCGGGCGCGCGCGGCGCCAGACGATACCACGCGTCCTCGGGCTCCTCCTTCACAAGGTCGAAGCCACCCTTGCACAGCGGCTGGCAGCGGGCAATGCGCCAGACGATGAGCCCGAGCGCTTTCCACAGCGGCTTGGTGTGCAGCGCGTCGATGGCGTACTGGCTGCACGACGGGAAGAAGCGACAATTGGCGCCCAGGTACGGGCTCAGGGCGAGTTGGTATCCGCGGACGAGGGCGATGGCGCCGCGTCGCAGGAGCTTGCTGGCGGCAAGGACGGGGGCGGGCGGTCGCCGTCGGCGGGGCGCAGCAGCTCCAGAGCGATCAGGCACGAGCGGAAGTCCTTCTCCAGGGCGGCGCCGGTGGCCTCGACGGCCGCGCCGCGCGCGTTCACCACGATGTCCCAGCCCGGCGCAAGGTCGCCATGCAGGCGGCGAAAGAGATCGCGCACGCGCCGGCGGAAGCGATTCCGCGTCACGGCCTTGCCCGCCGCCCGGCGCGAGGCCGTGATGCCCAGCCGCGTCGGGGCAGGCCCGTCCGACCCGTCGCACACGCGCGCGGCGGCGTAAACGACAAGAAGGCGGCGGACGCATTTGCGACCGCCGCGGTAGACGTGCTCGAATTCGGATCGTCGCCGCAGACGAACCCACTGGGGAAACTGCTGGCCCCGGGGCGTCGTCGGGCGCATGGGCCGTTCCGTCAGCCGGAGACCGTCAGGCGATGGCGGCCCTTGGCCCGCCGGCGCGACAGCACCTTGCGGCCGTTGGCGGTCTTCATGCGGGACCGAAAGCCGTGCTTGTTGGCCCGGCGGCGCTTGGAAGGTTGGTAGGTTCTTTTCATGGCTCGTTTCCGCTCCGTCGTTCAGGGGCGCGGAGTGTCCGGACCACCGCCCGCCAAGTCAAGCACGAACGCCGCGGTGTTGGGGTGTATCATATTGGCCCAATATGGTCGCGGTTGACGGGAGGGCCGAACCGGCGGCACGATGTCCCCGACGGATCCGTCGCGCCAGTCCGAGCAGGAGCAAATCGAGATGACCAGGCCGGAGATCGAATCGGCAGCCCGGCGCCTTGCGCAAGCCAATGGCCGGGCCGAGACCAGCATCTCAAAGATCTACTGGTTCCCCGACGACACGGAAATTCGGCTCGTCGAAGTGGATGAGGAGAGCATCAAATCGGAAGACGAGGCGCTGCATCCCTTCTACTTCAGTCCCGTCGAGGGAGTCCCCTATCCGTCGGGCATCGTGCTCATCCATCCCGACGAGGAGGGCGTCAAACCGCTGCCCGTGGAGTGGCGCGTCGACTGGAAGCAGGCGCGTGTGCTGTTTGACCGCAAGTCGGGCGAGGTCGCCTGATGGATTGGCGGACCGCGTTCCTCGTGCAGGCGCGGTCGGACTACGAGGTGGCCGTGCGGCTTCTGCGCACGCCCGACGTTCCGCTCTGTCATTCGTTGCACTACCTTCAGATGACGCTCGAGAAGCTGGCCAAAGGCATGCGGGCACAGCCAGGGTCGCTGGCCGAGCCACCGCACACGCATGCCGGGGCAACGAAACTCGTGCAAATGCTGAAACATACCAGCCCAATCTCCGCGGAGTTCCACCGCGTGCTTGGGATGGGGGCGTTCGCGCGGCGGATGTATCTGGATGGTCTGCTGCCCACGATTCGGGCCGTTGAGCAGATGGCTCCGGCGATCGCCAAGCAGGGCAGCGGAGTGAACTCGGAGTACCCTTGGATACAGTCATCGGTGCCGGCGCAGATCGAAGCGCCTTGCCTCTATGGCTACTCCGAGATTCCGCAGCCGAAGATTGCCAAGCTGCTCCAACTCGTCGAAGCACTTCTGAGAAGTTGCAAGGCCTAGACGCGGGCCTGCGAGTCGCCATTCTGCCACCGACAATCGCCGCGTGCGGCGGACGGTCTCCAACGGCGGGCTGCCGGCCGATTCGGGCTTGAACGGCTCGTGGGACTATGCGTATCTGGGCTGGCGCGTGGGAGCTTCGCGCATCCACAGTAATCCCAGAAGAGGCAATGCGATGAGTCCTCTCCGTGCTCGGGCATATTCCGGACTTGCAGTATTCCTCGTTTTCTGGCCATTCTCAATCCTTGCTCAAAGTGCCTTCGATACGGCAAGAAGCTATTTCGTCTTCTCGGTTCTTGGTCTTCCCACCATGAACAACACTGCCTACTTGTATAATAGAGAAATAATTGAGTACACTTGGATGCCGGGTCAGCTTGGCTTGACTCTGCTTGCTATTGTGCTTCTCTCGAAGTTCGATGGTCTTGGGTCCGGGGTGGATGGTATTCCGGAACGGTTGGCCTGTCTAGGCAGGGGCTATGGGGCTGCTGTCACGGGTTGCGTGTTGCTGATCTTGGGTTCGCAACTTATGCAGATGCTTGTGCACAGCGTGGCTGGTTGGAGCCTCGATCTTCACCCTTTTCAAGTGCCATTCCTGATTGCCGAAGCGGTCTGTGTCGCAACCATCGCGGCCCTATGCTTTCGACTTATCCGGCGGTTTGCGGTCGTTGGCACCTTCTTTGTTGTTCAGGGACTCTTGGCAGCTGGGGCCGCGTCCATTCATTTGACGGACTTGGGCAGGGAGGAGCGCCAAGGGCTGGAGTCGATGCATGTGACCGCGTATGCGACATTCTTGTCAGCTGTTGCCGCGGTGCTCTGCTTTCTCGCGCTCCTTACGATTGGGAAGAGGATTTGCCGACCCGGTGGCCACAGCTTGGACTGAGTGACGCTTGCTGGATTTCGCATCCCGATGCATCGACGGAACGGCGGGGGCGCATATGGGCGACGTGGATCGACAGCGCCATCGGCACGACGACGCACGCGCGCACGGAGTTCAACGAAATCTACTCGATCACGGTCGGCGGCGGCAGCCCCATCGTCCCTGTCTACGACAAGAACGGCAACCTGCGCCAGGGCGAGGGGATGAAGCTCGAGTGGGACGCCTTCGGCCGCCTGCACACCGTGCGCCGGGCGAGCAACGACGACCTGCTGGCGCGGTATCTCTACGACGCCGACAACCGCCGCGTGCGGCGGACGGTGACGAATGGCGGCCTGCCCGCCGATTCGGGCTTGAACGGCTCGTGGGACTATGCGTATCTGGGCTGGCGGGTGGTCGAGGAGCGCGACGTGGCGGTCAGCGAGGAGCCGTTGCGGCAGTACGTGTGGGGCGAATACCTGGACGAGCTCTGGACCGTGGACCGCGGGTTTGTGGCAACGGTGGCGTACTTCAACGACGGCTCGGGCGCCGAGCGGCTCTTCGCGCTCGGGACGGTGATGCACCACGTCGCGGGGCTGACCGACGAAGAGGCGCGCCTGATCGAGGCCTTCGAGTACACGCCCTACGGCCGCCCGACCCGCATCGCGCCCAACCCCGAAAGCGACGAGGTGGCGTTCCACCCCTCCGACATCCGCACCCCCGGCGCCCCGCCTCCACAGTCTTCCCGGAAGAACCTATCTGCTGTGACAGGAGGAACAGGGGGGTGCCTCGGAGTGCCAAAAGGAGTGAAGAAAGGAGATCCCATAGTAACTGAAGCTTCTCCAAATGGTGTGTGTCGCATGACTTGTGTAGATCCGAAGCAGAAGGAGAAGTGTTGCCAAGCTCCGAAGATTCCGCATGACTACGCTTGGTATGGATACAACTGCCATGATTGGGCACAAGACTGTACGAGGGAGATGTGAGGTCAATCAGGGGGCAGCTCATGGGTACTCGAACCCGAACCATGTTCAAGTTGGCACGCGACTATAGGACGCTCTGGCTGTTCCTGGCCTTTGTTCTTTGTCTTCTCCTGACACCCTTCTTGATTGTGGGGATACTCTACGGGCCTGAATACCAGGTGCCCATTCAAGAGGCTCGGTGGCCGATGAATGAGTCCGAGGTGCGGCAGTTGCTTGACACCCGTCTCCATGAGGCCCACCGAGATTTGCGAGAGCACCGGATTGAATCAATCATATTGGACCAGAACGTGGACCAGAACGATCAGTGGCATGTGTATGTCGCCGGGATCCGTAGCCGTTGGAACGCGGTGGTTTTGTTGGATGAGTCTCGACGGACAGTCGTGCTGAGGGTGAACAGAGCTCATTGAGCAAGCCGGCAGCCCCGTCGTGCCCGTCACCGACAAGAACGGCAACCTGCGCGAGGGCGAGGGGATGAAGCTCGAGTGGGACGCCTTCGGCCGCCTGCACACCGTGCGCCGGGCGAGCAACGACGACCTGCTGGCGCGGTATCTCTACGACGCCGACAATCGGCTCTTCGTGCTCGGTACGGTGATGCACCACGTCGCGGGGCTGACCGACGAGGAGGCGCGGCTGGCCGGTTAGCGGCCGGCCGTCACTTGACCCGAGCGCGAGCGTCCCGCTCGCAGGCTCTGGCAGGCAGGATGCCTGCCCTCCCTTCTGGATGACGGTCGCTCGATGCGGCCGCCGGTTTGCCGGCCCGCACTTTCCTGCTGCTCCCGGCCGGCGGGACGGGCACGGTGGGGGCATGCCGTCGCCTCGACCGTCCATTCTGTTCGTCGCCCATGATACGGAGAAATCCGGCGCTCCGCGCGTGACGGTGGAGCTTGCGCGCGGGCTGGCGGCGCGTGGTTGGCCGGTGCGCGTTTGCTTTCCGGCGCGGGGCGGGCTGGAGGAGGAGGCGCGGGCGGCCGGGCTCGAGACGCGCGTGGTGGCCAATCCGGCGGTTGCGATGGCGGGGGAGGGTTGGCCGCGGCGGGTGGGCTTGGCGGGTCGGCGGGCGCTGGCGGTGGTCGGATTCGCGCGGCTGGCCCGTCGGGCGGACATCGTGTGGGTCGGCAGTTCGGTGGCCGTCGTCGCGGTGCTGGGGGCCTGGCTGGCGCGTCGGCCGGTGGTTGTGCATGTGCATGAGGATCTGACGGCGACGCGGGGCAACCGGGTGCGGGCGTCGCTGGTGCGGCGACTGGCGCGGGCGGTGGTGTTCGTGGCGCCGGCGACGCGGCCGTTCTTCGGGCGTCGGCCCGCCGGCCGGCAGTGGGCGTTGCTGCCGAACTTCGTGGACCGCGCGCGCCTGGAGGCCGTGACGATCGCCGAGGCGACCCGTGCCCGGACGGCGTTGGGCGCGGACCGCGAGGCGTTCGTCTTCCTGACGGCCGCGACGCTTACGCCGCGCAAGGGGATCGACGTGCTGCTGGAGGGCTTCGCGCGCGTGGCGGCGGACCTTCCCGCCGCGCGCCTGTGGATCGCCGGCGGCGAGGTGGCGGCGCACGCCGAGCACGCCACGGCGCTGCGCGAGACGGTGCGCGCGCGCGGCCTGGGCGATCGTGTGCGCTTTCTGGGACATCGCGAGGACCTGCCGGTGCTGCTGGCGGCGGCCGATGCGTTCGTGCTGGCGTCGCGCAACGAGGCGTTGCCGCTGACGATTGCGGAGGCGATGCTGGCCCGCCGCCCCGTCGTCGCCACCGACGTGGGGTCGGTGCGCGGGATGCTGGCCGGCGGGCGATGCGGGTGGCTGGTTGCGCCGGAGGATGCCGGGGCGCTGGCGGACGCGATGCGCGCCTGCGCAACCGATTCGGTCGCGCGCCAGACGCGCGCGCACCGGGCGTGTCGCCGCGCGCAACGGCTCTACGACCGCGAGGCGATCCTCGACCGCGTCGAGGCGGTGGCGATCCGGGCAATGGGCCGGTGACGGCGCTTGGGCGGCTGGCGGCCGTGCATGGGTTTCTCTGGGGGTGCAGGCCCGGGGCCATGCGGAAGTGCTCTCCGGCTTGCAGCGGGCTGTGCCATGCCGATGCACTCAGCGTGCTTTGAGCACGCTCTTCCTTGCCCCCGGGTTCACCCGGTGGGTGATGTTTAAGGCATTAACTATTGTAGCGCGCTTCAGCGCGACTTCCAATGCGTGATCTCGTCCTGATCGAGCGAAACCTTTTGACCAAACAAGGTCGCACCCACCGGAAAGCACGCTGAAGCGCGCTGCGGAAAGCCGAGCCAGGCAAGCCCCACCTGCTGAAGCAGGGGGCAAGGCAGAGCATGCTGAAGCATGCTGAGCGCGCCCGCAAGTGAGGCGCCCGACGGCCGCATGCGCCGATCGCCGGGACGGGCACTTGGGCCGCTCATCAGGCACTTGATCAGTCAAAATACAAAAGTCTGTAATATAAATTATTGAAAACGACAGCAGCGCCGGATTCTTTAATTGTGGCTTGGGCGTCTCGCCCAAGTCCGGGGGTCTTGCCAAGAGGAGGGTGCTTCAAGCCCGAAGGTCTGCTCCGAGGTGCCTTCGAGCGGCTCGATCCAAGCGCAAGGATCGAAACCGGGCGCGTGGTGTGGCTGAACTTGGGCGAGACCCACCTTCGATGTTCAGCTCCGGCGCACCAAGCGCCCAAGCCACAGTCAACGGCCTCGGCATGCGTCATGTTCCTGGACAACTGTCTTGGACTTCCGCTGCCGCATCGCCGTGAACTTGGCCGCGGCATCGGGGCACCAACGGCCAAGCGATGGTCAGTTCGTTCGCGCGGTCAGCTTGGCGCGCAGGCGCTGCTGGACGGTGCGGAACTCGGGCGAGTTGACGGTGAGCGGCACGGTCAGGTCCAGCTCGGCCACGAGCCCCTCGAGCCGGTCGACGCGTTCCTGGGTGGCCGGGTGGGTGGCCATCATGCGCTCGAGGAACGAGGGCGTGTTGCCGCCCTGAAGGCCGTGCAGCTTCTCGAAAAAGCGCACCGCCTCGCGCGGGTCGTAGCCCGCGCCGTACATCGCGCGCACGCCGTAGTAGTCCGCCTCGTGTTCGTCCTCGCGACCGAACTTGCGCATGGCCAGATAGCCGCCCGCGTTGGCCGTCGCGCGTGCGGCCTGCTGCGCCGCGCCGGAAGTCACCTGCGTGGCGAACAGGTCGCCCGCCGTCTGGATGCCGCGCGCGCGTTGCAGGCTGAGGATGCCGTGCCGGCGCGTGACGTGGTTGATCTCATGGCCAACCACCGCGGCCACCTGCGCCTCGTTCTCCGCGAACAGCACCAGCCCGATGTTGACGTAGCAGTATCCGCCCGGGATCGCGAAGGCGTTGACGTCCGGCGAATCGACGAACTGGAAGCGGAACTGCTGCGACGTCGAGGGCGAGTAGTCGACCAGCCGCTCGCCCATGCGCGTCAGCCACGCGTCGGCCACGTCGTCGTGCACCACCGGGTACTCCTGCTCGATCTCCTCGGCGAACTGCTCTCCCATCAGGCTCTCGACCCGCGGCGGGTAGGTCATCGAGCTCAAGGTGCGCTCCGACGACCGCAGCACCGAGCACCCCGCCAGCGTCATCACCAGCACCGCCAGCATCGCCAGCCGCCCCCCGCGCGCGCAGACTCCCGACATGACAGGACCCTCCTTGGGTTCGTCGGCCCGCGGACGGGCCTGATCGTTGGACAAGACCAAAGGCCTCAGGGGTTCCCCGGTCAAGTCCCACGCGCCGGCGGGATTGCGGGACCCTTGCCCGCCGGACCCGGGCGCCGGCGTCGATTTCCTCCCCGTCCCCTGTCGGTTTGGCGTTGACACCCCCGGCCCTATTCAGGATATAAGCATCTTGTATGTCGTCAATAACGCCCGCCCAGTCCCCCCACCACTCCGGGACGGCGAGCCAAGGGAGACCCCCCATCATGCAACAGCCCATGCATTGCGACCAATGCGAGCAAACCTTCCGTGGCGTCGCCTGCACCAGCGTCGGCGTCTGCGGCAAGGACCCCGACATGGAGTCCCTCCAGAAGATCCTCCTCTACGGCCTCAAGGGCATGGCCTCCTACAAGCACCATGCCCGCCGCCTCGGCAAGACCGACCCGGAGGTCGAGTCCTTCATCGAGGAGGCGCTCTTCGCCACCGTCACCAACGTGAACTTCGACCTGACGAGCCTGCTGGAGCTGGTGCTCGAGTGCGGGCGCATGAACCTGCGCACGATGGAGCTCCTCAACGACGGCCATGTGGAGGTGCTGGGCGCACCGTCCCCGGCCGAAGTCGTCGAGGGCATCCAGCCCGGCCCCGGCATTCTGGTAACCGGCCACGACATGGTGGACCTGAAGGACCTGCTCGAGCAGACGCGCGGCACGGGCGTGAACGTCTACACCCACGGCGAGATGCTGCCGGCGCACATGTACCCCGGGCTGCGCGCCTACACGAACCTGGTGGGCCACTACGGCGGCGCGTGGCAGAAGCAGCGCGATGAGTTCCAGCGCTTCGGCGGCCCGATTCTGGGGACGACGAACTGTGTGCTGATTCCGCGGCCGGAGAACACGTACCTGGACCGCTTCTACACGACGCGCGTGACGGCGGTGCCGGGCGCCACGCGCCTGACGACCAGCGACTTCTCGCCCGTGATTCGCCGCGCGCTCGAGATCGGCGACTTGCAGCCGACCGCGACGAAGACCTCGACCGTGGGCTTCCACCACTCGGTCGTGCTCGGGATCGCCTCGACGGTGGTCGAGGCGGTGCGCTCGGGTCTGGTGCGGCACTTCTTCCTGATCGGCGGCTGCGACGGCGCCGAGCCGGGTCGCAACTACTTCGCCGACTTCGCGCGCTCGGCGCCCGACGACTCGATCATCCTGACGCTGGGCTGCGGCAAGTATCGCATTCGCGAGCACGACTACGGGACGATCGACCTGGGCGGCGGCGTGCGCGTGCCGCGGCTGCTGGACATGGGCCAGTGCAACGACGCCTACGGGGCGGTGATGGTGGCGCTGGCGCTGGCCAAGGCGTTCGATTGCAGCGTCAACGACCTGCCGCTGACGCTGTGCCTGTCGTGGTTCGAGCAGAAGGCGGTCGCCGTGCTGCTGACGCTGCTGCACCTTGGCGTGAAGGGCATCCGCCTGGGTCCGGCGCTGCCGGCCTTCGTGACGCCCAACGTGCTGGCGTTGCTGCAGGAGAAGTACGACCTGAAGGGCATCGGTCGCGATGCTCATGCCGATGTGCAGGCGGCGCTCGGAGTGGTCTGAGCAGTTGGTCGCGCCGCCCGCGCTCCGCGCCCCCGGAAGGCCGCTCGCCCTTCCGGGGGCGCGCGTGTTTGGGGGATGGTGTGTCACATGATCTCGGAAGACAAACTTCAGTACCCCGAGCGTCAGCGAGGCGGCATGACCCCGTTCTCCCGATGATCCTCGCCACCACACATCAACGTCTGCCATACCTGTCGGCTGTTTCCGGTTTCCCGAACTCGTCTGAAACAGCGGTGTCGCTTGATGGTGCAAGCCGCTCAACCACGGAATGCACGGAACCAACGGAACTCCGTGACCGTGGCGGACAAGTTGGGAGCTACGGGCCGGGGAGGCGGACAATTCGGGAGTGGAAAGCCTTTTTTCCGGACAATTTGGGTCTTAAGCCGTCCGGTCGGCGGGGGTGGTTGGAATGAGAATGCCCCGGGAGCGGCGCGGTGGCGGGCTCCCGGGGCGGGTGGGTCGGACGGTGGAGCGGGTGGCGGTCAGCCCGTCGTCAGGGTCTCGATCTCGCGCTGGAGCTTCTTGACGAAGGAGTTGCCGGCGAAAGTGCCGCGGACGGCTTCGAAGTCGGCCGCGACGGCGTCGTCGCTGCCGTCGGCGCCGAAGCCGAGGCGGGCGATATCGTCGAACTCCTTCTCGCCGTCGGCGAGGATCTTCTTGTTGAAGCTGGCGCGCGCCTTCTTCCACGACGCCTCGAGGGCCTTGAGGTCCTCGGCGTTGAGGTCGTCGACGCTGGTGCCGGTGCGCTCCTGGAAGACGTCGCGCACGTAGGCCCATTCGTCCTTGGCGTAGGAGTCGTGGGCGTTGCGCATGGCGGCGGCGAAGTCGGCCACGGTGGCGATCTGGCCGCTTTCGATGGCGTCCTCGATCTGGGACAGGCGCTTGCGGGCGACGAGCAGGCCGGAGACGTCGGCCCATTCGCGCGAGAGCACGGCGCCGTCGTCGACCGCGAGCTTGCCGGCCTTGGCGCGTTCCAGAATCTTGCCCTGCAGGTACATGTCGACGGCGGTGCGGTAGTTCTTGGCCGCCCCGCGCATGAGCAGGCGCTTGATGAGCACGCCCTTGTAGCGGATCTGCGACGTCTCCTTCGGGGTCTCCTCGGACAGGCGGGTCATGGTGGCCTCGCCGCGCAGCATGCGCTCGACCGTGTAGGGGCTGAAGATGTCGAAGACGATGAGGTCGCGCTTGTTGCTGGCCTTGCGGCGGTCGCGTGCCGGCCACTTCTCGCCGTCGCGCGTGGTGCCGACGGTGAACATGTTCATGGCCGGGGTCAGCAGGCTGCCGTCGTCCTCGGCCGTGACGTAGGAGAAGGGGAACTCGCTGATGTCGAAGTTGGTCATGTTCTTGCCGATGACGACGGAGAAGGGGCTGACGACGCAGGGCCACATCATGTAGGAGAAGGAGCCTGTCTTGGCGCCGCGCTCGAGGATGCCCTGGTGGGCGGGCCCCAGCTTGTACATGTGGTTCGACTGGTTGGTGCCGCTGCCGGCGTTGTAGAAGGAGAAGACGCCGGCGATGAGGAGCGTGCTGCGGTGGTGCGTCACGGTGTAGGGGCCGGCGAAGATGGCGACGGCCTCGGAGTGGAAGCCCTCGCAGTTGGCGAAGAACAGGCAGTTTTCGGCCGAGAACGTGCGGCCGATCTTGGAGCCCTGGCCCACGAAGACCTTCGAGAGCACCGCGCCGCCGTCCACGTTGGCGCCCTCGGCGAAGATGAAGTCGTCGGCGATGACGTTGGAGCCGACGAAGGTCGGCGCGGACTTTTCGCTCAGGACGGTGCCGTTGGTCAGCCGGCGGGCGCCGCTCAGGTTCGCCCCCGGGCCGATGCGCACGTCGCGGATTTCGTCGCAGTGGGCCACCGTGGCGCCCGCGCCGATCGACCCGCGGTCCGCCTTTGCCGACGCGACCACCGCATCGACCATCGCGTTGAGGCGCTCGACCATCTTGGGCCGATAGCGGTGCATCGCCGTCAGGTAGGCGTACTGGCTCGACAGCTCGTCGAAGAGTTTGACCTCGCGGCCGCCGGCCTCGTTGACCGCCTCGACCGTGACGCCGTTGCCGAACGAGGCGCCCTTGCCCGTGGCGATCACGCCCACGTCCACGATCACGGCGCCGTCGCCGATGTCGTAGTTCGCCAGGTGGCCGCGCACGTTGCTGATGCGCACGTTGTCGCCGATCGTGCAGTTGTCGATCGTCGAGTCGACGATGCCCGAGCGCAGCGTCACGCCGCCCTCCATCGTCACGTTTCCCTGCAATGTGCCGATGCGGATCGCGCCCGAGAAGCGCACGTCGCGCACGCGCCGCGCATCGAAGCCGTCCTTGACCTTGATTGCCGACCAATCCGGCGCCACGCAGCCCTGCGTCACCATCTGCTGGATTTCATCGCTCGTCAGTGGACGATATTCGGACATGGGAATCCCTCCTTGGTGCCGGCCCGTGGGGCCGGGCGGCGGGCGCTCGCGCCCCCCGACAGCCCGGTTGCCCTAGGGGCCCGGGGCCGAAAGTGTCGAGGGGATTCTCCGAACCCTAACAGAAGGCTCACGAAGGAGCGCCGATCTACACACAGTTTTGTCCGAATCGAAAAGAAGAGGCCGGCTCCCACGAAATGGCTTTACCCGCCCCAAACCCCTTCCCTAGCGTCCCCTCGCCCCGCGGACGTGGGGCATCCTCGCAGCGGCCTTTTCCGACGATCCTGAGAAAGCCGACTGCATTCCCAGGAGGGAACACACATGGCAGCAGGGAATCTCAAGATTCAGGTCCTCGAGTCCGCCGACGCCGTCGCGGCCGCCGCTTCCAAGGTCATCGTCGAAGCCATCAAGGCCAAGCCCCGCTTCGTTCTCGGGCTCGCCACCGGCTCCACCCCCGAGAAGACCTACGCCAAGATGGCCGAAGCCAACAAAGCCAAGCAGGTCTCCTTCGCCAAGGTGACCACGTTCAATCTCGACGAGTACTGGGGTCTCGACGGCGATCACGACCAGAGCTATCGCTACTTCATGAACGACCGCCTGTTCAACCACATCGACATCCGCCCGTGGAACACCAACGTGCTCAACGGCATGGCGACCAGCCCGCTGATCGAGTGCGCCGCCTACGAGCAGAAGATCTTCGCCTGCGGCGGCGTCGACCTGTGGCTGCTCGGCATCGGCAACAACGGCCACGTCGCGTTCAACGAGCCCGGCAGCGCCGTCGACAGCCGTACCCGCCTCGTCAGCCTGACCCAAAGCACCATCAACGCCAACAGCGACGGGCGCTTCTTCAGCGATCCGAAGGATGTCCCACGGTGCGCCCTGTCGGCCGGCATCGGCACCATCCGCGAGGCCCGCAAGATCATCCTGCTCGCCACCGGTGCCGGCAAGGCCGACGCCGTCAAGGCCGCCGTCGAAGGGCCCTTCAGCCCCGACTGCCCCGCCAGCCTGCTGCAGGACCACCTCGACTGCACCTTCTACCTCGACAAGGCCGCCGCGGCCAAGCTGAGCTGACAGAACCACTCCAACCCACCGGAAGGGTATCCACCATGGACCGGGCAGAAGTCGAAAAGCGCGTCAAGAAAGTCGTCTCCCAGGTGCTCAACGTTCCCGAGGCCGACATCCGGCCCGAGCACAAGTTCACCGCCGACCTGGGCGCCGAGTCCGTGCAGTCCCTCGAGCTCGTTGCGGGCTTTGAGGAGGAGTTCGATCTCGAAGTCGATGAGGACGAGGCGCTGTCGGTCCAGTCCGTCGGCGACGCCATCGAGTTCTTCGTCGAACGCCTGTGAGCCGCGCGCTCTCCCAGTACCAGCCGTCTGTCGCCGGGGGGAGCGCGTTGCGCTCCCCCCGCGTGTTTTCGGCCACTTGACGCAAGCCGACCGGCCGTGGGCCGAACAAGCCGCCGGCCGCTTCACCTGAAGGACGAACCACGAATCCCGGGAGGAACAACCCCATGTCCCTGATCGAGCAATTCATCCAGCGTGCCAAGCAGGCACCCAAGCGCGTCGTGCTGCCCGAGGGCGACGACGAGCGCATGATCCAGGCCGCCGTGCGCCTGGTGGCCGAAGGCATCGCCAAGCCCATCGTGCTCGGCGCCGAGGAGGAGGTGCGCGCGCTGGCCGGTGGCGCCTCGCTCGCAGGCGTCACGATCGTCGATCCCGCCAAGGATTCCCGCATCGGTGCCTACTCGGCCGCCTACGCGAAGAACCGTGGCGTCGCCGAAGGACTGGCCGGTCGCATGGTCAAGCGCCCGCTGTACTTCGGCGGCATGATGGTCGCCGAGGGCGATGCCGACGCGATGGTCGCCGGTGTGGCCAAGGCCACCGCCCAGGTCATCTCCGCCGCCGCGCTCACGGTCGGATTCTCCGAGGGCGTCAGCCAGGCCTCCAGTTACTTCGTCATGGTGCTGCCCGACGGCAAGGTGCTCGTCTTCGCCGACTGCGCCGTCGTCGTCGATCCCAATGCCCGCGAGCTGGCCGAGATCGCCGTCACCACCGCCCGCAACGCCAAGAAGCTGCTCGACGTCGAGCCGCGTGTCGCCATGCTCTCCTTCTCCACCAAGGGCAGCGCGCAGCACGCCCACGTCGACAAGGTGCGCGAGGCGACTGCCATCGCGAAGGAGATGGCACCCGAGATCCTGCTCGACGGCGAATTCCAGGTCGACTCCGCCATCGTCGAGCGCGTCGCCAAGAAGAAGTGCCCGGACTCCACCGTCGGCGGCACCGCCAACGTGCTCGTCTTCCCGGACCTCGACTCCGGCAACATGGGCTACAAGCTGACCCAGTATCTGGGCAACGCCAAGGCCATCGGGCCGATCATGCAGGGCTTTGCCAAGCCGGTCAACGACCTGTCCCGCGGCGCCTCCGTCGACGACATCATCGCCGTCACCGCCATCGCCTCGCTCCAGTGCGGAGGCTAGCACCGAGAGGGACGAAGGCAGAATGCGGCAGGATAGCAGGTGGAGCAGGATTTGGTACGCACTCCCGCTCCACCTGCTCAGCCACCAGTAACCAGCAACCAACCATCAGGAACTCACACCCCTCAACTCACGAAGAACGGAACCCTCCCCATGAAAGTCCTCGTTCTCAACTGCGGCAGTTCCTCGGCCAAGTACCAGCTCTTCGACATGGCCAACGATGAAGTCGTGCTCAAGGGCATCGTCGAGAAGATCGGCGAAGCCAAGCCCGTGATGGTCCACGAGTGGAGCGGCGGCAAGCAGGAGGGCGAGGTCGTCGCCAAGGATCACGTCGAGGCGCTACACCTGATCCGCGACGCCGTGCACGATCCGGCGCGGGGTGGCTCGGCCGATCCGGCCGACATCGCCGCCGTCGGCCATCGCGTCGTCCATGGGGGCGAGAAGTTCGTCCACTCCTCGCTGATCGACGACGAGATCGAGGGCATCATCGAGGACTACTTCTCCCTCGCGCCGCTGCACAATCCGCCGAACCTGCTCGGCATCCGCGCCGCCCGCAAGAACCTGCCCGACGTCCCGCATGTCGCCGTCTTCGACACCTCCTTCCACCAGACCATGCCGCCCAAGGCGTACCTCTACGCCATGCGGCACGACATGTACGACAAGCACCGCATCCGTCGCTACGGCTTCCACGGCACCTCGCATCGTTACGTCGCCGAGCGCGCCGCCGAGATGCTCGGCGTTCCGCACGATGGCTTCACCGGCATCACGTGCCACCTGGGCAACGGCTGCTCGCTGGCCGCTGTGCAGAACGGCAAGTCCGTCGACACCACGATGGGCCTGACGCCCCTCGAAGGCGTCCCGATGGGCACGCGCTCGGGCGACATCGACCCCGCGATCATCTTCCACCTCGCCGAGAGCCTCGGCATGGACCTGACCTCGATCAACAAGCTCCTCCAGAAGGAGAGCGGCCTGAAGGGCCTTTCCGGCCTGTCGAACGATCTGCGCGACATCGAGAAGGCCGCTGCCGAAGGCAACGAGCGCGCCCGCCTCGCCGCCGAGGTCTACGGCTATCGCGTCCGCAAGTACGTCGGGGCCTACCTTGCCGTGCTCCACCAGCCCCGCGCCATCGTCTTCACCGGCGGCGTTGGGCAGAACGGCACGCTCATGCGCGAGCGCATCGTCGGCGGCCTCGAGCACCTCGGCATCAAGCTCGACCGCGCCCGCAACCAGTCCCCCGTCCGCAACGGCCACGGCGAATTCGATATTGCCGCTTCCGATTCGCCCATCCGCCTGCTGGTCATCCCGACCAACGAGGAACTGATGATCGCCCGCGACACCGTCGAAGTCGCCGGCCTCGAACCGGCCGCAAGGGCCTGAGAGAACCCTACGCTTGCCCGGCGGCATCAATCCGCCGCCGGGTGACCCCGCATGCAAAGCAGCGTAGTCGGGCTTCGTGCCACGTTGCCCCCGAGGGGCCTGCCCTCATGCCCGCCCTGGTGTCGCTGGAGGCTTTCCATTGACGGGGCCCCGTCATCTCTCCCATACAGCCAGCCAGTGACGGGAGTCCGCACCCATGCCGATGACCGGGAAGGAAATGCTCCAGCACCTCGAGCTGCACGGTTGGCGGCTCGACCGGATCCAAGGCAGTCACCATATCATGGAGAAGGATGGCGAGCCGAGGAAGATATCCGTGCCGGTCCATGGAAACAGGACGCTTGGCAAGGGACTCGAGAGTGACATCCTGAAGAAGGCAGGGCTGAAGTGACCCCGGAAGGAGCGAGTTCCATGAAGTATGTCATCGACATCAAGGAGAACGAGGAACCCAACGCCATCCGCTACTGGGCCACCGTTCAGGGGCTCGACGGGTGTTTTGTTGCCGAGGACTCCCTTGAAGACCTCTTCGCCAACGCTCCGGACGTTATCAAGGTCTTCATCGAAACCTCCAATGAAGACGGTGCTCAACTTCCCCTGCCCACCGAGTTCGAGTTCCGCCGGCTGGTCCATGCGTGAGCACGTCCCGCGACACCGTCGAATTCGCCGGCCTTGAACCGGCCGCAAGGGCCTGAGAGCATCGCCTGCATGAGCAGACTCGCATGACGGAGGCGCTCGAGCCGATGGAGAGCAGTGAGCTGACCTTCTATCTCGATCTGCTCGGCGACATCAAGTCGCGGGTGCGGACCGCGCAGGCGCGCGCGGCCCGCGCTGCGAACGCCGAGATGCTCCGATTGTACTGGGACATCGGCCGCCTGATCGCCGAGCGCCAGCGACAGGAGGGCTGGGGCGCGGCCGTCATCCCGCGACTGGCCGTCGATCTCAGGAACGAGTTGCCCGAGGAGAAGGGGTTCTCGACCTCCAACCTCAAACGAATGGTCCAGTTCTCGGAAGCATACCCGGGGCTCTTCTCAATTGGAGCACGGGTAGTGCCCCAATTGCAACTCGAAGAATTGCAATCGTCTGTGTCCGATCCGCAGCATTGCTCACCACTGGGGGCACTGTCCGTGCCCCAATCCGAAGAGGCCGCAGGGAAAGCCCGAAAGAGACAGGTGGCCGTCACTCTGCTGCCTTGGGCACACAACATCCTGCTCATGCAGAAACTCAAGGATCTCCCTACCCGCCTGTGGTACGCCGAACGTGCCGTCGCCCAGGGGTGGTCTCGCGACATGCTGGCCGCCCAGATTCGGTCTCGCCTGCACGAACGCCAAGGGACGACCGTGGCGAACTTCTCCGCGACCCTCCCCGAGGCACATGCCCAAATCGCGCTGGGATTGCTCAAGGACCCTTACCTCTTCGACTTCCTCACGCTCGACGAACCCTTTCACGAGCGCGAACTGGAAGCCGCCCTTGTCGCACACATCCAGCAGTTCCTTCTCGAACTGGGCCAGGGCTTCGCCTTCGTCGGTCGCCAGTACCGCCTCACCGTTTCCGACCGCGACTTCCATCTCGACCTGCTCTTCTACCATCTTCGCCTGCGCTGCTTCGTCGTCGTGGACCTCAAGAAGGGCGAGTTTCAACCCGAGCATGCCGGCAAGATGAACTTCTACTGCAGTGCCGTGGACGATCAGCTTCGCCATCCGAACGACAATCCGACCATCGGCCTCATCCTGTGTCAGGACAAGGACCGCATCTTCGCCGAGTACGCACTGCGCGACGTTCACAAACCCATCGGCGTTGCCGACTACGAACTGACCCGTTCCCTCCCGGGGGAACTGGCCAGCGCCTTGCCCTCCATCGAGCAGATCGAGCAGGAACTTGCAGGCCAGCCAGTGGATGAAGAGTGAGCGCCTCACTCCTCCGCGTCCTTCTCAAGCCACGCCTCGTTGAGCAGGATTGTCAGGTCTCGCGGGTCGAGTGCACCGGCGACGTGGTCGCGGGGCTTCCATGTGGGGTGCGCGAGCAGCAAGACCGGCGGGTCGTGGCGATGGGCGAAGTCGAACGGCAGGCGCAGGTGGAAGCCGCCCTCCGGTTGCTCGAAGGCGTGCACGGTGCCCTCGCGCTGGAACTGCAATCGCATCGGCGCCACGTCGGTGGGGTAGGGGCCGCGATAGCCGCGCACGTGCAGGATGTAGCGTCCCGGCTCGACAGGCGCGTCGAATCGCAGCCGCACCTCGCGCGCGCCGCCCCAGCGGTGCAGCGACATGCGCGCACCGAACTCGATCATGCTCCAGCCGTCGAGCATCAACTGCTGCTCGGGCACGGCGGCCGCCACGGCCTCAGCCGGAATGTCGTGCGTCATGCGTGACCAGTCCTCGGCGGCAAGGCGCGCGAGCATTGTGCGGTCGGGTTGCTCGAGCCGGAAGACCGTCAGCACCGGATAGCCGGCGGGATAGCCGGCCGCCAGCGTGCGCGCGGCGAGTCGATGGCCGTCGAGTAGCGAGTAGAACGCGAGGTCGCGCCCGGCCATCGACGGCAGCAGGGGGCTGGCGTTGAAGACCCACGCGGTGCGTTCGTCCGCGGGCAGGCGGGCGAGATCGTCAATCGGACGCAGATCGTACTCGGGAAAGACCGGTTGCACGTAGGGAAGGAACTCGGCCGGCATTGTGTAGACCGTCGCACCGACGGGGGGCGGTCGCCACACGCCCACGCGGCGCGCGAGCGCGTGGTTGGGTTGCTGGACGATGAGGTAGACGACAAGCTGGCCCGCGACGGCACATGCCAGCCACGGCGCCATCGTCCACCACACGCGTGCCGGTTGCCAATCAAGCCGCCGCACCGACCATGCGCACCACGCGACGAGTCCGATCACCCACGGCCCCAACGCCACCATCGGATAGCGCGTGCCATGGAATGTGCGCGCGATACCCCATCGGTCGAACCACCAGATCAGGAAGACGAAGCCGATTGCCGTGCCGAGTCCGCACGCGGCGACAGTTGCCAGGCGCGCATCGCTCGGCCCGCGCCCGCGGCGGATTGCCCGCAACCACACGAGCAGCGGAACCAGCAACGACGCGGCCGCTGGATACGCGAGCACGTTCCACTCGTACCACACCGGATGCCGCGGCCAGGGCTGCGGAGCCGGGAATCCGAACTGGAAATGCCCCAGCGGCATCCAGTAGAAGAACACTGTCAGCAGGTTCAGCGGCGTCGCCGGCGTTTGCCAGGGTCGCGGCATGAAGTCCAGGTGCCCGATGTTGTGCCGCAGACTGTCGAGCCACGGCAGGATCAGCAGCCCCATCGCAAGATGCGCCCACAGGCCGTGACGAAAGAACGTCGTGCGCCACCAGGCGCGCCGCGCGCACAGCCACACCCACAGCACCGCCAGCACGGCCATCATTGGGCCCATGAGGAGCTGCATCCACAAGCCCATCGCGCCCAGCAGTGCGAAGCCCCCCCATGCGAGCCGCGAGCACTTCGCGCTGGCCCGCCCTTCGGCGTGGTCCAGCGCCTGTCCCAACAGCAGCATCCAGCACACTGCCGTCATCGGCACGATCAACGCATACTGCCGCGCCTCGGTGGTCATGTGCACGACGTTGCCGCACAGGCAGAGCGCCAGCACGGTGAGTAGTCCCCATGCCGGCCCGAGCAATCGCCGCGCGCCGCACCATGTTGCGGCCACCAGCAGCGCCCACGCCACCACGCCCGGTGCCCGCGTCAGCACGAACCCGGGCTCGATCCCCAGCAGGCGCACGCCGTTCAGCCACGCCTTGAGCAGGAAGTAGTACCCTGGCGGATGCGCGTCGAACGTCGTCAGCTCGAGCGCCTTGCTCCACGTGTGGTTCGCCAGCGTGATGCTGTACATCTCGTCGATCCAGAACAGGCTGACGAGCGAACATCGCCAGAGCAGATAGGGCACGCCGACCAGCAGGACGACGAGCACGCCGAGGTCCTGGCGGTCGAAACGCGACGGGCGTGGATCAAGGCGAGGGGTCACCGGGACGACGCGCTCCTCCGGGCGGAGCAAGTGGCGAGGCCATCCATGAGGACGCGCCGCCCCGGAGCGCGACAAGGACATTCCGAGAGGCAAGGCCGAAGGAAGAACGCGAAGGGCGGCCGCAAGGCGTGGGCGGCTTCGTCGGACCTGTCGGACGTGTCGGACCGGTCCGACCGATCCGAGACGGGAGCGTGCGGTATCTACGGCATGCTCTCGCCAGCAGGGGGCACGGCTCTGGACTCATCGCCCACCGACCACTGGATGCCGCGGGCGACCATGGGGAAGAGCCGCTCGTGCGTTTCCGGGTGCGGGCTGATCAGCAACACGCGCCCCTCGCCGTACTCGCTGGCGACGACGGCAGCCTGATCGATCATCTCGACGCTCTCGGTGCCGTCCGGACGCGATGTCGCCGAGCGGAAGTGCGCCAACACGTTGATCGCCGGGAAGTCTCCCTCGGGCGCCAGTCCCTCCTCGTGCACCAGGACCGGCCCGTTGTTGTAGCGCGTTTCGAAGGCCGCGAACTCCTCGCCGAAGATCGCACGCCCTTCCGGCGTCAGCTCCACCTGCACCATCCCGCCACCCTTGCGCCAAGGCTGGCCATGGAACGCGCCGACCATCTTCAGGTACTCATCGATTCGGCATGTCGCCAGATAGGCGCCCGCGCAGATGCCGACGTAGCCCCCGCCCGCATCGACGAAACGGCGCACCTCCTCCTGGCCCTCGGGCCCCAGCGCCAGCGCGATGCTGCGACCGCCACCGCCGGGAAACAGCACCCCGCGGAACAGCGGCAACACACCCTCGCGAATGTCCTCCGGCGAGACCGGCGTCACCGTCATGCCGAACGGCACTTCGTTGACGATGCGCTCGAGCTGGCGTGGCCCCGCGCCGCCCACACCTTCGCAGTCGTACAGCGCCAGCGCGTCGCTGCTGCCCGGCATCGCCGCGGCCAGCGCTTCGCGCGGTGGCGCGGACTCGAGCGCGCTCAGCAGCTCGAACGTCATCAGCCGCGCCCAGCGAAACCGCCGCGACTGGGGCACCTGCGCCGCGAACGTCACGTGCAACTCGCCCACCGTGGCCCCGAAGAGTCGGTCGTCTCCCACCGGCTCCACCTCGAGCGACAGCTCCCCGTCGGGGAACGTCGCCAACAACGCGGACGCCGTCACGGCGCGCGCCAGCACCTCGTGCGTCGTCGCCAGCATGGGCGGCGTGCGCTTGTCCGTTCCATCCTGATCGATCGCCACCGGATGGAACACCACGGCCCAGTCGGTCGGCTCGATCTCGAGCGCCGTCCAGTCCAGCGGCGTGCGGTGGAACGCGCCGTCGGCGGGGGAGAGCTCAATCACCACCACCTCGCCACGGGCCGGCGCCAGGCGCAGGATCTGATCCGCCGCACTGCTGGTGGCGGCCTGCGCATGATGCGGCAGCACCACGGCCACGCGCGGCGCGCCGCCCGGTCCGGCGCTGCGCACGCGCACGACCTGGTGTTGGGCGAACGCGGGCGCGGTCAGCGCCAGCAGCAGCAACGACAGCACGGCAGACAGCGATCGCATCATGACAACAGGCCTCACCGGGAGTGTCCCAACGTCCACCGCAGCAGGCCCGCCATGCTGCTGCGTTGTCAATGCCGCAGACGAAGCGGACTGCGTGCTCATCCCCCAAGCACCTGCTTCAGATCCTGGACGAACGCGTCGATGGTCTCGGATCGCGTGTCCCACGAGCACATCAGGCGCACGGCGCCCGGACCGAACGTCGTGCTGAACCGCCATCCCCGTTGCTGCATGCGGACGATTGCCTCGGCGGGCAGGTGCGCAAAGACGGCATTGGCCTGACGGGGATAGAGAATCCGCACGCCGGGCAGGGGACGCAGGCGGCCTTCGAGTTCCGCTGCGCACGCGTTCGCATGGCGCGCATGCCGCAGCCACGCGCCGTCGCGCAACACGCCCACCCACTGGGCCGCGACGAAACGCATCTTCGACAGCAATTGACCGGCCTGCTTGCACCGGTAGTCGAACTCCTCGGCCACCGAGGCGTTGAAGAAGACGACGGCTTCGCCAATGGCCAGCCCGTTCTTGGAGCCTCCGAAGACGAGGACGTCCACCCCGCAATCGGTCGTCAGCGCCCGTGGCGCGCACCCCAGGGAGGCGACCGCGTTGGCGAAGCGGGCTCCATCCATGTGCAGCGCCAGTCCGTGCTCCCGGCAGGCGCGCTGGATGGCCTGCAAGTCGGCCGGTTGGTACACCGTGCCCAGCTCGGTGGATTGGGTGATCGAGACGGTGCGGGCCTTCGGATAGTGGATGTCGTCGCGTCGGGTGGCGATTTCGCCGATGGCGTCGGGGGCGATGCGTCCGTCCACGCCATCGGCCAGCAGAATCTTCGCGCCATGGCTGAAGAACTCCGGCGCGCCGCATTCGTCCACTTCGACGTGGGCCACGCGGTGGCAGATGATGCTGTGGTGCGAGCGGGCCGTGGAGGCCAGCGCGAGCGCATTGCCCGCCGTGCCGGTCAGTACGAAGTACACCTGACAGTCGGCCTCGAACAACTCGCGGAAACGCTCGCAGGCTTCCGCCGTCCAGCCATCGTCGCCATACGAGCGCTCGTGTCCGTGGTTGGCCTCGACAAGGGCGGCCATCGCCTCCGGGCAGATGCCCGAGCAATTGTCGCTCGTGAACTGCTGGGGAGGGGTCATGGCCCGGACCTCGCAGGGGGATTGCGGCGAGCCTGCGCCTCCCCGCCCGGGTCAGGGCAAGCGGAGCGGATGTCATAGCGGGCCGGCGGCGCGCGAATCGCCGTCGGCCCGTCGCGCCGCTGCCCGTCGTGTGCCTCAGTCGCCGGCGGCAAGCGGCCAAGGCTCATGCCCCTCGTCGGGGGCGGGTTCCTCGTCAAGCCGCAGGCTCAGGCACTTGGCCGAACCGCCCGACAGATGGAACTCGCCGAGCGGCGTACGCACCACGTCGAAGCCCCAGTCGTGCAGCACCCGCTCGAGTTCCGCCGAGCAGTCGTGCAGCACCACGGCGTGGCCGGTGTCCACCGCGTTGCATGCAAAGGCGAAGGCATCCTCGCGTGAGACCGCATGACGGCGCTCGGCCGGCACCAGGCGCTCGATCGTGTCGAGCGCCGCGGCATGGAACGCCTCGGGATAGTAAAGCACAAACCCGCCGTCGAGCGGGCAGAAGCAGGTGTCGAGATGATAGAATCGCGGATCCACCAGACGCAGCGGCACGACCTCGACGCCGAGGCGCTCGGCGACGAACTGCCCGGCCTCGAGCGTCGAGCGGAGCCCGTAGCCCAGCCACAGGCGCTGTCCGCCGCGATCCCACAGCCCGTCGCCGGCCCCCTCGAAGTACAGCCCCGCCGGCATCTCGATCACGTCGAAGCCGTTCGCCGCGAACCACGTGCGATTGATCGGCTCCTCGGCGCGGCGCTCCGGATGGCGGAAGTGCGACAGCACCACTTGCCGGCCGCACACCAGCCCCGAGTTGGCGGTGAACACAAGATCCGGCACGCCCGGCGCGGCGGGCATTTCGACAACGTCGGCCGTGCGCGCGAGAGCGTCGCGCAGCGCGCGCCACTGACGGCCGGCCTCTTCACGATCGGGGCGACGCCCGTGGCCTTCCATCCACGGGTTGATCGCGTACTCGACCGTGAAGTGCTCCGGAGGACAGACAAGGATACGATGGCGCCGGACAACCGGCGGAATGCGGGAGGTCATGGGAGTCGTCTCCTTCGAGGACGAACGCATCGGACAGGTGGCCCGACTGGGCGGTGCATGGGATAACCAGCCTCCCGCAAGGGAGGGAGGTGCCGGCGGCCGTCGTTGCGTGTTCGACTCGTTAGAGGTCGGGCGGTCGTCCCCGCCGAAAGCGGAAGCGCAGGACCAGCGTGGCTTTGGGTATACCGTGTCGCATCAGGACCCGTGCCTTGCGGGGTGGACGGCCGCCGCGGGCGGAATCCGTCTCCGGGCCCTGTGTCGCACACCCCGCCCCCAACAATCAAGAAGGGCCGGCGGGAAAGATCAAAAATCGGCTTGGAGGCGGGGGGCTGTCATGTACGAAATCGCCGCGCCAGTCTTGAACGGGATGGTTGTGGCGTTGACATCGCCTCGGGCTTCGGCAACGAAGGGAAATCGAAACAGGGGCGGGGAGCTGGGTGTTCGTCCCAGCTGCACCGAGCCGGCTCACCCGCTGCCCCTGTTGTCGTATCTCGGGATTGCGAACCATGACTCGAACCGGACCGATCAACGCAAACAAGCCTCAGCGTTGGAAGGCCGATATCGCGGCCTCCGTGGACCGGTTCAACACGTGGTTTCTTGACTTCGCACCAGAGACTTTCCGCACCAGTCGATTGGCAACCACTCAGGATGTCGCCGCGGCACTCATTGCGACCGACGATCTGCGGTCCTTGACGGTTGCCACCGTGAAGGCGCATCCGGCGGCTCTCGCCACGCTGCGCATGTGCACAGCCCCTCCTCTTGCGGTCGACCGACTGATCGGCCTGACCGACTCGAGCAGGAGCCTGATCGGTTCGCTGGAAAGCGGGCGCCTTCCAAAGCGGCTCGCAGCCCACGAACTCGACGAGCAATTGTCCCGGATTTGTCGGGTGCTGATCCGACTGTTGGACCGCGACATCTTCCCGTGGCTGGCCCAAGGCAACAGACCGACTGCCACGGAAAGGGACCGCGCTGCGTCGATCGTGGCGGATCGCTTGTGCAGCGCCGTGGCAAATCCATTGATCCGAAACGCCCAGGAGCAGCGACAACTCGAACTCATCGAAGCATGGTTGAACGCGCGAGGGTATCGCCGGCAGGCGCACCCGACCGACACCCCGTTGAGCCAGATGGTGCCGGGGACGTTCGCCTTTCGGATGGCGCTGACCGTCGGCAAGTCGCGTCAGACACGCGTTCCCGTGGATGTGGTCGTTCAACCCTTGAAGCCTCGGCGCGACGGCATCCCGATCCTGATCGAAGCCAAATCCGCCGGCGACTTCGCCAACACGAACAAGCGGCGCAAGGAAGAGGCTATCAAGATTCAGCAGCTTCGGCGAACCTACGGTCCGACCGCCGTCTACGTCCTGTTCTTGTGCGGGTACTTCGGCACGGACTACCTTGGCTACGAAGCGGCCGAAGGCATTGACTGGATTTGGGAGCACCGCATCGCGGACATGGAAAAGTTGGGACTATGATCGCGCCGCCAATCGAGATTGTTTCGTCGCTGGAACTGCGCCGACAGGACATGCAGCTCCGATTCGACGTCGCACGCGAGGCTACCGACCGAAATCGACTCGGCCAGTTCGCCACCCCGAATCCCTTGGCGATCGAGATCGCTCGACTGGCACTCGAGACGATGGGCGAGGCCTCCCAAGGACTGCGCTTCGCCGACCCCTCCATCGGCACCGGCAGCTTCTATTCGGCTCTCCTTCAAGTTGCCGGTCTGGCACATGTGCGGAGCGCGGTCGGCGTGGAACTTGACCCGGAACTCTGCGCGCTGGCCAACGAGTTGTGGAGTCCTTTGGGCCTCCGAGTGATCCGGTCCGACTTCACCCGGCTACTCGAAAGTGCCGGGAGTGGTGAACGTCCGAACCTGATTCTCGCAAATCCCCCTTATGTGCGACACCATCATCTCGGGCGCGAGGAGAAGGCCCGCCTGCGTTCCCTCGTTCGCCGCGAACTGGGCGTGGAGGTCAGTGGCCTGTCGGGTTTGTACGTCTACTTTCTGCTGCTCGCGACGGCGTGGATGGAGGAGCAGGGAGTCGCGGCGTGGTTGATTCCCTCGGAGTTCATGGACGTGAACTATGGGGCACCTCTGAAGGAGTTCCTCCTGAGTCGAACGACGCTTCTGCGGGTCCATCGTTTCGATCCGCGGGAGGTTCAGTTCGGGGATGCGCTGGTCTCGTCGGTCGTCATTCTGTTCCGCAAGGAGCCGCCGCCAACCGCGCACGAGGTGCATTTCACGTTTGGGGGATCACTCCGTTCTCCGGGCATGCGAGAGCAAGTGGGCCTCACTTGCCTCCGCTCGTCGCGCAAGTGGACCGAGTTCCCTCGCGCCATAGGGCGCGCCACTCCGGCTGCCAGCGGGGCCGTGCTCGGAGACTTCTTCCAGGTCCAGCGCGGCATTGCGACGGGCGCGAACAAGTTCTTCATACTGACCCGCGAGCGGGCCGCTCAACTCGCGCTGCCGTCGCAACATCTCAAGCCGATTCTTCCCAGCCCGAGGAATCTCAAGGTGGATGTCGTCGAGGCGGATACTGACGGCAATCCATTGCTCGATCCGCAACTTCTGCTTGTCGATTGCGATCTGCCGGAGGATACAGTACGTGCAAAGTGGCCGGCGATGTGGGAGTACTTCCAAACTCCCGGCGCGCTTGACGCCAAGGCACGTTACCTTTCGGCGAACAGGTCTCCGTGGTATCGGCAGGAGCGCAGGGCCCCGGCACCCTACCTGTGCACTTACATGGGCCGCGGCTCGGATCAGAAGCGTCCGCTTCGGTTCATCTGGAACCGCTCGCGGGCCATCGGCACAAATCTCTATTTGATGCTGTATCCCAAACCGGTACTGGCGTCCTTGATGGGGCGCGATCCCGGGTGTGAGGCGGAGGCCTTTCGGTTGCTTCTGGAGGTCACGGGTCACGAGCTTCGAAGTGAAGGCCGTGTTTACGGCGGAGGACTTCACAAGATCGAGCCCAGCGAGCTTGCTCGTATCTCGGCGGACGCATTCCTGAGTCGCTGGCCCGAACTGGGCGCGGCCTGTGCCCGACAAGGGGAGTTGTTTGCCGATCCCGAGTCCCTCACGGGAACGTAGTAGCCGCCTACTCGAACTCCAGCACTCCATAGCGGCTCTGGTTGTAGGACTCGGCGGCCCAGTGGAAGCGTGCCGGTTCGCTTTGCGGGCGGTGGCGCCAGACGTTGAAGCCCCATGTCGTGCCCGGCGTCGGCGCGGAGGCGTCGGCGATGTCGCTCCAGGGGATGCGCATCTCCATCGTCCAGTGGTCCGGGCCGACGACGATGGCACTGTCGTAGGCGCTCTGGAAGTAGCGGTCCGGCCGGCCGACCGGTTTGGCGTTGAAGCGCGTGCCGGCCGCGTTCTGGAACAGGCGCGTGTGGTCGCGCGCCGTCATTGTCGGGTCGAAGAACAACTCCACGTCGTCGTCGTTCCACGTCAGCGGAATGTCGCCCTCGGCGGCGGCCTTCAGGCCGGCCGGATTCGGTTCCGCCATCCAGACACCGACGTAGAGATAGTCCGCATCGTAGAGCAGGCGCACGGAGGTGGCGTGCGGCGCGGGCCCGGTGCCGACCTGACGGAAGTCGGTGATCGGCGTGGCGCGCTGCCAGGCGGGCTCGTCGAGGCGCCCGTCGATCGTGGCGGCGCCGGTCCAGCGTGCGGCCGTCGTGCGCGGCGGCACGAAGAGCGCGAACGTCGTGTCGAAGGTGAAAGTCTTGTCGAGCGGGATTGCGGTGGTCAGCAGTTTCTCGCCGGCCGCGGCGCGGGCCAGCTCGTCGCGATAGCGCGCCTCCCAGTCGCGGCTGACCACGCCGGTGCGCAGCTCGTTGCGCGCCTCGAGGCGCAGCCGCGGCATCTGCGCGCGCGAAGGCGCCGACGCCGTGCGGATGCGAAACTCCGGCGTGGCCGTCTCGCCCGCCGGCACGTCGAGCCACAGCTCGCGCGGCTCGACCTCGACACCCGAGTCCCGCGCGATGTCCCACCGCAGATGGAACGTGCGCTCCTCGCGCAGGCTGTTCGGCACGGGCAACGACACCGTCGTGTCCACCGGCTCGCCAGGTTCCCACTTCGGAATCCGGATCGTGCCCCCGCGCAATCCATAGCGCGGGATGCGGTTGCGCTCCTCGGAGTTCACCGTGTCCACCGGCAGCACCGAGTCGGCCTTCACCACGGCCGTCCGCACGTCCGTTCCCACCACGCTGACGTGCAGGAAGACGTGCATGAAACCGCCGCGCTCGTTGAGCTGCGGCATGCCGCCCGTGCTGTTCAGCACCACGTACTCGATGCCGTCGCGATTCTCCCAGACGTACTCGTGCGTGTGGCCGCCGAAGACGCCGCGCACGGGATAGCGCCGCAGCAGTTCGTGAATCGTCTCCCAGTCCTTCCGCCCCTCGCTGTCCGCCGCATAGCGCCACATCGGGCTGTGCAGGAACACGAAGATCGAACGCGACGCCAGTTCGGCCGAACCCTCGCCGCCGTTGCGCTCGGCGTACTCGGCCAGGTCGTTCGCCAGCCATTCGATCTGCCAGTGCATGATGCGGTCGTTCTCGCCGTTGTGGAACGAGTCGAGCACGATGCAGTGCACCGGGCCGTAGTCGTACGAGTAGTAGTAGCGATCCTGTCCCCACACGTCGCCGTAGATGCGATAGGTGGCCGGCGTGACGACGTCGTGATTGCCGGGCACGGGATGGAAGGGCATCGTCAGCGGCTCGAGCTGCTTCTTGTAGCGCTCCCACTCGCGCCGGATCGTCGGCACGTCGTCGGTGTAGCCGTTGATCATGTCGCCCACGCCGGTGGCGAAGTGGGGGCGCAGCGTATTGGCCTCGTGAACGAGGCGCTCGAAGATGTCCGGGCTGCCGAACTGGCTGTCGCCGAAGACGACGAAGCGCACCTCCTGGTCCGTGGGCACGGGGTGCCGGGTGATGGTCGTGCAGCCGGCCAGCACCAACATCCATGCTGCCAGCAGCGCGCTCGCCGTCAGGGTCCAGATCCGTCGCATGATGATTCTCTCGGCTTGTCGGAAATCGGGGGCCGCGGGCCCCCGGCGGCGTTCACCCTGCCCCGCCGCCGGGGCGGTGGCAAGACGGATGGACGCCCGGCGGACCGGCCGGAAGCCCCGGAATCCTCCGCATTGACGCGGGCGGGGGCGTTTGGTCCAAGGGCCGCACCGGCGCGCGGCGAGCGCCGCGATTCTCGTCTCCCCGGGCCCGTCCATGACGCGCGGCAAGCTGATCTCCACCCTCGTCGCGATCGTCCTCAGCGTCGTCTTCCTCGTCATCGCCTTCCGCCGCATCGAGTTCGGCCAGCTCGTCGAGACCTTCCGCACCATCCAGTGGCTCTATGCCGTCCCCTTCGTCGCCGTCACCTGGGTGACTTTCTGGTGGCGCGGCTGGCGCTGGATGAAGCTGCTGCGCGCCACGCATCGCCTGCGCCTGCGCGACGTCTTCGGCCCCATGATGGTCGGCTTCGGGTTCAACTCGATCTTTCCGGCCCGCGCCGGCGAGTTCGCCCGCCCGCTCGCCCTCGTCAAGCAGGCCAACGTCCCCTACACCACCGGCTTCTCCTCTGTCGTCGTCGAGCGCATCTGGGACATCCTCGCCCTGCTGTTCTTCTTCATCCTCTGCTCGTTCTTCATCACGTTCGACGATTCGATCTCGTACGCCTACGGCGACCTGACGATCACGCCCGCCACGCTGGAAGGCATCGTCCGCAAGGTCTCGATCCTTGCCGGCGTGCTGCTCGTCGGCTCGCTGACCATGCTGTCGGCGCGTTGCCGCAACCTCATGCGCTGGATTCTCCACCGCCTGCCGCTGCTGCCGGAGAAGGTCCGCGCGACGCTCG
Organism: Candidatus Sumerlaeia bacterium; assembly: GCA_019634695.1. Lineage (GTDB taxonomy): Bacteria > Sumerlaeota > Sumerlaeia > SLMS01 > JAHLLQ01 > JAHCAW01. The sequence continues at coordinate 166,203 of JAHCAW010000001.1, forward strand.
TCGCGCTCTTCGACTCCTTCGCGCTCGGTTTCGAGGCGCTGCGTCGCCCGGCTCTCGTCGCGCAGGTTGCCTTCGACAGCCTCGGCATCTGGTTCCTCACCGGCCTCACCTTCTGGATCATGGCACTCGGCTTTCCCGGCTTCGAGATGACCGTCGGCCATGCCATGGTCTTCCTCGTCGTCACCTGCCTGATGGTGTCGCTGCCGTCGGCTCCCGGGTACTGGGGCCTGTACGAGGTCGGCGGGCTCATCGCGCTCAAGCTGGTGAACCCCCAGATCGACGAAAGTCTGGCGATGGGCTACACGCTTGTCGTCCATTTCCTGCAGTGGGCGCTTGTCACGGTCGTGGGGCTCTATTACGCTGGGCGCATCCATGTGTCGGTGAAGGAAGTCCCCTCGGATGTGGAGCTGAAGACGTGAGCGTCGGCCTGGCCAGACGAGCGGTGCGACGCGGCGGCCTGGCCGCGGCGCTGCTCGGTGCGCTCGCGACGCTGACCGTGGCCGACCCCGCGGCGCCCTCCGAGTCCCCGGCCAACGATGTTGTGTGCTTCGTCTCCACCCGCGCGCCGGAGTACCCGGCGCGGCTCGATCATGGCCCATGGCCGGATCCGGCCCGCCTGGCCGAGCACCCTTGGATCGGCGGCCTCTGGATCGACGGCGTCTGGCAGCCGCTCGACGTGCAACTGGCCTGCACCGCGGTGCCGGTCGGCGGCATCCCGTTCCGCATCGAGGGCCAGCGCATCTCCTTCTCGCTCGCGCCGGCCGGGCACGACGAGGCGCTCGCCTTCGAGGGCGAGCTCTCCGCGCGCGGCGAGCTGCGCGGCATCGCCCGCGGCGCCGACGTGACCGGCGGCTTCGTGCTCGCCCGCCAAGGGCCCGCCTCGCCGGCCAACCTCGCCGAGGCGCTCGGCATTTACGAAACCGCGCTGCGCGACTTCACGCTGGTGCTCGCGGACGAGACCCGGCCCGACGCGGCATGGCTGGTCGAGCAGGGGCGGTTCGAGCCCCTGCGCCCCGTCGGCCGCGACACCTGCCTGACGGCCGACGGCCGGCGGCTCTTGCGTGTGCGGGACCACGCCGGCGCTGTCGCCCAGATGCGGCTCGGCCCGTGGGACGACGAATCGCTCGTCGGCGTGCGCCGCACCGGCTATCGCATCGAGCAGGTCATGCTCGACGCGGAGGGAATCGCGACGACGGCACGCTACGTGGCGCGCGACCAGACACGCCGGCTGCATCCGGGCCTTGTGCTGCTCGAACCCGCCGACGCCGACGCGCGCGAACGCCTCGTCGCGGATCACTACGCGATGCGCTTCGCCGCCTTGGGGTACTTGGTGATTCAGGTGACAGTGCCTGCCGAGGGTGGCGACGCCGTCGCCCGCGCGGCGCGCGCTCATCTGGCCGCGGACCGCGATCTCGATCCTGCCCGCGTGGCGCTGCTTGCCCATCGCGCGGCCGTCACACCGGCGCTCGGGCTGCTCGGCAATGCGGAGACGCCCATCCACGTTGCGGTGCTCGTGTCGCCGCCGGCCGACGTTGCGCTGCCCGCTGCGGACGCCGGCACGGCCGCGCTGCCGCTGCTGCTGATGCTCGGCGGGGACGAACCCGACGCCGCCCCGCGCGCAGAGTCGCTGCATGCCGCGGCGCTCGCCGACGGCTGGGCCGCCGCCGAAGTGCTCGCCATCGCCGGCGCGGGCGTGGGCTTGCGCCTGCAGGACGATCCCGCCCACTCCTCCTTCGCCCTGCATCCCGAAGCGCTTCGCGAGCTGATGAGCTGGTTCGCCGAGAACATGCCCGAGGGCACCGAACGCGCCGAGCCCGTCTTCGACCGCAACGTGCTTCACCGCCTCGACGTCGAGGACCGCCAACACGTGCGCACCTTCTGGGAAGCGCGCCGCGCGGCGGACAGCGAGTGATGCGGTTTCGAATCACCGCAATCGGTACCCCGAGCGTTAGCGAGGCGGCATGTCCACGCCCTCCCACGCTCTCCAATCGCGGCGAGCGGAGGGGGCCTCTGTCGCGATCTGTATACGGCCAAATATTCACTTCCTATCCACCAAATGGATGGGAAGCGAAGCGCCTTCGCATGGCACGAGGTCCCCTACAGATCAAGGGAAGAGCTTCTTCTTGATTCGTTCGACCTCCCTCGAAAAGCCAGCAAGCTGGCTGATAATGGTCGGCCCTCCGACAGGGCCGAACAGAACTGCTTGCTTGGACTTGCCGCCGGGCCATGTGACGACCTGCGTTGCCCCTTTGTAGTTCGCGAAGAAGTCCGGCGATTTTACTTTCGATCTGCCCACTGTAAACTCGCCGCAATGCGCCAAGTAGAGTCTCGCATTGGAGTCGCGCAGGAAGCACCCCTTCGTCTGGCTGGTTCCTGTGTCCTTCTTCGGGTTTATTTGAAACATCGGTACTTGCTTGCCTTGGACAGTGGGGTCTTCATGACCGTACACGATCCAATATCGAGCCCCACCGGGCCACTCGTCGATATGGTTCCAAACCCCCTCATTCGCAAACCAATAGCAACCACTTCCGCCACCCCCGGCGGTTTCGACTCGGAAGTTTGCAACATAATGGCCGACACTTTGTATGAAAGCCTGATACTCTTGGAACGCCTTCTGGATCTCTGGCGAGGTGTTCAAGGTTTTTAGCATCGCACATACCCCCCGTTACCGAACTGACGCTAACCATACTGAGTATACAGGAAACAAGGGTTGAAACCTGTCAGGATGTCAACAGGAAATTCCCGAAGGGCGCCTCGCGGTCATCAGCATCCCAAGGAGCCTCTTCCGGCTTCACTGTGGATGGAGTCGGAGACCCGCGCAGTGGAAGTAGATGGCGTTGATGAAGCGTCCGATGTTCGCAAGCGAGGCCGTTGGGTGCAAATGAGCACATTGCTCGACCTTCGCTTCTCGCCTCCTTTGAACTAAGCCGACCTCGCCTGGCCCATCCGTTCCAGCGCCCCCAGCGCGCGCGCGCGGGCGGTGGCGTGGTCGACGATCGGCAATGGGTAGTCCACGCCCAGGCGCACGCCGGCCGACGCGAGCGTGGAGGGCGGAGCCTCCCACGGCCGGAACAGCACGGCGTCGGGCAGGCCCGACAGCTCCGGCACCCAGCGCCGCACGTAGGCGCCCGACGGGTCGAACTTCGCTCCCTGAAGGATCGGGTTGAAGATCCGGAAGTAGGGCGAGGCGTCGGCGCCGCAGCCCGCCGTCCACTGCCAGCCTAGCGTGTTGTTCGCCAGGTCCGCGTCCACCAACGTGTCCCAGAACCAGCGCGCCCCCTCCTGCCAGGGCAGCAGCAGGTGCTTGACCAGAAACGACGCCACGATCATCCGTACGCGGTTGTGCATCCACCCGGTCGTCCACAGCTCGCGCATGCCGGCATCGACGATTGGGTAGCCCGTGCGGCCGCGATGCCACGCCTCGAGGTCCGTCGCCGAGCGTCGCCATGGGAAGCGCGCGAACTCGGGACGCAGCGGCGCCTCCGGGGTGGTTGGAAAGTGGAACAGCAGATGGTGGGCGAACTCGCGCCAGCCGACCTCGGCGAGGAACCGCTGCGCGTCCTTCGACCGCGGATCGGTCTTCTGTCGGACGGCGTGCCAGACCTGCCGCGGGCCGATCTCGCCGAAGTGCAGGTGCGGCGACAGGCGCGACGTGCCCACGATGCCGGGCCGGTCGCGGTCGGTATCGTACGTCCCGACCGGTCCGTCGAGGAACTGCCGGAGCGCTCCGTGCGCGCCCTTCTCGCCGGGCGCCCATGCCTGCGCCAGCCCGCCGTCCCAGCGAATCGTCGGCAGCAACCCCAGCGCGCCGACCGACAGCGACTCCGGCCAGCGCGTCGGCGGCGCCAGCTTGCGCGGCGCGGCCAGCGGCTCCGGCGGCGTGCCCTCCGCCAGGCATCGCTTCCAGAACGGCGTGAAGACCTTGTAGGGTCCACCCTGTCCAGTCGCGATGGTCCAGGGCTCGTGCAGCAGCGCGGCGTTGAACGACACCGCCTCGACGCCTGACTCGCGCTCGCGCAGCGCCGTCTTCACCGCCGTGTCCCGCGCCACGGTGGCGGGGTCGTAGAGGCGGTTCCATGTCACGAGGCTGGCGCCGGTTTCGGCGCAGAGGGCCCGAATCGCGTCAAGTGTATCGCCTTGTCTGATGACGAGCCGAGAGCCCCGCTTCGCCAAGTCCTCGGCCAGCCGCTCGAGCGCATGGTGCAGCCACCAGCGCGACGCCCCGCCGGGGGCCCATGGGGCTTCCTCGCCGGGGGCATGGATGAAGACCGGGATAACCGGGCGGCCCTGCTCGACGGCATGGCACAGTGCCGGATTGTCGGCCAGCCGCAGGTCGCGTCGAAACCAGTGGAGAACGGGGGCGGGTGTGGGCATAAGGCGAATTCCGACAGGGGTTTGCCCGCCCTGCGGAGGTCATCCGGGCGGGGTGAGGGGCCAGGCCTCGGCTCCCACCTCAGCGGCCAGCATGCCGCCCAGCACCAGCATCGGCAGCGTCGAGCCGGGGTGCGTCTCCGCCCCGGCGACCAGCAGCCCGCGAAACTCCGGAATCACCGCGCCGGGGCGTTGGAGCCATCCGCGGCGGCGGTGACAGGTCGTCCCGTGCAGGCTGCCGGCCGGCCAGCCCATCCGCTCGGCGAGGTCGCCGGGAGTGACGATCTGCTCGGCCGTGATCGCACCGCCGAGCCCCGTGCCACCTGCCTCCTCGAGGCGGCGCACCAGCCGGTCGCGCTCCTGCCGGGTCGTTTGCTCGCTCCATCGGAAGCGTGGGCTGACCGGCGGCATCGGCGCCTCGACGCGCAGCAGCGTTTCCGGGCCGGCCGGATCGCCGCCGCCGGCGACGGTCAGGTTGGTGACAATCAGCGGCGGCCGGGCGGCCGGCACGCTCCAGTCGTCGAGCTGGCGCAGCATCTCCTCGGTGTCGGGGGGGACGATCACGGTCATCGGCGCGTCGAAGGTTTCCCAGGAGGCGCTGCACCGCAGGCCCATCAGGAAGGTCGATCGCGCCGGCCGGGGCCGCCCGAGGCGCCGCAGCGCCCGGGCGCGCGTCTCCGACGGGGTCAGCAACTCCTCCAACGTCGGCCGCAGGCCGATTGTGCTGACGACCAGATCCGCCCGCAGCGTCTTGAAGCCCTGCCCCGCAACATGCCGGACGACGTCGTTCTCGAGCTGGATGCGCTCGACCGAGGCGTTGGTGACGACGCGGATGTCGAGCAGCTCGCAGACGCGCAGCAGCGCCTCGCGCACGCCGGCCACACCGCCCGTCGGCACCCAGCAGCCGTGAAGCAGCTCGCCGAACAGGATCGGCAGGAAGCCGGCGGCGAGCCGGCGCGTGGAGGCGCCGTGGCGCGCGGCGAGCACCTCGAATGCCTCGGCCAGCGGGGCGCCGGGGAGACGATGTCGCAGCCGCGTGGCCAGCCGTCCGGGTCGCAGCGTCCCGGCCAGAAAGGGCCATGCCGGCGGGAAGCCGGCCAGCGCCCGCAGACGCGCGGTGCCCCGGCCGGGCTGCGCCAGAAAGTGGTCCTCGGCGATGCGGGCCTGGCGCTCCCAGCGCGGCAGGTCCCGCAGGAAGCGTTCGGCGGCCGCCGGGGCCAGACGGCCCATCTCGTCGGCCAGCCGTGCCGGGTCCGCGTGCAGGTGGAAGGTCTCGCCGGAGGGCAGCAGCAGGCGGGCGACCGGCTCGACGGGGCGGAACTCGACGAAGTCGCTCAGGCGCAGGTCGGCCAGGGCGAAGAGCTGGCCGAGCACATGGGGCTGGAAGACGAAGGGATCGATGGCGGCAAGCGGGACGCCTTCGCCGCGCGGGGCGAGGCGGCCACCGGCGACGCTGTCGCGCTCGAGCACGCGCACCCGGGCGCCGCGAGCGGCAAGCGCCACGGCCGCGCCGAGGCCCGCCGGGCCCGAGCCGATCACCACCGCGCGCACGCCGGCCAGCGACTTGTCCAGGACGATCTTCACGCCTCCTCGCCCTCCTCGTCGGCCGCGCCGGCGGCGGTGTGCTCGTCCACCTCGCGTGCCAGCAGCTCCTCCAGATCGATCGCCGGGAAGAGCGCCGCCAGGGGGGCGAGCAGTTCGGGCGGCAGCGGCGCCAGGAAGCGCTGCCACTGGTTGTCGGCCGGATGGCGCAGGCGCAGCACCCGGGCGTGCAGGAAAGGTCGGTCCAGCCGGGCGAAGGACTTGCGCAGCGACGACGGGGCATTGCGCAGGCGCTCGAGCAGGCGCTCGTTCGCCCCGCCGTACAGCCAGTCGCCGGCGATCGGATGGCCGACGTGCGCGCAGTGCACGCGAATCTGGTGCGTGCGCCCGGTCTCGAGGCGGCACCGCACCAGCGCGAAGCCGTGCGCGCGGGCCAGCACCTTCAGGTGTGTGACGGCCGGCCGGGCGCCGGAGCCGTTGACTGCCCGCCGGATGCGCTGCGTCTCGTGGCGGCCGATGGGAGCGTCGACGCGTTGCTCGACCCAGTCGGGCTCACCGGTCACCAGTGCCACGTAGAGGCGCGCCATCGTGCGCGCGCGCAACTGATTGGCCAGCAGGCGCATGGCGCGGTCGGTCTTGGCGACGACGAGGGCGCCGCTGGTTTCGCGGTCGAGCCGGTGGACGATGCCCGGGCGCTTGACGCCGTTGATGCCCGGCAGGTCCGGGAAGCGATGGAGCAGGGCGTTGACGAGGGTGCCGTCGGGATTGCCGGCGGCCGGGTGGACGATCATGCCGGCGGCCTTGTTGACCACCACGATGTCGGGGTCGTCGTGCAGGAGGTCGAGCGGCAGGTCCTGCGGCTGGGGCCAGGGGTCCTCGGCGGGGGGGAGGTCGAGCCGGATGGTCTCGCCGCCGGCCAGGACATGGCTGCGCTTGGGCACCTCGCCATCGACGAGCACGCGGCCGTCCTTGACGAGTTGCTGGAAGAAGGTGCGGCTGCGCTCGGTTTGGCGGCGGCCGAGGAAGGTGTCCAGGCGCATGCCGGCCGCCTCGTCGGGCACGCGGAACTCCTCGAGGCGCGAGGGATTGGTGGGCAGGGTCATGCGGGGTGGTGCTCCGGGCGCATTCGTCCCGGCCAGCAGGGGGCCGACAGCTTGCCGGGGGGAACTTTTTTCTGGCGCGCCCCGGCCCACCGTGTCGAGAGTGACTCGCGGGCCCACTCTCCCCGACCGTCGGATTCATGCCGCCTCCCTCCTCACGACGCGAACGCACCGGCGCGCTGGTCGAGCAAAGCGGCGCCCTCGTCACCATCATCGAGGACGACCCCGACTTCGGCGGCTACCTCGAGGAACTGCTGCAAGACAGCGGCCTGGCCAACGTGCGGCTCTACGACGACGGGCTCGAAGGGCTGCGCGCCTGCCTGCGCGACGTTCCCAATGTCCTCGTCCTGGACCTGAACCTGCCCTCGATGCGCGGCGAGGAAATCTGCCGCCTGCTGCGCTCGTCGCCCATGCACCGCGCCATCCGCATCCTCGTGTGCTCCGACATGCCCGAGGCCCAGAAGCGCGAGATGGAGCTGCTCAACATCGGCGCCGACGTCTACTTCGAGAAGCCCTTCATCGAGGAGCGCTTCATCGAGGACCTCGAGCACCTGCTGCGCAAGTCGCGCGGCATCGCCACTGAGACCCCCGAGGAGGAGACCCAGAACCGGGCGCCGGGCGCCGAGGAGGTGGCGTGGCGCGAGTCGCAGGAGACCTTCGCGCGCGAGTACTCCGGCCCGCGCGGCACGCCGCCGCCGAACTTCTCCGGCTACTCGATCCTCGAGGTCATCGGCGGCGGCGCCATGGGCACCGTCTACAAGGCCCGCGACGAGGCCCACGATCGCCTCGTCGCCCTCAAGGTCTTCCTGCGCAACCCGCACGACAAGGGCGACAGCTTCGAGCGCTTCCAGCGCGAGGCCGTCATCATGGGCGAGCTGCGCCATCCCAACGTCTTGGCCGTCTACGAGACCGGCCACACCGGCTTCACCTACTACATCTCGATGGAGTACATGGACCGCGGCAGCCTGATCGACCTGCCCGACAGCCAGATCACCATCGACCTGTGCCGGCGCGTCGTCCAGCAGGCAGGCGAGGCCCTCATCCACATTCACGAACGCGGCATCATCCACCGCGACATCAAGCCCGGCAACATCCTGCTCTCCTCCGACGGTGCCATCAAGATCGGCGACTTCGGCATCAGTCGCGTCCGGCTCGGCATCGACCAGCGCGAGTTCACCAGTCAGGAGATGCTGATGGGCACACGCATCTACATGGCGCCGGAGCTCTTCATCGGCGGCAAGGCCGACGAGACCACCGACATCTACGCGTTCGGGCGCACGATGCTGCGCCTGTTCGAGGGAGCGACGCCCGAGCTGCCGACGCGGCCGCTCAAGGTCCTGCGCCCGGACATGCCGCCGGCCTTCTCGGACGCGCTGGAGAAGTGCATGGCGATCGATCCGCGCAATCGCTTCGCCACGATGCGCGAGACCCGCGCCGCACTGCTCGCCGCACTCGGCGACGCGGAGTCCTGAACCTTCAGTCGATCCGGCTCATGCGGTCCCACAGGGCCGTGGCGGCCGGGCGCGCTGCGTGACGGCTTGCCGCTTCGTCGCATCGCACCGCCCTCCTGTCCCGCAACGCCCACTCGCCGCCGACGAGCACGTCGCGCACCTGGCGGCTGCCCATCGCGAACAGCAGATGGCCGCCGACACTGCGCGATACCAGCGGCGTCGCGGGCACATAGTCGGTGACGACAACGTCGGCCGCGGCACCGGCCTCGAGCACGCCCAGCCGCACGCCGAGCGACTCCGACGCGCGCCGCGCTCCGTTGCCCAGCATCCGCAGCACATCGTCGGGTCCGATGCCCGCGCCGCCGTCGCGCGACTTGAACCACGCCGTCTGCGCCTCGGCGAACATGTCCGCGCCAATCCCATCGGTGCCCAACTGCACGCACGCACGCAACGCACCCACCGGCGCATAACCGACCGCGTTGTTCATGTTGGATCGCGTGTTGTGCCCCACGGCCACCTGCGCGGCGCTCACGCGGGCCACCGCCGACGCATCCAGATGCGTGCAGTGCCCGAACACGTTGCGCGCGTCGAGCATCCCGAAACGCTCGAGACGATCCACCAGCGCGACGCCATGGTCCGCGCGGCACAGGCGCTCGTCGACGGGGTCCTCCGCGACGTGGATGTGCATGCCGACGGCGAACTCGGCGGCCATGGCGGCCATGGCCGCCATCGTGTCGTCGCCACAGGTGAACGAGGCGTGCGCGCCCACGAGGCCGGCGAAGCGTCCGTCGGCGCGGTCGCGACAGCGCGTCAGATAGCGCCGATTCTCGGCAAGTCCCGCGTCGCGCCCTGCCGCCCCGTTGCGGTCCGTTGTCTCGTAACACAGCACCCCGCGCAGTCCCACGCGCGCGATGCCCTGCTCGATCATGTCGAGCGAGCCGCCGATGCACTCGGGCGATGCGTGGTGATCGATCAGCGTCGTCGTGCCGCAGTGCAGGGCATCGAACGCGCCGATGCGGGCGGAGAGTTCGACCGACTCGGCATCGAGTGCGCGGTCCAGCCGCCACCACACGAACTTGAGGATCTCGTGAAAGTTGCCGGGCGTCTGGCGCGGGGCGGGCATGCCGGCCGCCAGCGCCGAATACAGGTGCGTGTGGCCGTTGACGAGGCCTGGCAACACAACGGCGCCGCCGCAGTCGATCCGCTCGTCGCCGGGCTGCACCGCCACCGCGTCACCGACGGCAGCGATGCGGTCGCCGTCGATTCGCAGGGCGCCGTGCACCACACGCGGCGGCCAGTAGTCCGTCAGCAGGGCGTTCTCCAGTACAATTCCCATTATCCGGTTCTCCGTTGCTGGCGTATGAGCGTCAGGCCTCAGCCCTTTTCGACAATGCGACGAACGGCGTCGAGGTCCGGTGTGATCGAGTGCGGCTCGCCGACGGCGGACCGTGCACCGGCGATGTCCTTCAATCCGTTGCCCGAGATTACTGCCACCACCGAGGCGTTCGCGCCGAGGATACCGTCGCGCCGCGCCGTGGCAATGGCCGCCACGGCTGCTGCTGCGGCGGGCTCGGCGAACACGCCGGTCAGGCGCCCGGTCTCGCGGACCGCCCGCCGAATTTCGTCGTCCGTCACCGTGACGCACGCGCCGTCGCTCTCGCGGATGGCGTTCATCGCCTTGCGCCAGTTGCGCGGCACGGGGCAGTCGATGCTGTCGGCGTACGTGGCACCGTCGGCCCCGGGCGCGTAGTTGCCGCCGCGCAAAGCCTTCGCGATCGGCGCGACCCCTTCCGCCTGCACGCCCAGCATCCGCGGCCGCCCGTCCGTCACGCCGGCCTCGTGTATCTGGCGCAGGCCCTTCCACACGCCGGCGATCGAGCAGCCGTCGCCGATGCTGGCGGCCACCCACTCCGTCGGGTCGTCCGCGCACTGCTCGGCAATCTCCAGTCCGCCGGTCTTCTTGCCCTCCACCAGATACGGGTTCACCGCGCAATTGCGATTGTACCATCCGAAGGTCTCGCAGGCCCGCATGCACAGCCGCCAGGCCTCGTCGTACGTGCCACGGACGCGGAAGACGCGCGCGCCGTAGGCGAGGAGCTGCGCCAGCTTGCCGTCGGGAATGCGTTCGGAGACGAAGATGTTGGCGCGGATGCCGGCGGCGGCGGCGCAGTGCGCCAGGCTCGATGCCGCATTGCCCGTCGAGGCGCACGCAATGTCGGAAGCGCCCGCCGCCACCGCCAGCGTCACGCCGACCGAACTCGCCCGGTCCTTGAAGGAAGCCGACGCCGATCGCGAATCATCCTTCAGGCGCAGGCGCCCGATGCCCAGCGCCGCGGCCAGCCGGGGCGCCTCGATCATCGGCGTCCAGCCGATCTCGCGCGGCACGGGCTCGACGTCGGCTCCGAAGGGAAGCAACTCGCGATAGCGCCAGTGGTTCGCCGGCCGCGTGGCCAGCGCCGCCCGCGTCAGCGAACGACGCACCGCCGGCAGGTCGAACTCCACGTCCAGAATGCCCTCGTCCAGCCCGCAGGTCGGACACCACATCGCCTGTCCCGGCGCATACCGCGCGCCGCACGCCACGCACACCAGACCCGACATGTACGACACGTGAACACTCCCGACACCAGGATCGTCGAAGCACCAACCACGAACAACCCTTGCGGCGTTTCCCCCCGTCTGCAACAGAGTTTCTTTCCCGCTCGGCAGCGCTTGCCGACCGGCCCGTTCCCCAAGGAGACTGCACCGTGACGGCCCCCATTGCCCTCGACGAAAAGGTGCTCGACCGCACCGCAACTCTCTGCCGCGACCGCGGCATCGTCATCCCCACCTTCGCCCAGATGAAGGACCCCTCGACGGCCCCCGCGTTCATCCGCGAGCGCCTCGCCAAGGTCGGCCTCTGGGACATCGACCCGGCCAACCTCTTCCGCATCACATGGAAGAACGAGCCGGTCGCCACGGGTGGCGGCTTTGGCGCGGGCAACTGGATCGAGTTTCCATCCGAGTTGACCGGTGTGTCCGCCCGCATTGTCGGCATCTCGGGCAAGTGGTTCCCCACCGGCGCGCACAAGGTGGGCGCGGCGTTCGGCTGTCTCGTGCCGCGACTGGTCACCGGCGCGTTCGACCCGACGACGCAGAAGGCCGTCTGGCCCAGCACGGGCAACTACTGCCGCGGCGGCGCGTTCGACTGCGCGCTGCTCGCCTGCCAGGCCGTCGGCATCCTGCCCGAGGAGATGTCGGCCGAGCGCTTCGAGTGGTTGCACGAAATCGGCGCCGAGGTCATCGCCACGCCGGGCTGCGAATCCAACGTGAAGGAAATCTACGACAAGTGCTGGGAGATTCGCCGCACGCGCCCGGACTGCGTGATCTTCAACCAGTTCGAGGAGTTCGGCAACGCGATCTGGCACTACCACGTCACCGGCTCGTTCATCGAGGAGACCTTCCGTCGCATCGCGCGACCGGGCGATCGGCTGGCGGCTTATGTCTCGGCCACCGGCAGCGCCGGTACCATCGCCGCCGGCGACTTCCTGCGCACCGTGCACCCGCACGTGCGCATCGTCGCGGCCGAGGCCCAGCAGTGCCCGACGCTCTATCGCTTCGGCTTCGGCGGCCATCGCATCGAGGGCATCGGCGACAAGCACGTCCCCTGGATCCACAACGTCCGCAACACGGACATGGTCGCCGCCATCGACGACGAGCAGTGTATGGCGCTCATGCGCCTGTTCAACGAGCCCGAGGGCCTGCGCCTGCTCGAGCAGCGCGGCGTCCCCGCCGACGTGCGCGGCCGCCTCGACTGGATCGGCATCTCGTGCATCTGCAACATGGTCGCCGCCATCAAGGCCGCGAAGTACTACGACCTCGACGGCCGCGACGTGCTCTTCATCCCGCTCACCGACTCGATGGAACTCTACGGCTCGCGCCTGCGCGAGCAGGCCGAGCAACACGGGCCCTTCACCCGCGAGGCCGCCGTCGCCACCGCCGCCCGGCATCTGGACGCCATCGCAGACGACCACGTCCGCGAACTGTCCTACCAGGACCGCAAGGCGCTGCACAACTTCAAGTACTTCACCTGGGTCGAGCAGCAGCAGCGTGACATCGAGGACCTGCGCCGCCTGTGGGATCCGGACTTCTGGACCGAGACCTTCGCGCAGGTCGACGAGTGGGACCGCCTGATCGCGGCCTTCAACGCGCGCGTCGGGATCGTCTGATACGACTTGGGGTAATTGACAGCAGTGGCCGATCCATTAACTGTGGCTTGGGCGTCTCGCCCAAGTTCGGGGGATCTCGCCAAGAGAGGGGGGCTCCAAGCCCAAGGCGGCGGCTGAGAAGTGCATTCGAGCAGACCAGTCCGAGCTCAAGAATCCCAACCATGCGCGTGGCGTGGCTGAACTTGGGCGAGACGCCCAAGCCACAGTTAACAGCCTCGCCACACGACATGTCGCAGGACAACTGTCATCAGTCTACCGAAACGGTATGACCGAACCGGTCACGACGAAGCATTGAGCGTGATCGGTCCGATCCGTCGGATCGGTCCGCTCATCGTGTCGTGGAGGCGGAAGGTACGCTCAGGCGTCGAAGTCGTCGCCCAGTTCGCTGCCGGGGGTGGAGGAGAGGCGCGGGGCGCGTTCGGTCGAGGCGCCGAGGTCGAAGCCGTCGAGAATGTCGCCGAGGGCGGCGTTCATGTCGTCGCCGTCGGGCATGCCGTTGGCCGCGTCGTCGCGGTCGTCCTCGTCGGTGACGCGGGCGCCTTCGAGCAGGGCGCTCATCGCCGGCATGTTGAGGCTGCTCTTGTCGGTCAGGCAGCCGTTGTGGACGCGGATTTCGGGTGACTTGACGCGGAAGATGCGGGTGAAGGCGCTCATGCCCTCGTCCTCGTCCATCGTGTCGACGTGGACGATGTTGCCGTCGCGCAGGTAGAGCGAGCCGATGACGCCGTTGCCGCAGACGCGGATCGTCTTGGGGACGCGCTTCTCGGCGTAGAGCTGGATGAGGTCGCTGAGTTCGAGGCCGAGCAGGTCGGTGGCGCTGACAGTGAGGACACGCAGCAGGTCGCGCAGCTCGTCGCGGGCGCTCGTCAGGTCGTCCTCGGGATGCGGCAGCACCTTGAGGGCGCCCTGCGCCAGCAGCGCCGGCTGGTAGGCTTGGATGCTCTCCGACAGGCAGACGGCCACCTCCCACCAGGTGGTGCGGTCCTGGATCAGCATCGAGACCTTGGCCAGGTCCGTCGATGGGTCCATGCCGATCACCAGCAGACCCGCCCGGCTGCTCTGCCATGGCTGGTAGACCATGCGCTCGCAGATGCGGATTTCGCCCGGCAGGCCCTCGTCGCCCAGCAGCGAGATCAGCGTCGCCGCCGTCGTGGGCACGATGCCCGAGAAAACCAGTGTCGTGATGTGGCGATGCGCCATGGAAACGCCCCGGCCGTGGGAGCCCTGCCGGCGCGCACCGCGAGGGGCCTCCCCGGGGCGCGCCATCGAAGATTCCCGAGTCTGGAAGCCCGATTTCCGCAAAGCCAAGGGTTTTCTGGACCGGGCAGCCTGCACATCGCGGTTGCCCGGCAGGGGGCGCTCGACTTCCTTGTCACGACGGACCCCGTCCCTCCGGAGCCCCCATGCGGACCCTGCTGCTCAGGCGACTTCTCGACCTTGTCCCCACCCTGCTCGGCGTCTCGCTGCTCGCCTTCTTCATCATGAAGATGACGCCCGGCGACCCGGTGCGCATGATGCTCGGCCCCGAGGCCTCGCCCGCCGCCGTCCAGAAGCTCCGCGAGCAGCTCGGTCTCAACCGCCCTTGGTACAGCCAGTACTACATGTACACGGTCGAGATGGCCGCCGGCGACCTGAAGTCCATCACCCACCCGACCCAGTCCGCCCGCGAGCGCATCCTGGCCCGCCTGCCCGCCACCTTCGAACTTGCCGTCGCCGCCATGTTCTTCGCCATGGTCACCAGCCTGTTCGTCGGCATCCTGTCGGCCGCCAAGCCCAACAGCATCTTCGACAACACCACCCGTGTCGTCGTCTTCGTCTTCCTCGCCATGCCCAGCTTCTGGCTCGGCCTCGAGCTGATCATTCTCTTCTCCCGCATGCTCAAGTGGTTCCCGCCCGCCGGCCGCGGCGAGTTCTCCCTCTCCTCGCACATCAGCCATCTCTTCCTGCCCGCCATCACGCTGGGCGTCGGCACCGGCGCCTCGCTCAGCCGCATCCTGCGCTCCTCGATGCTGGAAACCATGGGGGCCGACTACATTCGCACCGCCCGCGCCAAGGGCCTTGCCGAGCCCCGCGTTGTCCTCAAGCACGCCCTCAAGAGCGCCCTGATCCCCTTCGTGACGGTGGCCGGCATCTCGGCCGGCGCCCTGCTCAGCGGCTCGGTCATCGTCGAGACGGTCTTCAACTGGCCGGGGGTCGGGTCGCTGCTGGTCGGCTCCATCAAGGAGCGCGACTTCCCGGTCACCATGGGTTGCATCCTGCTGCTGGCCACGATCTTCGTCCTCGTCAATGCCCTCGTGGACATGCTCTACATTGTTCTGGACCCCCGGATTCGGGTGGGAGGGGAAGAGCGCTGAGGGCCGATTTCTGTTGCAATGAGTCTAAATAAGACCATTATTGTCCTTGTTTGACGCGGTATGTTCCAAGAGGCCAGCAGCAGGGACTTGCCGCAGGTCAGGGAGATGGCGCCCAAGGTTGCGTGACCGTAGTCAGGTGGGAGGGACAGCCGGAGCCGCTCGATGACTGGGGACCCCCATCCGCGCCCGTCCGCCGGCTTGCAGCCCAGGCACGTCTGGGGGGTGCTGGTACTCGTGGCGTTGTTCACGGGCGCGCTCGCCAGCCTGCTGCTGATCCGGCAGGCCGATGAACACATGCGGGACCGCTTGCGCGATCGCCCCGAGTTGGCCGCGCACGGGCTCGAGTCGCCGCGGCTGCATGAGCTGCTCGCCTCTCCGCTCGATCCCGATTCGGTCCAGTACCGGTTGATGAAGGACCATCTGGAGCGCTTCCGGCAGGCAACGCCGCACAGCAAGTTCTTCTACCTGATGCAGCGTGACGGACAGGGCCGGGTCCTGTTCCTCGTGGACTCCGAACCGGAGGGCGCGCCCGACGCGTCGGCCCCCGGCGAGTTCTACCCCGAGGCATCCGACGACCTGCATGCGGTCTTCCGCGACGGGCAGCCACGCGTCGAAGGGCCGATCATGGACCGTTGGGGGCATTGGGTCAGCGGACTCGCCCCGTTGCGCGATCCTCGCACGGGAGAGGTTATCGCCGTGCTGGGCATCGACATCGACGGCGACGTCTGGCGCGCCGAAGTGCGCCGTGTGGCGCGTGTCCCCTTGATGCTGATGGCCATCCTGATTGCCGCCTTGATCCTGCTGGCGCTGCTGCACCGCGGAGCATTGTCACGGACGCAGTGGATTCCAGGCGTGGCGCTGCCTCCGTTGTTCGGTCTCGTGATCGGGATCGGCCTGATCCTGACCGTGTTTGGGGTGATCCTTGCCCATCAACTCGAAGAGCATCGCCAATGCGACCGGTTTCGGCTGTGGGCGGCCTCGGAGTCGAAGAGCCTGATCGACCGATTGCGAGGACTTGAGGACACGCGTCTGGAAGCCATCGGTCGCTTCTTCGAGGGCAGCGAGGGTGTGGATGCCGCCGAATTCGCCCAGTTCACCGGGTTTCTCGAAACAGACCCCGTGGTGGACCTTTGGGGCTGGGCTCCCGTGGTGGCCGCCGCCGAGCGCGAGGACTTCGAGCAGCGCATGCGCAGCCAGGGATTCGAGGGCTTCAGTATCTGGGAACTCGGCGATTCGGGAACACGCATTCCGGCCCAGGAGCGCTTGTTTCACCACCCCATTCTGTACCTGACGCCAACCCTGCCGAATCGCGAATTGCTCGGTTACGATACTGGGTCGGAGGCCGTTCGGCGCACTGCCCTGCACACGTCGCTGCGAACCGGGTTCAGCTACGTCACCGACCCGGTGCCGCCCGTGATCCACGAGGTAGCCGGGACGACCGCAATCGCCTACCGGCCCGTCTTCGACTCGGGTGAAATGAGACGCCCACGCGGCCATGTCATGGCCCGGATCCGATACGACAACCTGATGGAGATGGCGATTCCCGGAAGCACGCCCCATACGGCACCGTTGAATTTCCATCTGTACGCGCTCGATACGCAGGGGCAGGCGAGCCTGCTGGCGGAGTCGGAACATGGCCATGGAAGCACAAGGCACGACGGCAAGCAGACGAGCCGGCCGCCCTTACGACGTCACTTGGAGTTGGAGGTGCCGGTCTCGTGGCTGGGACGGGCGTATCTGGTGTTCGTGGACGCCGGTCCGGGGTTCGCGGCGGCCAATCCGCAGCGCGCGGGCGCGGCCACCGGCCTGATCGGATTGCTGCTAACGACGATGCTCGCTCTGTTCGTCGGCGTCCAGTACCAGCGCCGCGAGGTGCTCGAGCGTCTCGTCGAGGAGCGCACCCAGGTGTTGCGCCGCAGCGAGGGGCACCTGGGGGCGACGCTGGATTCGATCGGCGATGCCGTCATCACCACCGACCCGGACGGCTGCGTGGTTCGGATGAATCCCGTCGCGGAAGTGTTGTCGGGCTGGAGTCTGGACGAGGCACGCGGCCGGCGCATCGAGGAGGTGCTGGACCTGGTCGAGCCGGGCACGGACACGTCGGTCGAGAATCCGGTGCGTCGCGCGCTCGGCTCGGATGTCATCGTCTCGCTTGCCGAGGCCAAGACCCTGCGGTCCCGCGATGGCAACGAGTACCAAGTCTCCGACACGGCTTCGCCGATTCACGACGAGGCCGGCACGCTGCTCGGCGCGGTGCTCGTCTTTGCCGACCGCAGCGCTGAGATCGCCGCCCGCAAGGAGCTCGCCGCCTCGCGGCTGCTCCTGCGCGAGGTCCTCGGCACCGTTCCCGTCCGCGTCTTCTGGAAGGATCGCCACTCGAAGTATATGGGCGCCAACCTCGCCTTCCTGCGCGACGCCGGGCTTGCGTCCTCCGAGCAGATCATCGGCAAGGACGACTTCGAGCTCTGTTGGCGCGAGCAGGCCGAGGCCTATCGCGCGAGAGATCGGCAGGTGATCGATTCGGGCATCTCCCGGCTCGGATTCGAGGAGGTGCAGACCACGCCCGACGGCGAGACGCGTTGGCTGCGCACCAGCAAGGTGCCCCTGCGCGACGCCGCCGGCACCATCGTCGGCGTGCTCGGCACCTACGAGGACATCACCGAGGAAAGGCGCAACGAGGAGGAACGCGACAAGCTTCAGGCCCGGCTGCTTCAGGCGCAGAAGCTCGAGTCCGTCGGACGCCTTGCAGGCGGCGTCGCACACGACTTCAACAACATGCTCCAGACGATCCTCGGCTACACCGAGATGGCCCTCGATGAGGCGCCCGAGGGCAGCGCCCTGCGCGACTACCTCCTCGAGATGCAGAAGGCCGGCAATCGCTCCGCCGACCTTACCCACCAAC
>JAHCAW010000010.1 GCA_019634695.1 Candidatus Sumerlaeia bacterium
AATCCCCAGCCCACCGCGACGACGACTCTCCAGGCGCCCACCGTATGGACGCTGACGATCCTGGACGACGACACCGGGGTGAACTATCCGCCCGATGTCGTCGATCCGGGCGAGGGCGAGATTCCCGTGGGCGCGACCGAACTTGTCCTGACCGCTGCGATGTTCGGCATCGACGACGTGGATTCGCCATTGTCCGCGCTGAAGGTGACGTTGGTGACGCTGCCGACGCTGGGCGAGTTGCGCCGGTCCGCGAAAACCACGGCCGTCCTGGGCGTGGGCGACAGCTTCACGCTCGCGGAGGCCGACCTCGGTGCCATCGTCTACGCTTTCTTCGGCGCCACCTCCACCTCCGCCGAGGACCTCTTCACCTTTACCATCGAGGATGAGGGCGGAATTCCCTCCGCTCCGATCTCGTTTACGATCACTGTGCCGGCGGGCACGTCCGTCGGAGATTGGGCGCGCTACTGACCCATCCCGACCAGCACGTCGAACCACCCCCAGAATCCCCGGGAGGCCACTCCCGGGGATTCTGGCTTGAAACGGGCCGGCGGGCGAACGCAGGGTGGCGCCCCCGCGGCGAGGACCGGCGCGGAAACCGAACCGGAGGGCACGCGTGACCCCGCCCAACCTCAAGAATGCCCGCATTCTGCTGACGAACGACGACGGGATCGACGCGACAGGGTTGCAGACCCTGCGGCGGGCGCTCGACGGGCGGTGCGACCTGTTGGTCGTGGCGCCGACGAGCGAGCGGTCGGGCTCGGGCTGCGGGCTGTCGGTGGGATCGGAGATCGCGGTGGAACCGCGCGTCGATGCGGCCGGCCGCACGTGGGGCTATGCCGTGGACGGCACGCCGGCCGACTGCGTGAAGTTCGCCTTCAAGGCGTTGAACGGCTATCGGCCGGACTTGGTGCTCAGTGGAGTCAACCGCGGCAGCAACTACGGCAACTCGGTGTGGTACTCGGGCACGGTGGCCGGCGCGATGGAGGCAACGCTGCTGGGCTTTCGGGCGATGGCCGTCTCGCTGGCGCACGAGTGGGAGCCGCGGGAATTGCACTTCGGGACGGCGGCGACGATGACGGTCGAGCTGATCCCGTGGCTGCTGGCGCAGACATGGCAGCAGCGCACCTTCTGGAATCTGAACGTGCCGAACCTGCCGTTCGAGCGCTGCGAGGGAGTGCGATGCACGCGCCAGGGGACGTCGTTCTACGTGGACAACTTCCGCGTCGTGCGGTCGGAGGGAACGCGGGACATCTACCTGAACATCGGCGAGTCGCTGCAGGAGTCGGCCGAGCCGCTGCACTGCGACGACGCGGCGGTGGATGCGGGGGCGGCGTCGCTCTCGCTGCTGAAGATGGACCTGACGGTGGAGTTGCCGCGGCCGGCAGCCGAGGCGCTGGAGCGCGAGTGGAATCAACTCGTCTTCAACCGGCCGGGCATCAAGGATCCCTCGACGCGGTAGGCGGCCCCGATCGGGCCCGAAGTAGCCAATGACAGATTCCGAAAACAGGAAGACAGTGGCGTCGCTGCCCGTGCTGGTGGCGATGAGCGGGGGCGTGGATTCGTCGCTGGCGGCAGTGCTGCTGCGCGAGGCCGGCCGCGAGGTGGTCGGCGTCAACATGCGCACGCACCGCCTGACGCCGGAGGAGAAGGCGCTGGGCGCGGCGATCAAGACCTGCTGCTCGCCGGTGGATGCGAAGGACGCGCGTGCCTGCGCGGACCGCGGCGACTTCCCGTTCTATGTGCTGGACGTCGAGCCCTCCTTCGAGCGCGACGTGATCGATCCGTTCATCCGCGCCTACATGGGCGGCCGCACGCCCAATCCATGCGTGTTGTGCAACAACCATGTGAAGCTGGGGCTGCTGCTGGAGAAGGCGCGGCTGTGGGGATGCGGATCGGTGGCGACGGGGCACTACGCGCGCAAGGTGCGCCATCCGGAGACGGGGCGCTGGACGCTGGCACGCGCGGCGGACACGCGAAAGGATCAATGCTATTACCTGTACGGGCTGACGCAGGAGCAGCTCGCAGCGATCGAGTTCCCACTGGGCGAGCTGACGAAGGAGCAGGTGCGCGAGCGCGCGCGTGCGGCGAGCCTTCCGACGGCCGACAAGCCCGAGAGCCAGGAGATTTGCTTCATCCCGGACAACGACTACCGCGGGTTTCTGCGGCGGCGCTTCGCCGAGCGCGGCGTGGCGATGCCGCGCGGGCGATTCGTGACGACGTCCGGCGAGGTGCTGGGCGAGCACGAGGGCATCGCGTTCTACACGGTGGGCCAGCGACGGGGCCTCGGCATCGCGGGTGGCGAACCGCTCTACGTCGTGGCGATCGACGCCGCGACGCACTCGGTGGTGGTGGGCCCGCGCGAGGCGGTGTTGGCGGAGGGACTCGAGGCCGACGGGCTGAACTGGATGGGGCTGGAGGAGTTGACCGCGCCGCGGCGGGCGCGCGTGCAGGTGCGCCACCGGCACGAGCCCGCGTGGGGACGCCTGGAGCCGCTGGGGCCGGACCGCGTGCGCGTGACGTTCGAGACGCCGGTGCAGGCGGTGTCGCCGGGGCAGGCGGTGGTGTTCTGGGACGAGGCAAACCGCGTGCTGGGCGGGGGTTGGATCGCGTGCAGCCTGTCGGGCGTCGTGCCTACGGCACCAGCTTGAGGACATCAGCCGCGTCGAAGACGTCATCCTGATTGGCATCGAAGGCGGGCGGGATCTCCTCGCCGGTGAGCAGCGCGCGGACGGCGTCGGACTTGGCGGGGCCGCGGTCGACTGGGATTGCGGCGAGCAGCCAGTCGCCAGTGGTTCCCTGCGTGCGACCCACCGCGTGAATCAGGCGACCGTTGGAGGAGAGTGCGAGCCCCTCGAAGATGAAGCGGCCAAAAGGATACGACTTCTCGTCGGCCAGCGTCAGTTCGCGAGTCTCGCGGTTCCATTGCCAGAGCCGAAGCGTATTGGCATAGGCCGTGGCCAGCAGGTCGCCATCGCCGCTCTGGGCCGGTATGGTTGTCGAAACGAGACGGGGATCGAACAAGGTGCGCTCGTGCGCCAGCGCGTGATGCGTCTGGCTCCAGCGGTAGGTCTGAACGATTCCGGTGAGCCTGTCGGGCGCCAAGACCAAGCGGTCGTCCCCGGCATCGACGAAGAGCCGGGTTACCGAAGGCGGGATCGACTGGCGCTGCCAGTAGATTGGCATGACGTGGGCCCAAGCGGGGATACTGACCGGATCGTTGGCATATACTGACAAGATCGACAAACTGGTGTTGTAGTAAACGATGCCAAGAGCCGCGCGGCCTGAGACCAACAGAACAGGTGGTTCACTCGATGTGGGGGGGACACGTGCCCCCGGCGGATCCTCGACGCGGATTACATACTGCCCGGAGTCCTCCCGCGACGCGACGACCAAGCGCAGATCCTCCACGCTGAAGTAAGGATTGCGCACCGTCCCGAAGACACCGAATGCCATTCCATCAGCCGATACGGTAGCGGCGGAATCGAGGCTCAACAGACTCGTGGCCGGGATCGCGCCGATCGATTGCGGTGCACCGAAGGCCCCCGATTCGGGATCACGGGTCTGCACGAAGAAGGCGTACTGGGAGGCCGTGGAGGTGCCAGCCGGAGTGCGGCGGTAGACAGTGAAGGTGCGCTCAACGGCCCGGCGATCGGTGCCGCGTGAGACCAGCGCCCACGAGTCCCCCTGATCGTCCGGCGAGGCCAGCCGCGGGACCAGGTCGGATCGTTCGGCCACGGGGAGTCGCGTGGCGGGATCGAGTTCCCACGCCGTGTTCTCAACGTACAGAAAACGACTGTCCGGAGAAACCACAAGCCGCCTCAAGTTGAGTACAGCTTCCGGCGGCGCGGAGGCGACATGGAATGCTCCAAGGGTGGGTGCCTGGGCCGGAAGGCCGGATGAGAAGAGGAAACTCAGGCCAACAGCCAGAACTCCTGCGCGATGCCCTGCTAATTCGGTATTCATGTCGCGATTGCCCTCCTTTGAGAAGTGCGAAATGAATATCGGGTGGGTCGGTGCGACTGTCAACGCCGGTTAATCGAGAATCCTACCCGTATCGGGACGTTGGGGAAACAGGATGAAGGGAGTGATAGGCGCAGAACCGGGTGGTTGGAAGCAGCTCTTCACGGCGGGCCCGAGGTCCATTCCGGACGAGGCATACGGGTGTCCGCCCTTTCGCCGGGCGCCAGAGGCTCTGGCGGTGCCCACTGCCCGCGAGGTGCTCGGCCTCAACATACGCACGCACCTGCTGACGCCCGAGGAGAAGGCGCGCGGCGATCAAGACCTGCTGCTCGCCGCTGGATGCGAAGGACGTTCGCGCCTGCGCAAACCGCGTGCTGGGCGGGGGTTGGATCGCGTGCAGCCTGTCGGGCGTCGTGCCTACGGCACCAGCTTGAGGACATCGGCCGCGTCGAAGACGTCATCCTGATTGGCATCGAAGGCGGGCGGGATCTCCTCGCCGGTGAGCAGCGCGCGGACGGCGTCGGACTTGGCGGGGCCGCGGTCGATTTCGATCGAAACCAGAACGCTGTGGCCGATGGTTCCCTGGGTGCGACCGAGGCCATAGAGCCGGCGGCCGTTTGGCGCCATGACGATTTGCTCGAAGACGTAGCGGCCATGATGGAAGCTTTGCTCGTGAAGCTGGTCGAGCGTCAACGTCCCGCGGTTCCAGCGCCAGAGTCTGAGGCGATTGGTGTGCGCGGTGACGAACAGATTCCCGTCACGCGTATGGGCAGGCGCGATGCTGGAGGCGAAGAGGGGATTGAACCAGGTGCCCCAATGGGCGAGGCTGTGCTGCCCGGAGGCCCACTTGTGGATCTGCACGATGCCGGTGGAAATGTCGGGGGCCAGAACAAGATCGTCGGCAGTGCCATCGACGTAGAGGCGGGGTGCGGCAATGGGGCTGATCCCCTGCCACAGGATGGGCATGTACTGCGCCCAATCGGGCACTCCGACGGGGTCGTTCAGGTACGTGACAATATCGCGGGTGGACTTCCAAAGCAGGATCACCCGATTTCCGGCAAGGAAGTCCATGGCCTGCGCACCGGTGGACTCACCGCCAATCGTCGGAGGCACTTCGATCTTGACGGTCCATTGGCCATCGGCCCCCTTCTCCAGCACCCCAACGCGGTTGAAGGTATTCTCCTGAACCTTGACACTCGCAAGGAAGGCGAGTGCGTTGCTGTCGCGGGCAATGGCGAAGACCGTACTGCTGGCGATGTTTGTCACGCCCTCGGCGGGATACTCGGCCACGACTTGCGCCGGCTTCATGGCGCCGGTGGGGACGTCGCGTTCGACGATGCAGAAGAGATACTTCGAGACCGTCGAAGCACCCGTTGGGATGAAGGAGTAGATGACGAATGCAATGTCGGCACGCTCGGGCGCGAGGGCGAACAAGATTCGATTCCCAATCCTGCCATCCTCGACCTCCGGCGGGGTCATACCCGCAAAGAGGTCTGGCCGGTTGGCAGCCGGCAGCCCCATCACGGGGTCGATATCCCAGGCGTTTGCGCCTTGGTAGAGGAACCGGCCGTCCGGCGAGAACACCAGCGTGCCGAGGTTCGAGGAAAGTCCCGAGGTCTGAAGGGGTTGCCAGTAGGCCGCGCCGAAGCTGCCGGTCGCAGTCTGAGAGAAGGCCAGTACCGGCATCACAAGGACGATCATCGTCGCCGCCCAGAAGGCAGCCACAGGACGAAGCAGGTAACGCATGGTCTCAATGCCTCCTCTTTCTTGGTTCAGCCAACTGAGTGGACCCTGTTGCGCCAGTCTGTCAACTCCATCGCCAGCTTTTCGCCTTGCCCGAGTCCGGGCGCAAGAGACTGTGGTTACAGGATTTGCCGTTCCACGGGGGGGAATCGCGATGCGGGAGTTGTTCGTCTGCCGAAGGCAGCCCTTTCCGGACGAAGCGTACGGGTTGGTCCGGCTTTTCGCCGGGCGCCAGAGGCTCTGGCGGTGGCTCCTACCCACCATTCTCGACATTCTCATCCCGGCATTCTTCGTGGTCTTCATGTTTCACGCGATCCTATCGCGATCCTTCCTTGCCCGGCTCTCGATGCCGATCACGGTGGCAGGGCTGATCGCGTACCATTTCCTGCGCTCATGGTGCTTTGGCCGGTGGCAACGTTGCACGTTCAAGGGAATCTACCTCTACCCGCGGTCCAGCCTCGACCCCCAGCTCGACCTGTGGATGGCGGGCTATACGGGGCGGCACGTGCTGGTCGGCGTCTGGAACGAGAAGATGCGCCTGCATAGCCACCGCCTGCTGGGCGTGGCGCTGGTGGTGCTCGGCCTTGTCCATGTGGTGCTCTATTTGCGCACGGCGATGACGTTGGGGTTCGAAAGCATCGTGGTGCTGGCGGCGATGGGGTTCTTCCTGGCGGCGGCTTTCGCGTGGAACACGGTGCGGCTAAACGGGGGGTTGATCGAACAACTGGCGTTCGGCCTGTTCGAGACTTGGACGCGCGGCGGCCGGCGCCGGGACAGTATCAAGTGGAGCTTCCGGCGGGTGGCGGGCAACGCCTTCGTCGGAATCTTCGTGACCGGGATTGTGTATGCGGACATCATGTTCGTGCTGATGGCGATCGTGGACAGACCCATCGCAGCGACCTATCAGGCGCAGTTCCGGTTGCCGTTTCCCCTGGAGTACGCGTTCGCGGTCCCGCTGGTGCTGCTGGGCATCGGAATGTTTCGTCGGGCCCGGCGGATGGCCTGGAATCTGGACGCCCGGATCGCGGAAACGCTGGCGACGGCGGACCAGTTGTTCGACGATCGCATGAGGCGGCATGCGGGGGACGTGGACTGAGGATCGACGCAATGCAGCGGTTGGCGATCATCATCGGGCAGGCGACGGGCGGGCGCGGCGACGCGCTGGCGGAGGTGCTCTGCCGTGCCGGGTTGCCGGCGGCCCGGCCCCGTTGGGGCACGCCCGGCGGGCTGGTGTACGCGCCCTCCCCTGCCGATGGCGCCGTGGCGCTGCCGGACAAGGGGCTGTTCGAGCGACGCGACCGCTGGCGAGCCGAAGCGCGCGAAGTGCTGGCCCACGTGGCCGCCGCCCGCACGCGAGCCGAGTTGGCCGGCCGCCTGTTCCGCTGCGAGGGCGAAACGTGGCACTGCCCGTTCGACCTGCCCGCCGTTGTCCATGGCCTGCTGAATCGGTGGGAGGAGGACCTCGACCCGGTGCGCGACTCGCATGGGCGATGGCCGCTGCGGGCGAGCCTGCTGGCCGACGGCGACCTGGTCGACCGCCCGGCCGCGGACTGGCTGGCCGGAGCGCTCGGGATCGCGCTGCGCGAGGCGCTCGGGCTGCGCGGGCCGGCCGCGACGCCCTGGGGCAGCAAGGACTGGGCGTTCGCGCTGACGTTCGACATCGACGCCGCGGCGATGTACCGCGATGGCGCGTGGGCGCGCACGCTGCGGCGGTTGCAGGTGCAGCGCGGCGTGACGGCGACGCTGCCCTATGCGGTCGAGGCGGCGCTGGTGCTGGCGGGCCGGCGACGCGATCCGCTCGACAACCTCGATGCGCTGGCCGACCGCCTCGGCGATCTCGACGCGCGCGCGACGTTCTTCGTGCAGGCACTGCGCGAATCGCCGTTCGACAACTACGACCTCGCGCGCGCGCCGCTGCTGGTGCGCGGGTTGCGGCGCCTGCATGCGCGCGGGCATGAAATCGCGCTGCATGGAAGCTACGCGACGATCGACCGCGACGCGCGTTTCCTGGCGCGCCAGCGCCGGGCACTGCTTCGCCAGACGGGCGTGCGCACGGAGCTGCATCGCGCACACTACCTGCGCAGCGGCGGGCCGCAGGACCATGCGCTCTATGCCCGCGCGGGCGTGCGGGTGGACTGCACGCCGGGATTCTCCGAACGCGAGGGCTTCCGCCTCGGCACGGCCTGGCCGACGCGCACCCGCACGCGCGCCGGCGACGTGACCCTCGTGCCGATGCACGTCATGGACGTGACGCTGCGGACGCACCGGCAACTCGACGTCACCGAGGCCGAACGCGCGGCCCGACGCATCCTGGCGCGCGCCCGCGAAACCGGCGGCATCGGCGTTGTGCTCTGGCATCCGCACAACCTGGAGCCGCGCCTGTGGCGGCACTGGCGCGAGATTCCCTTCGCGCTCACCGAATGGGCGATTGCGCAGGGGGCGTGCGTCGGGACGATTGGGGAGTTGGTGGAGCGCTGGGAGAGGTTCCGGCGGCGATGGACGCCGACGGCATCGGACGGATAGGCCGGATGGGACGAATAAGTCACATGGGACCGATTCGTCGGAGCGGTCCTATTCGGCCCATTCGACCCATATTCCAGGAATGAAGATACGCAATAACGAACAGCGAACTTCGCCCCATCAGTATCCCTGCGGCCGCGCGTTGTGCCATGCCCAGGCGTCCTCGACGATCGTGCGCAGGTCGGGGCGGGCGGGGGTCCAACCGAGTTCGTTGCGCGCGCGGGTGGCGTCGGCGACGAGGCGTGACGGGTCGCCCGCGCGGCGCGGGCCTTCGATGCAGGCGATGTCGCGACCGGTGACGGCGCGGCAGGTGTCGAGCACCTCGCGCACGGAGTAGCCCTGGCCGTTGCCGAGGTTGCAGATCAGCGACGGTTCGCTGGCGGCGAGACGGTCGAGCGCCCGCAGGTGCGCGTCGGCCAGGTCGGCGACGTGGATGTAGTCGCGGACGCAGGTGCCGTCGGGGGTGTCGTAGTCGGTGCCGAAGATGCTCAGGTGCGGGCGCTGGCCGAGGGCGACTTGCAGGATGACGGGAATCAGGTGCGTTTCGGGATCGTGGTCCTCGCCGCGGGTGGGGATCGCGCCGCAGGCGTTGAAGTAGCGCAGCGCCACGAAACGGAAGTCGTAGGCCGCGGCGGAGCACTCCATCGCCTGTTCCATGAATCGCTTCGTCAACCCATACGGGTTCGTTGGCGCGATCGGATGATCCTCGTCGATGGGCACGCGTTGGGGTTCGCCGTAGACGGCGGCGGTGGACGAGAAGACCAGCCGGCCGACGCCCGAGCGCCGCATTGCCTGAAGCAGCGACAGCGTGCCGGCGACGTTGTTGTCCATGTACTTGCCCGGGTCCGAGACCGACTCGCCGACGAGCGAGTAGGCCGCGAAGTGAACCACCGCCTCGATGCGCTCGGTGCGCAGGATGTCGATCACGCGGGCGGTGTCGCGCATGTCGGCTTCGTGCAGCGTGACCGCGGGATCGACGGCGGCGCGGTGGCCGGTCGCCAGATTGTCCACGACGACGACCTGGTCGCCGCGAGCGCGCAGGGCTTCGACGGTTACGCTTCCAATGTAGCCGGCGCCGCCGGTGACGAGAACTCGCATGACGTGACAGGCCCCTGAGCGGAGGGATGAACAGAACGAAGAGGAATCGTGTGAGGGGCCGGGCGACTCAGCGCAAGCGCAAGCCGCCGCCGTCGGGCGATTCGTGGAAGAGCACCCGCGCGCCGGCCGCCGGAGCGGAGACGAACACGGCGGGCTCGTGGGCGGTGGCGCGTCGATAGCGCTCGGCAACGCAGGCGCAGAACCCGTCGGCGGCGTCGCGTCGCACCAGCGCCACCGCGCAGCCCCCAAAGCCCGCACCTGTCATGCGGGCCCCAAAACAGCCATCGGTCGCCAGCGCCGCCTCGACCATCGCGTCAAGCGCCGGCGAGGCGACCTCGAAGTCGTCGCGCAGGCTCGCGTGGCTCTGGACCATCAGGGCGCCGACGCGGGCAAGGTCGCCGGCCTCGAGAGCATCGGCCGCCTCGAGGGTCCGGGCGTTCTCGGCCAACACGTGCCGGCAACGGCGACGCACGACCGGGTCGAGTTCGCCGGCGCGACGGTCGAACTCCTCCGAGGTCACGTCGCGCAGAACGGCGTGCCCAAAGTGCCGCGCGCCGGCCTCGCACTGGGCGCGGCGCTCGTTGTAGGCGCTGCCGTGCAGACTCCGCCGGGTGCCGGTGTCCAGGATGGCGACGACGGCCTCGGCGGGAATGGGGACCGGGCGCAGGTCCAGTGATCGGCAGTCGATCAGGAGAGCGCTCCCCTGCCGGCCGGCCGAGCAGGCCAACTGGTCCATGATGCCACACTGGACGCCAACCCAGCGGTTCTCGGCCTCCTGGGCAAGAAGGGCCAGCGCGGCGGGGTCGAGGCGCGACCCCTCGAGGGCGAGGAAGACGTGGGCCAGTGCCAGCTCGAAGGCGGCCGAGGAGGAGAGGCCGGAGCCGACGGGCAGGTCGCTGGCGACCGCGCCCTGCCAGCCCGTGAGCAGATGTCCGTGCGCAGCCAGCACGCCGGCAACCCCGCGGAGGTACTCGAGCCAGCCGCCGGGGGGCTCGTCCAGCCGGGTCAGATCGAGCCGTCCTTCGGCGCCAAGGGTGCCCGAGTGCAGCTCGACGGCGGGCCGGTCCAGCGGCGCGAAGGCAATCCAGACGCCGCGCTCGATGGCCATGGGCAGGACGAAGCCCTCGCTGTAGTCGGTGTGCTCGCCAATGAGGTTCACGCGGCCGGGGGCGCGGACCAGTCCTTGGGGGGCGCGGCCATGGCGCGCGGCAAACTCGGCAAGGAGGGCGTCCTGCATGGGGCGGGTTCCGGGGAGGGGGCTGCGGCCAGCATGGCAGCGGGCGACCGGTACGGGGCGAGGCGAAAGGAGGGCGCTGCGCGGCGGGTAGGGCCGTAGTATCAGGGGACAGTTGAAATCAGGCTTGACGCCCTTGGTGAGTTGGCAAACTAGACAAGTACTTGGCGCGGAGAGCAGCAATCATGACCCAAATCACGCGAAAGACCGAGGCCCGGGCGGATGTGCTGAAAGCGATGGCTCATCCGGCGCGGCTGTTCATGATGGAGGAACTCGCCCGCGGCGAGCGTTGCGTCTGCGAGTTGCGCGAGATGGTCGGCACGGACCTTTCGACAGTCTCGAAGCACTTGGCCGTCCTGCGGGCCGCGGGCCTCGTGGACATGGACAAGCGCGGCGCGCAGGTCTTCTATCGGCTGACGACGCCCTGCATCCTTCGATTCGTCGACTGCATCGACGCTGTCGTTCGCAACACTGCCGAGCGCCATCTGGAGTTGGCTCATTGAGCACCGAATCGCCGCCTGTTTTTTTGCCCAAAGACTTGGCGGATAAGCCAAGTGGCCAACCGATTGCCCGGCCGTGGCGCGCGCGTCTGGCTCCCCTTTTCCAACGCGAGGGGGCCGTGCTGCTCGGACTGGTGGCGATGTTCGTGGGCGCGTGGTTTCTGCCGATCGACGTGCCGCGCTTCGAGAATGCGGTGCACGAGTCTCTGGCGCTGACCCGTTGGTACGCACGCGAGCATGTGTTGCTGTGTCTGGTGCCGGCATTCTTCATTGCGGGGGCGATCGGGGCGTTCGTCAGCCAGGCGGCTGTCATGAAGTACCTGGGCGCGCGGGCTCCCAAGCCGATGGCCTACGGGGTGGCAGCGACGAGCGGGACGCTGCTGGCGGTCTGCTCCTGCACGGTGCTGCCGCTCTTCGCGGGCGTCTGGAAGCGTGGGGCTGGACTGGGGCCTGCCGCGGCGTTTCTCTACTCGGGGCCGGCGATCAACATCCTGGCGGTGATTCTGACGGCACGCGTGCTGGGCCTGGAGCTGGGGGTGGCGCGGGCCGTCTTTGCGATCGCCTTCAGCGTCGTGATCGGCCTGGTGATGGCGTGGGTGTTTGCGCGCGACGAGGCGGCAAAGGTGGCGGCCGCGGCGGCGCAACCCGCCCCGCCGGCGACACGGCCGTTGTGGCAGACCGCGACGATGCTGGGCGCGATGACGGGGATTCTGATATTCGCGAACTGGGGTCATCCAACCAAGCCGACCGGGCTGTGGCATGCGATCTGGGTGTGGCGCTGGGGGGTGACGGGCGCGTTCGCACTGGTGCTGGCCGTGGGGATGCACGCGTTCTACGGGGTGCGGCGCATGGAGGTGGTCGTCTCGGTGGCGCTCGTGGGATTGGCTGCGTTGCTGTTCCCAGCCCAGCCGTTGGTGGCATTCATCGTGGGGACGATCGCGCTGGTGTGGATGACGACGAACGGCGACGCGGAGTTGTCCGACTGGCTGGCGCAGACGTGGGATTTCGCGAAGAAGATTCTGCCGTTGCTGTTTGCGGGCGTGGTGGTGGCGGGTCTGCTGCTGGGGCGTCCGGGACACGAGGGACTGATTCCGTCATCGTGGGTGGAGAGTGCGCTGGGCGGCAACTCGTTCGCGGCCAACGCCTTCGCGTCGGTGGCGGGTGCGCTGATGTACTTCGCCACGTTGACAGAGGTGCCGATCCTGCAGGGGTTGCTGGGTGCGGGCATGGGCAAGGGGCCGGCGCTGGCGCTGCTGCTGGCGGGTCCGGCGTTGTCGTTGCCGAACATGATCGTGATCCGCAGCGTGATGGGAACGAAGAAGACGCTGGTGTTTGTGGGCTTGGTGGTGGTGCTGGCCACGGTCAGCGGGCTGTTGTATGGGGCGTTGTTCGGCTGACGCCGCGCGTCCGCAAAATCAAGGTGGAGGCAGGACCATGAAGAAGCTGCAAGTTCTGGGAACGGGATGTCCGAAGTGCAAGCGTCTGACCGAGTTGACCGAGCAGGCGGCGCGCGCCGTCGGAATCGAGTTCGAGCTCGAGAAGGTGACGGACATCAATCGCATCGTCGACTTCGGGGTCATGACAACGCCGGCCCTCGTGGTGGATGGCGAGGTCAAGCTGGCCGGGCGGCTGCCGAACGCGGGCGAGCTGGAGGCAATGCTGAAGTAGTCCAACCTGGCGCGGTTGCGTCCTGCACGACGCCTTTCGGAGCGGAGGAGTATCATGAAGGGAAAGCCGCTGGTTGCCGGTCTGCTTGGAGGATTCATCGCCATCGCGGTCGCATCGATGGCCGTCAAGGAAATGCAGGCCCGGGGCGCCGCGCCCGTGGCTGAAGTTGCGAGGGTCACCCCCGCGGAGGCCACGCCGGCGAAAGTGGCGCCGCGATTCGTTGCCTACTACTTCCACGGCTCGATGCGCTGTGTCACCTGCCGGAACATCGAGGACTGGTCGCGCGAGGCGATCACCGCGCACTTCGCCGACCGCATCGAGTCCGGCGATCTGGAGTGGCGCGAAGTGAACTACGATCAACCGGCGAACGAACACTTCCGTCGCGACTTCGATTTGGCGTTTCAGTCTGTGGTGCTTGTTGAGCAGCACGAAGGCACCGTGGTGCGCTGGCAGAATCTGCACGACGTGTGGATGAAGGTGCACGACGGTCCCGCCGCGTTCGAACAGTTCGTCGTGGAACGCACCGCCGATTTTCTGAAGTCCGGTGGAGCGTCATGAACGACTGGCTGCTGGCAGCGGGCATGGCGATGTGGCTGGGAGTGCTGACATCGATCAGCCCATGCCCGCTTGCCACCAATATTGCGGCGGTTTCGTACATCTCGCGTCGTGTGGAGAAGACGCGGTTGGCCGTGGCGTCCGGGCTGCTGTACACGGCTGGTCGCACGCTGACCTATCTGGCACTGGGCGTCGTGCTGTCGGCCAGCCTGCTGGCAATGGCCGACGTTTCGCACTTCCTGCAGAAGTACATGACCATGCTGATGGGGCCACTGCTGGTTGTCGTGGGTATGTTTCTGCTGGAGCTGCTGACGCTGCCGACGATCGGTTCGGGGACCAAGTGGGGTCAACGCCTGCAGGCTCAGGCGGATCGCATGGGTGTCTGGGGAGCAGGTTTGTTGGGGATCGTGTTTGCGCTCTCGTTCTGCCCGACGTCGGCGGCTCTCTTCTTCGGCAGCCTGCTGCCGCTGGCGTTGCGCAACGAATCGCCCGTGCTCCTTCCCTCCCTTTATGGAATCGGGACAGCGTTGCCGGTGCTGGCGTTCGGGCTTGTGATCGCAGTGGGTGCGAAGGGCCTTGGCTCGGCGTTCAAGCGGGTGAGCGCCTTCGAGCTGTGGGCGCGGCGCGTTACGGGCGTGATCTTCCTTCTGGTCGGAATCTGGCTGACGCTGCGGTCGCTGCTGGCGGGCTGAGCCGGCCGCGCTACTCGGGCGGCGGCAGATGTTCGCGCGGGGCGTGGCTGCCGCCGTGGCCGACTAATGCGGTATCGGAGAAGAGGAAGCAGAGTCCGATCCCAGCTTGCGGTGGCGGCAGCCGATAGAAGTGTTGCTCGGCACGCGGCGATTCGCCTTGGGACTGGTGCTGATTCTCCGAATCCGTATCAGGCCAGAAAGACGGGCACGAAGGCCGCGGCAGTGAGGATGCTCTCCAGGCCCAGCCTCGAGTACACGGGAAGGCGCAGCCTCTGGCAGCCCAACTGGATCAGCATCAGCACACCAAACATGAGGGCAGCTCGGTGCATTCCACAGGAGACGCCGAGTCCAACTGCCGCCAGAACACAGGCTACGCCTGCAAGACAAGCCGTCAGGATAGCCGCGTTCAGCAGCATCCAGCCAACCCCGTCGTGCACCAGCAGGCGCTTACCGAACTCTTCAAGCATGATCGTGTACGTCACCCGTCGCTGGCGTGCTATTCTGGGTGGCAGCTGCCTTTGCCGCAGGCGGCTCGATGGTCTCTGTGCTCGGTGACAACTGCAGTCGGAGGCGAGGCGACAGCTGATTGAAGCCGGTGAGACTTCGCCGGGTAGCAGCTCCCCACCTGAACACAAGCATCGGTCAAACTTATCCCCCACTAAGGATCCACACCCGAACATCCGGATTCTTCTCCGCCGGGCACGCGACATCGTTTGGAGAAGCCGCTGACTGACCCGATGCCAGATCGCCTTCTGCATCGCTCAGGCCTGCAGAGGTTCGCGCCAGTCTGATGAGCATCAAGACCGAGGAGAGGTCTGCCTGAACCATGTGTACGACAAAAAAGGTATATGCATCAGTCTGAAATGCAGGGTCAAAACGGATTCCGCACCAAGAGCTCGGCTCGCCAGACGTTATGGCCCAGACAGCAACAATGTCGTTGCTCGTACCTGTGGATAGGGCGAAGGAGTCGACTTCGGCGGGTGCCAATTCGATGCAAGTGGTTAGAGCGGTCTCAACTTGTCTGGCGTCCAACTGTATGCTGAACGTTCTTGATAATGCATCCTTCAACGTGACCTGTGGCGTCCTGGGCGAGTCGAAGGAACGCCTCGGGGCCAAACGCCAAGGGAGTCGTCCCCCGGACACCCTTGGATCCCACTCCATGCGTCTCGTCCAAAACAAATCCGTTTCGTACAGGCCCTCAGCCTCGGATTCCGTTATCTCCCCAAGCAGATACTGCAACAGTGGGGCTCTGGAACCTGGCTCGGATTGCGGCTTCTGATCCGTGGAATCAGAGGGCGAAACACAGTTGCTCAGGGCCTTGATCAGGAAGCTGGTATCATACCAATCGTCGTCCGCCGGTTCGCTGCTGATCGGCGCCACAACAACCAGAAGTACCCATAGGAGGAACCATGCCGAAGCTCTGCTCTGCCAGTTGCTTCGGGCGCAAGTGCGCGGCTGAGCTTGCCTTGGAATTGGGATGTGTGAGGTACGCATCGTCTTGCACCCCTCCGATTCGATCAGATGACTGCCGGATTGTTAGCGCGCGTGCAATCGGAATCCGTCGCCTTGACCCGCGGGCAGTGGTTGGTGGTGACGGGGTTCAGCGAGTGGGCGTGGAGATGCCGCCTCGCTTGCGCTCGGGGTACAGAACACCATCCTCGGAGCCGTGGCAGACGTAGCGGAGCGTTCAGCGGTCGGATCCTATGTCCACGCGGCGCGACTCCGCCTCACTCGGGCGGCGGCAGGTGCCAGGGGAACCAGACGAAGAGTTCGTTGATGTAGACGCCGAGGGGGCGTTTGTCGAGCGTGTCGGATTCCCAGCGCGCGGGCGTGTAGGTGACGTCGGTGTCGATGCGCACCCAGCGGCGTGTTTCGAAGCGGCCCGGGTAGTGGTCGATGGGTTCGAGGTCCTTCTTCAGGGGCACCCATGCCTCGGCGTGCATGTCGAGCGTCTGGCGTTCGCCGTCGGGCCAGGTGATCGTGACGTGCGCGGGCAGCCCTCGGCGATAAAGCGTGAACTGGACGGCAACGGCGTTGGGCTCGATGGGGAAGCGCGCCGACTTCGCCGTCCAACGCGCGTTGAAGCAGTTGCCGGTTTCCGAATCGCACGCGACGTCCCAGATGCGCGGATACGCATCGACGAGCGGGCGCTGGAAGTGCGCGGAGGCGATGAGCATCGCGCCGACACCTGTGCCGACAAGCACGCCGCGCATGGCCCACGCGCCGCGGGCCGTGTCCGGCCGGGGAACGTACCGCCGGTACAACCCCAGCCCCAGTCCCGCGACGATCCAGAAGCTGTACTCGATCACGCGAATGTAGAAGAAGTACTGCGCCACGCCGTCGGCCATCAGGCCGACGAGCACCAATGCGGGCAGCAGGGCGAGGATGCGATGCTCCAGGCTGAGCGCCGGCCAGGCGCGCAGGAACTCCGCGAACAGGAACGTCAGCCCACCGAACAGCACCAGCGGCAGAAACGGACCGTTCTCGATCAACAGGTGCAGCAGGAAGTTGTGCGCCGTGACGTGGTCGTGCTGGAAGTAGAGATAGGTGACGTTGGTGAACCAGGTGTGATACTGGATGAAGTGCTGGCCGAGACCGATGCCGAACGGGAACTGGCGCAGCATGATGGCGCCGCTGCTGAAGTAGTTTTCGCGCCCGGAGAAATTGAGCGTGCGCAGCATGCGCTCGCCGAGGACCTCACCGCCGGCCAGATAGGCCAGCGCCCCAAGTACGACGAGCACGCCCGCGCCCGCCAGCAGTCCGATCAACAACGTGCGCATGCGCACCAGACGCGCCATCATCAGGAAGAACCCGAGAGCCCCCGCGGCAGCCAGCATGCCGAGCCATGCCGCGCGCGCCCCCGTGAGGATCAGACAGAAGAGCACCAGCAGCAGCGCCGCGCCGGCCAGCACGCGCCGGCGCCAGCCTCCGTCCATCCCGAGCAGAATCACGCCGGGCCAGAAGACGAGAATCCACTGGCCGAACCATCCCGCGTGCCCGGCCGTGGCTTGAAAGCGTCCGGCCTGCCAAGGGTGCAGATTCACCGCGCGCAGCTCGGTCAGCGCGAACCAGCGCACGCCCATCTTCTGGCATGCGACCTCGAGCAGTCCCGCCGCGCAGCACGCCAGCAGCCCGATCGCGCCGAGCTTGAAGAAGCGCGCCACACGGAACGCCGTCGCGCGCCGCGCCGCCACGGCCAGCAAGCCCATGCCGACGGTCCAGTTGCACGCCGCGCGCAGGCCGAACTGCACGTCCGACTCCCAGCCCCAAAGCATCTTGTGCGTCGTGTAGCGCAGCCACGAGACTCCGAAGTCGTTCGTCTCCTCGAAGACCGAGTAGATGAAGCT
Source organism: Candidatus Sumerlaeia bacterium (assembly GCA_019634695.1). Taxonomy (GTDB): domain Bacteria; phylum Sumerlaeota; class Sumerlaeia; order SLMS01; family JAHLLQ01; genus JAHCAW01. The sequence continues at coordinate 17,318 of JAHCAW010000010.1, forward strand.
GGGCACGGCGGCCGCCCAGACGAGCAGCACGACACCAATCCCGACGGCTGGCCAAGCGCCCCAGCCAACCCGCAGGCGCTGGCCCACGTCGGGCGCCAGCGGATCGGCGCCGCGCAACAGATGCGGATCGAGCAGGAACTCGCGGTCCACCCGTCCAAGCAGGCGCAGCTCGCCCATCAGCGCGCCGATCGCCAGCGCGTCCACGAGCGTGTTCAGGTAGAACGACCCGGAGCTGTTCAGGTAGAGACCGCCGAGCAGCGCCAGCGCGTAGAGGCTCCAGACCGGATTCATGACGCCGAGCAGGAGGGCGAGCGTGTAGAGCGTGCGACTCTGCGGTGTGCCGCCGGAGAGGAACACGAGAACGCAGAAGATCAGCGGCAGAAGCGCCAGGATGCGCAGCAGACGCACGAAGCCGCTCAGGCGGGCGGGGGCGGGCAGGGCCTCTGTCGGCAGGTGATCGTTCACGTGCGCGGGTCCGCCTTCAGGGTGCGCACGTGCTCGCGGACCTTGTTGCGGGTCTCCTGCGGCTGGCGGGGGTCGCGCTCGGCGGCGGCCAGATAGGCCTCCCATGCGGCGAGGGTGCGCGGGCTGTTGCCGTCCAGCTTCTCCGTCGCCACGGCCAGATTGTAGAAGTTGCCGGCCATGTCGGGATCGAGCCTTGTGCCGTAGAGAAACATGAGGCGGGCGGTTTCGGCGTCGCCGTTTTCGAACTCGATGCTGCCTTCGAGGAAGAGCCCCTCGGCGGCGGCGGGGTCGCGCCGGCGCAGCAGGATCTTGATCAGGTGCGACAGCCGGGGGGCCCAGGCCATGGGAACCGAGGCCTCTAGCGGGCGGTGGCGCCGGGCGCGTCGTCCAGGAACAGGTCCTTGCGCAGCAGATACCGGAGCTGGTTGCGCTCACAGGTCGACCAGCGCTCGTCCTCCATCACCTGCTCGACGCGCTGCATGCTGCCGGTCTCGAGGTAGACGGTGCGCACGTCGCGGTAGCGGTCCATCGACAGGTAGCAGCGGTCGTCCTTGCGCCAGGCGCAGCCCGTGAGAACGAGGCCCACGAGGGCGAGCGGGAAGAGTCGGATCAGGTGGGCCCAACGCATGGGGAGTCCTCGCTTTCCGGCCGGGTGCGGCATTGCGGCAATCCCTGCCGGGCACCGGCGCCGGGCGCAAGACCGGTTTCCGGCGGACGGGGCGGTTCCTCAGTAGACCGACAGAATCGGCACGTCGGTGCGCTCGCGCAGGACGCCCTCGATTTCGGCGGCTTGCTCGCGCGTGATCGTGGCCAGACGGACGAGGCCCTCCTGCTCGCCGTCGCGCACCCCGGCGCGATTGGCCACCTCCCAGGCGCGGGGCTTCGGCCGGCGGGGCGTGTTGAGTTGCACCTCGTCGGGCCCGATGCGGGCAATCAGGTCGGCCAGCGCCCGGGCCTCCCCCACCGTGGCGGGCAGGAACATGCACTGGAGCGCCAGTTTGCCGGCAAAGCCCGGCTCGCGGCGCATCGCCTGAATGCCCGTGATGATGCGCTCCAGCGTGATGCCCGGCGCGGGCCGGTTCACCCGTCGCAGCGTGGCGTCGGTGGCCGCGTCGAGCTTGCAGTCGATCACCGCGGCGGACCGCAGGCGCGCGCGCGTGGCGGCATCGAAGAGCCACGTCGAGTTCGTCAGCACCAGCGTTGGCTTGCCGTGGCGCTCGCGCACGGCCTCGAGCACCTCGCCGATGTTCAGCGCCAGCGTCGGCTCGCCGTTGCCGCTGAATGTCACCCAATCGACCTCGTCCATGGCGACGCGCCCGAGCGCGTCCAGCACCCGGGCCGTCGGGACGAACACCTCCTGCCGATCGACCACCCGGTTGATCCGCCCCAACTGGCAATAGACGCAGTCGAACGAGCAGATGGAGTCCTGAAAGAGCAGGTCCACGCCAAGCGAGCGCCCGTAACGCCACGAGCGCACCGGCCCGTAGACGGGCGACGGCGGGGCGGGCGAGCAGACAGGTTCGAGCGACACGGCGGGCGTCCTCCACGCGGGGGGGAACGGTACGCCCGGGGCGCCGCGGGCGGCAAGGGGGAGCTTCGCGCCGCGCCTAGCGCGCGCTTCGGGTCGCCGCGACAGGGCGCCACAAGTCGAGGATCTCCTGCGTGTCGCGCCGCAGGGCCTCGAGGAATCCGTCGCCGGTCGCCCGGACAGTAGCCGACAGGAGCTGCGGATAGCCGGCGCGGGTGGCTGCAACGACAATGGGTTGGAGATTCTCGAGCAGAATCGCCGACGTTAGTGTTTCGGATGCGGAATGATGCCGACATTGGCGGACTGTTACGAGAACCGTGCGCAGTGCATCGTAGAGAGTCGCTGCCGGCAAGTAGTGGAATGGACCAGCCGGCAGCAGCCCTCCCAAGCTGCCCGAAGCCATGGAGTAGCGAATCTCCTTTCCGAGAGGTTGGGCTCGCAGGATGCCCGAGCGACTCATGTCCGCAAGTGCGGCCTGCGCGGCCCGTGGTGAGTAGCCCGCCGCCCATGCCGCCTCCGTGCCGGAAAGACTGGTCCGCGCCGCCAGCAGGCAGCAAAGTTCGCATCGCGACGTTACGCCGAACAGGGCGCGCAACCTCAGGATGGCTGCGGGACTTCCTGACTGCGGGAAGGGCAGCCCATGCCCCTTCAAGGCTATTCGCTCCCTGAGGAGGCCGAACTTCTCGAACAGGGGATCCGGGTCCCGAGGAGCGGGCAGCGCGTCACCGCAAGGATCCCTGAACAGCACCAGCGGTTCCGCTCGGGCTGGCTTGCGATCGACCATCGTGCGCCAGCCTATGAACGTTCTCTTGCTGCCGACGACAAACTCGCCAACTGCCGACAGGATGTTGGACGTTCCAAAACGATGGTTCCTCGAAATGGACTTCAAACGCGTGACGTTAATCAAGTCGCCGTTGATCAAGAGCCAGTCCAGCACCTCGTCAAAGAGGCGCGCGTCCCGGCGGCCGAATTCCATCGTCGCTGCCAACAAGGCCTCCGGGTCGAGGATGTGCCCCTCCAGACGCTCCGGAACATTGCCGGGGACGCCCAGCGCGCACCACTGCCGCCATAGCAGATCAAGAATCCCGTTGGTCAGCTCGATTTCAAAGTCCTTCAGTGACATCGGCGAAGCCGACCTTTCTCAGAAACACTGCGGCCAACTGCCTGAAACCTGGAGAGGGGTCGTGGCTGAATACCCACTTCAAGGCGACCTGGATTTCCTCGGCCGTTGGGTTCAAATGCAGCAAGTCCGTAACCGTCCCGTCTGACCCATTCAGGCGGGGCTTGCGGTGGGGGTCAAGGGGTGTGGGGGGGCCAGTTGTCGGGCAGGAGATCGTCGAGGCGGTTTACGGGGTGGGAGGGCAGGCGCGTGAGCAGGTCGGTGGTGTAGTCCCATAGGTTGAGGTCGGCGCGGCGGGCGGAGGCGATGAGCGAGAAGAAGAGCGCCGCGGCCTGGCCGCCTCGTTCGCTGCCGGCGAAGAGCCAGTTCTTGCGCCCGAGCGCGACGGGGCGGATCGAGCGTTCGACGGCGTTGTTGTCGATCGGCACGCGGCCGTCGGCGGCGTAGAGCGTCAGCATCGCCCAGTTGTCAAGCGTGTAGCCGATGGCTTTGCCCAATGGCGATTTCGGCAGGACGGCGAGGTGCCCGTCCATCCATTCCCGAAGACGGGCGAGCGCGGGGACGCTGCGTTCCTGGCGCAGGCGTGCGAGCGCGGCGTCGTCGAAGTCCGGATCGGTTGCGCGTTGCTCGCGCGCGTGCTTCTCGACGGCGTAGAGTTCGCCGATGATTGCAATGGCCGTTTCGGCGCGCCGGTCGCCGCCGTCGTGCGCCTCGACGAACTTGCGCCGCGCGTGCGCCCAGCAGCCGGCCTGCGTGAAGGCCAGCCCCTCGGCGGTCCTCAGGCTTTGGTAGACGGCGTAGGCGTCGCACTGCAGGATGCCGCGGAAGTCGCGCAGCACCTCGCGCGGTCCGTCGCGCCCGCGCCCCTCCCGGAAGTCGAACACCGTGTAGGGCGCCTGCTCGTCGCCACGATACTGCCAGAGAAAACAGGTTTTCGTCTTTCTCCTTCCGCCCTGCGGATCGAGCATCTGGATCGGCGTCTCGTCGGCGCCGACGACGGCGCTGCGCTCGACGATGCGGCGCTGCATCAGGGCGACGAGCGGCTTGCAAAGTCCCGAAAGCTCCATCATCCAGGCCGACGTCTTGCGGCGCGGCAGGTCGATGCCATGGCGCGCGAAGGTGCGCTCCATGCGGCATAGCGGCGTGTGGTCGGCATACTTCGAGAGCAAGAGGAACGCCAGCAGCGACGCGCCGGCCGTGGCCCGCGGGATCGGGAACGCGGGCAGCGGTGCCTGGGCGACAGCGTCCTTGCACGCGCCGCATGCGTAGCGCGGCCGCACGTGTTGCTCAATATACAATTTCGCCGGGACGAGTTGCAGTTTCTCGGTGACGTCCTCGCCGATCCGGCACATCACCTTGCCGCAGCACGCGCAGCGCTTCTGCTCCTCGGCCAGATCGTGCATGACGACGTGACGCGGCAGGTCCTTCGGAAGCGGCCGGCGGGGCTTCGCCTTGCGCGCTTGCTCCTTCTTCGGCTCGGCCGTCTCTTCCCTGATCTCTCCCGGCGTGGCCTCGCCCTGATTGCCGAAGATGTCGAGCTGCGGCGAGTCCGGCGGCGGCGGCAGAACGTTCTTCTCCGACGTGCTCCCGAACACGTGGCGACGAAACCAGGCGACCTGTGCGGCCAGATGCGCGATCTGCTCGGCCTGCTCGGCGACGAGCTTCTCCGCCTCCGCGCGGGCGGCCTTCTCGGATTCAAGCTGGGCGAGGAGAAGCTCGGGGGTCACTCGGTTCATCCGTTGCGCGACGATGAACCGAGTCTTTCGCGACCAGCTGAGCGGCTGCAACAACAAAGGGCATTGCCAGAGAAAATCTATTGGCGATTCCACACGCGGTCGAGCGACAGACCGCCGATCAGCAGTTGGAACGTCGCCGCGTCGATCGCGACCCTGCCGTCCGTCCGCTTCGGGAACGAGAAGCGCCCCTTCTCCAGGCGCTTGTACCACAGCGCATAGCCGTTGCGGTCCCAGTAGAGCACCTTCAGCCGGTCGCCCGCGCGGTTGCGAAACAGGAACAGATGGCCCGACAGCGGGTCCTCGCCCATCGCGCCCGCCACCATCGCCGACAGCCCGTCGAGCGATTTGCGCATGTCCGCCGGCGCCAGGCAGACGAAGATTCGGATCGAGGGCGAGAGCGTCAGCATGCGCGCACCGCCTCGACCGCCGCGCGCACCAGCACCGCATCGGCGCGCGCGAACACCCGCACCCGCGCGCCGTCCGCCAGCTCGACCTCGAGCACGGCCTCCTGCGTCCGCGCGTCGCGTGTCGATTCGCCCGTCGCCGACGCAACCACCAACTCGGCAAACCCCGCCGCCTCCTGGCCACCGTCAGAGAACCGCCTCTTCCACGACACGAACGCCGCGTACCCGACGCGCTCGCGGCGGCAAAACTCGGCCATCGACAACCCGCTGCGCTCCCACCGCCCGACCAACGCCCTGCGTTCCAACCACATCGCTTCGCGCTTCGCAACCATCAGGACCGCTCTCCCGAAAGGAATGGAAAGCCGCCACATCAGGCCGAAACGAGCCCCAGGTCAACATGGGGCAGGCGGGACGCTTACGCAAGTCCGCCGTATGATAACTCCCTTGCTGGTCGATTGCGGCGTAGAGCTTGAAGTGGATCTGGTCGAATCTGGACACGAAGTGGACCGCGAGCCTCTCGCCGTACTCGCGTGTCGTCAGGCGTTCCTCGATGCCTTCCGGTAGCCCCATCTGGAACAGCCCGCCTTCGCCGCTGCTTGGCCCATTGTTCAGCCAGTTCGCAGGGAGTGAAGCCCTCCTGGCCACCGTCGCGGCAGCGACCGCCAAGGGCATCGGAATCGGATCGGGTCTCTCCAACCGACGAGTGTCCGGATTCATCAGGGCCAGTACATCCACATCCCGCGTCGTACGAGCATGCAGACCCAACACAGCCAGAGCAGAACCCCCGCAGACAACGAGTTCGTATCGAGGCGATCCCTGCACCAGCAGCGCGCCCGCCAAAAGGCTCAGGCGTTCCTCAATCAACTCCCCCGACATCGACTCGTAGCTTGCCATCGGCTTGCTCCGGCGAAAAATAGCGCTGTATTGCAGCGCTAATAGCGCGCTAATACGGCGCATAAACGCCCCCTGTCAACCCCGTTTTCCGCTGAATTGAAGGATGGCGACGGGCCCCAAAGACGCCTGTGGGAGCACCCAGACGCCGGTCATCGTACCATTTCCACTCGATTCCCGCCCGCGATCCCGGCGAGCCTCCAGCGAACCCTGCCCGGGCACTTGGCCCGTTTCCCGGAGTCGTCCCTCCTATGACAGCCCTGATCTTCAAGCTTGTCGGCGGCATTGGCCTGTTCCTGATGGGGATGGTGCTGATGACCGATGGACTGAAGGCGTTTGCCGGCGACTCGTTGCGTCGGGCGCTTGTCCGGTTTACCGGCACGCCGTGGAAGGCGTTTGGCTCGGGGACGCTGGTGACGGCGCTCGTGCAGTCTTCGAGCGCGACGACGGTGACGGTGATCGGCTTCGTCAGCGCCGGGCTGCTCAGCTTCCCGCAGGCCGTCGGTGTCGTCATGGGCGCGAGCCTGGGAACGACGAGCACGGGCTGGGTGGTGGCGGGGCTAGGGCTGAAGGTCAGTGTCGGCTTCTACGCGCTGCCGCTGGTGGGGATCGGGGCCTTCATGCGGCTGCTGGCGCGGGGCCGTTGGCGGTCGTTCGGGATGGCGCTTGCCGGGTTCGGCCTGATCTTCATCGGGATCGAGACTTTGCAGGAGGCCATGCGCGGACTGTCGGGCGTGCTCAACCTTTCGGCCCTGCCCGCGGGGGGGCTCGTCGGCCATCTGCTGGCGATGATCCTGGGGATCGTGCTGACTGTCGTGATGCAGTCATCGAGCGCGGCTGTGGCCACGACGCTCACCGCGCTGCACACCGGCACGATCAGCTTCGAGCAGGCCGCCTCACTCGTCATCGGCGCGGCGATCGGCACGACGGTCACCGGCGCGCTTGCCGCCATCGGCGGCAGCGTCCCCGCCAAGCGCACCGCTCTCGCCCACGTGTCGTTCAATCTTGCCACGGGCATCATCGCCGTCGGCCTGCTGCCGCTGTTCCTGCGCGGCATCGTCTGGGCGCAGCACCATCTTGGGCTCGATCCGGGTGCGATGAGTCTGGCCGCCTTCCACACTTCATTCATCGCCGTCGGCGTTCTGATCTTCCTGCCGTTTGCGACGCGCTTCGCCGGCCTGATCGAACGCGCGCTGCCGGACGAAGGGCCCGAACTCACGCGCCACCTCGACGACACGCTGCTGCAAACGCCGGCCGTTGCGCTCGAGGCGACCCGACGCGCGCTGGCCGGCACCGCCGGACAGGTGCTCGACAGCCTGCACGCCACGCTGGGCGACCCGCGCAAGGAACCCGACGAGGCGGGCATTGAGGAGCTGCGGCGTGCGCTCGAGCAGATCCAGCAATTCTTCGCCCGCGTTCCCGGCTACGGCGACCATGAACCGCTCTCCCAGATCCGCGTGTCCCAGATGCACGCCATCGACCACCTTGCCCGGCTGCACAAACGCCTGAATCCCCCCGCCAGCCTGCGGCACGTCTTCGACGATCCGCGGCTGCTGCCGGCGCTGAAGCTCGGACGCGAGATTCTGGCGCTCGGCTCGGCGGGACTGGGCGGGCGCGAGACGCCGGACTGGCGCACGCGCCTCGACACGATGGCCGACGAGCTCGCGGAACTGCGGCGCCAACAGCGCCCGACCATCCTCGAGGGCACCGCCGCGGGGGCCGCGTCGCCGGCCCACACGCTCGAGTTGCTCGACGCCATCCGATGGCTCGACGTCGTGGCCTATCACACGCGCCGCCTCGCCAACTATCTGGGAGACAACGGAAGCGCGCCCGCCGCGCCCCCCACCGCCCACGAGCCAAACGACGCGGACGAAGAGAACTGACCGCCACGGCGGCGGCGTGAGTGCTGGCGTGCCGGCGTGGGTGCGTTTTCACGCCCCTATTGGAATAAAGTAAACCGTTTTGCTAAATCGCCTTGACAAACCGCTGCCCGCCACCTGAGATCGTGGCAGTCTCATTCACAGGAGGGACTTCGCATGCGGGTTTCCCATTTCACCATCGCCACACTTCTTTCGACCGCACTTTCCGTGGGGGCGTCGGCGCAGACGCTGACGTTCGTCGGCCACATCGACACCGGCGGCTTGGAAGTCACGCCGGTCGGCATCACGGCCGATGGCTCCGGCAATGCCTACGTCGCCGGGTTCTCACAGCGGCGCGTGCTCAAGATCGCGGGCTTCAACGGCGGAACGCCCGTCGCCTCGGTCCTGACGACGACGAACGCGACCGACACGCCGGCCGGTCCCATCGCATGGATCACCGACACCGGCCTGTTCACCGCGGACTTCAAGGCGCCGAATCGCCTCGTCGTCGCCGGCGACACGTTCGACGGAACGAACGGCGGCGCAGCGATCATCATCGACACCGACACCGGCACGATCCTCGGCAACAGCGCCGGCGTGATTCCCACCGGCGAGACGACCCCGTTCCGGCACGCAGGCGCCGCATGGTACGGTCCAAACAACCTGGTCATGCAGTTCCAGGCGGGCTCGAACTACTGGTTTGCGCCCAACGGCGACTTCGCGACGGCGTCCTTCTACGGAGGCCCGGCGCCGGGCGCCTCGCGCGACCTGGCTGTCGATGCCGCCGGAACGATCTACGTCAGCCGCAACAACAAGTGGGTTGGCGACGGCACCGAGGTCTCGATCCATCGGATCATCGACACCGGCAGCGACTTCGTGCTGGCCGGCAACAGCAACGAGGCGAACTGGTTCACCACGACCGTCGCGAACAGCGGTTCGGCCCAGGGCATTGCGGTCGGCACGATCGATGGTGTCGAGTCGGTGCTGCTCTGCCTGCGCGAGAGCGGAAAGATTCTGCGCATTCCAACAACCGCGGCGACCGTGGCGCCCGCCACGCCGGTCGAGATCACGCACGTCGAGATCGAGTTCCCGGCCGACGTCACCGTTGCCACCGTCGGCAGCGAGCAGTTCCTGCTCGTGACCCAGTACGGGCGCAGCAGCGCCCCCACCTCCTGCGTCACCGTCTTCAGCCTTGGCAGCATCGCGGGCATGACGCCGGCCACCTGGCAGGCGTACGACTGATCCTGACAACTGCCGCTGAACGCGCGATGCGCCCCGTGCCGGAAGCACGGGGCGCATCGTCTTTCGAGCCACAAGCCTTGCCGCGGCTTACTTCAACGTGAAGGCCGTGTAGAGTGTCGGGATGTTGCCGCCGGAGGCCGCCAGCACGCCGGTCCATCCGCTGGTGTCACCGGTGCAGTTGACCACTGCGGAGCCGGCCGCCGGGTCGCCGATCGCCAGCGGCACGCCCGCCGCGGTCGCGAAATTGCTGGTCGAGGCCCGCAGCACCGTGCCCGAGTTGACCGACAGAGCAAAGCACTGGGCGACGTTGCTCATGCCCAGAATGCCGAACGTGGCCGGGGCGAAGGACAGGCCGCCGAGGCCGCTGATATCGCTCAAGCCGAGGAACTCCGTCGTGGCGCTCGTGCCGGTCGACGTGATCGTGCCCGTCACGTAGCCCCGCGAGAACGCGGTCTGCGCGCCATAGGAGGAGATCGTCACGTTGCCCAGGATTTCGAATCCATTGAGCGAGGCGGTCTGCGTGGCCGGCAGCGCCACGTTCAGCAGCGTGCCCGCCGTGCCCGAGCGCCGCAGCGCGACGTCGCGCAGACGTGCGCCGCCTTGGATGTCGACCAGCACGTTGGTGGCCGGTGCGGCCGAGCCGTTGATATTCAGGTTCGCGATCGTCGCGCCGGAGGTGGGCGCCGTAATCAGGATGCCCGGATCGGCCGCGACGTTCAGATGCGTCGTCAGAGCGCCGAAGCCAACGATGTCGACGCCGACGGTATCCATGACAAGCTGGCCGGCGATCGAGTGCTGGCCCGGCGTCAGGATGATGGCGACGCGATTGAAGAAGCTGCCGCCGATGGTCTTGGCGTCGGCATAGGCCGTCAGCAGGTTGTCGTACGGGTGCGCGAGCGAGCCGTCCGGCGTGGCGGACCCGGATCCGGCGGGCACCACCCACCAGGTGCGCGTCACGTTGCCAAAGGCGCTGTCGACGTAGCTCTTCGTCGCCAGATCGCCGGGCGCGGTCGGCGTCAGGACGCTCTGCGTGGCCTTGCCCGTGATGGCGACGTCGCCTTGGAGGGCCGACGGGCCGATGGCCACGAGGGCGTTGCCGGCGGCGCCGCCCTTGTCGGCCAGCAACGCCACACCGGTCGGGATGTTGTTGAAGGCGTAGAGGCCGGTGCCGGCCGCGCTGAGGTTCGGCGCGATCAGTCCGGGCAGGGCGAATGGATCGGCGTTGGCGGCCGCAAGGACACCGACGTTGGCAGAAACCGAGCCGCCGCCGATGCCGACAAGACCGGTGGCCGGGCCAAGGGTCGGGCCCGCGCTGAGTGAGGCGGCGAACGCACCAATGGTCGTCGCCGCGCCGGTCGTCGAGTTGTCGACTCCGAAGCGTCCACCGATGAGCGTCTGCGCCGCGGTCAGCGTCGCGCCGCTCTCGGCCTCGGCGTCGGCGCTGACGCCGGTGATCAACAGCGCGCCGGTCGTCGAACTGCTGAGAAGTTTGCCGATGAAGTAGCCGCCGGCGAGCGTCGTGTTCACGCCACCCTGACCGTTGGCCACGCCGACGACGCCCTGAATCTGACGACTGGTCAACGGAGCCGGCGGTGCACCGCCTGGCTCCGCGGTGCCGGTCTGCGTGATGGCTCCGCGCGTTCCGATCGCGCGCCAGGCGTCGGCGTGGTTCGTGCCGATGACGCTAAACGCGGCACCGGTCGTGCCGCTGGCAGAGGTGCTGACGCCTGTGGCGTCGACGCGCTGAATCGCCGTGAAGGTCTTGGCGCCGGCGATGGTCTGCGCACCGGCAAGGGTGACGAAGGCGGAGCTGTCGAGGCCGTCAAGCCGGTCAGCATTGAGCGCCGTTGGGGCGGGGACGATCTTCTGGCGCGGGGCCAACGTTTCGGGGCCTCCCCCGCTGTCGATGGTGATCTCGATGTAGACGTCGTTGTTGAGGTCGCCGACGGCCAGGCTGGCGGTCGGCACGGTCAGGTTCACGAAGCCACGAGAATTCAGCAGATTCAGCCCGCTGAAGGACTGTGTCGTGCCAAGCTGGGTGCCGGCCACGGGGGCATCCCAGAACGAGACGTCCACGTCGACGCTGGTGGCGGTGATGGGCTGGCCGATCGGGTCGGTCAGGTAGGCCTGGTAGGAGAATTCCTGCGGGATGGCGGCCGGGGCCCAGACGGTCGTGGCGCACAGGCCCACCGCCAGGATGCTCGCCACCAAAGGGTGGCTCCAGCCAGAACGCCGCTTGTCCGAACGCCTCATGATCCGTAATCCTTTCGCTATCCGATTGTCGCCGATTTCATACACCATGGCCCGTGCTGGCTGCCCGTGGCGCCCTTCGGGTTCCATGTTTCATGCTCCCGTGTGCCAAGGTCTTCTGCCCCATCGGGGCACCCTGACGCAAGGCCACTTGCCCCGTCCGGGGGCGATTCGCTGCCTTCCAGCTCCAAGTTATGGGACAGCCGGGGGCCGACTGTCACGTCCAGAAACGGGGGCGGGGGCAGATTCCGGGGCCGGATGCAGGGTCAGCAGGGCGATTTCCGGGCGGCAGTTCCAGCGCACGTGCAGGGCGCTGGTGCCGACCCCGCGGCTGACGTAGACCGTCGTGTGCGGGGCGGCGACGATGCCGCTGGAGTACTGAGCCGCCCCGCCGTTGAACAGGGCGATCGGACGTCGGAATGGGCGCACCTGGCCGCCGTGCGTGTGGCCGCTGAGTTGGAGGGCAACTTGGTGCTCGGGGCGGATCAACTCGGCCACCAACGGGTTATGGGACAGCAGGATGCGGGGAAGGTCGGCCGGCGCGGTGCCCAGCGCCCGGGCCGGGTCCACGAGGCCCTCCTGCAAGTCGCCCACGCCGGCGACCACCAACCCGGTGGGCTCGCGCCGCGGCGTCAGGAGCAATCCGCGCTGGCGGGTGGGCCGGACAACGACATGTCGATTCTCCAGCAGGCGCACCCCGGCGCGATCGCAGGCGCGCTCCATCATGTCCAGCGAGCAGCGGTAGTCATGGTTCCCCCGGGTGGCGAGCACCCCGTCGGGTGCGCGCAGGTGGCGCAGGATGTCGAAGCAGCCCCAGAGCCGCTCGGGATTGTGCGTGACGAAGTCGCCGGTCACGACGACCAGGTCGGGGTCCAGTCCATTGGCGAGTTCGACGACGCGCTGGAGGAATCCCCGGCCGGCGATGAGGTTGTGGTGCAGGTCGCTGAGGTGCACGATGCGATAGCCATCCAGCCCGACCGGCAGGCCCGGAATGGCGAACTCGATGTGCGTGCGCTCGATCCAGCGCGGTTCGATCAGCGCGGCATATCCGACGCCGGCGCCGATGCCCTTGAGGAGGCGGGTGCCCTGCGCGCGCAGCGTGTGGCGGCCGGCCAGATGCACGTGCACCCGCGTGACAAGCTGCGACGTGGCCGCACGCCACCGGGATCGCAGATAAGGCGAGGAGGCGAAAGCACCGTCGGCATTGGACGAGACGGACATCGGAACCTCAGGATGTACCCTGCCCGAGCGCGCGCAGACGCGCCGCGGTGGGCTCGTCGACGAGCGACAGCAGGATCCCCACCGAGCAATCCCCGCGCCGCGCGTGCGCGTTATCGCCCTCGGGAGTGAAGCCGATCCAGACGATGTCGCCCTCGATTCGGATCGGACCGTTCTCGTCGCGCAACTCGGCGGTCACGCCGATCGCGCCGCCCTTGTCGATATGGCGACACCACTTCTCGTAGCGGTCGGTCTCGAAGCCGGGGATCACCACGCGCAGCCCGTTGGCCGTGATGTTGATCGTCGTGCCCGACAGCGGCGCGGGCAGCATCGTCCACGCAGGCGTGCGCGGTTCGAGCGCGCAGTCGCTCAGGACGGGCAGGCGCACCTCGCGGCGATTCTCGCCCGTGTCAATCTCGCTCGCCGGGGTATCGGGGGTCATGGGGCCATCACTCCGTTGCAGGGGCACCGACGGGCGGAGCGTCGGATTCGGGATCGGCCGATGCCGCGGGGGCGCCGGCGTACAGGTACGACTCGAACATCTTGTTGTAAGGCGTCCAGGGTTCCCCCCGGGCCTGCGCTTCCGCCACCGCGCCCGCGAAGCTCGACAGGTACGCGTCCGCATAGTCGGCGTAGTGCAGGATCAGCGCCTCGCGCGTCTTTGGCAACGTCGGCGAGCCGTACTCCAGCTTGCCGTGATGGCTGAGCACCAGATGCAGGATCTGCAAGCGCAGCGGCTCCGGAAACCCGACGCCGGACTCGCGCTGCATCGTGCGGATGGCGCTGTCCACCATCGAGCAGCCGATGGCAATGTGACCCACCAGTCGGCCCTCGTCGGAGTAGCTGATCGCGCGCTTCCAATCGAACTCGCGAATCTTGCCCACGTCGTGCAGCAACCCGCCGGTCAGCAGCACGTCGTAGTCCACCGGTTCGTACTGCGGCGCCATGCGCAGGGCGTTCGTCATGACGTTGAGTGTGTGCTCGAGCAGACCGCCGACATAGGCTTGGTGAATCCTCACGGCGGCGGGCGCGGTGCAGAACAACTCGCGAAAGCGCGCGTGCCCGAAGAAACGGTCAAGCAGGCGCCGGCAATCGGGCTGGCGCACGCGCCCGATCAGCTCGTCGAGCGCCCGCTCCATCTCGGCCCTCGGGCGCGGACTCACCGCCAGGAAGTCCGCGAAGTTCACTTCCGCGTCGGCCAGCCGTTCGATCCGCCGCAGGGTCAGTTGCACGTTGCCCCGATACTCGGCCGCCTGAGCCTCGACGCGCACAAACTGATCCGCCTGGATCGCCCCCGTCTCCAGCAGGGCGTGATTGTCCCACATCACCGCGTTGACGGAACCCGTGGCATCGCCCAATACAAGGGAGAAGAACGGGTCGCCGTTCTTCTTCGACCGCCGCTCGAGACTTGCCAGATGATAGGACGAATCGACGCTGTCGCCGGGACGCAGGTCCCGGCACGGCATCCGCGGAATCACCGCCGCATCGGTCGAAATCGACGACATACGCACCCCTGTGCCCGGTACATGACCACCCCATCCGCCTCCGGGAGCAGCGTCCCCCGGTGGACGGCGGGGCTCAAGCGCAACGTTCCCCCCCGGCGGGGCCCGGGATGGGGGACGGGGGAGGCGGTCACTTTTCATTTGACAACGACCGTTTTCTAAACGACCGTTTACCAAAACCGGGCGGCGCCTGTCGCCCCCCACCCCGCAAGGAGACCTGCCATGCGCATCCTTCTCATCGCCCCCGCCACCGGAAAATGGCGCCGCACGGGCCGCCGCGCCCTCTTCAACGGCCGCACGTTCCGATTCTCGCTCCTCAGCCTGCTCACCATCGCCGCCGAAACGCCCCCCGAGCACGAGGTGCGCATCATCGACGAACAGGTCGAGGACGTCCCCTTCGACGCCGACGCGGACCTGGTCGGGGTGACGTGCATGACGGCGCTGGCACCGCGCGCCTACGAGATCGCCGCGCGTTTCCGCGCCCGCGGCATCCCGGTGGTGCTCGGCGGCATGCACCCGTCGTTGTGCACGGACGAGGCGCTCGGCCGGGCGGACGCCGTCGTGCGCGGGGAGGTCGAGGGAATCTGGGCGCAGGTGCTGGAGGACGCCGCCGCGGGTCGCCTGAGCGGACTGTATCAGGCGCCGACGCTGCCCGACCTCGCCGGCCTCAAGCGGCCGCCGCGCCATCTCCTCAACTCCCGCGAGTACGCCACGATCAACTCCGTGCAGGCGACGCGCGGTTGCCCGCACACGTGCGACTTCTGCTCCATCCGCGCCTTCCATCCCAGCGGCCAGCGCCAACGCCCGGTCGGCGAGGTCGTCGCCGAGGTGGCCACGCTGCCGGGGCGATTTGTTCTGTTCGTGGACGATCATCTTGCCGGCAACCGGGCCTACGCGGAGGAGCTGTTCAAGGCCCTCGTCCCGCTGCGCAAGCTCTGGGTGACGCAGTGCACGCTGTCGATCGGCCATGACGAACGCTTCGTCGAACTCGCCGCGCGTGCCGGCTGCTTCGGTATCTTCTCGGGCATCGAGTCCTTCTCGCAGGAGGCGCTCGGCGGCGTGCACAAGCGCTTCAATCGCGTGGAGCGCTACCGCGACGCCATCGCCTGCCTGCACGCGCACGGCATCGGCGTGGAGGCGGGAATCGTTTTCGGGTTCGACCAGGACGACCCAAGCGTGTTCGAGACGACGCTCAAGGCGGTCGAGGAGTTGGGAATCGATGCCGTGCAGACTTCGATCATGACGCCGCTGCCCGGCACGCCGCTGTTCGAGCGCATGGGGCCGCGCCTGCGCCATCGCGACTGGTCGCTCTACGACCTGCACAACTGCGTCTTCGAGCCGGCCGGCATGACGGCCGAGCAGCTTGAGGCGGGCCATGACTGGTTCACGCGCGAGTTCTATCGGCCGGACCGC
Source organism: Candidatus Sumerlaeia bacterium (assembly GCA_019634695.1). Lineage (GTDB taxonomy): Bacteria > Sumerlaeota > Sumerlaeia > SLMS01 > JAHLLQ01 > JAHCAW01. Next base: position 32,946 of record JAHCAW010000010.1, read on the forward strand.
ATCGCGCGACGGCTGGCGCGGCACATGATGCGCCCTCGCGGCATCGAGTCCGTGCGGTACGTCGCGGCGCTGAACGCGGGCTACTACGGCCGGGTGACGCAGTGGAACCTGCGCGGCTGGAATCCGGCGCGCGCTTCGGCGGGTGTCCTGCGGAGTCCCCGGCTGGCGCGGGCGTAGGACAGAGCACTCAGCACCGCGCGCCCATGTCCCGGAACCAGTGGGCCAGCTCGCGGGCGTGGTGTTCCCAGGTGTTCTCGGCCAGGACGAGTTCGCGCAGGCGGCGGGTGGGTTCTTCGAAGGTGGCCGGTTCGTCGAGGAAGCGGCGTACGAGGGCTTCGAAGGCCTGTTGGTCGCCGGCGGGGAAGAGGAGCGGATTGTCCGCGCCGAGCAGATCGCGAATCGGTTCGGTGGCGGGCAGCAGAAGTGGCCGTCCGATGGCGCCTGCTTCGAAGATCTTCGTCGGCGTCTGCGGAGCGTCGGCGCCGGGCACGAGCACTGCCGACGTTGCGGCGATCCAGCCGGGCATCTCGCGCTGCGGCACGCGACCGGTTTAGCGCCCAGACCGCGCTCGGTCCAGCCGGCGAGTTGCTCGCGGTAGCGTGCCAGCCGCTCGTCCGTCCCACCGACGACAAGGAAGCGCAGCCGCGGATGGCGGCCTTCGGCGAGCAGCTTGTCCGCCAGGTCCATGAACCAGCCCGGCTGGTGGTACGAGTTCATCGAACCAACCCAGCCGAGCACGACGGCGTCTTCGGGCCAGCCGAGGCCCGCGCATTTCTTCTGGTCGGCGGCCTCGGGTCGGAAGATACGGGGATCGACGGCGGTGCTGAACTTTCGGATGTGGTCGCGCGGCACGCCATGGGCGACAAGGTCGCGAATCAAGGTGATCGACACCGCGGTGACCGCGGGCGCGTTCGCGATGACGCGTGTCTCGCGGCGCAGCGCGAGCTTCGGATAGTGAAGTCGATGCGCCAGTTCGATGGAGAGGATCGCGTTGATCTCCATGATGCGTGGAATGCCAAGGCGACGGGCAAGGCGCTCACCGGCGTCGAAGTAGAGCGCGTTGCGCTCGTAGATGGCGTCGGGTCGAAACTCGGACGCGTAGCGGGCCAGCACGCCGCGCGCGCGCCAGTTGGCCAGCATGTAGCGCCCATCAAGCCCGAGCTTGCGCGACTTCGGCGCGGGAAGCGCGCAGGTGGCGAAATCCTCGTCGGGCCGCCGGTCGCCGGAGAGGTCGGGCGCGGCGAGCGCCACCTCGTGCCCCTGGCGGCGGAACTCGGCGATCATCTCGCGGATGTGTGTCGAGGCTCCCTTGCGTCCGAAGACGGGGATGCCCTGGTCGCCGCAGATGTAGAGAATGCGCATGGACCGACGAGGACTCCGGAGAATCAGCGGGCGAGCAGGGCGAGGGTGCGGCCGGGGACTTCGACATGGCCGGCGACGGCGGTGAGCGGTTGAAGGTCGGCGACGTGTCCGTGCGCGTAGACGTGCCACTGGCCGCGGCCGGGCAAATCGAAGACGTGGTTGTCGCGCGTGGGGTTGATGAGGACGGCGGCCTCGCTCCATGTCTCGCCGCCGAGGCTGCGCCCATCGAGGGTGAAGACGATCGCCTCGGCCGCGGGAAGGCTGTCGTTGTGGAAGCGCAGGCGGCGGCGGACCTCGGCGGCCGTGCGCAGCCGGAACAACGGGTGCGCGCGGCGCAGGGCGATCAAGCCCTGATGGAAGGCCACCTCCGTGCGATAGCGGCGCTTCCAGGCCCAGACGAACTTGTTGAACTCGTCGCCGGCGTTGTACGAGTTGTGATGCCCCTTCTTCGTGCGCAGCATCTCCTCGCCACCGTGGAGGAACAGCACGCCCTGCGAGACGGCCAGGATGCCGAAGGTCAGCAGGTGCATCTTGATGCGTTCGCGGGCGTCCTCGTGGCTGGAGACGGCGAGCTTGTCCCACAGCGTCAGGTTGTCGTGACAGGTGGCGTAGTTGATCGTGTCGACCGGCCCGACGGTCCAGTCGTCGATCGAGCCGGCGATGCCGCGCATGACCGCCTCGCGACCGTGCCCGTTCTGCACGTAGCCCGGCGCGCCGCCGTCGGGTTCGCCCTTGAGCGCATTGCGATAGCGGTCGTTGAAAGCGGCAATGCCGGTGCCGCGAATCGCGCCGGCGTCGGTGATGTGGTGGACGCCGCTGGGCCCCGCCACCCACGGCTCGCCGTAGAGCAGGATGCCCGGATGCACCATCACCAGGTCCTCACGAATCTCCAGCAACGTTTCGACATCCATCAGGCCCATCAGGTCGAACCGGAAGCCATCGACGCCGTACTCCTCGACCCAGAAGCGGCAGGAATCGACGATGAACTTGCGCACCATCGGGGCCTCGGAGCGCACCTCGGTGCCGCAGCCCGAGCCGTTCCAGAGCGTGCCGTCCGGCCGCTGGCGATGGAAATAGTTCGGCACCAACTGCTCGAACGTGTTCTGCACGCCGGTGTGGTTGTAGACGACATCGAGGATCACGCCGATGCCGGCCTCGTGCAGGCCATGGATAAGTTGCTTCAGTTCGCGAACGCGCGCCGGGCCACGCACCTCCGAGGCATACCATCCCTCGGGCGAGTCGAAGAACGCCGTCATGTAGCCCCAATTGTACTCCGGCGCCGACTCGTCGTTGTCAAAGCACTGGACCGGCAGGAGTTGGACGTGCGTGACGCCAAGTTCCTTGAGGTGGTCGATGCCGGTGGTAATGTCGTAGTCCTCCGGCAGGCGGGTGCCGGATTCGACGAAGCCGAGGTACTTGCCGCGGCGATTGACTCCCGAATCGCTGGAGATCGTGAAGTCGCGGACGTGGGCCTCGTAGATGACGGCATCGACGATGGAACGAACCACCGTGGGGCGGCGCAGCGGGCGGAAGCCCTCGGGTTCGACGGCACGCAGGTTGGTGATGCGAACTCGGCCGTCGAGTCCGGTCGTGTTGCGGGCGAAGGGATCGAGGAACTCGGGGCCGCGCTCCTGGCCGGGCAGGGTAACGCGGAGCATGTAGTGTTTGCCCTCGAGGTCGCCCGGAACGCGGGCCTGCCAAACGCCGTGGCTCTTGCGCTCCAGGGGGACTTCCTTGCGGCCCGCCGGGCCGGTGGGGCCGTCGTAGAGCACGACGTCGAGCGCGCTGGCCGGCGGCGAGAAGTAGCGGAAGACGGTTGCCTCGTGCGTGTACATTGCGCCAAGCGGCTCGTCGGTGCCGAACAACTCGGGGTCCATCATGATCTCGCGCGGCACGATCGGGCAGGGCAGGTAGCCGTCCAGATGCGCCGTCAGCACGCGCGGACGCGCGCCGAGCGATTCCTCCATCCGCCCTTCGACGACCCAACTGCGGTTGTTGGCGATGTCGTACGGAATCAGCCGGGTGACCGGCGGACAGGCGCCGTCGGGCGAGACGATGCGCAGTTTCAGACCGGTGAGTTCGTCCACCAGCACGGGGTGCGACAGGCCCAGGACCACGCGCGCAAGGCCGTCGAGGAAGGCTCTGCGGATGCGGGGCCGGACATCGGGCGGGCTGGTATGCACCTTGGGGTCGCCCTCGACCAGCCAGACCTCGTTGCCCAAGGCCGGCGTCCAGAGGCGGTCCGGGCCGTCCTTGTGCTCCCAGGACTGGCGCACGCGCGGGACGAATCCCAGCCGGCAGTCGCCGGTGCCGCCGCATCGCCAGTCTGCCGGGTCGATGCGGAAGACGACCCCGAAGTCGTCCGGCGTGTCGCCGAACACCTCATGGGCAATCGAGGCCTGTCCCTCGGTGGCGTTCCAGACCCAGAGCCCCACGTCGTTGTAGTCGCGGCTGGTGCGGTGGTAGTGGAAGACGATCATCGTGGCGGGTGAAGCTCCGACGGGCGGTTGGGTGCGGCGCGCGAGCCGAAGAGGAGGCTGGGACCGCGAGGGGAATTCGGGCAAGGGAAAGGCTTGGTGGCGCGCGCGTTGGAGTTGACCGCCCCGTGCAAACGGGACAGGATCGCCCGTCGTTGTGGATGAATCGGATATCCGACAAGGATGGCAGGCGATGGCCGCGAAGAAATCCGACGCCGAGAAGAAGGCCCTGCCGTTGGAGAAGTCGCTCGAGCGACTCGAGGAGATCGTCGCGAAGCTGGAGTCGGGCGAGGTGTCGCTCGAGAAGTCGATCGAGCTCTACGAGGAAGGGCGCCGTCTGGGAGGCGAATGCCTGGAGCGGCTGGAGGTGCTGGAGCGCCGCGTCCAGCTCGTGCGCGAGCGGGCGGACGGAACGCTGGAAACCGAGGAGTTCGAGGACGCGGATGAGGGTTGACGCCGTGGGCGGGCGGCCCGCGTCTTGCACGCAGAATGGGGGCGCGGGCGCACCGGCGCCCCCCAACCCGAGGAGTCCGGAATGTCCCATTCGCACGCCGAACGCCTGAGTCCCCTGCGGTTGCAGGCTGGCGTGGACGCCGCCGAAGAGACCGACTCCGCCCCCGCCTGCCTGCTGGACCAGATCGTCGGGCCCGCCGACGTTCAGGCGCTGACCGTGCCCGAACTCGAGCAGCTCGCCGCCGACGTGCGCCACCGCATCATCGACGTCATCGCACGCAACGGCGGGCACTTCGGCTCCCCGCTCGGCGCCGTCGACCTGACCATTGCGCTGCTCAAGACTTTGGACGTGCCCACCGACCGCGTCGTCTGGGACGTCGGGCACCAAGCTTATGCCTGGAAAATCCTGACCGGCCGCAACGAGCGCTTCGAGACCGTGCGCCAGTACGGTGGCCTGTCCGGATTCCTGAAGCGCACCGAGAGCCCGTGCGACGCCTTTGGCGCCGGGCATGCCTCGACTTCCATCGCGGCCGCCCTCGGCATGGCCTTGGCCCGCGACCAGCACGATCAGAACCACCGCGTCGTGGCCGTTATCGGCGATGGCGCCATGACCGGCGGCATGGCCTACGAGGCCTTCAATAACGCGGGCCTGCGCAAGACGCGCATGCTCGTCGTCTTCAACGACAACGAGATGTCGATCGGCAAGAACGTCTGGGTCGTCCACGAGATGTTCCGCAAGGCGGTCACGTCCTCCTTCTACACGCGCATGCGCCGCGAGGTGGTCGACCTCATCAAGAAGATGAGCCCGGACAGCTTCATCAACTACGCCCATCGCGTCGAGGAGGCAGTCAAAGGTTTCTTCGTCCCGGGCATCTTCTTCGAAGAGTTGGGCTTCCGCTACATCGGTCCGGTCGACGGGCACAACATGGGCACGATGGTCGAGACGCTGGAGGCGATCCGCGACTGGCCGGGGCCGATCTGCCTGCACGTCATCACGCGCAAGGGGAAGGGCTACAAGTTCGCCGAGGACGATCCGATCGCCTATCACGCCGCGGCCAACATGAAGATCGAGACCGGAGTGATGGCCCAGAAGGATGGCCCGCCGGCGCTGACCAAGGTCTTCGGCACGACGCTGACCGAGTTGGCCCGCACGAATCCGCACATCGTCGCCATCACGGCGGCGATGGATTCGGGGACGGGACTCAACATCTTCGGGCGCGAGTTCCCCGAGCGCTTCTACGACGTTGGCATTGCCGAGGAGTGCGCCGTCACCATGGCCGCCGGCATGGCCGCCGAAGGCCTGCGCCCCGTGTGCGCCATCTACTCCACGTTTCTGCAGCGCGCTTTCGATCAGGCCATCCACGATGTCGCGCTTCAGCACCTGCCCGTCTTCTTCGTGCTCGACCGCGCCGGTCTCGTTGGCGCCGACGGGCCGACCCATCACGGCGTCTTCGATCTGTCGTACATGCGCATGATCCCCGAAATGGTCATCATGGCCCCGCGCGACGAGGTGATGCTGCGCGACATGACTGCCACGGGTGTCGCGTACACCGCGGGCCCGATCGCCATGCGCTACCCGCGCGGTTCCGCCAAGGGGCTCGACACGTCGCGTGCCCCGCAGGCGATCCCCATCGGCACCGGCGAGATTCTGCGCCAAGGCCAACGCGTCGCCTTGGTTGGCATCGGCAACATGGTCGGCACGTTCGAGAAGACCGCGGAACTGCTAGAGAATAAACTCGGCCACCCGGTGACGGTCGTGGACGCCCGCTTCGTCAAGCCGCTGGACCGGGCTCTGCTGACCGATCTGGTCGCCACGCACGAGGCGGTCTTCACGGCCGAGGACAACGTGCTCGCCGGCGGCTTCGGCTCTGCGGTCAACGAGATGCTGGTCGAAGAAGGCCTGCCCGGCCGCGTGGTGCCCTTCGGCATCCCGGATCGTTTTGTCGATCACGGTTCGCCCGAGCAACTCTTCGAGGAACTCGAGCTGACCCCGGACCACCTCGCCCGCCGCATCCTCGCCCACCTCGGCGCCTGACGCCGCTTTCGCTGCGGACCATCAGGTCAAGGCGCCGCGTGCGGCGACCGGCCAGAGGCACTCGACCCGTCCGCTGCGAACGCCAACGTACCAATCGTAGCGGTCCACGGTCGGGTCGCAGTGACCGGGCACGAGGCGCAGCTTGCTTCCGAGTGCCGGGCCTTGCGTGTTCGGATCGAACGCGAGTTTGCCGTGCTCGTCGGAAGCATCGATATACTGCCATTCGGGATGCTGCCAGACGAGGGGCAGGCCGGAATCGACGGCCAGGGCCTTGTGCCCCGCGTCGAGCACCGCGACGCCTGGACGCGCCGCGCTCATCACGGTCGCCAAGACGAAGAGCGATTGCCGGAACATCGAGACGGGCGCGCCGGATTCGTCGAGGTTCCGCCCATAGTCCGCGTCCATGAAGATGTAGCTGCCCGCCTGGATTTCGTTGTAGATACCCGACGCCATCTCGCAGGCGAACGTGCCGGTGCCGCCGCCAGCGACGACGGGGCAGGCGATGCCCGCTTCGCGCAACAGGGCGACGGTCTGCTCCGCCGAGGCGCTGGCGTGCGCGATGGCGGCGCGGCGCTCGGCCACGGTGCGCAGGTGCTGGGCGCTGCCGTGATAGGCCTGAATGCCACCGAAGCGCAGATGCGGAGAGGCCACGACGCGACGCGCAAGGGCGACGGCCGCAGTACCGGGCGCAACACCACAGCGCGCACCGCCGGCGTCGATTTCGACCAGAACGGTCAGCGTGACGCGCGCGCCCGCCGCGGCCGCTTCGAGCGCGGCGACCTGCTCGTCGGCGTCGACACAGACCGAGATCGTCGCGATGCGCGCCAAGGCTGCCAGGCGCGCCAGCTTCGATGCGCCGACGACCTCGTTGCTCACGAGGATGTCGCGCACGCCGCCCCATGCGAGCACTTCGGCCTCGGCCACCTTCTGGACGCACTGGCCGATGGCGCCGCGCGCCGCCTGCAAGTGCGCGATCACGGGCGACTTGTGCGTCTTGGCGTGGGCACGCAACCGCACACCGGTGGGCGCAAGGATCGCGGCCATCGTGTCGAGATTGGCCTCGAGGGCATCGAGATCGATCAGCAGTGCCGGCGTGTCGATTTCGGATTCTGACATGCCGGGAACGGCGGGCGGGGCTTGCAGCATGGGAGATGGTACCAAGGGTCAGGGTTGGACCGGCAGGGTGATGACGAAGCGGGTGCCGCGCGGGTCGGCGTCCTCGACGCGGATGCTGCCGCCGAGATCGGAGAGAATCTGCGCGCAAATGTAGAGCCCGAGCCCGGATCCGCCGGCGTCGGCGCGCGTGCTGGCAAAGGGCTCGAAGATGGTGTCGCGAATGCCGGGCGCGATGCCGGGACCGTTGTCCTCGACGTGGACCTCGATGGTCTTCTCCCCCACCAGCAGGCGCAGGCGCAGCAGGCCCTTGCCCCCCATTGCCTGATAGGCGTTGAGGACGAGATTGGAGAAGAGTTGGACGAGACGATACGGCGGCGCGAGCACCAGAGGCGGTGGCGTGGCGGGCAGGTCGCGCTCGACGATGACGTCGCCCTGTTCGTAGCGGACGAGGGCGACGGCGCGTTCGAGCGAGTCGGCAACGTCGCAGTATTCGTCGCTGTCGCCTTCGGCGCGCACGAACTGCTCGAAGCCGAGTTCACGCAGGATGCGCAGGAAGAGGTCGGTCTGTTCCTTCATGGCGGCAACGGCGTCGCGCACTGGGGGATCGAGCGTGCCGGGCGCGAGCAGGTCGTCCGCTTCATGCTTGATGTTGAGAATTGGCTTCTTGATGTCGTGGAAGATGTTGGCGGAAAGCTGGCCGGCGAGTGCGAGCCGTTCGAGGCGAATGACCTCCGCACGGCGCCGCTCGAGTTCGCTGACGGTGCGATTGAGTTCGAGTTCCTTGCCGCGTTGGCGGAAGACGAGCAGCCCGAGACAGAGCACGAGGAAGAGGACGAAGAGGAGGATAGTGCGGTCGACTGCCTCGCGATTACCGCGGGCGAGCTTGACGTAGAGGGCTCCCGCAGGATTGTCGGCCGAGCCCACGGGCAGCCGCTCCCATCCGGCGACCTCCTGCTGCCAGGCGTCATTGTCGAGTGCATACCAGAACGGATGAACGAGGACCTCGCGGCCGTCGAGCAGGCGCTTGGCGACGAACAGGCGCGCGATGAGGTCGCTCTCCTGATAGCTCTCGGCGGTGGACTCGATGACGGAGAAGCGAATGGCGGCATTCTCGGGACGACCGAGTAGGTTGCCGCGCTCGAAGACGCGAACGAGGCTGGAGAGGGCGGCGCGCTCCTCGCGCACCAGTCGGCCGCGCAGCCAAAAGAGCGTGGCAAGGGCGACGAGCGAAAGCACCAGCGCAAGAAAGAGCGGCCAGCGGGCGGGCGCACGGCGTGTGGCGGCGGGTGTCATGGCCGACGCAGCTCCCGCCCGATGAGTTCATTGAAGCGCGCAAGCAACGCCGGCACGTCGGTGTAATCGGAGTCCTGGGCGGACTGGAGCGAGACGGCGCCGAAACCGGTCTCGATCGAGAAATCACGCAGGACGCGCTTGAGTTCGCGGCCGAGGACCGAGTCGCGGGGGGCAAGTTCCGGGCGCACGACGACGGGGTCGGTGGGAACGGGGCGCGAGACCACGACCGGACGAATCAGCCGCGCCTGGTTGTCGCGCAGCCCTGCCACCCCAAGTGTCTCGTCGAGGGCGCCCTGTTCGCACACACCGACATCGACAAGGCCGGCGAGCACCGCCTTGACGACTTCGGCGCTGGACTCCATCCAGAGGAAGTCGGCGGCGGGTGGAGCGACGCCGAAGCGCTCGGCCAGCGACGTGAGCGGCGCGACGTACTCGGCCATGCCCTCGGAGGTGACAACGGCGACGCGGGCGCGCTGCAGGTAGGCGCCGAACGGCTGCGGGTCGAGCGGATCGGTCGCGAAGAAGGGCGAACGGGGGCTGAGGAAGACGACGCCGCGTTGCAGCACCATGCTGCCGCGGGTGGCGGTGATGTCGCGTTCGCGGCGTGTTTGCAGGATGATGCGATAGCCGGCGGCGGGATTCTGCTCGGCCCAGACGCGCAGCGGCACGAAGGCGAGGTCGAATTCGCGCGCGTTGAGCCGGCGCAGCATGTCGCGTCCGCCGTCGGTTTCGTACAGGCCGAAGCCGTCATAGCCGGCCGCGGCACAGGCCTGCATCAGCGGGGCATCCTGTACGAGGCGCGCGCGCAGAGCTTCCATCTGGCCGCGGGTGAAGCCCACTTCGCCTTCGGGCCGCAGGTAGCCGATGCGCAGCAGACGGGGAGCAACGGACAGTGTGGGAGTGGAGGCGGCGTCGTTGGACTGGCCCCCAACGGGCGCGAGGGCCATCAAGGCGAACAGCATCGCCAGGAACGGTGCGAGCGCCAGACGGGCGGATGGTGAGCGGAACGTCACGAGGAATTGGTGCCGGTGGTGGGGCTGCCCTGATAGATTGTTTCCTGCGCGGGCGGGGGCGGAATGGGCACCGGCGTGAGAGCCGGCGTCGTGCGTTGAAGGGAGGGGGAGGTGGAGAGGTCCTCCACGGCGACCGGTGGCGGCAGGTGGGTCTGCGTCGGCCGAGGCGTTGGAGTGGGAATCGGGATGGGAGTCGGGCGGGGCGCTTCGACGACTGGCGCGGGATCGGGTTCGCGCTGGAAGAATCGCACGCGCACGAAGCGCGGGCGGATCGTGGCGCGCAAGCGGTCAAGGGCGTCGGGATCGACGCCTTCGAAGGAGGCGTCGATCAGGGTCTCGAAGCTTTCGCCCGGGGCCTCGGCGTCGAGGAACTCGTTGGGCCGGGGAACGAGCCGGATGGTCGAGGTGGTCAGACGGTCGAGCTGGCTCACGGGACCTGTGACCGTGACGGCGGCGAATTCGGGCAGCAGGCTGGCGCCGACGCGGCGGCGGATCGGTTCATACCGGATGGGAACGCGGGCGAAGCTGCGTTCGCCTTCGATCTCGGGGATGGGAACGAAGACGGTCACACTGTTGGTCGGATTGGTTGGCATCGGATAGACGCCCGCCTGCGTGTCGTAGACGACGCCGACGACGCGGCGGACGGAGGCGCGGGCGCCGGCCAAGGAGATCTCCTCGGTGGAGATATCGAGTTGTTCGCGCTGTGCGAGTTCGAAGTGGAAGCGATCGACGGCCACATCGATTTCGGCCGGTTCTGCGCGCACCTGATCGGTTTCGACGCGGAAGCCTTCGGCGGGGGGCGCGGCGCCCAATCGAGGGCGAACCACCGCGCGGGCAACGCGCAGCCGGGCGTTGAAGCGGACTTCGGGTTCGCTGCGGAACTCGATGAAGGTGAGTCCGCTCGGCGCCCGCAGGTTGTCGCGCGAAACCCGAACGGCATGCTCGGAGAAGCGCTCGGTGCTGCCGACGCGCTGGGCCAGCTCACCCAAGTCGAGGGTGATGCGGAACTCGGCGGAGCCGACCATGCGCTCCTCGCCTTTGGGAAAGCTGAAGCTGACCGGAATCTGCTGGGGTGCGTAGGTGCGGCCGGGCTCGAGCTCGACGAACGGGGGCAGGTTGCGGAACTCGACCGGAACAAGGATCGTCTGGGTCAGGATCTCCTGCTGGCGCACGATGGCCCAGACAACGAAGGCCAGTGCCAGCGAGAAGAGGACGAGGACGAGGTCGCTGACCTGCTTGCTAGCCTGCTTCGCCACGGTCGCCCTCCTCGTCGATCTCGAACAGATCGCGGAGTTTCTCGCGCAGGCTCTCGGGGGTTTCGGGGCGGGAGATCGTTCCGTCGTGGGCGATCGAGATGATGCCGGTCTCCTCCGAGACGACGACGACGACGGCGTCGGTCTCTTCCGTCAGACCGATGGCGGCGCGGTGGCGGGTGCCGAGGTCCTTGGGAAGTTCCTGAGTGGACAGGGGGAGCAGGCAGCCGGCCGCGGCGATGCGATTGTTCCGGATGATCACGGCACCGTCATGCAGCGGGGTGTACATGGCGAAGATGGTACGCAGGGTCTCGACCGAGACGACGGCGTCCATCAGCGTGCCGGTTTCGATGTAGGGGCGCAGGGGGGTTCGCCGTTCGAGGCATATGAGGGCGCCGACCCTCTTCTCGGCAAGGCGTGCGGCGGCCTTGATGATCTCCTCGATGGGGGCGGCGTCCTGATGGAAGAGGGCCCGGAAGATGGGCAGCCGGCCGTAGTCGGTCAGGCCCTTCTTGATCTCGTTCTGGAAGACGATGAGGAAGAGGACGACCAGGACGATCCATGCCCGGCCGAGCAGGGCGCGCATGGCGCTGAGTTCGCCGAGGGCGGTCACGAGGTAGAAGACGAGCGTCCCGCCCAGAACGATCATGAGGCCCCGCAGGGCGACCTGGCTGCGGGACTGGCGAATCATGTGGAGCAGGAAGTAGAAGAGCAGGGCCAGCATGAGGATGTCCACGACGTCGCGGAACCCCATGTTGGCGGTCAGGGAGATCAGGTCGGAGAAGAAGGAGCGGAGTTGCTTCATGTTCGCCCGGGATCTGCGGCCTCGTCCATCCCACGGCGCAGTGTCGCGGCTGAGGCCCGGGAAGGTCAAATGCGATATGGATGCATGGGCGGACCGAACTTTCCGGCGGTACGACTTGTCTGATGGTCAGGGGGGCGGAAGCCGAAGCGCCCCGGATGCCCGGGTGGCCGGGGATTCGGGGGCTCTTTGCGACGGCGCGCAACGGACCCGATGAGTTGCTTGACGGCGTGCGCCGGGGCGTGTGTTTTTGTCCTGCGGGCCATGGCGTGGGCAGCTCTGTCAGCGCCGACGAATTCCTGACCCGCCCCCCGGCCCCGATGACAGCGCGCGAATCACCCCCGCTGATCCTGATCGTGACCGTGGCCGTCGTGGTCGCCCTGTTGGGGGTGTTCTTGAGCCGCCCCGGGCCGAAATCGGGCAATGCCGGCGTCCGCGATCTGTCCGCCGGTCACATCGTGCGCGAGGACCCGGCGGGAATGACGGTGCGCACGCGGGCATCGCCCGAGCCCTCCCCCACCCCCGAGCCGACGCCCGAACCGACCCCGCCCCCCGAACCCGAAGTGGGCAGCGAGGAACTGGAGCCGATCGATCAGGCGATGCTGTTGCCCCCCGGCAGCATGCGCGGCTGGCTCATCACGGAAGATGGTCTGGCGGTCAGCGGGGCCGACGTTCGGCTGGAGTTCACCAATCTGGTGCCCAACGGCAAGCCGGGCCCGGACCTGAAGACCCGATCCGCCGAGGGGGGTCAGTTCGAGTTCCTCGAAGTGCCGCCGGGCGAATGGAACGTCATCGCGGAGCACCCGGCCTACGCGACCGGGATCGCCGGGGCGGTGGCGGTCGAGTCCGGGCGCATGACCGACAACGTCGATATCATCATGCAGCCGGCCATCGAGCTGGACGGCCGGGTGCGAACCTCCGCGGGCGTGGCGCTCGAGGGCGTCGAGGTCGTGCTGGCCCGACAGGTGGTAAGCGTGTCGCGCGCCTCGGGCGAGATCGTCACGATCGAAGTGCCCTACCGGACGATTCAGACGGATTCGAAGGGGCAGTTCCGCATGGAGCGGGCGGCGCCGGGACCGCACGTGCTGACCGCGACCATGCGGGGCTTCGCGACCGAGCGCCTTGAAGTAGTGCTGGAAAAGGAAGCCAAGAACTCCTTTCAGATCATCATGGTGCCCGGTTCGAGCATCGGCGGACGCGTGCGCTCGGACACGGGATTGCCGGTGGGCAATACGCGCATCGACTTGCGCGATCCGCTGGATTCGAAGTTCAAGGCCAACACGACAAGCCTGCCGGACGGTTCCTTCATCATTGGGGGGCTCCGCAGCGAGCGCACGTTCCGCCTGACGGCCAAGGCGAACAACTTCGCGCCGGCGGGTCCGTTCGACATCCCGGCCGGCCGCCTCGAAAATCTGATCATTCTGGAAAGCGGCGGCGGCATCTCCGGAACCGTCACGAGTCTGGAGTCCGGACGTCCCGAGAACGGGATGCTGGTAACGCTGGAGGCGACGAACGAGGAGATGGCCTTCACGCGCAAGATGCTGACCCTATCGGACGGAACCTACCGCTTCGGTCAGCTTCCGTCGGGCACGTTCCATGTCCGGGTGCAGAGCGACCGACTGACCTGCGAGCCGCGCCTCGGTGTGCGGGTGCGCATTCCCAACGAGACGACCGGGATCGACTTCCAAGTCTATCCGGGCAAGGAAATCCGGGGCACGGTTTCGGACGCGACCACGGGCGAGCGCATCGCCGGGGCGACCGTGAAGTTGTCGAGCCGGGTGGGGCCGCAGTTCCTGACGCGCCAGAACAACCAGACGACGACCGATGCCGGCGGGATGTTCTCCGTCGAGAATCTGCCGTTTGGACTCTACTCGCTGGAGGCCACGGCGCCGGGCTATCGGCGCTATCCAGGACCTGAGGGGACGGCGGAAGTGCGGCTGCTGCCGGACGAGACGCCGGAACCGGTCGAGCTGTATCTGGCCCGCGGCGGGACGGTGACGGGCAACGTGGTCGACGCGTCGCGAGCCGCGGTTCGGGGGGCCATCGTGCGCCTGTACAACACGCCCGGTGCTCCCGTGCGGATCGACACCGGACGGCTCGAAGCCCTGACGGACGAGACGGGCAACTTCACGATCGATGGCATCCCGCTGGACACAGACGTCTACCTGACGGCGAGCGCGACGCCGCTGGGCAGCAGCATCCCGCTGGACGACGCCGGCAAGCCGCGCATGGAAAGCCCGGCGCTCTTCGGACGAGCGAAGGGCAAGAGCGAGCCGATCGTTCTGACCGAGTTTCTCTCGACCGCCAACGTGACGATTCAGCTCGGCATCGGAGGACCGTTGACGATCCGCGTTGTGGATGCGCGCGGCACCTCGATCGTGGATGCGGATGCGCGCATCGGCCATGACGATTTTTCCGGCGACCGCGTGCCGGATGCGTGGAGCGGCAAGACGTCGGGCATGGGGGAGCTGGTGATCGGCAACGTGCCGGCCGGCGCGGGATCGGCGAGCGCCTCGAAGGCGGGTTACATCGGCGGCTCGCGGCGGTACACGATCCAGGACGGCAAGGCGGCCGAGGTGACGGTGACGCTGTACGAGGGCACGTTCATCGAGGGCTACGTGTTCGACGACGTGGGCGTGCCGTTCCAGGAGGGCCATGTGGACGCGCGGGCCGAGAGCGGCGCGCGGGGAGGCGGACGCGGGAACATCGACGCGCGGGGTCGATTCCGGATCGAGGGACTGGGCACATCGGGAACGTTCACGCTGGTGGCGAACGCGGCGCGCTCGACACCGACGGGCCGCCACGTCGTGGTGCGCGAGGTGCCCGGCGTGGACGTGCGGGAGAAGGAGACGGTGATTATCGTGCCGATGAGCGGCCGGCTGGAGGGCGTGGTGGTCGACAAGGAGACCAACCAGCCGATCCCGGGCGCGTCGGTCAGCATCGAGGGAGTCTACGAGACGCGGCCGGGACGGACGGCGACGTTCCGGTCCAACGCGCAGGCGCGCCAGCGTCCGGGCGAATTCAACTTCGAGAGCCTGCCACCGGCGACCTATCGCCTGACCGCCAACGCGAGCAACTACCTGCCGGTGACCGTGACGGATCTGGTGGTGAGCTCACCCGGCACGTACTGGGCGGGCCGTATCGCGCTCGACCAAGGGGCGTCCGTGCAGGCTCGGATCGTGGACGGCAGTACCGGGGAGCCGGTCGCCGGTGCGCGCTTGGCGCTCTCTCCCGGGGGCCGTGCGGCCAACTCAAACGCCAACGGCATCGTGACCATCGCCTCGCTGCCGGCCGACATCTACAACGCCACGATCACGCATGCACGCTATCTGCCCAAGACGGTCAACCTCGTGCAGGTGCCCGAGGAGGGACGGGCCGACATGGGCACCATCGAACTCGAGCAGGGCGGCAAGCTTTCCGGGCGTGTGACGGACGGTTTCGGCAAACCGGTGGTCGGTGCGCTGGTGACGGTGCGCTATCAGGGCGAGGACTTCAAGCGATCGGCCCGCACCGACGGTGGCGGCCGCGTGAGCATGGAGGGGCTGCGACCCGGCTCGGTGACGATCACGGTGACGCACCGCTTCCCACGCGGCAACGTGACCCGCAGCATCGAGCGCACGATCACCTCCACGCAGGAGACCACCTTCGAGATCGAACTGGTCGGCACGCTGCGGCTGGACGGCACGGTCTTCAGCGATGGCCGGGGATCGGTGACCGCCGCCGTCGTGGACATCTATCCGCTGGAGTTCGACGGCACGCCGGTGCTCAACGGCCGCATCCGCGCGACGATCACCGGCGTCTCGTACCGCGCCGAGAACATGATCGAGGGCGAGTACCTGATCCTGGCGACGGCGACGATCGGCGAGCGCGTCGTGCAGTGGCACGACCGCACGATGCTGGAGTATCCGGGCAAGACGCTGCCGCTGACACCGCCGCGCGGCCGCCTCAACGGGCGCGTGCTCAACCGCAACGCCACCTACGCCCTGCCCGACATCAACATCCGCCTGCGGCTGCTGTCCGCCCCGCAGAGCGGCTACGCCGGCCTGAAGGCCCACTGGGAGTTCACCACGCGATCCGACGAGCTTGGCTTCTACGAGTTCTCGAATCTGCCGGTCGGCACGTACGAGGTGGTCGGCACCGAGATCGGCTCGTCCAGCCCCATCGTGTTGCAGATCATCCAGCTTGAACGCGCCAACACGACGCGCACATTCGACCTGATCGAGCAGTAGCGAAGTCAGCCGCCGCCGGCGGCGAGGGCGGCGAGCCGGGCGCGTTCGTCGCGAGCCAGGGCGCGGAGGTCGAGCGCCTCGAAGCCCATGACCAACGCGTCGTCGGGCGACAGCTCGAGTTGCAGGACGATGTCGAGTTGTTCGAGTGCGCGCTGCCAGGAGCGGGTGCGCTCGAGCGAGCGCGCCATGAAGACACGCGCGAGTGCCGTCTCGTGGCGCTGCTGCGGGTAGCGGCGGACAACGTCGGCGGCCAGCATCTCGACGCGCTCCCAGTTACCCTGCCAGGCGAAGGATTGCATGTAGACCAGTTCGATCTTGGCGAGCAGGCGCCGGTTCTCGACGGTCGCGCCGTCATAGGCACGACGCAGCGCGGCGCGGACATCTTCCCATGAGGGTGCGGGCTCCTCTGCCCGAGCGGCCAAGTCGACGAGAAGGGCGACCTGCCGGAGCCGGTCGCGGGTGCGGCCATTGCGGTCGCGCGCAGGGTCGTTGAGCAGGGCCTGTGTGGCGGCCCATGCGGCGCGCCAATCGCGGCGGTGACCGTAGAGCAGGTCGGCGGCGAGTTCGGCGCAGCGAAGCCGATGCTCCGGATCGGCGGGCCACTCGCCCCGCGCCACCTTGGCGGCCAGAAAGAGAGCGGCCTCGGGATGCTGGCGGTCGCGGGCAAGCAGCTCGGCGAGCGCCGCCGCGGCGGGCCCGCGCTCGTGCACGTTGGTTTCGGCCTCGAGTTTGGCGAGGTGCTCCTGCGTGGCGCGCGAGTCGGCCAGCGGAACGCGCTCGACGAAGTCGGCGAGTTGGCGGCGAACGCCCTCCCAAGGGTCCTGATCCGCTGCAGCCGTCGCCAGGAAGGCGGGAAGGACGGGGCCGCTGGCGAGTTCCTCGGGCGCCCGCACCTCCGGGCGCAGGACGACCACGCGGGCTTCTGCGACCTGTTGGGCGCGCAACTCCTCGGCGAAGTAGGTAGCCTCGGGCAACGCATGGAAGTTGCCGAGCAGAACGCGGGTGTCCTGACCGTCGCGGAGGGTGTAAATCGGGGCCCAGCCCAGATTCGTCAGGCCGGCGCGGACGCTCTCGGCCAGCGCGCTGGAGGGGAAGCGGGCGACTTCCACGGCGAAGCGGCGGGGACGGACGGCGGTGTCCTCCGGCAGCCACAGGCCCGGGGCGATCGTGTGCTGGCCGGCGGGCTCGTCGGCGAAGGCGGGCTTCGGCCCGGCAAGCGTCAGGACCAGCAGGAGCAGGAGGGGAAGGACTGGACGGGAGAGGGCCACGAAACCGCCTCGGATTCGGAGCGTTGCATCACGGCCGACAGACTGGCGGGGTCGGCCGGGGGAACCAAGCAGAAAGATGGGATTGCCCGTTGACCGCCAGCGGGGGCTGGCCCGTTTCTAGCCGGGCGGGCGATCGGAACGCCGGCCAAGGGGAACGCGTATCGTGGGCGAGAAGCCACAGGCAGCCAGGAAGGCGAACGGAATCAAGCGCGGCGACATCGTCGAGGCGGATGTCGAGTCGCTGGTCTACGGCGGACGGGCGCTGGCGCGTGTGGATGGCTATGTGCTGTTCGTGCCGCATGCGGCGCCGGGCGACCGCGTGCGGGTGCGCGTCACCCGACGCAAGAGCACGTGGGGCGAGGCGGAGCTGGTCTCGATCGTGTCGCCGGCGCCCGAACGCATCGCGCCGCCCTGTCCGCTCTTCGGTAGTTGCGGCGGATGCTCGTGGCAGCACCTGCCGATCCGCATGCAGGAGCACTGGAAGGAACGCATCATCGCCGAGGCGCTGCATCCGGCGCAGGCGTTGCAGAAGGACCCGATCGTCATCGAGCCGATCGTGCCGAGCCCGACGCCGTTCCACTATCGCAACAAGATGGAGTTCACCTTCGGGCGCAGCGAGCCGGACGGGCCGCTGCTGCTGGGGTTCCACACGCCGGGCAACTGGCGCGACGTGCTCGACGTCCCCGAGTGCTGGCTGCATCCCGCGCCCTTCAACGCGATCCTGACGGCGGCGCGGCGCGAAGGCCAACGCCAATGGCTGAGCGCGTGGAATCCGTCGCGCCACGAGGGGATGCTGCGGCATCTGGTGGTGCGGTGGAGCGACCATGAGCAGGCGGCGCTGGTGGCAGTGCTGACGGGCAAGCGAACCGGTTTCGACTTCGAGGCATTCCGCAAGGCGCTGGTCGAGGCCTGCCCGCAGATCAAGGGCGTGACGTGGGGCCTGAACGCGGGCAAGAGCGACGTGGCGCGCGCCGAGGAGGTGCTGGGCACGTGGGGCGAGCAGAGCCTCGAGGAGCGGCTCGGCACGCTGCGCTTCCGCGTGTCGCTGCAGTCGTTCTTCCAGACGAACACGCGCGGGGCGCTGCAACTGTATTCGGTGGCGCGCGAGTATCTCGGGCTGACGGGCCGCGAGCGACTCTTCGATGCCTACTGCGGGACGGGCACGATCGGCATCTTCTGCGCTGACCGGGCGGGCGAGGTCTACGGCATCGATCTCGTGCGCGAGGCAATCTGGGACGCGCGCACGAATGCGGAGGCCAACGGGTTGCGCAACTGCACGTTCATGGCGGGCGACATGGCAAGCGCGCTGCCGAGCCTGCTGGCGGCGATTCCGGGCAAGTTCGACCGCCTGGTGGTCGATCCGCCGCGTGGCGGCATGGACAAGCGCGCGCTCGACCAACTCCTCGCGCTGCGCGTGCCGGTGATGGTCTATGTCTCGTGCAATCCGACGACGATGGCGCGCGACCTGCAAGCCGCCGTCCAGGCCGGCTATCGCATCGAGCGCGTGCGCCCCGTCGACATGTTCCCGCAGACCTATCACATCGAGTGCGTGACACGCTGTGTCCTTGCCACCTGACACGCTCGGCGAACTGGCCGACCCCGCGCTGCGCGACCACGCCCCAATGGGACGGCGCCTGTGGCGCAGCCGCGAACTGATCTTCACGCTGGTCAAACGCGACCTTAAGATTCGCTACAAGTCCTCGTCGCTGGGCTTCCTGTGGTCGTTCGGGCGGCCGCTCTTCCTGATGCTGGTGATCTGGGCGGTCTTCTCGCTGATGGTGCGCATTCCATCCAGCCATCCGTGGCTGCCGTTCTCGCTGCACCTGCTGACCGGCTTGCTGCCGTGGATGTTCTTCGCGAGTGCCCTCAGCGAGGCGCTCTACTCGGTGATCGGCAACTCGAACGTCGTGAAGAAGGTCTGGTTGCCGGTGGAGGTGTTCCCGGCCTCGGTGGTGGCGGGGCAACTGGTGCACCTGATTCTTGCCGGCGTGCCCTTCGCGGTGTTCATCGTGGCGTATGCGCTGTTCGGGCACGTGCCGGACGATGGCGGTCGGCTTGGTTTCCTGATCGTGCCGTCGTGGGAGTTGGTGCTGCTGCCCTTCGTGGTGTTGCTGCAAGTGCTGCTCGTGTTCGGTTTGGCGCTGATCGTGGCGTCGTTGAACGTGTTCTATCGCGACATGGCCTCGATCACGGAGATTCTGCTGACGGCGTGGTTCTACGTGACGCCGGTGATCTATCCGGCGCAGCTCGCGCGCGAGACGCTGAAGGGGCACGGACTCGATCCGTTCTACTGGATCTGGCTGGCGAATCCGATGACGCCGATCACGTTGGCTTATCGACGCATCTTCTTCGGCCGCCTGTTCGAGGACGCGCCGGAAGTTTCGGACGCGACGCTGCTGCTCGGGTTGGGCCTCGCCACGGCCTCGACACTGATCGTGCTGTGGGTGGGCATCCGGCTGTTCGAGCGCATGAGCCGGCGGTTCGCCGATGAACTTTGACCCGCTGCCCGGGTTGCCGGCGCGCGCCGCGGCGCTGGCATGGGGATGCTGCCGGCATCCGGCGATGCTGCTCCACCTGCCCCGCGTGGCCCGCAACCGGCGCAATCGCCGCACGCCGCTCTACGATGGGCTGCCGTGGATTTCGATTCCGGCCATTGCGTGGCTGGAGCAAACGATCCGCCCCGAGTGGCAGGCGTTCGAGTACGGCGCAGGCGGCTCGACCGTGTTTCTGCTCCAGCGGCTCGCCCGCGTCGTGTCCGTCGAGCACGACGGCGAGTGGCTCGCCTCCGTCCGCGAGCGCCTTTCGCCGGAGACCGCCACGCGCGCCGACCTGCGCCACGCCCCACCGCAACCCGGCGACGATCCCGCGACCGCCTCCACCGTGCCGGCCTATCGCGGGATGAACTTCCGCAACTACGTTTCCATGATCGACGAATTCGCCGATGCCACGTTCGACCTGGTGCTCGTCGACGGCCGCGCGCGCAATGCGTGCGTGCGCGCCGCGTGGCCCAAAGTGCGACCCGGTGGCTGGCTCGTGCTCGACAACTCCGAGCGCCCCAAGTACCGCGACGCCCTCGCCCACCTTGCCCCCCACCCCCGCCACGATTTCCCCGGCCTCTCGCCCTATCAATACGACCCCACCCGAACGAGCGCCTGGCAGAAACCGGCTCAGCCCTGACACGACACGACTTCCGCTCCCCCACTCGGATCGGCCCAAGACTGAATTCAACTCACAATGGGTTGACGGCGGCGGTCTCCGAATCCATAATACGATTGCGTTGAGCGAGGCGGGGGCGGCCGTCGCGTACACTTGCAGGGGGAGCATTGCCATGTCCGCGACGAGCGTTGCAGGTGCGTGGTTTCTTCGGGTCCTTGCCGCGCTGGCGGCTCTTGTCGGGTGTGCCTCGGTGGCCGGCGCCCAAGGGGAATACTGGCGGGATACGTCGGTTCCGGGCGAGATCGTCGTCCAGTACCGTGCCGCGGCGCCGCCGGTGGCATGGGAAGCGACGGCCAGGGGTGCCGGGCCCGGCAAGTACCTGCTGGATGCGGATTCGGGCATGTCGGGGCAACTGCTCGCGGTGCTAAAGGCGGCGGGCGTGGTGGAAGTCGAACCGCTGGTGACCCCGGCAAGTGCGCGCAATCGCGCCAAGGGGCTGCACCCGGCCGAAGGGTCGCGCCTGCACCGGTTGGTGCTGGCCGAGGGAGCGGACACTGCGGCGATCATCGCAGCGCTGCGCGGGCTGGCGGTCGTCGATTTCGCCGAGCCCAACTATGCCGGGCGATTGGTGTCGTTGCCCAACGATCCGTTGCTCGGCGCCCAGCAGGCGCTGATGGATGCCGTCGGGCTGGAGCAGGCGTGGCAGGCTCAGATTGATGCGGGCAAGCCGGCGGGCGGTTCGGCCAGTGTCCGGGTTGCCGTGATCGATTCGGGCGTGGATGCGGCACACGAGGACCTTGTCGGCGCACTGGACCTGAGCACGTCGTTCAACTTCGTGTCGAACGACGACGCGGTGTTCGACGATCTTGGTCATGGCACGCGTGTGGCCGGGCTGATCGGCGCCCGTGGAGGCAATGGGCTGGGCATGGCAGGGGTAGCGTTTGGGGCGACGCTGGTGTCGCTCGACGTGGCCGATGGCGCGGGAGTGGTGACGTCGGCTCGGGTGGCCTCGGCGGTGAACTACGCCGTGGCGACCGGTTGCGACATTGCGAACCTGAGCATCGCGTTCAATGCCAAGTCGACGGCGCTGGAGCAGGCCTGCGCGGCGGCAGCCGATGCGGGCGTGTTGTTGGTGGCGGCGGCCGGGAACGAGAACCAAGGAATGTTGCCAGTCTATCCGTCCAGCTTCGCGTCGGTGCTCGGCGTCGGGGCGTTGGCCGCCGACGGCCAGGCGCGGGCATCCTTCTCCAATTTCAATGGCTCGCAGCGCGATCTCGTCGACCTGTTCGCGCCGGGCACAATGCTGCTGTCGACGACGCCGGGCTCGCAATACGACGGGTTCCTGGGCTCGGGAACGAGCTATGCCGCTCCCGTCGTCGCCGGCGTGGCGGCGCTGCTGAAGTCAACCGATCCCGCGCAGGGTGGCCGCGCGTTGCGAGCACATCTGGCCGCAACGGCCGCCGCGCCCGACGCCGCGTTCCAGCCGGCCAACGGCTCCGGACATGGACGTGTGGACGCGGCGGCGGCGCTGGGCACCCCCTTCGTTCCGGCGCTCGCCCTCGACCGCATGGTCGTCGACGACGCCCCGAGCCACAATCCGGACAATGACGGAGATGGCACGCTGGACGTTGGCGAGACTGTCAATCTGGTGGTGCACGTGACCTCGACGGGCGGCGACGCGACGAACGTCACGGGTACGCTGTCATCCAGCGATCCGGCCTTCCTCTCGCTCGGCACGACGACGGCGACCTTCGGTGCCGTGCGCGTGGGTTCGAGCACCTCGAATGCCTCGGCACCTTTTGGACCGATCCTCGTCGCGCCCGTTGCCCTTGGCACGCAGGCGACGCTGACGCTCGAGCTTGCCGGCGATGGCGGCACGAGCGCCACGCTCGCGCTCGTCCTGCGATTGGAGGACGAAATCACCCTCTCGGGCGTCGTGCAGAACTTCGCCTTCCAGGAGGACAAGACGTACCGCGTCCCGGCGAACCTGCTGCTGCGCGGCGACGTGACGATCGAGCCGGGGACGATCATCCGTTCCGATCCGGGCGTGCACGTGCTGGCCTCGACGGGCGCGCGGCTGACGGCCGTCGGCACCGCCGAGAAGCCCATCGTCTTCACTGCCGCCCGTCGGAACGCCGACCTCAAGGTGCCCAAGCCCCTGATCGACCCGAGCGAACTGGGACCCCGGACCGAACCCGTGCCGGTCAACGAATACGACCATGTCTTCCACGTCTCCATTGAAGCCGGGTCCGACGCCACCGGCGACGGATCAATGGAATCCCCTTGGGCGAGCCTGCAACACGCCGAGTCCCAGATCCCCACCGGCGCCAAGGCTGCCCTGCTCGTGGCGGCGGGAGAGTACGCCGTCTCCGTCAGTGCGTTGATAAACACAGGGAAGAATGTCGGCATCTTTGGGGGGTTTCATCCATCCACGTGGGAGCGCGATATCGACGCCTTCCGAACCTTGTTCGTCCGCAACTCATCAAGCCTGCCTGTGTCCTCGGCGATCCTCCGATTCCGGGGCGCCTCCCAAAGCCGAGTCGATGGCATTCGCTTCACCGCGACACAGATTCCACACACAGGCTCTGCGATCAGCATCGATTTCCAGGGCACGTCAATCGCGCTCTCCAATTGCCACTTTTCCGGCCATACACAGATGATGATTGCGGACGTCCCCGCAGTTCCAGAGTCATTCACTCTCGACAACTGTATTCTGACACGCACCTCGCTGACCTTCGAAAACATTGCGGTGCCAACCGGAAGCGAGTCCGGATTTGCACGTCTGCGCCGCAATGTCTTCCTTCAGATGCCCAGCATCGTGCTTGACACAATGCTGGATGACGGCATTCCGGCGGCTCGATTGTATGGAGCCATCTTCGAAGACAATGTCTTCGCCGACATTGCGGGAGACCGGGTCGAGTTCTTGAGAGTTGGCCACTCACGCTCGTCTGCACTGTACCGGCGGGGCGTGATTACCGGCCCTGTCCTTCAGACCATGGAAGACGGCAACCGGACGATGTTCGACATGATCTCCAACAGGGGGCGCCTGGACATGGAGGACATTCTCGTGTCGGGCATCTCCGTTCCCCACGGCCAGGACCACACGTTCTCCACCGGCGCTTCGTTGACGAATGGAGCGATCATCGCAAACAATCGCATATATATTGGCTTCTCAAAGTTTATAAACAGCACAATGATGATGAACGACTATTATGCCGTATATGGTTTTCGGAAGACCGCTATTCTGAACTCAATCCTGTTCGACAATGAACGCCGAGACTTGCCGTTTGAATCCGCCAGCTATTCAATCATCGAAGGAGGCGCGGCAGGACAAGGCGTCATGGAGAGCGATCCCATGTTGCTCGGTGTCCTTGTCGCGGGCGTCATTGAGGATGCCACCTTCCACCCGGAGCGAAATCAGAGCCGATTTCTGTTCTCGGCAGACGATTCGATCCCCGCAGGTTCTTTGGCCGGACACGTGCTCCTGGTCGGCGGAATGGGATGCTACGTGATGTCCCATGGAGACGGCGAGGCTTGGGTATGGGGCGACATGACCGGTTTCGTGTCCTATCCCGCCGCATGGAAGCTCGTCACGCACCACATTCGACCGGGCTCACCCGCGATCGACGCCGGGCCGGGACCGGCTGCGAATGGCTCTGTACCCGCCGCGGATATGGACGGCGATCCCCGCGCGGGCTTGACCACTGACATTGGAGCCGACCAGTACAGCGCCCTGACTGCCCCGTTGGCCGGGAGTGCTTGGGGCTCGCTTCGCATCACCTCAGGCATCGATTCTGCATCTCTCCAGCACGTCGTCGTCGAAAAGTCCCGCGGCTTCATCGTCGAGTCCGCTCTCGCCGAGTTGTCAGACATCACGACGAGAGCGAATCATGGGTCAGGCCTCGAGATTACCGTGCCGCTGAGCCAGCCGGCTCGAGCAGTGCGAGCGCTCCTCAACTATGCAGATGGAATCACGGCGCCAGCGAGTAGCGTCACCGACTGCGAAGCTGACAACAACAGTGGTCGAGGGATCGTTGCCGACTCGGTCGCCGGCTCGATCGCAACCGCAAACGGCGGCATCGGAATCCGCGCCCGCATCGCGACCGATTCGGAGGCCAGTTCCAATGCGAGCGCCGGGTTCGTTTTGCTGGAGTCCGGGTCCGGCCTTGTCGCGCGCCACAACGGAGCGCACGGAATCTCTTCGGCATGGCTCGGTTCACCAGCGGCGTCATCAGTGACTCGCTCGCGGAATTCAACGCCCGGGGATGGAATCGTCTTCGGGGATGAGGATTTCTCCGACGGCGACAGTGGCAACGGCAACGCGAGTCGGCACCGTGCGCGACAGCTCCTCGCATACAACGGGCGGCATGGTGTCTCCTTGTCCAGAGGAGCCGTCGAGGGGACGACGGTGCGGGAGAATGCCGGCTTCGGAGTCGCATTTTCCGACAACACCACAAACACGGTTTCGGGCAGTCGCATCGAAGGCAACCAGTCCAGCGGAATTCGCGGCCCATCGAGCGTGGCGGACTCGGTTGTTGTCCGCAACGCGGGCGGCGTCGTACCGTTGACCAGCAGTTTCACACCCCGGGCACGTGTCCGGGACTCGTACTTTGCCGAGAACGGCGACCCCGCGCTCGACGGCATTGAGGTCAACCGCTCCGTCTTCCTGGCGAACCTCGGGGACGCGATCCGGCGCGCCTCCACCACCGGCGCCCTTGAGGCCGTCGCGGACAGCTACATCGCGCGCAACGCAGGCTGGGGGGTGCGGTCCACAACGGGGCGGGGCACGATTGCCCGCAGCACCTTCCGGCACAACGCCAAGGGCGTGCTGGATGTGCTTTCGGCCACCCAGTCCAACTTCATCGACAACGGGACCCTGGCGGCCGAGGACACCAGCAGCGTCGGCAGCGACGACCGGAACTTCAAGGACTCCTACTGGGGGCCGACCGGCACCGCGTTGCTGCAGGCCGCCGCGCCCTATGCCAACATGCCCTTCCTGCGCGACGTGCTGGACCAGTCGGGCACGCATCTGATCGACGTCTGGCCCTTCAGCGCGACACCCGTCGCGAACGCGCCCGACATGTCGGCCATTCCGGGCTTCCTCCATTCGGTGTCGCCGGCATTCGAGGAGCCGATCTCCATCGGCCAGCTCGAGATCGAACTCGTCTTCAGCGCCCCGATGCGCACGGATGCCGACCCGGCGGTGACGTTCGGCATCGCCCCGCCGTTCACCACACATGTGGTCAATCCCGATCCGGGCTGGACGGACGATCGCACGTGGCGCGGCTCGCTGTGGATGCAGGCGGATGCGGGTGATGGCACGCACACGCTGCGTGTCAGCGGCGCGATGGATGCCAACGACTTCGCGATACCGGACGATCTGTCGCATCGGCTTGCCGTGGACACCGCCGGCGGGCTGGCCGGAACGAACGGGGCGGCGCTGGCGCTGGGCACCAGCGAGATGCGCGTGCTGTGGTCCGGCGACGGCGCGCCCGACGACGCGGCCGGGTTCAATGTGCTGCGCAGCCTTTCGGGTGCTCCCGGCACGTTCGCACGCGCCAACGCCGCCCCGGTGGCCGGTGGCGAGTTCATCGACACCGGGCTCGCCGAGGACACGCTCTATCACTATCGGATCGACGTGGTGCGCGGCGGCACAAGTGCCCTGCAGTGGACCACGCCGTTTGCCGGTCGCACGGAGGAGGGCTTCCTTCTCGGCGACGTGAATGCCGACGGGGCGATCACGCCGGCCGACGCGCAAGCGGCGTTCGAGTGCTACCTCGACGGCCAATGCGCGCAGACCCACAAGGCGCAGGCAGCGGATGTCTGTCCCGGGGACGACACGCCAATCACGCCCCGGGATGCACAGGCCATCTTCGAGATGTTCCTTGGGCTGGAGCCGACGTGCGAGCCGGCGCGCTGATACGCCCAACGCCTTTCACATAAGCTCGAACTGCCCCACGAGGGCGTGTTCCTTGCCGGGGGCGAGGGTGACGGGGTGGTGCAGGCAGTTGGCCGGTTCGACGCAGACGAAGGGCGACGCGGGGGAGCCGTCCTTGCCGGGGCCGGGGTTCCAGACGACGATCTCGGTGGCGCCCGTGTGGGCGATGCGCACGTGCGGGCGCCCGCCGTCGTGCAGGACGACGGCACGGCGAGGCGCTTCGACGACACGATCCACGGCGCCCGGGAAGGTGATGGAGCCCTGCTGGATGCGGTCGCCGCCGGCGACCTTGTCGCGGAACGAGCGCCCGGCGAGGCCCTCGACGCAGGCCTGCGTCGCGTCGGAGACGGCGAAGTAGGGATGGAACGCGCACTCGTACGCGAGGGGGGACGTGTCCTCGTTGCGAACGGTCAGGGTCATGCGAACACCGGTGTCGGCGAGTTGGATCGCGAGCCGCGCATGGAAGCGATGCGGCCACAGGAAGCGCGTGACTTCGGAATCCCTGAGGCCCAGCACGATGCGACGGCCGACGGTTTCCTCCAGAGACCATGCGAGGTTGCGCGCGAAGCCGTGTCGCGGGCGCGTGGCGTCGGTGGCATGGGGGCCGAACCACGGAAAGACGAGCGGGACGCCACCGCGAATCGCGCGGCCGCCGATGTACTCCTCGCCCGGGGCCAGCCAGAGCAGGGCGCGGCCGGTGGCGCGCTGCTCGAAGGCCGTGAGGTGCGCGCCGTTCAGCATCACTTCGGCCCGAATGTCCGCATCGGCGCAGCACAGGCGCGGCAGGCCGCTGGCGGTGAAGTCGAGAATCCATTCCGCTGACATGGCTGCCCCTCCACAGAACGAGTTGCCGTGCACTTCGGCACAGGCGCGCCGTGGGGGCAACTGCGCGATGGAGGAATCTTTCCGTTGCACCCAGCGCTTGCCGGCATCAGATGCAGGGCAGGATCCGAAAGCCCGCTTCGGAGGACGCAATGCACTTCTCCCCCGCCCATCGCGACGCGCCTTCGCCGCTGGCCAATGCCCTTTCGGGTCTGGTGCAGCGGCGTGTCGTGGAAGTCGAATCGCTGCCACAGCGGCGCGTAGTCCTGTCCGCAGTGCTGATGATGGTATTCGCAGCGACGTTCGACTGGCTCACGGGGCACCAGACACGCGTGCTGCCCTTCTACTTCGTGCCATTGGTGTTGATGTCGTGGCGGGTGACGCTGGAGCAGTCGCTGCTGGCGGCCGGGGGGTGCACGCTGCTCTGGCTGGCGGCACACGCGTTCAGCCAGGGATACACGATTCATGAGGTGGTGTGGGCATGGAACACACTGGTGGTGTTCGCATCGCTGGCCTTCGTGGCGCTGACGACGGGGATCGTTCGCTTGCTGGCGGACGACCTGCGCACGATGGCGCTGCACGACGGGCTGACAGGAATCTACAACAGGCGGGCGTTCCGTTCGGTGCTGGAGACGGAGGTAGCCCGGGCCCATCGACACGGGCACACGCTGACGCTGCTGTATCTGGACATCGACGACTTCAAGAGGGTGAACGACCAGCACGGCCACGAGATGGGGGACGAGGCGCTGCGAACAATGGGCCGCATCCTGCTCGGGCGATTGCGGACAAGCGATTCGCCGGCCCGCCTGGGTGGCGACGAGTTCGCTATCCTGTTGCCGGAGACCGACGAGGCCAGCGCGCGCAAGGTGGCAGGGGTGCTCACGGAGGCGCTTCGTGCCGAGCAAACGCGGCTCGGGTTCCCCATCTCGTGCAGCCTGGGCGCCGCGACGTTCGCCCCGGCACCCGAACGTGCCGAAGAGGTGCTGCACCATGCGGACGAACTCATGTACGAGGTGAAGCGCGGCGGCAAAGGCGCCATCTCCTCGCGAACATTCCAGCCCGCGAAGGCCCCACGGCCGGACGCCCCTTGACACCCGCTCACACCCGGTCGCCTGTGGCACCCGTGCCCAACGAGATGCCCGGCCGCACCCGGCGGCAAAGGAAGCATGACCCGATGCACCGACTCGCCCTTGTCCTGACCGTACTTCTCGGCGCCCTGTCGAGCGCATGTGCGTGGGCGGAAGCGCCCGCCTCCGCGCCGGTCGCCCCGCCGGAGATCGTCGAATCGCGCATCGCCGCAAACTGCTACAACGTCCACGACGGCGTGCGCTCGATCGACACGGTCGTCGTACACTATGCCAGCGCCATCTACTGGTTCGACCCCTCCTTCCAGCGCATCCTGGGCGACGAGGGCCGCGCCTATGCGGAGAGCATCGGCCTGACGCGCGAGAACCTCGCCCAGCACAAGTACGACTGGCAGCTCGTGAAGCCGATCTTCGAGGCGTACAAGGTCTCGGCGCACTACATCATCGCGCGCGACGGGACCATCGTGCGCCTGGTGCCGGACAACGACCGCGCGTGGCACGCCGGCCAGAGCACCATGCCGACCGACGGGCGCCAGGGCGTGAACAACTTCTCCATCGGCATCGAGCTGATGTCGAGCCACCCGAAGGACGACCCGACCGTCGTGACGCCGCAGGATGCGTACACGGAGGCGCAGTACGCCTCGCTGACGCGCCTGATCGCGATGTTCTGCGAGAAGCATCCCATCACGGCCGTCGTGGGACACGACGAGATCGCCCCCGGCCGCAAGACGGATCCCGGACCGTTGTTCCAGTGGGGTCGCGTGCGCACGCCGGACTATCGACCGTTGGCCTGCGTCGAGTCGGCCAGCGAATGACGGGAAGCCGCATCCGGTTCGAGAACCACGACAAGCGGGCGGTGGTCGCTCAGCGAACTCTTCGCGACGCGTGCGCTGGTGGGGCGCAGGCCGCCGGCAACGTGAAGATGATCGATGCGGGCGACGGGGAATTCGCGCGTGATCGTGGCGCCCCATCCGCGTCCGGCCGTGGGCCACACGTCGTGGGCCACGGCACGGATCGGCGCCAGCGACCGCGCGCCGGCATCGACGTTGAAGTCGCCGCCAACAATCGTGGCCGCGAAGGGCTCCGCAGCCTGAAGTTCGCGCACCAGATCCACCAGCGCCGCGTACTGGCCAACGCGTTGGCGATGGGCCTGGGCGAAGTCCGCGCGCGCCGACGCCGATAGCGGAAACAGTCGCAGCGAAGGCAGCATCAACCGCACGTTCACCACGAGCAATGCGTCCCCGTCCGGGCGATCCACGGCAAGCACCTGCGGCGCCTCCCACGGCCCGACGGACCGCGTTGCGAGCACGCGCACCGGCCAACGCGACAGCACACCGCAGTCGCCGGCATCCGTCCACGTCCAGCCGTCCCAGTGACCAATCAAGTCCTCGGCAAGGAACCCGGCCGCTCCGTCGGGTGACTCCTGCAAGAGCACGAGATCGGGCTGCCAACCGGCCAGTTCCTCCAGCAATGCCGCCTTGGACGGATACCCGCCGCCGACGTTCCATGTGACGACCCGCACGGTATCGGGCGATTCCGCCGGCGAGCCGAAACGCAGCAGCGGGCGCCACTCGATCAGCAGAAGCGCGAACAGCAGGAGCGCCGCGGCCAACGTCCAGCGCGCCCGCGGCGTGGCACGCACCAGCGGCACCGCGCTCACAACCAACGCCGGCGCCCACCACAGCAGTGGCGGCCAGACCGTGAGCCACTCCCCCGCCGGCGCGCGATCCCCGACGGTCAGGTGCACCATCAAGAGCACAAGCAGCAGTCCGGACAGCACCCAGGCGACCGCCGTCCATCCGCGGCTGCTGGCCTTGGGTACGGCGTCCTGGGGATGGGTCATGCGCGGAATCCTCTGGACCATGCGGCCTTGCCGCGACAGGATCGGGCAACTCTCGATGGGGAGTCTACGATAGTGGAACCGCGCGCGCAAGAGCACCGACATGGCCCGCCCGGCGGGCCGCCTCCCGAGTGCCGCCATCCCATCGCGGCCTTCCCGCAGATCGCCTTTCTGAAGAACGTCATCACGTCGCCCATGATCGAAGTGGGCGACTACACCTACTTTGACGATCCGGAGGGGCCGGAGAACTTCGAGCGTCGCAATGTTCTGTACCACTTCGACTTCATCGGCGACCGGCTGGTGATCGGCAAGTTCTGCTCGATCGCGCGCGGGGTACGCTTCCTGATGAACGGCGGAAACCACTCGCTGGCCGGACTTTCCGCCTATCCATTCTACATCTTCGGCCGCGGATGGGAGGGGCATGTGCCGCCCGACGAGGATCGCACCAGCAAGGGCGACACGGTGGTGGGCAACGATGTCTGGCTTGGCTACGGGGCAACGGTGTTGCCGGGCGTGACGATCGGCGACGGCGCGGTGATCGGTGCCTGTTCGGTGGTGAGCGGCAACGTCGCGCCGTACACCATTGTTGCGGGCAACCCGGCGCGGCCCATTCGTCGGCGCTTCGACGAGGCGACGATCGACCGGCTGCTCGCGCTGCGCTGGTGGGACTGGCCCATCGACCGTATCACTGCGAGCCTTGACGCAATCGTGCGCGGGGACGTCGCGGGACTGGAACGTGCGTGGCCGTGATGCCGGAGTCGCCAGTTCGCGGCAACCACCTCACCCGACGCCGCTTTCTGCAGGCGCTGGGCGGCGGCGCCGCTGCGGGCATCGGCGTCGTGGGCTACACCTTCCTTGTCGAGCCGCATTGGCTGCGCGTGATCCGGCGCCCGCTTCCCATTCGTGCACTACCCCCAAGCCTTGAGGGCAAGCTGCTGCTCCAGATCAGCGACTTGCATATCGGGGCGCGCGTGGATTCGAAGTATCTGGTGCGTGTCCTGCAACTGGCGAGTTCGCTCTCTCCCGACATCGTCGTCCTGACCGGCGACACCGCCGACGACGCGTCGCCCCGATGGCATCGCGAGGCGGCCCGCATTCTCTCCCATCTACCGCTGGCACCCATCGGAACGTTCGCGATCATGGGCAACCACGACTACGGGCCGGGTTGGCGGCATCCCGAGATGGCGGACGATGTCACGGATCTGCTGACCGACGCGGGCGCCACAGTGCTGCGCAACGCACGCGCCGACGTGCAGGGACTGCAAGTCCTTGGCATGGACGACTTCTGGACCGAGCGTTTCGATGGTGCCGGGACGATGGCCTTGCTGGACCCGGCGCGGCCCGCGCTGGTCCTCTGCCATAATCCCGACGTGTGCGATCTCGACATCTGGGCCGACTATCAAGGGTGGATTCTTTCCGGCCACACGCACGGCGGCCAGTGCAAGCCGCCGTTCCTTCCGCCGCCACTGTTGCCGGTGCGCAATCGCCGCTACACCCGTGGGGAGTTCTCCTTGCCCGGCGGGCGGAACCTGCACATCAGTGCGGGCGTCGGCTACCTGCGCAAGGTGCGCTTCAACGTGCGCCCGGATGTTGTGCTCTTCACACTTCAAGCGCAATCCGCCTGAACAGTCAGTCGCCATGCCCGGTCCGCCCACTATCTCCTGGCTTTCGCGAATCGCTCCCCACCGCCTCGATAGCTACTGGTCTCTTGTCTCCTGGTACGGCTTGGCACTTGCTGTCTCGTGGGCGATACTCGTGGCCTCGCCCAGTTGGCTCCCTCACCGCACCATCGGTTGGATCATCGGGATGGTCTGGACGGCATGGTTTACGGTCGGAGCCGCCCATCTCGCCAACGCCCTTCGCCACAAGGGCTACGAGTGGGCGCGGTGGTGGAACTGCATTGGACTTCAGATCCAGTTCGCGCGCCGGGCGCGACAATTGCCACCCCACGACGAGGTTGCGTCGCTTCCAGACTTCACGGATTCCCCTCGCGGGCTGGCGGAGTTCCTGTCCCGCCAGTTCCCACATCCGCGGGCAAATGCCGATTCATCCCGTTCGAATAGAAAGGAGTAGGGCGATGACACCAGAGCAGCCTGCACCACTGTCTCGCATGCGGTCCGGAAGAGGAGCTCGGGGCAGCCTTCGCCCAACCTTCCGCCTTCCAATGCCCCGTGCATTTCGCGCTTGTTTCAGGGGTTTGTCATCGGGTAGCGATCTCGGTTGAAACGTCGAAGTGCCGCTCCCGGAACGGCTCGGCCCTTCCCGAGAATGAAAGGTCAAGAGCGATGCTGCAGATGGCCAAGAACACCGTATGCTTGTGGTACGACGGCGACGCCGAAGAGGCGGCGCGGTTCTATGCACGGACGTTCCCCGACTCCTCCGTCGAGTCGGTCGGCCGCGCACCGGGCGACTACACCTCGGGCAAGGAAGGTGACGTCCTGATCGTCAACTTCACCGTGATGGGAATCCCTTGTCTCGGGCTCAACGGCGGGCCCCAATTCAAGCACAACGAGGCCTTCTCGTTTCAGGTGGCCACCGTCGATCAGGCGGAGACGGATCGCTACTGGAACGCGATCATCGAGAGCGGCGGCCAGGAGAGCGAGTGCGGCTGGTGCAAGGACAAGTGGGGCATCTCCTGGCAGATCACCCCCATCGTCCTGATGCAGGCTGTCTTCGGCCCCGACCCAGCCGCAGCCAAGCGGGCATTCGCAGCCTTGAGCCCGATGAAGAAGATCGACATCGCAACGATCGAGGCCGCGATTCGGGGATGAGAACCGGCACCGAATCGCCGGATACCGGAAGGAAATGGAGTGGATTACCTCATGGCACAATCAGAAGCAGACCCCTCTGGGCTGATCGGCAAGAAGGCGCCCGCCTTCTCCCTCCTCGATCAGGCCGGGAGGATTCACAAACTATCCGACTTCAAGTCGGCAAGCGGGTGGTCCTGTTCGCGTAACCGAAGGATGGCGCGCCGAGTCTTGACTACACACATGAAGAAGACGAATGACAGTCTGTCTCCGCATGCAGGAAGGCCATGGATCGTGCTGCCGGGGATCCAGAACCGAGGACTTGTGCCATCATGACTCGTGATGCCGGGAACAGCCTCAACTATGACCTAATCGGCTTGTCGTACTCTGCGCGCCGATGTGCCGACCCACGGATCGTTGACGCTCTGATATCGAACCTGCGCCTCGGAAAGGGATCCCTCGTAGCCGACATCGGCGCCGGTACCGGAAACTATGCGTGTGCCTTGGCCGACCTTGGTATGCGGGTCAGTGCGGTGGAGCCGTCCAGCATCATGCGGCGTCAAAGCAGGGATCATGAGTTGGTGACTTGGTACGAGGGCGTGGCGGAGGAATTGCCGTTGGCAGGCGAGTCTCATGCTGGTGTGATTTGCGTTCTGGCCTATCATCATTTCAAATCAGGCAGGCAAGCCGTTCGCGAAATGAATCGCGTCTGTCCGCGGGGGATGATCGTCATCCTTGCTTGCGATCCGAGCCTCGCGGAGCAGACTTGGTGGTTGAATGAGTACTTCCCAGATGTATGGCAGCAGGCACGGTCCACATGCCCGACCGCCAAGACGATCCTTGATGATTTCGCGGCCGCTGGCCGTCCCGCCGTATCAATCCCGTTCCTCATACCCTTCGACCTGCAAGACTGCTTTGCCGCGGCCGGCTGGCGCAGACCAGCGATGTACCTCGACCCTCAGGTTCGTAGCTGCATCTCCAGCTTTGCTTGCCAGGAGCCCGAACTGCTCGCGATGGGATTGGACCTGCTTCGGGCTGACTTGGAGAGTGGGAGATGGTATCAGAAGAATTCCCGCCTGGCGGCGCTGAATGAAATCGATTGGGGCTATCGACTGATCGTTTCTCATCCATCCGCTTCTGATCATAGCCGGGGTTGGAACCCGAATCCGCCGTGACCACCACTCACCTTCCGGACCCATGACTGGAATACCGTGTACGACACGGCGGGGAAAGGGGATGCGGGACGAAGACGGCGACGCCGCCTGAATCCAGATAGGGAGATCCACCATGGCCAAGAAGACCTCCGAAGAAGCATCCTCCGAAATGCTCGGCAGGAAGGCGCCTGCCTTTTCACTCCCCGACCAGAACGGCAAGGTCCACAAGCTCTCGGAATACAAGGGCAAGTGGGTGGTCCTGTTCGCGTATCCGAAGGATGACACGCCGTCTTTTGGTCTTACACAGTAGTCCGACTTACCACCCATAACGCCTGAAAGGACAAGCATTCATGGCAAAAAACACCTCTGAAGAAACCCCCTCCGACATGATCGGCAAGAAGGCCCCGGCCTTCGCCCTGCCGGATCAAGACGGCAAGATTCACAAGCTCAGCGACTACAAGGGAAAGTGGTTGGTCTTGTTCGCGTACCCGAAAGATTTGACTCCCGGCTGCTCTGCTGAGAGCTGCGGCTTCAGGGACACCAACGCTGAGTTCGAGAAGCTTGGTGCAGTGGTCTTGGGCATCTCGATCCTCGACTCGAAGTCGAAGAAGAAGTTCGCCGAGAAGCTGGGCCTGAACTTTCCGCTGCTCGCCGATGAGGACATGAAGGTCCTGGAGGAGTACGGACTCTGGCAGGAGAAGTCGATGTACGGGAAGAAGTACATGGGCGTATCCCGCGAGACCTTCGTCATCAACCCTGAGGGCAAGTTCGCCATGCACTGGCCGAACGCCAAGGGCAGCGAGGCTCACTCGGCTGAAGTGCTGGCCTGGTTGAAGGAGAAGTCGGGCTGAGGAGCCGGGATTTCATCCGCTTCATGCGTGGCAGAATGGAACGCAACACGGCATCCGGTATAGATAAGGAAAGGGCCAGAGTGCAGCCACCGCGCACCCCGGCCCTACAACATGACGAGGAGGCACCCTCACCATGTCGGATACCGTATCTATACTATATCCAGAAGGCTCTTGGAGACATGCGCTCTCGGCCTTTTCGCTGGACTCCGCGAAGGATTTCCTTCGGGAGCCAGCTCTTTGGCGACCCAACAACTCCCCGATCGAAGCGTACCGGCTTGAACCCTATCTCGTTGAATACCCAGGTTCGCCACTTGTGGTCCTCGTTCTGTCAGAGGAATGGGACGAAGAAAGGCGACAGCACTGGCTTGAACGCCTTCGAGATCCTCACACCGGGAACATTCGGCCTCGCGGCAAGATTCGGGGTCTTTCAGACGCAGTAGCGAACCGGCTCGCCATCCAGTTCAGGAAGCTCGTCCCTGAGCGCTGCATCGACAGGAGTATGGGGATGGCCCTGATGTTCCCGTCCTTGAAGATGATTGACGAGAAGGCCGCCCTCCGCGTGTTCAACAAGTACATCAAGAGAGTTGAACGGTGGTGCAGGAAGAGAGGAGCCCAGATTGCGGGCTACCGCGGCATGGAGCGTGGGCCCGACGGCTGCACGATTCACTTCCACGTCTGGCTCTGGGTGTCTGACCCGAAGCTGTTGAAGGACGTGCACCAGAAGATTGAGGATGAGTGGCCTGAGGCGGCGGGCTACAAGCGCCGAGAGAGCACGGCAACAGACGTGCAGGCCATCCAGAGCGAAGCCAGCTTGCATTGGTTCCTCCGCTATCTGGCGAAGCCGGAGTCCAAGCAGGACATCTCCGGGGTCCACCCAGTGGCACCCATTCGACAACAGAACCTACCCATCGCAGAACCCAAGAAGGAAGAGGTCGATCTTCCGCAAGCGAGGTTCCTGAAGGAAGAGGTGAACAGGACTTTAGGGCGACGAAACGACCCGTCACCCATGCGCATGATCTTCAATCTTCCTGAAGCGGAGTGGCGGAGAATCAAGATCGAGAGCTACAGTCACCGTCGTGGCCCCACGCCGAGCGAGGATCATGCAAACAAGGTCCGGGCAGCGGAGTTGGGGGACGATTGGTAGTCCCTTGCGGACCACTATGCCTAACAAGAGTATTTTCTTTGGGACCCAATGGTCGCCCTACGGCTTGTGTCCATCATCGGATTCCTAATCCAGTGGATCCACATCAGGGTGATCATCATGGTCCAGAGCCGCCACCAGATCCCATGACAAGATGTTGGCACTTCCTCTCAATAGGACATCCCCCCGCCAGCGCAGATACCGAACCCTTTCATGGCAAAGCAGCGTCACGATGGCCGGGACATGCTCCACAGGTGCTGAAAGAATCACCCAAGGCGTTCCGCCATTTTTTAGCCCCTGTACCATCCCGACGCCGTGTGGTTTGCGATCATCGGATTCTTCTTCAGTCCGGGCAATGATGCCGCTGATGGTCCGTTGACCGCTGATGGTCACATCGATTGCAACGCCCCGGATGGGAAACCTTCTGACGGACGCTGGTGCCAACATTCTTCCGCAGATCCTGACGCCAAAACTCTCCCAGTAGGGCCGCTGCCACACTCGGCTGTAGTCCACGCCCAGGCCGACCTGGGGTTCCCAAGCATCGATCTGGATGTAGTAGTCCATGATCTCCGCCACCACCGCCTTTCTTCTTTTCTTCGCCACGTTTGTCCTCCATGTGCTTGGGATGGGGCTTGCACCGCGAACCAAAGCCCTGTTTGATCCTTCTGACATGTCCTTTCTACCGGGTTTCTTCCAGTTCCTCACCCAGGATTGACCAGAATGCCAGACCAAAGATGGCTCTCAGTGCCTGAAGCCGCCGAGTACCTCGGGATCAAGCCGGACACCGTGTACGAGTGGATAGGCAAGAAAGGCATGCCTGCCCATCGAGTGGGGAGGCTTTGGCGGCTGGATGTGGAAGAGATCGACGCTTGGGTCAAGTCTGGGAAGGCGGGTGCGCCAGATGCCCAAGCCGAAGGAGAGAGCCATTGAACAGCAGGACACTCCTCTCCGGCATCAGGGACAACCATACCCGCGGCTGCGTGGGCGACTACCTTCGCGATCAGGTGCAGCCGGGGTGCCACATGTCCGTGGTTTCGGCCTTCTTCACGGTCTACGCCTACGACCTCATGAAGCACGAGCTAGACGCCATTGGCCACATGGACTTCCTGTTCGGGGAACCCCGGTTCATCACGCGCCTGGACCCCGACAGAACGGAGAAGAAAGCCTTCATCATCGACGCAAGGGGCCTTCGCCTTGCCAACGTCCTTCAGCAGAAGCGCGTCGCTCGTGAGTGCGCTGACTGGATCAGGGCGAAGGTGGATGTTCGCTCGGTCCGTCAGCTCAACTTCCTTCACGGAAAGATGTACCACGTCTCCCGGAACGGCGTAGACCGCGCCATCATGGGTTCCTCCAACTTCACCCCGGCGGGCCTTGGGCTCTCCTCCGATGGTGGGAACATAGAACTCAACCTCGTCGTGGACAGCGACCGTGATCGGCATGATCTGAAGGCTTGGTTCGATGACCTCTGGAACAGCAGCGAACTCACCAAAGATGTGAAAGACGACGTTCTTCAATACCTCGCACAGATCTACCAGAATCACAGCCCTGAGTTCATCTACTTCAAGACCCTTTACGAAATCTTCAAGTCGTACCTGGATGGAGCCGACAAGACGGACCTCGACCTGGGGCGCACTACGCTCTTCGATACCGAGATTTGGAAGACTCTCTTCGAGTTTCAGAAAGATGGCGCGAAGGGCGCGATCAACAAAATCCTCCGCCATAATGGCTGCGTTGTGGCTGACTCCACGGGTCTTGGCAAAACATTCCTGGCCTTGGCCGTCATCAAGTACTTCGAGCTGAAGAATGAGCGGGTCTTGGTCCTTTGCCCCAAGAAGCTCCGTGGCAACTGGACCGTCTACCGAAGCAATGATGTCCTGAACCCCTTTGATAAGGACCGCTTCAGATTCGATGTTCTTTCCCACACAGACCTGAGCCGCGACTCCGGCTACAGTGGTGACATCAATCTGGAGACCCTGAACTGGGCCAACTACGACCTCGTCGTGATCGATGAATCGCACAATTTCCGGAACAACCTTCCCGGCAAGAAGGACGAAGACGGCAACGTCATTAGGAAGAGCCGATACATGCGGCTCATGGAAGACATCATCCAATCGGGCGTCAGGACGAAGGTTCTTCTCCTGTCAGCAACGCCGGTAAACAACGATCTCAAGGACTTGCGAAACCAGCTCTACTTCATCTCCGCTGGTGAGGATGACTATTTCGCCAACTCTGGTATTCCAGACCTGAAGGAAACCCTGCGTAAGGCCCAAGGGCACTTCACTGCATGGTCGAAGCTCAAACCAGAAGAACGCAGGGTCTCAGAGCTTCTCAGCCGACTTGGCAGCGACTTCTTCAAGATCCTCGATGGACTCACCATCGCTCGCGCCAGGAAGCACGTTCAGAAGTACTACTCCCATGAGATGGAGCGTCTTGGCAAGTTCCCCAAGCGGCTCAAGCCTCAAACGGAGAGTCCCGACATCGACGCCAAGGGTCGCTTCCTTCCCTATGATCGGCTCAGTGAAGAGATTGACCATTACAAACTCTCACTTTTCAAGCCTTCCACCTTCCTCAGGCCTGATTTGCCAAAGGAAGTCATGGACGAGTATACACGCCGCGTCGGCAACTTCACCCAGGCGCAACGCGAAGACTTCCTCATCGGCATGATGAAGGTGAACTTCCTCAAGCGCCTGGAAAGCTCCGTCTACTCGTTTGCTCTCACCATGGAGCGGACCATCGACAAGATCGAAAAGCTTGAAGCTCGGCTGGAAAAGTTCCTTCGCCTTCAGGAAGACTTCCCTGACCTTGATTTGTCCGAAGTTCATCCGGAGGACCTCGCTGGCGAAGAAGACGATGAGGTCCGCGATGCCCTGGAGGTCGGCAAGAAGCTGCGTTACAAGGTCGCCCATCTCAACGTGGCAAAGTGGCTCCGTGCCCTGCATGAAGACAAGCAGCAGCTCAACCTTCTGTACATTCAGGCAAAGGACGTCACCCCGGACAGAGACCTCAAGCTACAACGCCTCCGTGAAATCATCAGCGCAAAGGTCCGCAATCCCCCGATCAACCGTGATGGCAAGCCGAACCGGAAAATCCTCATCTTCACTGCGTTCGCAGACACCGCACGCTACCTTTACGAGCACCTCAGTGAGTGGGCCATGGACGAGCTTGGCATTCACTCTGCGCTCGTTGTGGGCGGCGGTGGATGCCAGACGACCTATACGCCAAAGGGCTACTCCAGACAGGAAGAATTCGACCGCATCCTTACCAACTTCTCCCCCATGGCCAAGAAGCGCGACAAGATCGCGTCCATGCCTCAGGAAGGCGAAATCGATCTCCTGATCGGCACAGACTGTATCTCCGAAGGTCAGAATCTTCAGGATTGCGACACAATTGTAAACGCCGACATACATTGGAACCCTGTTCGTATCATTCAAAGATTTGGAAGATGTGACAGAATTGGATCTCGAAATGAAGCCATCCAGCTTATCAACTTCTGGCCCACGAAGAACCTGGACAACTACATCAACCTCAAGCACCGGGTCGAAGCCCGCATGGCCTTGGTGGACGTTTCGGCCACACAGGAAGACAACCTTCTCCAGCAGGAACTGGAGGACCTCATCACCGAAGACCTTCGGATACCGCGATCGTGTCAACTCAAGCGGGCTTCGCGATGAGGTCTTGGACTTGGAGGATCTCGACGAGACCATCAGTCTGACCGAGTTCAACCTTGATGACTTCCGGATCGAATTGCTGAAGTTCTTGGAGGCCAATCGGCAGGCCCTTGAGGATGCCCCCTTTGGCTTGTATACCGTGGTGCCTTCGCTCTCCGACTTGGTGACCACGATCCAACCGGGCGTCATCTACTGCCTCCGCCAAAAGGCGAAATCCGTGGATCACTCCTCAGGCGAGAGGATCAACCCGCTGCAACCCTTCTACCTGGTTTATGTCCACAACGATGGCAACGTGCGCTTGAACTTCGTCCACCCCAAGCAGATTCTGAACCTCTATCGCCAACTCTGCTCCGAAAAGACGCTGCCTTACGACGAACTGTGCGCCCTCTTCGATCAGGAAACCCAAGACGGGCGCGACATGAGCCATTACGACAAGATCCTTCAGCGCTGCATCGACGCTATCGCGGCCACCTTCCAGAAGCGCGTTTCCACCAGCCTTCAATCTGATCGGGGTTTTCTGATTCCTGAGGAAGACGATCAGGTCGACAATGAAGAAGACTTCGAGCTGGTGACCTGGCTTGTGATCAAGGGGGCCCATCAATGAGCCTGGAACAGCGCGAACGCATCCATGAAGCCCTCAACATCTTCACAACCTCCAGCCTCCTGGAGGCATCCCAGGGTCTCTTCGAGACCTTGGGCTACAAGAGCAAGCGTCGCCCCAAGCGCTGGAACTCGGCCCCAAGCCATTT
Organism: Candidatus Sumerlaeia bacterium; assembly: GCA_019634695.1. GTDB lineage: Bacteria > Sumerlaeota > Sumerlaeia > SLMS01 > JAHLLQ01 > JAHCAW01. Next base: position 73,398 of record JAHCAW010000010.1, read on the forward strand.
CCTGAATCAGTACGGACAGGGCGAGCAGCCCCTCAACGAGAAGCGGGCGCTCTTCGATCGCTGGAAGGCGGTGGAGATCCTCTTCCAGCTTGGTGATGAGGAAGTCCGCTCCGCCCTGGGATACGGCGAGGACCTTTTCGGTAGCGCAGGGGAGATCGACAACAAGCGCATCGAGAGCTACCTCTTCTTTGCCATCCAACTGGAGCCGAAGGGAGAGGGCCTCGCCTACACCCGCACCGAGCTTTCCAACGCCACCAGGGCCGTCAACGCCCTCTTCCCCATGCCCGCCATGCTTCTGTTCAAGCACGGCGAAACGATCTCCATCGCGGTCATCAACCGCAGGCTCCACAAGCGAGATGCCTCGAAGGACGTGATGGAGAAGGTCACGCTCATCAAGGACATCGCCACGGCGGATCCCCTCAGGGCCCACCTGGAGATCCTGTCAGACCTCGGCATCCATGCCTTGGAAGACGAGTTCAAGTTCACCAACTTCGCAGGTCTGCATGCGGCCTGGGAAAAGCGGCTGGGAACCTACGCACTCAGCGAACGATTCTACCGCGAGGTGGCCGACTGGTACTTCTACGCCTTGGAGAAGAATCAGGACATCAAGTTCCCCCGGTCGATCGAGGAAATGGCCGACCGGACTGAGGAGCAGCAGGACGAGAAGAAGAAGCAGAAGTCCCTCTTCCTGATCCGTCTCCTGACCCGCCTGATCTTCTGCTGGTTCCTGCAAGAAAAGCGTCTGATCCCCCGCGACATGTTCCGCGAGCGTATCGTGAAGAAGCTGCTCAAGGACGCATCGCCCGCATCTGGAACCTACTACAAGGCCTTCCTCCAGAACCTGTTCTTCGCCACGCTGAACCAGGAGCAGGACAAGCGCGACTGGCGCAAGAAGTACAAGGGCAGCCGCGATGGCAATGTGGGCATCACCAACCTGTGGCGATTTGCCGATGACCTGAACGATCCTGCCAAGCTCGAAGCCATGCTTCGCGATCAGGTACCCTTCGTAAACGGCGGCCTGTTCGACTGCCTGGATGATCGATACACGAAAGAAGAAGCACTGCCAGACAGATTCCTGGACGGCTTCTCAGAGCGCAAAGACAACACCCTCCACCTGCCCAACGCCCTCTTCTTTGCCAAGGAGCGCACCGTCGATCTCAGCGATGTATACCATGACAAACGGCGTTCACGCGAAAAACTCTCCGGCCTGATCGACATCCTGAGCCGCTACAAGTTCACCGTCGAAGAAAACACCCCCCTCGAAGAGGAAATCGCTCTCGACCCCGAGTTGCTGGGCAAGGTCTTCGAGAACCTGCTCGCCAGCTACAACGACGACACCCAGACCACCGCTCGCAAGGCCCTGGGAGCCTTCTACACCCCGCGCTCGGTCGTCAGCTACATGGTGGATGAAGCCCTGTGCTGCTTCCTCGCCACCAAGGTCACCTCTACCTCTGCGGCCAAAGTCCGTCAGCTCATCCAGACCGTCCCTGGGGAATACGACCCCCACCAGCATTTCTCCCAGGACGAGATCAACACCCTGATTCAGGAAATCGGCAAGGTCCGCGTTCTGGATCATGCCTGCGGTTCCGGGGCCTACCTGATGGGTGCGCTCCACCGCCTGGTGGACCTGCTTCAAAAGCTGGACCCCAAGAACGCCGCCTGGAAGCAGGACAAGCTGAAGGCCGCCCAGCAGCTCCTGGATGATCGCCGCAAGGAAGGAGCCGACGAGGACGAGCAGCGGCAGCTCGAAGAGCGCACCCAGGAGATCAAGCGCTCCTTCGACGAAGCTTTCCACGAGCTGGACTACGCCCGTAAGCTCTATCTGATCGAGGACTGCATCTACGGCGTGGACATCCAGCCCGTGGCCTGCCAGATCGCCAAGCTGCGCTTCTTCATCTCGCTGATCGTGGACCAGAAGGTGAAGCGCAAGAGCGCCAACCTGGGCGTGCGCCCCATGCCCAACCTGGAAACAAAGATCGTCGCCGCCAATGCCTTGCTCCCCATCGACTTCCCCCAGCTTGATCTCTTCTCCATGGGCAAGGTCGAGGACCTGCGTAAGGACCTGCTCCGAATTCGCCACGAGCACTTCGACGCCCGCACGCCCCAGCGCAAGAAGCGGCTGCGCGAGAAGGACAAATCCCTGCGGGCCGACATCGCGAAGTTCCTGAAGGAAAGCGGCCTCCCTTCGGCCAGCGCCAACGCCCTGGCGGGTTGGGATCCTTACGACCAGAGCGGCTTCGCCCCGTTCTTCGACCCCTCCTGGATGTTCGGCTTCACCCAGAAGGACGCTCTCTTCGATGTTGTCCTAGCGAACCCCCCTTACGTCCGCCAGGAGAAGATCAAGGATCAGAAAGCCGCGCTGAAGCCCCACTACACGCAGACCTACAGCGGCACGGCTGACCTGTACGTGTACTTCTACGACCGCGCCCTGCAACTCCTCAGACCCAACGGGGCGCTCTCGTTTATCACGTCAAACAGCTTCCTGAGTGCCGCATTCGCTGAAGGACTGCGTAAGACACTGGTCCGCGAAACGACCATTCAGTCGGTGATCGATTTTGGTGAGACGCCTGTCTTCACGGCCATTACAGAGCCTGCTATTCTGATCGCATCAAAGGCGTCGTCCAAGGACAATCAGGTCCGTGCCCTCCGGTGGGATGAGAAGCTTGATCCCAAGGACTTGAAAAGAACCATCGACGAAGAAGGGTTCTCTTTACCCCAGGCCACGCTGGGTTCCGAGATTTGGAAGATTGAGAAACCCCACATTCTGAAACTACTGAAACGTCTTGAGGAAGTGGGCACACATCTTGGACCTTTAGTAACAAGTCGTTTTTACAGAGGCGTTTTGACGGGGTTGAACGAAGCCTTCGTAATCGACCAAGTCACCTATGAGCAGTTGGTCCGGGAGGATGCCAAGTCGTCAGAGGTGATCTACCCTTTCCTGCGTGGCAGGGATGTAAAGAGGTGGAGTGTCACTCAGCCAGAGCAGTGGCTTATCTTTACGCGAAGAGGCATCGACATTCGCCGCTATCCTGCAATTCATAAACATTTATCACAGTACCGGGAGAAGCTGGAACCCAAGCCATCGAATTGGCCGAGTGGGAAGCCTTGGAATGGGCGCAAGACCGGAACTTACAAATGGTATGAGATTCAGGACAACATCGCGTATTGGGAGGAATTTGCTGAACCCAAAATCGTCTATCAAGACATCGCTCGGAGCTATGGCATGGCTTGGGATGAGAGCGGTGCGATGCTCGTCAACACCTGTTATTTCATACCAGGTCAACGTCCATGGCTGCTCGGTGAGCTACTTTCTCCTGTGATTCGCTTTTGGGTCCAGAAGGTTCTCGGACACGATGAGGGTGGCTTCTTGCGCCTCTTCTCGGTTCATGTGGGCAAGTTCCCGATCGTTCCCCCCGAGCCGAAGCAGGCTGACTTGATGGATTCAATTGCCCGCATTCTGATTGAAGGAAACCGACATAAGGATCTGGAAGCGCGGGATACGATGATGCTCGGGTTCTACGAACAGATCCTAAACGCGCTCGTGTATGAACTCTACTTCACCGAAGACCTTCACCGCGGGGATCTCCATTTCTTCGATTTGGTAGAGAAGGCGACGATTCCCGATGTGACGGCCCTACCAGAGCAGAACCGAATCGCTGCCATGCGTGCAGCCTTTGAGCGTCTGTACGAACGCAGCCATCCACTTCAGGGAGCACTTCAGTCTCTGGAGAGCCTTGATGTTGTGCGGATGATTGAGGGGCGAACATGAGAATCTCCAAGATCACCGTCAATGACTTCCGAGCCTTCCCGCACGTGGCAACGTTTGATCTGACGGACGGAGCCAACTTGCTCGTCTATGGCGAGAACGGCTCCGGGAAGTCATCTCTCTTTCAAGCTCTTCGTGAGTTTTTTCGAGCTGGCAGACAGCCGCCTCCTGCCTACTCTCAGTTCAAGAACATCTTCATCGCACCCGCGACCACTCCAACCGCTCCCGGAGACGGCCAGGTTTCGTTGGAGCTGATGGAAACAACGGGCTCTCCCGTGAAGAGGACGGTCACCTGGGCTGAGGGCCGTCCAAGACCGCTGGATGATCCGACACTTTCGCGCTCGGACCGCGAACTGCTGGCAGACGCTGCGGCAAGATCTTCCTTTCTTGAGTACCGATCTCTTCTCAGGACCAACTTCGACCTCAAGACTCCGAACCAGCGACTCTTTGAGCTGGCAGTAAGTGTCCTTCTTGCCGATGTCCCTGCAACGTTACCTGGCAGAGGAAGAGTTCCTATCAAAACTCTCTGGAAGGCCCTCAATCAGGCCCCCCCTGGTCCCGGCGAACATTACAACACATCGCGCAAGAACCGTGTCGCCAATGCCGAACAAGAGTTCAACGTTGCCCTGAAAGGGATCCTCCCAGAGGTGCAGCAAGAGGCATCCAAGTATCTTGCCATGTTTGAAGGTGTGGGAATCGATCTCAAGATCGACTTCAATGGGCTACGTTTCGACCCCAGCAAACCACGTGACTGGAATCGACATTTCATAGGGCGTGAGCTGGATTTCAAAGTTTTGCTAAATGGTGAAGAGTTGTCGGAGTGGACAGAGTTCTTGAACGAGGCGCGGCTCTCTGCTCTTGCGCTGTCCTTGTACCTTGCAGGAGTGCGTCGAAGTGACTTTGGTACTTCGCCTGATCCATTGCGCCTGTTGGTTCTTGATGATGTGCTCATCGGTCTCGACCTCGGTAACAGAATCCCTGTTCTCAGGATTCTTGAGCGCTACTTTCCCGACTACCAGGTCGTACTGCTGACTCATGACAGAGTGTGGTTTGAGATGGCACAAATCTCCTTTCAGGAGCCCGAGAACTGGATCTCCTACGAAATGTACGCACGGGAAATGCGGGAGGGGGCAAAAATATTTGAAGCTCCCGTCATAAAGCCACCCATTGAGAAGATCAAAGAATTGGCGGGTCAGTATCTCCAGCTTGCCGAAAATGAACTGAATTCTGCCACGCCATCTCTGCGCACCGCCGCTTTTCATGCTCGTGTGGCTCTCGAAATCAAGCTGAAGTCATTCTGCGACAGGAAGGTACCCGTCCAGTTCAACATGAACCCAAGGTTGATTTCGGTGGACAATTTCATGGAAGCAGTTGAGGCGTTCCTGATCTCCACAGGCCATGATGTCTTGGGGCTTTTTCATCTGCACCGAATCGAACTGTTCAAGAAGGGCGTACTGAATCCCTCTGCCCACTTTCATCCAGTCACTCTTTCTACTGACGAAGTGAAGGAGGCAATACGGGCAGTCAAGGAGCTTGAGCTACATAAGGAAACCACGAACTTCGCCCTGAAGGCGGAGCCGAAAACCCAGGCCGTTCCCACTGGGCATGACCCAACGGCTTGGACTCATGATGCTGCCTGTTGGGTGCGCGTTACCTTTGAAGTGGATCTGAGAAGATTCCTGAAAGACCGCGGAGGCAGGCTTCCCTTTACATACGTCCCGCCCCTCTGGCCGCTCAGTGAACTATGGGAAAGCGCCAAGGCGCGGATGAATGAACTGAATCCGACAGCCGCGCCTCCGGTGATTGCAGCGATCGAAGGCCACCGAAGCGTTCTTCTTGATGATTGGAGTTATGCACGGGTTTCGGGATTGAGCCTGAGCGACATCCAGAACGCATGGGCTGCGCTGAAGGATCCCAGCTCCACGCCCACCAATGTAAAGACCATCCTGGCGACGTTCAACTGATGCGAAAAATGGCAGACCCCCTGAAGATCGACCTCAGCTTCGGTCCCGCCACCTTGGACCTCAACACCCTGCGTCGTTGGTTCAAGGAAGCCCCTGTGCGCACGGTGGCCTACCGATTCCTGAAGGTCTTCAACGATCATGGGGTCAAGAATACACAAATCCAGCGACTGGTGCCTGAGGTAACCCTCGACAGAGTCACTGATCCGATAGCGCTCCTGCCCGCGCTGACGAACGACGTGCTGACCAGGACGGCCAAGACCCTCGGGATTGAGCGTGCGTGGCTGGATGGCGTCCAGGAGCGCATGTACCGCCACCACGGCAGCTACCAAAATCCAGCGGCCTTTTTCGACGTCGTGAGGGGGCTGGAAAAGCCCTTCGTCGGGCACGCGTTGAGGGCGTACTGCATGGATCCGAATCTGGATATCCGAAAAGGTCGGCCGCAGCCGATTGTGTTGGTCTTCGCCGAAAAGATTTGTGACTGGGATGATGATGGTGAACTTCTGAGATTCATCCCCTTCACCGAGGAGTGGGACTGGGGCTACCCGAAGAGCCGCCTCCAGTTGAAGGCCACCATCCGCGCCTGCCATGACTACCTGGGCATCGCGGTCGTTCCCCTCTACCAGGTCGACAGGAAGACCCTGAAGGACCTCTCCGAGGGCGAAGCCGTGCCACCTGACGTTCCCTGGAGCCGCGACGTCTCCCTGGAGGACTACGTCTTCTCACCAGACGAAAGCCACGTCTCCAAGGAGTCCGAAGAGCTGGAGGCGGTCTTTTCTTGGATGAAGAGGATGAAGATGGAGGAACTGGCGAAAGCATCCGCGCATGAAGAGGACGGCTCACCATGACCAAGCTACATGTCGAAGTCAAACAAGACCACATCCAGAAGCTGACGTCTTCCGATCCCGTGCGAGCGATCGGTGAGCTGGTGTGGAACGCGCTGGATGCCGACGCCAGCCGTGTTGATGTGGAGTTTGAAATCGACTACGCCGGGGGCATTGAAGAGGTACGTGTCATCGACAACGGCAGCGGCATGACGATCGATGACGCCAGGTCAGGGTTCAGCAGCCTGGGTGGCTCATGGAAAGGACACTCCACCTACACGAAGCAGGGTAGACGCATCCTCCATGGCAAGGAAGGGAAGGGGCGGTTCAAGGCCTTTGCGCTTGGCTCTCCTGTTGAATGGACGACGCGTTTCCAATCCAACGGCCAGGTGAAGTCGTTCCGAATCTTGGGCGAACTACCACACCTTCACGAGTTCGACCTGAGTGATCCCGCGCCTGCGGACATCGACAAGACAGGCACCGAAGTCAGAATCCTCAACGTCGCGGAAGGGCGAAGTGATCTGACAGGAGAGAGTGCGCGGCAGAAGCTGATTCAGCTCCTTGCGCCATACCTCGCGAAGTATCCAGGGATCGACATCTTCTACGGCGGAACCCGTCTCGATCTTGCCGAGGTGACCGAAGAGTATGAGCCTCTGGATCTCGAACCCGTAACGCTCGATGGCGGCACAACGATCGAGGCTGAACTGTCGGTGAGGATCTGGACGTTTCCGAACGACCGGAAGATCGCCCTCTGCGACGCGAAGGGCTTCACCTTGGCTGAGGCAACTTCGGGAAGAGGTGTGCGTGCGCCTGGGTTCAACTTCACCGCATACCTTGCGAGCGACTACTTCGTTGGCTTCCACGAGGCGGGCACCCTCCAGGTCAGCGAGATGTTCAGTGAGGATGAAGGGATTTGGAAGCTCATAGGCGCAGCCAGAAAGCGACTGAGCGGGTACTTCAGGGAGCGTCTTGCTGCACGAACTGCTGGGCTGGTTGACGAATGGCGAGCCCAGAAGATCTACCCCTTCAAGGATGAGCCCGCTGACGATGTAGAGAAGGCCGAGCGTCAGGTCTTCGACATCATGGCGCTCAACGTGAACCGGTACCTTCCTGACTTCGACGAAATGGAGGTGGAAGCCAAGGGCCTCATTTTCGAGTGCCTGAGGGTTGCCATCGACAGTGGCGAAGAAACCACCAGAAGGCTACTGAGCAAGATCACAAAGATTCCCAAGAAGACGCAGGAAGATCTGCTGGAGTTGATCGAGAAGACGGATCTGATTTCTGTCATCGAAGCGACCAAGGAGGTCTCGTCCCGGTTGGAGTTCCTGGCGGGATTGAGAACAATTCTTTTTGAACCTGAGGTCCGAGATAAGACCAAGGAGCGATCCCAGCTTCACCGCCTCTTAGCAAAGAACATCTGGGTTTTCGGCGAGCACTTCAACCTCACGGTGGACGATCAGAGCTTGACCGAGGTCCTGAAGCGTCACGAGGAGCTTCTGGGACGAGAACCCTCTGGCAAGGAAATCAATCGAGCCGATGGACGCCGTGGCATTGTGGATCTGATGCTCTCAGGTTTGGTTTCACCTTCAGATCTGGAACGACGGGAGCATCTTGTGGTGGAACTGAAGCGCCCGAGCGTGAAGCTGAAGAAGGCGGAGTACGACCAGATCCTCGACTACGCTCTTGCTGTGGTAAAGGACCCGGCATTCGCGGGTACGGAGACCACATGGCACTTCTGGCTGATCGGTGACGAAGTTGATGAGTATGTGGAGAGGCGTCGCACCGAAGCCAACCGCCCCAAGGGAGCGATCTACATGGCGGACTCACCGAAGGTGGTTGTCTGGGCGAAGAACTGGGGAGAGATCATTCATGGATGCGAGACCAGGCTGCGGTTCTTCAAGGACAGGCTCAAGTACAGCCCGACCAAGGAACAGGGTATGGCCCACCTCTCCAAGGAGTACGCCAAGTACGTACCCCAAGTGGTCCATGACCTGGCTGGTAACGATGCGGGACTGGAGGATGTGTCAGGCAGCGGGGACATTGGTGATAATGAGGAACCGGTGGAGCCTAAAGCCCCTTGAATCACGTGCTCAAACTGACCTGTGTTCCACGCATCGAGTTCCAACAAACCCAGGGGAAATGATCATCGTCGTACCTAGTTGACCGCAAACCTCGCAGATGCGTTCTGATCGCTTCATGGCTTCTTCTCGAATGGCGCGGGCCGTGGGGTGGCACTGGTCAGAGAAGTAGATCCTGATCGATCCGAGCTTCTCCTTCGATCTGGTGATGGCGGGTGCGTTGCTGTCGCGGCAACGCGCCAGCATCTCTGCGAACAAATCGTTCCATCCAGACCTGAATTCGACCCCCGGCCACCGCGGGTTGAAGAGGTAAAGATTTGCAGTCACAAGTTGTTCGAGTTCTTCGGACGTCATAGCTCAGTCCACGTTCATGCTACAGCGAACACTGGTGCAGTTGCGGTCGAACCAGCCCCTGCGCATGACCACCGCCGACACGAAAGGGTAGCTGGGAGCAACGGGCTCCTCGGTGGGATCATGCACTTCCAGGAGCTTTCCATCATTTGAGATGAGGGCGATCTCGATCTGTGGCGGCAACGCTGCGATGTCGATGAAGTGGTACCCCACCGAAGGCCAGAAAAAGAGGACACCATGATCCTCGTTCACGTCGTAACTGAGGGCCACCTCCACCAGGAGGTGACCGGGATAGGCTACCACACGTGCAGGTGCGCCGCCGATGATGACCTCGTGAACACCTGTCCTCTTCATAGTACGATCCTCTTGGCTGCATTTTCCGCAAACACGGTTCCTGCCTGTATGTATGTGCGCAGAATGCGGAGGGATCGATGGCCGGTGCTTCTGGCGATTTCCCGCTCGGACGCCCCAGCCCTCGCGGCAGCGGTGCAGAATCCAGAGCGCAACGAATGGCCGGAGAATACTTCAGGATCCAATCCAGTAAGACTTGCGCGATCCTTGATAATGCTTGCGACGGCGTTTCCACTGAGCGCCTTTCCCGTCGGTGTGCCTCCACGACGAAAAGACTGAAATATCGGTCCATCAGTGATTCTTGCGGAGTTCAGGTAAGCAGCCAGAGCGAGCACTGGACAAGTCTCGGCTTTGTTGCCCATGGGGATCCCAACTTCCCTCCCGTGACCATCAGCGTCTGTTTTGGATTTTCTTATCAGGATCCGAAGGCCTTCTTCCTCGATATGTACATCACCAACACAAAGTGCAGCCAACTCCGACCTTCTGAATCCGCCCAGAAATCCCACCAGCAAGAGCGCTCGATCTCTGCGGCCCTTGGGGCTGTTGTCACAGGTGCTGACCAGTCCTCGCAGTTCCGCTACGCCGACAGCCTTTTTCCTTTTCGGCATCGTACCCTTGGTTCGCCGAATGCCTTTCAGTACATCCCGCACGATTTGGCTCTTTGTCGGCGTTTCCTGTCCCGCGGTCTTGTGGGCTTGGGAGATGGTCGCCAATCGCCTTTCGATCGTGGCGATGCTGACGCCACGTTCGGCAAGGTCGGTGATGTAGATGGCAAGCGTCGGTCCGTCTGAAGGCAGGCTTGCTCGTCCAGCTTGATCACACCAGGACACAAAAAGTCTCCAGTCCGTCTTGTAGGCTCTCTTGGTATTAGCCGCTCTGGACTCCCCAGCATACTCACGTGCACGCTGGACAATCCGCAGAGACGACTCCGTCTGCGGGATGGCGGCTGGGAGACTTTCCTGAGGAGCTTCGTCAGAATTCATGGCCTGGCCTCCGATTACCTGTGATAAGGTTCCATTATCACAGCTTATTATTCATCTAATTACTCGGCTTCCTTGGGCGCGGCTTGCTCGCCCTCTGCTTCGGCATGATTGGCTGGCTCTGTTCCTTCCAGCCTGACCAGGCATCCCAGAATTTCCCTGGTTGGCGTGGTAGCATGTGACCGTCACCATTCTTGAAAAAGACGCTCGCAAATCCATGATCCGGATCGCAGTCGACTTCAATCCGATCGATCAAACGCTCGCACGCTGCGCGGAGCCTTGCACGATCCTCATCTGTTTCGCGCATGCCCGCGGCGAGTTCCTTGAGGTGCCTGCCCTGGTCGGTTATTGAAGGAGAGAGCTTTCGCTGAGCAGCTTGCTGTTCGAGGACCAGCAGTTCATCGCGAAAAGCCTGAAGCTGGTCCTCCCGATTGGTGATCGAGTCCATGAGAAGGTTCCAGCGGCGGTCATTCTGCTCCGTGAGGATACGCGCTCTTGCACGCTCGATCTCGTCCTCGGCGGCGCGGATCTCGTCCTGGAGCGTAGAGATTCGCGCAGTCTCTTCCTCCGGTGGTTGGGCCTGAGGCATGAGCAGGTTGGGATCGAAGTCTTGAGCGATGTATTGAAGAACGTGTTCCTCAAAATCGGCTACCCTCCAGAACCGACCATTCGAGCAAGCTTTCGCAGCCCGGCGACGTCTATGGCAGTAGTAGTACCTGTAATGCCAGCGGGCTTCTGGAGCGTTTCCACCGATGTGCATCGCTCCTCCGCACTGGGCGCACTTCATCAAGCCGATGAACAGGTTGGGGACCAGCCGTCGCCTTCTTCCTCCACCGGTTTTCGGAGCATTCCTGATCCTCTGCTGAAGGAGTAGCCAGCGGCCCTTGCTGATGACGGCTGGGTAGTAGTCTTCGATCGGCTCGGGAGTCTCGCCATCAACCTTACGATTGAAGACGAAGGCACCGTATAGCGCGGGATGAGTGAGAGTAAATTTGACCGAGGAGTCGGACCAGCCGTGGACGCTCTTCATGCCTCCATACACGCCTTGAAAAGCTGGGACGCCCGCCTTGTTGAGCCGCTTGGCGATGCCGGTCAGGCCAACGCGAGGGAACTCTTCCACAACCACGCCGTCCCCATCCGTTCGATTGCCGAGACTCCAGTCCACCATCTTGAGAACCCAGGGGGCCCGTTCCGGATGAAGGTGGCGGGTCCCACTGATGAGCCGGGTGCCTTTTCTCACCACATCACGGACCTCGATCCAGCCGGGGACTCTCGTCGTGGCCGTCTCGCCGCTCGCGATGGCTTGGACTTTGGCCTTCCAGTTGTTTCGTGCTCGTCGGGCCTTGATCTCACTTTCCTCATGGGCGCGTTGCATCTCCGAAATGAGGCCATGGAGGTCCCAGGGCGACTTCTTGAATCTGTCCCTGGTATAGACTTCTGCCCTGACGTGAGAGCCGAGGTCATCCCTCACCACGGCGATTGCGATGGAGGCCTTCACGAGCTGGCTCACGATCTCCAGTGCATCGATTGGCGTCTCGCGGGAAAGACGATCAATACTCTCTACCACCAGGACGGTGTCCTTAGGAATCGCTCCGGCTTTGACCTGTGCCAGCAACACACCGAGCTTTCCGCTCTTCACATGGTCGCCGCGGTACGCTGAAAGCCCCTGATCAACGATCTCTTCAAGCAGCACCAAGCCCTCCTGCTCGCAGTATCGGCGGGCGACGTCTACCTGACGCTCTTGCGAACTTCCCAGTTTCTGCCGTTTCGAGGAGTAGCGGGTGTAGCTGATGGCGTGCTTCATCGTGGGTCCATCCCGCCGAGGAACCTGCATGGAGCCGTATTATGTGTAAAGGCAAATCAAGGCACGCCGGGCTGCAGCGCTCAGAGTTGCGGTTTCCGGGATACGGGCGTCGAGTTCGCAAAGCTCAACGCCGTGGTGCTCGGTATCTCAATTCTCGACTCCGCCTCGAAGAAGAAGTTCGCGGACAAGCTCGGGCTCAACTTCCCGTTGCTTGCCGACGAGGAGCACGCCGTCTTGCACAAGTATGGACTGTGGAAGGAGAAGTCCCTGTACGGCAAGAAATACATGGGCGTCAGCCGCGAAACGTTCCTGATCGATCCCGCCGGCAGGATTGCGATGCACTGGCCGAAGGCGAAAGGAAGCGAGGACCATTCGGCTGAAGTTCTCGAGTGGCTCAAGGAACACGTTTGATTCGAACAAAGAATCGCGTCGGCCTTCTGCGGGCGACGTCTGTGGAACCTATTTCAGGGACTCGATTTTCCCCAGGCGAGATGTTTCTCCAGTTCCACAAAGCCATACATCAGCACGCCCAGGCCCGCAGCGATCAGCAATTCTACCGGGCTCAGTGCAAGAGTGTGGAAGTAGGGCTGAAGCGGCGGCAGGTAAACGACTGCGAGTTGCAGCGATAACACCACTAGCAGCATCGAGAGGAGCACGAGGTTCGTGAGTGGGTTCATCAGAAACGCGGACCGGACAAAAGAGCGAACCCCCCAGGCGCGACCTGCTTGCATTGTTGCCAGCGAAGTAAAGACCATTGTTTGCCAGTTCGGAGCACCAGTCTGGAGCAGGTACACCGCGAGGCCGATCAGGGCAAGGCCCATGAAAGAACCTATAGCGCCGATGTGGATGAGAGCGTGGCGATTGAGCATGCTTTCCCTCGGATCGACCGGCGGGCGAGTCATGACGTCGCGCTCGGGTTGCTCCACACCCATGCCGACGCCCAAGAGGCCATCCGTCATCAGATTGCTCCAGAGCACTTGGATAGGACGCAGCAGAAGCGGCAGGCCAAGCAACGGAGGGAAGGCAACAATCAGAACCTTACTGAGGTTGCCAGAGATCGAAAACATGATGAAACGCCGCAGGTTGTCGAATACCACACGGCCCTCTTCAACGGCCCCGACAATCGTGGCGAAGTTATCGTCCACCAGCACCATGTCGGCGGCTTCCTTCGCGACGTCGGTGCCGGTGCCCATGGCCACGCCGATGTCGGCTTTCTTGAGCGCAGGCGCATCGTTCACGCCGTCTCCAGTCATGGCGACGACTTCGCCCTGTTCTTGCAGCGCCCCCACGATGCGAAGCTTGTGTTCCGGCGACACTCGTGCGAAGATGCTGGTTGTCTTGACGGCTTGATCCAACTCATCCTTGTTCATCTCTGCGAGCTGCTGCCCGGTGAGAGCTACACTGTCGCCCTGTGCAATGCCAAGTTCTCGCGCAATCGCAAGGGCCGTGATTGGATGATCGCCGGTGATCATGATCGCCCGGATTCCCGCCGTGGCGCATCTGGCGACGGCCTCCTTGGCTTCAAGCCGAGGAGGGTCGATCATCGCCGAGAGGCCAAGGAACACCAGACCGCGCTCAACCACCTCCGATTGCAGCTTGGCAGGAACGGTATCCAGACCGCGAAAGGCCACCGCAAGCACACGCTTGCCGCCGCTGGAGGATTCTGCGTTGCGATCCATGAAGTACTGCCGATCGCCCTCTCCCAGCGGACGCACGCTGCTGCCGTCATAGAGCTTGTCGCAAACCGCGAGCAAGTTGTCCGGAGCACCCTTCGTCAGCACCAGGAACGGAGCGGGTGAAGCCGCTTTCCACTCCGGATGCTCGTTCCGGTGAATCGTCGTCATCAGCTTGCGGTCCGAATCGAAGGAGATTTCCGCGACGCGAGGCAGCTTTGCCTCCAACTCCGATTTCAGTAGGCCCAGCCTTGCCGCGCCCACAACGAGGGCCATCTCCGTTGGATCTCCTACCGATGTGACTGTTCCGTCGCCATCGATGGATTCCAAAGTCGCGTCGCCGCAGAGGGCACCTCCTGCGGCCAGCAAGGCGAGCGCCGAGCGCTGTCCGGCGAAGGAAGCGGAAACCTGCTGAGCTTCCAGCTTCAACTCCGACTCGAAGGCTTGGTACTGCATCACCGTCATCTTGTTCTGGGTGAGCGTGCCTGTCTTGTCGGAGCAGATCACCGTCACCGAACCGAGCGTCTCCACCGCTGGGAGGCGCCGGATCAAGGCATTGCGCCGGAGCATGCGCTGCGCCCCGAGCGCCAGCGTGAAGGTGAGCACCGCTGGCAGGCCTTCGGGTACGATGGCCACGGCGAGGCTGATGCCCGTCAGCATCAGGTCAGCAATCGGCTCTCCCCTCAAGAGTCCCGCCACCACGATAATCACCGCAACAATGGCGGCAACGACCGCGAGGGACTTCCCAAGACCGTCCAGGCGACGCTGGAGCGGTGTAGCCTCGTGCTCAATGCTCTGGATAAGCTCTGCGATTCGGCCCAGCTCGGTGCGCATGCCTGTTTCGACGACCAGCGCCAGACCCCGTCCGTAGCTGACAAAGGTGCCCCGGTAGGCCATGTTGGTGCGGTCGCCGAGGGGGAGAGTCGCACCCTCCAGAGCCTCTGTTGTCTTCTCCACCGGCTCTGACTCACCAGTCAACGCCGCCTCCTGGATGCGTAGTGCCGCGACTTCCAGAACGCGACAATCCGCCGGCACAACGCCCCCTGCCTCCAGCTTGACGATGTCGCCAGGCACAAGGGCGGTAGCGGGAATCTCAACCGACCTTCCGTCGCGAATCGCCCGCACCGTTGGCGAGGACATGCGCTTGAGCGCCGCGATGGCTTTCTGGGCGCGGTACTCCTGAATGATTCCCAGGATGACGAAGAGCACCACGATGCACAGAATCGCGACAGCATCGATGGGTTTCCCGAGGATGATCGCCAGCACACCGGCCACCACCAGGATCGCAATCATGACGGAGGAGGCCTGCTCCCAGACGATCTGGAGCAGTGTGCGGCCTCCCTTTTCCGCGAGCGAGTTGTCTCCGTACTTCGCCAGCTTCTCCCGGACCTGAGCGTTGGTCAGGCCGCGAGTAGGTGAGGTGGAGTTCTGGTGCAGCGCTTCTTTGGTGCCTTCCGTATGCCAACTCTTGGTGGGAGTGGTGGATGAGCCTTGGTTCGCTGTTCGTTGGCTTTGGGACATCTTGGGCGATCTCTGGCCAGAGGACGTTGTGTTCGATCACGCTGTGATACAATCTAGTGGGGGCAACTATTCACTGAGGCCCGGCTCAATCGCAAGAGGTTCAAGTGTGCTTCTACGAGCAGTTCTATCACGCTGCCACTGCTTCGCACAACTCAGCACGCCGGGTTGCATGGCTAAGAGCTGCGGCTTCCGCGGCAGCACCGCCGAGTCCGTCCGGTCTGACGTCGTCGTTCTGGACATCTCGATCCTCGACTCGAAGTCGAAGCAGAAGTTCGCCGAGAAGCATGGGCTGAACTTCCCCCTGCTTGCCGACGAAGAGCACGGCGTTCTGGAGAAGTATGGGCTGTGGAAGGAGAAGTCCATGTACGGCAAGAAGTACATGGGCGTCAGCCGCGAGACGTTCGTGATCGATCCCGACGGACAGATTGCCGCACACTGGCCCAAGGCGGCCGGGTAAGGCTCCCATGCAGTCGAGGTGCTGGCCAAGTTGGATGAGCTGCAGGCGAAGGAGTAAGAAGAAGTCTTGAAGTGGCTTGGGCGGTGCGCTGAAGGTTCGCAACAGGTGCATGGCCCCCGAATAGAGGCGGCGGGGTTCTTCAGCCCCGAGGATGGATTGCGACGGCTGGGACTTGAGGAGCTGACAGATGAGCCTTGTGCTTCGCCCCATCGGAATCATCCACACCCCCTACAAGACAAGGGAAGGGATGCCGATTCAGCCGACTGGCTGCGCCGGATCCCTCGGAGAGGTTGAAGTCTTTGTGGAGTTCCGGGAGGGGCTGTGCGACCTCGAGGGATTCTCTCACCTGATCCTGATCTACCACTTCCATCTTTCCGAAGGGTTCAACCTGCGCGTTGTGCCGTTTCTCGATGAAGCCACCCGAGGCGTCTTCGCGACCCGCGCCCCCCGAAGACCAAATCCGATTGGTCTCTCCGTGGTGGCATTGGAGAGCATCCAGAACGGCCGTTTGACGATCCGCAACGCGGACATTCTTGATGGAACGCCGCTCCTGGACATCAAGCCACTTGTGCCGCAGTTCGACATGCCAGCCGACGTCCGAACAGGGTGGCTGGAGAAGGCGACCAGCGGGGCAGCTCTGGCCCGATCGGATGATCGGTTTCTTTGAGTTCCCGTTGCTCCGTTCGGGGAGCGTCGAGCGGGACGTTCAGTTGGAGTGCGAGGGTGTCCTGCGCGCTCCGGCCTGGTCGCCCTCGGGAGTCCGCGACATCGTCCAATCGACGGACCATCGGCCCGCGCCAGCGAGGATGAGGAACAGCGACCCCAGCCACATGGCCCAGTCGGTTCGCATCTCGTGCGCCATGGCCCAGAACCCGTAGCGGGAGAGTTCCCGGACGTTGAGGCCCCAGAAGCCCTCGCCAAGGAGGATGGGAAGCTTGGTGGTGAAGAGCGCGACGCTCATGATGATCAGCGTCTGAAGCGCCCAGAAGCGCGTCATGAAGCCTGCGAGGATGAGCAGGCCGGAGACGATCTCCACCACGCCGACAAACGGCCCCATGATCTCCGGCGCGGGAAGGCCGATCTTCTCGAAACGTCCCGCTCCATAGGACGAGGCGTAGAGGAACTTCTGGATGCCTTCGGAAAGGAAGACCGCCCCGACCATGATGCGGATGATGATGGTCAACCGGGAGTCATCGGTCTTGATGAGCTTCGACCAAAGTCCGTTCATCGTTCGCTCCTTCCGAGAGATGCGCTGCCCCTGAACGCATGCGCGATGGCCACCAGAGTATCCCCGCCAGCCCCAGTCCCAACCCCGACAACCAGACCGCCTGCTCGACCCAGAATGCAAGTCCGAGGCAGGTGAGGAGGCCCGCCACGGGAATCCAGCGGGGGAAGCGCAAGGGCGCACGCGTTCGTGATGGCGTAATCGATCAAGACGGTGAAGGCGCTGAAGGCCCACGTTGACTTCATGCTGCCTACCAGTGTCAGACCTGCGACCAGGATGCCAGTGGCGAGAACGGCGGCCCACGGCGTGGCGCCCTGCCGTGTGCTGTGCGTGCTTGAGCCGAGTGGTGTGAGCCGGGGGCAAGTGTGTGCTGGTGGTGGCCGGGGACTGCCGACGGACTGGGGGCTGCCGGTAGCCGACGCTCCCGGTTCCGATTGTTGTATGTTGATTCCTGGTCAGACGCGCCAGAAGCAACCGCGTCGGTACATCCACAGGAGCACGAAGAACCAGAACAGGATGTACGAGGACGTGAAGAACCACGAGCCCCAGAAGGTGCCGGCGAGGTTGGTCCAGAACATCAGGAGCCCGCGCCAGAGCGTGACCGTCTCGCCGGCGGCCGTCTTCATGGTCCATTCCTGCACGGTGTGCAGGCGCACGATGATGGAGACGAAGTAGGCCGTGATGGCGTTCATGCCATAGACTATGAAGAGAAACGCCCAGCGGCGCCAGCCAACGTGATCGATCAGCCAGTAGAAGGCGCCGAGGACGATCGCGCCAAGGCCGGCAGCGAAGAGGATGTATGAGGGCGTCCAGACGAACTTGGACATCTCGAGGTCGAGGTGCCAGACCAGGCCGGCGAGCGCGAGCACCGCGCCACCACCGAAGAGCGCCTTGAAGTGGTCGCGCGCCGTCAGCGCCGCGTCGCGAAACCGGTCGCCATACCAAGTGCCGATCAGGACCAGCGCGGTTGTCGGGATCACGGACGGGATGCCGGCGAGGTAGAACGGACGAAGCCGTTGGTTGATCCATCCGACGGCGTTGGCGTTCTGCTCGAAGCTGCCCGCGGCAAGCCCCGGCAGGGGGATGAAGCGGATCAGGATCCAGTAGGCGACGAGCAGTCCGGCCGCCACGCCGAGGCGCACGCGGCGGGGTGTCTCGTACAGCAAAGCCCCGCACAGGAACGCCAGGCCGATCAACTGCAGGACATTCATGCCGATGTGGATGCGCTTGTAGACGCTGCAATCGATGAGCACGCCAAGAAAGATGAGGAGGACGCAGCGTTTGAAGAGCTTCGAGCCATAGCGCAGCAGACCGGCGTCGGGTTCGCGCTTGCGGAAGGAGGCCGCCGAGAAGGGAATCGCCACGCCGACGATGAACAGGAACCACGGAAAGATCATGTCGCAGAAGGTGACGAACTCGCCCCATGCTGCGTGGCGAAACTGATCGGGAAACGCCTCGGGATGACCGGGGTTGTTGACGAACAGCATTGCGACGATGGTGAAGCCGCGGAAGGCGTCGAGCGATGCGAGGCGTGCGGGGCGTGGTTTGTCGACGTCGGGACTGGTCATTTCGGATCCGGCCATCCTCGCGGGATGTCGTTGAATCCCGGGTGGGTGGCCTCGACTCGGACGGGTGCGCCCTTGATGCCCATCAGGACAATGCGGTCGTCGGGTTCGAAGCCGGCCGGCAGGTGACACTCGAGGACGCTGGTGAAGCCTGCGGCGTCGATCATGTTGTAGAGCGAGCGTCGGTTGGGCCAGAAGCTCTTCGGTGTGTCGAGCGAGGCCCAGGGGTTGGCGAGGCGCTGCTCGCGGGCCGCGGCGTCGTCGTGTTCGCGGAAGTCGCTGCCGTGGTAGGTGCGTCCCTTGTAGGTGTGGGCGACTTCGCCGCCGGCGGAAACGTGCGTGTCGAAGATGGCCAGGCGCGTACAAACCTCGCCGATGGATTCGACGAAGCGAAAGACGTCGGGCGCGTCGAGGTGGTAGAGGATGCCGGCGCACAGGACGACATCGAACTCGCCATGGCGCTCGCGCGAGAGGTCGCGCACGTCGCCGACGTGAAACTCGACGTTGTCGAGACCAAACTCGCGGCGGACGAACTCGGCGCGTTCCACATGAACGTCGCGGCCCTCGATGCCGACGGCGCGGGCGCCCTTGAGGCCGAACTCGATGGCGTAGTATCCCTCGCAGCACGCCAGGTCCAGCACGCGCATCTGGTCGAAGGGCTTGCCGACGATGTCGGCGGCGCATTGGAGGAAGCGCCGTGCGCGCAGGCCCAGCCCCATCACCTCGTCGCGGATCGTGTAGAGCCCGTCGGCAAGACGGATATTGTGCCCAGTCCACGGGCCGTGGCGGCTGGCGACCTCCTCCATGCGGCGTCGCAGGGCGGCGGTCTCTTCGGGTTCGCGCTTTTTCAAGGGCCACATGGCCGACGGTCCCCCTCCCGGCGGGGTCCGGGGACCGTGCCGGAGACGGGCACGGGGCTCAAGGCGTTTTGGCGGTATGAGCCGCCCCATCCCTCTTCTGCGTACAATCGGGCAAGCTTGGCATAATAGCCCCACCTCCTTGACTTGCGGCAGGATGCCTCAACCGATGACATGCGAAACAAGATTGCGCTTGCCCGCCGAGGACATCCGTACGTCATATATGCGCCATCGGATCCAGTATGCTCGTTGCTGATCCGGGCTTACGGCTCGAGTCATGTGTGGAGGCGTCATGGGCGAGGACATGGGAGTTGGCGGGCTGGTGTTGTGGGTTGGTGCGGGCATCCTGATGCACGCGGGCTTTCTGCTGTGGGGTGCGCGCATCGCCGGAATCGAGAAACGCACCTATGGCAAGTGCCTCACGACGACCGTCCTGAGCTGCTTGGCCATGGCTATCCCGCAGTTCCTGCTGACTGAACCCGGCCTGCTATTCGAGTTGGGCCTCTTCGCGAGTGGCTTCTTCGTCACCGCTTGGCTGACGATGATGATCTTCGACGCCGAATTCGGTCAGGCATTCAAGGCGGCCGTCTACGCTTGGTTGTGTAGCATCGCCGTTCCAGGCGCGATCATCCTTGTGGTGATGTCGCTCACCTGACCCCGAATCAGTACGGCGGCAGCAGTCGTCGGAATCCGTGTGTCAGCACCACCACCAGAAAGACCAGATTCCGAGGAATCACCCCCCAGATGGGCAGCCGGGGCGGTCGGGCAGGGGTGCCCCGCACGAGCGACTCGTGCAGCCGCGCGGCAAGATGCCGCATCCAACCCACCGACCGCGGCCACTCGACGAGGCGGTCCAGCCAATCCGCCGGGATTCCCTCCTCCCCCACGGCCGTGCCGACGATGCCGCCGACGATCGCCGCGGTCGAGTCCGCGTCGCCTCCGCATTCGATGATGGTGGTGACCGCGCGCCGATAGTCGCGCGGATGCGAGAGCCATGCGTGGATGGCAACCGGCACCGTGTGCAGCGCGTATCCCGAGACCCCGCGACCCAACCCGAGCGAGTCGGCGAAGTCGAGGGTGGACTGCCCCTGGTTGGCGGAATCGACCGACCGCCGAAGCAGGCCGAGCAACTCGCTCCCTTCGTCGCCGATCAGAGGGCCGAGTTCGCGCAGGTACTCCTCGCCATCGACGGACTCCCGCTGACGCCCAAAGAGGGCCGCGAACGCAACCGCCAAGGCGCCGTGCTCGGCCTTGGGGTCGGTGTGCGTCAGGCGCGTCGAGGTGTGGACAAGACGGCGCAGATGTTCGGTGTCGTCGATGGCGGCCCCAAGAATCGCGGCTCGCATCGCCGGACCGTTGCCGGCGGAGTGAACCCCGCTGCGATCCGGCGGGAATCCCAACCACAGTTTCAGAATGGCACGCAGCGTCGCGAACCCGATTCCAGCCGGCTGGCCGAGCAGCCAGATTCGCAGGCTCCAGGCCAGCGACCGCCGGAACGCGACGACCTCGCCCGCCGAGGCGATCAGCGCCTGCGCGACGAAGCACGTGTGCTCTGTGTCGTCGGAGACCATGCCGCGACCAAGGAGAAAGCGATGGCGCTCTGGCGCCCCGAGCATCTGGCGGGCGCGCCGCCGCGAAAGGCCTTCATAGGGCAGCCCCAAGGCGTCCCCAACCGCCGTCCCAAGTATGCAGCCAACCAGATGAGGATCAGGCATCCGGGTCACCTCCTCTGGAGGGGTCGAGCCCTGCCCCGGCCACGGGGAACGCCCACCATCCCGGCCCCGACTTTCCTTGCACTGCTCGTTTGGCCTGAAGCATGCAACACCACTTTCGCGGGGGCTGGAAACGGCCACGGGCTGAATGTCCCGGAGGCGAGGATATGGAGAACGCACGATGCAAATCCCGGAGTCATGGCAATTTCTCGGTGGCTGGTGGTGGACCCTTCACGTGATCGCGGTCGGGCTTGTTTTCTATGTCGGCTATCTGATCGGACACGCGACAGCCCAGGCGCAACAATCGCGCGAAGACCAGCAGGAAAGTGGCCCGCCCAACATTCCGGCACCTTGATTTGGGGCAAGCAGGGCCCGACTGTAAAGGCGGGGCTCAGGCTATCCGACCCGGATCAGGACTTGCGATGCGCCCGGCAGGGGTTTTGGATCACGTCGCGGACGGGCGAGACCCGTCCACGTAACTTCTTGAAGGTGAAGGTATCATGACCCCAGGTGGCAATGGCAAGGGCATCGGCGGACGCGTCATGCGGTCCGACACCGTGAAGAAGGGATTCGAGCGGGCGCCGCATCGCTCGCTGCTGCGCGCGACGGGCAATTTCGTCGATGGCGACGAGGACCGTCCTTTCATCGCCATCGCCAACAGCTATGTGGACATCGTGCCCGGACACGCTCACTTGGACGCCGTGGGGCAGTTCGTGAAGGAGGCCGTGCGCGCGGCCGGCGGCGTCCCCTTCCTGTTCAACACGATCGGCGTGGACGACGGAATCGCGATGGGGCACTTGGGCATGAAGTACAGCCTGCCGAGCCGCGAGCTGATCGCCGACGCCGTCGAGACGATGGTGGAGGCGCACCGGTTCGATGGGCTGATCTGCATCCCGAATTGCGACAAGATCGTGCCCGGCATGTTGATGGCGACGATGCGGCTGAACGTGCCGACGGTGTTCGTCAGCGGCGGCCCGATGGAGGCCGGTCGCAGCCCGGACGGCAAGGCAATCGACCTGATCTCCGTCTTCGAGGGCGTCGGCGCTCGCCAGATGGGGCACATCGACGACAAGGAACTGACGACGCTCGAGAAGCTGGCGTGTCCGACGTGCGGCTCGTGCAGCGGCATGTTTACTGCCAACTCGATGAACTGCCTGAACGAGGCGCTGGGTCTCGCGCTGCCTGGCAACGGGACGATCCTCTCCACCAGCGAAGCGCGCATGGCGTTGTACCGTCGCGCGGCCGCCATGATCATGGAACTGGTGTCGCGGGACCTGAAGCCCCGCGATATCGCCACGCGCGAAGCGTTCCACAACGCGATGGTGCTGGACGTGGCGATGGGCGGCTCCACCAACACGGTGCTGCACATCATGGCGATCGCCCGTGAAGCCGAGGTCGAGTTCACGATGAAGGACCTGAACGGCATCTCAAAGGTGACACCGACGATGTGCAAGGTGGCGCCGTCGTCGGCCTACCACATCGAGGACGTGCACCATGCCGGCGGCATTCACACGATTCTGGGCGAGATTCGCCGCGCCTTGCCCGGCGCGCTGAACGAGCAGTGTCTGACCGTAACGGGCAGGACGCTGGGCGAGAACATCGACGCCTGGGACCTTCGCAGTCCGCGCGTCGCGCGCGAGGCGCTGGAGTTGAACCAGAGCGGCGCGATTCCGACGGGCAAGTCCGTGCGCGAGCTGCACGCGGCGCTGGCGCGCGAGCGTGCCACGGCATCCGGGGAGGGCGGCGGGACGGCGGTGCTGGTGACCACGAACGCGGAATCGCTGTGTGCTGCCGTCGCGGCCGCGTGCAATGCCGGGAACGCCGACGCGCTGCGCGGCCTGTTCGGCGCCGCCTCGACCGTCAGGGAGCTTGATGGTGTGTTGCGCGACGATGCGATCGGCGCGACTGTCTCGTCGCTCGATGGCGAACCGGTCGTTTCCTTCTGGAACCGCGGCAGCGCAAACGAGTTGGTCGGCGTTCTGCGCGTGCTCGACACGGACGACTCGGCGGGCGCGATTCGCGCCGCGGCGTTCGAGACGAATGCCGCTTTGGCGGGCCGACTGACGGCGCGGCCGATCTCGAAGCTTGGCGGACACTATGCGGCGCGCCCCTCGCGCTACGAGCCGACGGACTGTATCCGTCCCGGAGCGCGTGCCTATTCGCCCGAGGGCGGCCTGAGCATCCTCTACGGCAACCTTGCCGAAGAGGGCTGCGTGGTGAAGACCGCCGGCGTGGACCCGAAGATGCTGGTGTTCACGGGCGAGGCGATCGTGTACGAATCGCAGGATGCAGCCTGCGAGGGCATCCTTGCGGGCGAGGTCAAGGCGGGTCATGTGGTCGTGATCCGCTACGAGGGCCCGCGCGGCGGCCCGGGCATGCAGGAGATGCTGGCGCCGACGAGCTACATCATGGGCCAGCGTCTGGGCGACAAGGTGGCGCTGGTAACCGACGGTCGGTTCAGCGGTGGCACTCGCGGCGCCTGCATCGGGCACGTGTCGCCCGAGGCAGCCGAAGGCGGCACGATCGGCCTGGTGCGCAACGGCGACCGCATTGCCATCGACATCCCGAAGAAGTCGATCGAGTTGCTGGTCGATCCGGCCGAGTTGCAGGCGCGCCGGAAGGCCTGGACTCCGAATCCGCCGAATGCCACCCGCGGATGGCTCAAGCGCTACCAGAAGCTGGTGACCAATGCCGCGAAGGGCGCCGTGCTGGAGTGCTGACGCCCCCAACGTGCCGTGAGACCGTACATTTCGTACCGCCCGGCGTGCGCTTCGCGCTTCCCCCCGTGCATGCCCGCACGCGAGCATCCGGCCGGCATCGCGTCTGCGCCGCCCAACTGGAGCCCGTCACGGCATGAGCGTTTCCACACCCAGCCAGTCCCATGACCGCCGCATCGCGTACGCGCTGCTCGAGATCAGCAACTACGTCGGCTCCGTCATGGAGTTGCACGACATCCTGCAGACCATCTGCGAAATCGGTGCCCGGTCGATCGGCACCGACACCTGCTCGATCTACCTGCTGGACGACGACGAGCCGGACTTCCTGGTGCTGTCCGCGTCGAAAGGGCTCAGCCGTGCCCAGGAGCTTGGGGTGCGTGGCTTCCGCCTCGGGGAAGGCGTGCCGGGTTGGGCCGCGCAACACAACCAGACCGTCGTCCTCGACGACGCCCGAAACGATCCCCGCTACGCGCGCCTCGACGACCTCCCCCACGAGGAGGTCTATATGGCCTACATCTGCACGCCGATCCGCATCCAGGAGACGGTGGTCGGCGTGCTGACCATCCGCCGCACACAGTCGCACTGGCGGGAGGACGAAGCGATCTTCGCGGAGATCGTCGCCAAGCAGGCCGCCATCGTGATCGAGAAGGCGCGCCTGTACCACCAGAAGATTGACGCCGAACGCCTGGCAGCCATCGCGATCTCCCTGAGCGAAGTTGCCCACTACATCAAGAACATCCTGCAGAACCTGATGGGCGGCGGCTTCCTGATCGAGAAGGGGCTGGGGGCACAGGACATCGAGCGCACGACGCGCGGCTGGCAGTTGCTGAAGCCCAACGTCCAGAAGATTCAGAACCTCGTCGAGAACATGCTGTACTACGCGCGCGAGACGCGCTGCCAGCTCGAGCCCGCGCCGCTGAACCCGATCCTGACGACACTGGCGGAGGAGTCACGCGAGGCGCTGGCCGAACGCGACATTCAGCTCAACGTCACGATCGACGAGAGCATTCCAACCCTGCTGCTGGACGTCTCGACGATCCACGACGCCATCCTGAATCTTCTCTCGAACGCGCGCGACGCCATCCCGGAGGGCCAGTCCGGCGTCATCGAGCTGCGCTCCGAATTCCATCGCGCCTCCAACACGGTACGCATCTGCATTCGGGACAATGGCAACGGCATCCCCGCCGACGTGCAAAAGAAGATGTTCAACCTGTTCTTCTCCACAAAGGGCAAGGGAGGCACGGGCATCGGCCTTGCCGCCACGCGCAAGATCGTCGACGAGCACGGTGGCCACATGTGCTTCGACACGAAGATCGGCGAGGGCACGACCTTCTTCATCGAGTTGCCCGTGCCCCGGCCGGGCGAACTGCGACCGATGGATTGATCGGCGAAGCCTGCTCAGGCTAGGCTGCGGCCGCCATCGACGATGAGACTGGTCCCCGTGACGTAGTCGGACTCGAGCAGGAAGAGGACGGCACGCGCGATGTCGTCCGGACTCCCCCACCGTTTCAGCAGCGTCTTGTCGGCCGACAGGCCGATCTTCTCGTCATCGTAGTGTTCCGGCGGAAGGATCGGACCCGGCGCGATCGAGTTGACGAGAATTCGGGGCGCGAGCTCCGTCGCCAACGCGCGCGTCAGCGCATCCAGCCCTCCCTTCGCGCACCAGTAGGCGGCGAAGTTCGGATAGGGTCGCGAGAGATAGGCGTCGATCAGGTTAATGACGTGGGCACGTTCGGCACGCCGCAACAGCGGCAGGGCCAGTTGCGTGCAGAGAAACGGCCCGCGCAGGTTGGCATCAATGACCTCGTCGAAGTCCGCCTCGGTCGTTTGCTCGAAGGGTTTGCGAGGGAACATCGCCGCGGAGTTGACGAGCGCGTCGAGGCGGCCAAACTCGTCGGCGATCATGGCGACCATGCGCTCGACGTGCTCGCGCCGGCCGTGGTCGCCGTGAACGAGGATCGCCTGCCGGCCGAGCGCCCGCATCTCGGCGAGTGCCGCCAGCCCCTCGTCCTTCGATTCGCGGCAGTGCAGGACGATGTCGGCCCCTTCAAGCGCACAGGCCCGCGCGATGGCCCGGCCGACGCGCCGCGCCGAGCCGGTGACCCACACCACCTTGCCGTCCAGTCCTGCCATGCGATACCGCTCCCCAATGTCCTGTGCTTCAAGCGCCGACCGGCAACGACTCCGGCTCGGGTTGCAGATCGTAGAAGAAGTTGCGCCTGCGCGGCGTGAAGCCCGCCTCGGCAACCAGATTCCGCAGCGTCTCCTCGGTCATGCGGAAGTTCGCACCGGCCGCCTTGACGACATTCTCCTCGATCATGATCGAACCCATGTCGTCGCAGCCGTAGAAGAGGCTGATCTGGCCGATGCGCCCGCCCTGCGTCACCCACGACGACTGGAGGTGCTGGACGTTGTCGAGATACAGGCGGGCGATGGCGGTGGTCCGCAGGTAGTCCCAGGAGCCCACTTCGCGGATCGCGCGCTTTTCGGCAAGGATCGTGTTCTCGGGCTGGAAGGTCCAGTCGATGAAGGCGGTGAAGCCGCCGGTCTCGTCCTGCAAGGCGCGCACGCGGCGGAAGTGTTCGACGCGATCGGCCAGCGTCTCGACGTGGCCGAACATCATGGTGGCGGTGCTTCTGCCACCGAGCCGGTGCCAGACGCGATGAACCTCCAGCCACTCGTCGGTGGTGCACTTGCCGCGGGTCAGCTCCTCGCGGACGCGGTCCACCAGGATCTCCGCTCCCCCACCGGGGATCGAGTCGAGTCCCGCGGCGCGCAGGCGCTCGAGCACCTCCTCGTACGCGAGCCGGTTGATCCGCGCGAACGCGTGGATCTCCGGCGCGCTGAAGGCGTGCAGGTGGATGCCGTGCTCGCTTTTCACGAAGCGCAGCATCTCCTCGTACCATTCGAGCTTGAGCTTCGGGTGCATGCCGCCCTGGAGCAGAATCTGGTTTCCGCCGAGCTGCTGCGTCTCGCGAATCTTCTCGCCGAGTTCCTCGAACGAGAGCACGTAACCCTCAGGGTCCTTGATCGTGCGGAAGAAGGCGCAGAAGTCGCAGACGGCCAGACAGATGTTCGTGTAGTTGACGTTGCGGTCGATGATGTAGGTGACGCGGTCGGTCGGGTTGAGCCGCAGGCGCACGGCGTGGGCCGCCTGGGAGAGCGCGGGGAGCGGCGCGTGTTCGAAGAGGTAGAGGGCGTCCTGATCGGTCAGGCGGGCCAAGCCCTCGACGACGGTGGTCAGGATTTCATCGACGCGGGCGGGTCGGGTCAGGGTGGGCATAGGTTCGGAATCCGCGCGGCAGGGCTGCCGTAAGGTGGGTCAAGGCAGAGCACAATCCGGGCCGTCCCGCAAACCCGAAGTGTCGGCGGGCGGTGCCGGGTGACGCAGCGGCGCAAGTCAGATGGACGGGGCGGGCTCGAAGCAGCCGCGTCCGGGCTGGCACTCGGGGTGGACCGCCGAGCGGCGGTCCGGCCCCAGGGCCTCGTCGGTGCGGGCGCACCATGTCGTCGCCGACTCCTCGTGGTGCAGCAGCCCGGGCCGCTCGTCGCTGCGGCACGCCATCGACTTGCTGCGCAGGTGGACGCAGCACGGAGTCGGCCGGGTGTTGATGTCGCCGAGATTCATGCGTCGATATCCTTTCCGTCGGCCTTCAGGAGGGCGCGCCGGACGGCCGCGCGGACCAGCTTGAGCCGCCAGGCGTTGTCGCGCATCGGACGGGCGCCTTCGAGTGCCGCGTCGGCGGCCTTCTCGGCAAGCTCCGGCGTGATGCTGCCGGCACTGCCGAGTACCTCGTTCGCCGCCACGGCGCGCCACGGCACCGGTGCGACGTGCCCGAGCACCACGTTCCAGGCGGCACCATCGAAGGCCGCCGCGCACGAAGCGAGTGGCCAGTCGAACGATTGCCGCTCGCGGAACTCGACGTAAGAGGATCGACGGTTGGGCGCGCCCGGCATCGCGGGCAGACGAACGCCCGTGACCAGTTCCTCGCTGCGCAGGACATTCTCGCGCGTGATCCCGCCATCGCCGGGCAGCAGGAAGAACTCGCCGGCCGGGATGGCGCGCTCGCCCGAGGAGGACCGCACGAGCACCTCGGCGCCGAAAGCCACCAGCGCCGGCGCGATGTTCGAGGGATGCACGATGTAGCACGGCCCGCCGCCGAACAGCGCATGCGGGGCGTTCTCGCCCTCAACCGCGAAACAGGTCGCACCGCCCTTCTTCAGGCAGTTGAAGTCCTGCGAGCGGAAGTACCAGCATCGCGGACGCTGGCAGATGTTTCCGCCCACCGTGGCACGCGCGCGAATCTGCGGCGTGGCGGCATCGCCGGCTGCGATGGCCAGCGCCCCAAAGTGCCCGCGAATCGCGTCGAAGTCGTGCACATCCTGCAACGTGGCGAGTGCGCCGATGACGATGCGCTCCTGCTCGTCGATGTGGATGCGGCGCAGATCGGCGATCTCGTGGATCGAGACCAGCTTGTCCGGCGCGGCGGTGCGTTCCTTCAGCAGGTCTAGCACATCGATGCCCGCGGCCTTGATGCGATAGCCGCGCGCCGTTGCCGCCAGCACACCCGCCGCATTCTCGGCGATGGCGTAGTCGAATGCCCTCATGCGACGCCTCCTTTGCTCTCGAGTGCCGCGAGCACCTTCGCCGGCGTGATGGGCAGCGAGCGCACCCGCACCCCCAGCGCGTTCGCCACGGCATTGGCCACCGCCCCGGCCGTCGGGATCGTCGCCGGCTCGCCGAGCGGCCGCACTCCGGTGTCCGACGCGTCCTGGTCCAGCACGATTTCGATCTCCGGCACGTCCACCGACCCCACGATCTTGTAGTTCAGGAAGTCGGCGTTCACCATCGCGCCCGTTGCGCGGTCCAGCAGGCGATCCTCGAACAGGGCGTAGCTGATGCCCTGCACGACGCCGCCGGCGATCTGGTTCTCCGCCGTCAGGCGATTCACATACTCGCCGGCCGAGTGCACGGCCACCACCTTGACCACCCGCAGGATTCCGGTCTCGGTGTCCACGTCCACACAGGCGAACTGCACGCAGTCGCTGCTGCCGTCGCTCGTACCGTCCATGCCCTGGTCGGTCTTGCCCTGGGCCACCATCACCGGCGTCTTGAGAATCGCGCAGACATCCTTCCACGCGGCGCGCCGGTCGCTTGACTTCGAACGGAACTGCCCCTCGGCATACTCGACGTCGTCGGTCTTCACCTTCCACTCGTCGGCGACCAACTTGCGCATCTCGGCCAGCGCCTTCGAGCAGGCATCGCGCACGGCAGGCACCACCGAGCGACTGACCACCGATCCGCCGCTGCCCGGTCCCGGCGGGAAGGAACTCAGGCCGACGCGTCCCGTCACCACGGAACGATCCAGCCCCAGCGCCTTGCACGCCGTGTCCGTAACCACGGTGAACGTTCCGGTCCCGATGTCCTGCACGCCACTGCGCACCTCGACAGTGCCGTCGCGGGAGATGCGGCACTCGGCCTGACAGGCCGTGTTCCACATGGGCCACAGCGCCCCGCCGCAGCC
>JAHCAW010000100.1 GCA_019634695.1 Candidatus Sumerlaeia bacterium
CCGTCAGCGAATGCTGCACGCGATAGCCGTGATAGACCCGCACCTCGCCACTGTCCAGACGCACCGGCACGGTGACGATGATGGAACGCTTCGGGTAGCGGATTCGATCGATCGTCCCGTCGTCCACTTCGAGCCGGTCGCGGACCGATTCAAGCTGGTGCAGCGCCTGCATGTAGAAGGGAGAGTCTTCGAACACGATGTGGCCTCCTCGCGCACGATGTGACCGAAAATGGGGGCGAGAGTGCTTGTCCGTCCCGTCGGTGCGGACCGTGCGACCGACCCCGCAACGAGCGCAACCGCATTCCGAAAGTTGCGGGAAAGGCTTTGCACCCCTCGAAGGAAGATTTCGGGTTGCTGGAAGGGTGCCAGAAAAGAGGGAAGGGTCCGCGTGAGCGGACCCTCGGGCGTGCGGCGGGGCACCTTAAAGGCGCTTTGGTTGGTCGGCCAGACAAACCACCGGCACACGATGGCAACAGGGTTGGGGCGGCCCGCGAGGACGTCAACGGACAAACGGCGAAGGAGGAGCGCGCAAGGAGGAAGTGTCGGGAGCAGGTCTTGAGGTCTGGTGGGCTTCGCCCCGCGACTCCGGGGGCGAATTATCCGGGGAGCGGCTGGGAAGGGCGTTGGCCCACCGCCGCGTAGTGAACTGATTCGAGGAGGTTTGGGCCCTGCAGTGCTGGATCGCTGAGCCACGAATGACGAGTCACGCGCGTTTCGCCTTTGATTCGCCTTGGGCTTGACAGGGCTCCGGGATTCGCTTTTTATTCTCCGCATATCTGCCGCCACGGAGAGACCCGTGCTGACCCTGCTGCGCATCCGCAATCTAGCCGTCGTCGAGTCGTTGGAACTTGAGTTCGGCCCCGGTCTGAACGCCCTGACCGGCGAATCAGGCGCCGGCAAGTCGGTAGTGCTGGAGGCCTTGGGTCTGCTGCTGGGCGAACGGGCACAGCCAGGCGCCGTCCGTCCGGGCGCCGAGGCGGCGGAAGTCGAGGGGTGCTTCGACTTCTCCGGGCGTCGCGACCTGTGCGACTGGCTGGCCGAGCAGGGCCTGACCGATGATGAGGGCGAAGTGATCGTGCGGCGCGAGGTGCAGGCCCGCGGCAAGAGTCGTTCGTGGATCAACGGGCGGCTGGCGACGGTGGGGCAACTGGCCGCGTTGGGCGAGCGGGTCGCTGAGGTGCACGGCCAGCATGCTTCGCAGGCACTCGCCACGCCGGCCAGCCAACGGGCGCTGTTCGATGGCTTGACCGGACTGGTCGGCGAAGCGGTGGCGGTCGAGTCGGCGTGGAGTCGACTGGCGGAGTTGCGTGCCGAATGCGAGACGCTCGAATTGGCGGAGCGCGAGGCGCGCCAGCGCCTGGACTTCCTGCGATTCCAGATCGCGGAGATCGAGGAGTTGGCGCTGGAGCCAGGCGAGGACGAATCGCTGCGCGCGGAACGCGATCGGCTGGCACACGTCGATGCGTTGGGGACGGGTGTGGGCCGCCTGCGTTGCCTGACCGAGGAGGGCGAGTCGGAGTCGGCCGCGGCGGCGGACTTGCTGGGGCAGGCGCTGCACGAACTCGAGGGTCTGGCACGGCTGGATGCGACGTTGGCGCCGCTGGCCGCGCAGCTCGAGGGCGTGACCGCCCAATTGGCGGACGTCATTCAGACGCTGTCCAGTTATGCGGATCGGCTCGAGGCGGACCCGGAGCGTCTGCATGTAGTCGAGGGGCGGCTGCACAGCATCCGGCGGCTGGAACGCAAGTACGGCTGTGGTGTGGAGGGCATCCTCTCTTCGCTGGCGGCGCTGCGCGAGGAGGAACAGGCGTTGGCGGGCCGGGACCAGCGGCGGGCGGAACTGGACGCGGAGATCGGGATGCATGGGGTCGCGCTGGCCGCGCGGGCGCAGGGGCTTTCGGCGGCGCGGCGTCAGGCGTCGAAAGGCTTCGTGCGTCGTGTGCAGGAACTGGTCCGCGGTCTGGCGTTGCCGGGGGCGCGGTTCGAGGTGGCTTTCCTTCCCGCAGGGGCAAACGCGATCGAGATCGGACCGGCCGAGAGTCGACTGCGTGTCGGGCCGGAGGGCGCCGAACGGGTCGAGTTTCGCTTCTCGGCAAACGAGGGTGTCGCGCCAACATCGCTGGGAGCAGTGGCGTCCGGCGGCGAGCTGTCGCGCTTGATGCTGGCGCTGCATGTCCTGTCGGCCGAGCGCGAGGGCGTGCCCGTCCTGGTGTTCGACGAGATCGATACGGGCCTCAGCGGTGCCGCGTCGCAGAAGCTGGCCGCGATGCTGGCGGAACTGGGCCGGCACCGGCAGGTGCTGTGCGTGACGCACCAGCCGCTGGTCGCCTCGCGGGCGGTGAGGCACTTCGCCCTGCGGAAGGAATCCCGTCGCGGGCGGACGATGGTGCGGGTGGCGGAGGTTTGCGGCGACACCCGCCGGGCCGAGGTCGCGCGGCTGCTGGACGGGGGAGCGAGCCCGAAGAGTCTGGAGCTGGCGGGCGAGATGCTGCTGGCGTCGGCTTGAGGTGTGGCGCAGTTCCGGCCGGCCCTTGCCGTATTCGGAAGGGGGCGGGAATGGCTGTTGACATCGGGCGGATAAGCAGGATAAATACTATCCCAATAGGATGGCTGGCGCCTTGGGAGCCGGACCGTCCTGTGAGGGGTTCCGGAGGGAGGACCTGCCGGGTCTCTTCATGTCCGACCGGGCTGGGCTGCGTGGCGGTCGGGCGCCAATCAGGAGGGAGTCATGCTGACGCAGACCTCCGGCACGGCCATCAAGGCCCTGCTGTACTTGACGTTGAATGGGCGGCACACGCCCATGTCGCCGCGCGAGATTGCCGAGCGGATCGATGCTTCGCCGACGTATCTGGCCAAGATCACGCGGATGCTGGTGAAGGCGGACATTCTGCGCTCGCATCGCGGGGCACACGGGGGCGTGGTGCTGAGCCGCGATCCCGGGCAGATCAGCCTGCTGCAAGTGGTCGAGGCGTGTCAGGGGCTGTTGATCGGCAACTACTGCGAAGGTATCCGCGGTCATGCGGATCCGGTGTGCGCGTTCCACGAGGCGATGGCCGAGGCGCACGAGGCGACGGTGTCGGTGCTTTCGCGCTGGACGGTGGGCCGGTTGGCGGAACGTCCGCATGCGCTGCACAACGGTGAGGTGTGCCGGATGCTGTTCGGCAATGGGTGCTGCGGCGAGACGGCCGAGGCGGGCAGCGGCGGATCGGCGTCGTCCTGAGCGACGGGGTCAGCGCTTGAGTGCGCGAGTCGCGGCGACGTTGCTGAGATTGTCGAGGATGCCGGCGATGAAACGCGGCGGCAGGCTCTTGACCTTCTCGGCCAAATCGAGAGCGCGTTCGAAGCACTCCTGAGCCTCCTCAAGCTTGTTCTGCGACACAAGGCAGGCGCCCAGGGTGTTGAGGCTGCGCACAGTTTCCGCGTGGGTGGTTCCCCAGAACCGCTCGGCAAGATGGACAGCCCGACGGCACGCGCGCTCGGCTTTCTCGTGCTTGCCCGCACTCTGATAGTAGAGCCCCAGGTCGTTCAGGCTCTTGATCATGTCCGGGCGCTTTGACGCGGTGGAGTTCTGCCAGATCTCGAAGACCTTCTGGAACAGCCGCTCGGCCTCGTCGAACTTCTCCTGCATGGCACAGACGAGGGCGATCTCGTTGAGCAGGCGGGGGGTCTCGATGAAGTGCTCGCCGTAGCGCTTCAGGTAGAAGTCGTAGGCTTTGCGCAGGTTGGCTTCGGCCTCCGGGTGCTTGTGCAGGTCGCGTTGGAGGGTGCCCAGAGTCTTGCGCGCGGCGGCGGTTTCGGGATGCGATTCGCCGAACTGGCGATCCCACAGATCGGCGGCCGCTTGCATGTGCGGTTCGGCCTCTTCCAGCCGATGGCGTGCGAGCAGCGCTTCGGCGATGTCGGTGTGCGCACGGGCCGCGTTGGCAATCAGGGCGCCGCCGGCCTTCACGGCGTTGGCACCGACTTCCTTCCAATGTTCGATGGCCTCGTCGGCACGGTCCTGCTTGATGAGGCACCGGGCCATGTTGTCATGGACAACGATGAGGGGCTGGACCTTGTCGGGGAGGGACTTGATGGCATCGAGGGCTCGTTGCCACAGCTTCAGGGCGTTCTCGACATCGCCATGCCGTGCATCGGCGGTGGCCTCCTCGTTGAGTGCAATCCAGTCCTTGGGCACGGTATCGTCTCGTCCGGCGTGTTGGGCAGAGCGGGTTGCGAGGAAGTGGGCCCGAGCGGTCGGGGGAAGGTCAAGCGCTGTGCGACTTCATGGCTCTTCGGACTGCACCCGCGCGCGGACACGTTCGAAGAGCGCGGCGGTTTCGGGGTGGGCGGCAAGGTACAGGCGAAAGGCGCGGCTGC
The DNA here is from genome assembly GCA_019634695.1 of Candidatus Sumerlaeia bacterium. Lineage (GTDB taxonomy): Bacteria > Sumerlaeota > Sumerlaeia > SLMS01 > JAHLLQ01 > JAHCAW01. Next base: position 4,360 of record JAHCAW010000100.1, read on the forward strand.
CGGCGAGTCGCTCGAGGAAACGCTTGGTATCGGCCGCGACCGATTGCGGATCGGCCGGATCGCCCCAAGCATCGACGCGTTCCATCCAGTCGGCCAGGGGATTGCGGGGCAGGTGCGCCCCGGTCCGGTCCGGGGCGCGTTCCGGTGCGGCAAGCCAGCGGGTGAAATCGCGATAGTACACCGCCGGGGCGCACAGGCGCCGGAGAAGCTGGCGGCGCTCGGCGGCGGCACTGGCATCGAAGCGCCCCAGCGCCAGTTCCCGACCGAGGGCCCCGGCGAAGCCCTCGACGTCGCCGGTCGGGGTGCCGGAAACGAGACCGGCGGGGCCCAGCTCCGCATGGACGATTTCGGCCAGATCGGTGGCCACGGCCCGCATGCCTCCCCACAGCCAGCCATAGAGCCGGTTGCGGCACCCGAGTTCGCCTTCGAGGGTCCAGCGATCGGTCATGACACCGACGTCGGCTTCGAGGCAGCAATCGACGTAGTCGGCATGATCGAGCCATCCGAGGAAGCGATAGCGGTCGCGATGCGGGGAGGCTTCGACGCGGGCGCGGAAGCGCTGGAAGACCCGCGAGACATGTCCCCGAATCTCGCCGCCGGTGCTGACGTAGAGGGCCCGCGGGTCATGGGCGAGCGTGCGCTCGACCGCTTCGAAGAGCAGCTCCTCGTCGAGCCAGGTGTTATACCCGCCGGTGAAGAGAATGATGCGGGCATCGGCAGCGACGTGTCCGCCGCGCAGGAAGCCCGGTCGCGTGGGGCGGAACTCCTCGTCGAAAGGCAGCGGCGGCCGCAGCACATCGACGAGTTCATGGCCGCAGGTGCGCGCGTTGATGCGCCCGGCGGCACCCAATTCTCCGATGAGAGCCAGCCGCTGGGCACGCGAGCAGGTGGCGAAGCGGTCGGCACGCAGCAGCACGGGCAGCACGAAGGCCCACTGCGCGGCGAGCGAATCGTCGTTCTCGTGCACGGCGCCCTGCATCTGGCGCTCGGCCATCGGATGGCCGTTGTAATCGACATAGAGCGGCCCGTGCCATCGACACCTCGCCGCCGCCAGAGCCACCCCGTCGGTCAGCACAACGAGGGCATCCGGATTAAGGCGTTCGGCGGCCGCATCGATCAGTTGGGTCAACGCGACAACGTCGAGCGGCACCACCTGATGGCTGGCGACTCCGACGGGTGGATCGACCTCCGTCGTGACGCCGGGGAAGAGAGCCTCGAGGACGTGAACCTCGTGCCCGGCGGCAAGGGCGACGGCGGTCATCGTGTGCAGGCGCAGGCCGGGGGCGAAGACCTGGCTTTGCCCCGCGGCCGGACGGGGTCCGACGCCCACGACAAGCAGACGGGTCATTTCAATACGGCCTGCATCTGCGCCAGCAATTGCTGGGCGGTGGTCTTGTCGGGTGCCTCGACGAAGATGCGCACGATCGGTTCCGTGCCGCTGGGCCTCAGGTGCAGGAAGCTGTTCGGGAACAGGAACTTGATGCCGTCCGTCTCGTCGATGCCGATGGCATTCTTGAAGATCGAACGCGCACGGCGCATCGTTGTCTTCAGCGACAGGTCCCCGACCTCGACCTTGGTCTTCACCATGACGAAGTCCGGAAACTCGGCGTTCCACTGCGACAGCGTGCGGCGCGGGTGCAGATGAAGCCCGAGGAGCACGAGGGCCAGCGCCGTGGCGGCATCGCGGCCCGGATGCACGGCCGGCAGGATCACGCCGCCGTTGCCCTCGCCGCCGAGCGTGGCACCGATCTTCTTCATCATGGCAAGCACGTGGGCCTCGCCGATCTTCGAGCGCGCAACGGTGGTGCGGTACTTGGCCGCGAGATGGTCGACGGCCTGCGAGGTCGAGAGGTTGACGACGAGCGGGGTCTTCTCGCCGGTGAGCGAGAGCCAGGCGTCGGCAGCGAGCAGGAAGGTGCGCTCTTCCCCAATGGGGCGGCCGGTCTCGTCGACGAGCGCAAGACGATCGGCGTCGGGGTCCATGGCGGCGCCGAAATCGGCGCCCATGTGAGCGACCTCACGCGTGAGCGCGCGGAGATTCTCGGGCAGGGGCTCGGCGCCGCGCGGGAACGTTCGTCCGGGATTGTTGAATATGATCTCGGCAGTGGAGCCAAAGGCGGCGGCCACCAGCGGGCCGAGCGTCGAGCCGGCGCCGTTGCAGCAGTCGAGCACGAGTCGGATGCGGCGGCGGCGCTTGGGGATGTACTTGCCCGCAACAGCGTTCAGGGTGTCGAGATGCGTGGAGAGCGCCTCGTCGGAGCGGGTGAACCGGCCGATGCGGACGCCGCCCTTGGGTGCGGCAGGCGTCTTCATCAGCTCGACAATCTTGTGGTGATGGGCCGGCGTCAGGAACTCGCCGCCGGCATGGAAGAACTTGAGCCCGTTCCACTCGATCGGGTTGTGGCTGGCCGTGATGGCGATGCCACCGCCGGCCTTGAAGTGGCGCACCATCATTCCGACGGTCGGCGTCGGAGCCAGGCCGATGCTCACGACCTCGACGCCACGGGCGCGCAGGATACTCTCGACGACCGGCTGGGCCCACTCGCGCGAGGGGCGGCTGTCCCCACCGACAACCACCTTCTTCTTCGACAGCATGTCCGCAAAGGCGGCCACGTACGACACGAGGATTTCGGGAGTGAATGTCTGGCCGACGATTCCCCGAAGTCCGGCGACGGAAACGATGGGCTTTTCCAAGCGAGGTTCCCCTGTGGCGATGGAATGGTGCTCCTGTCGATCCAGCCTGGCCACCCGCAGGCTGGCGCGACGGCTTGGTCGGGTCAACTGCGATGCGGGATGGGGCGGGCGCGAATCGGGCTCGGGCGGGACGTGCAACCGGGCCGTTTCGCGGTTGCCCACGGGAGCGGCCGCGCGGTTGGGTCGGGCAGCTCCCGCACCCGGGAGACCGACTCTTGCGTAAGGATGCCGTCATGTCGCCCGAAACCCCCGTCCGCACCCTGACCCTGGGGCATTCGCCCGACCCGGACGATGCGTTCATGTTCTACGCGCTGGCGGCGGACAGGATCGAGACGGGCGAGCTGCGCTTCGAGCACATCCTGCAGGACATCCAGACGCTGAACGAGCGCGCGCTGCGCGAGGAACTCGACATCTCGGCGATCAGTGTCCACGCCTACGCGTCGGTGCTGGACAAGTACGCGCTGCTGCCGTGCGGAGCGTCGATGGGCGACAACTACGGCCCGATGATCGTGGCGCGCGAGCCCTTCGCGCCCGAGGCCTTGAAGTCCAAACGCATCGCCGTGCCCGGTCGCCTGACGTCGGCGTTTCTGGCACTCAAGCTCTACATGCGCGGCGACTTCGACCACATCGTCGTCCCGTTCGACGAGATCATGGACGCCGTGAAAGCAGGCCGCGCCGACGCGGGGCTGCTGATCCACGAGGGCCAGTTGACCTACGAGGCCGAGGGCCTCGCCTGCATCGTGAATCTGGGCGAATGGTGGTTCGAGCACACGAATGGCCTGCCGTTGCCGCTGGGCGCGAACGTGATTCGCAAGGCGCTGGGCAAGCCGATGATCTCGCGCCTGAATCGCATCCTTGCCGAGTCGATCCGCTACGGGCTCGAGCACCGGCAGGAGGCGGTTCGCCATTCGCTCCAGTGGGGCCGCGGCATGAGCCACGAAATGGCCGACACATTCGTCGGCATGTACGTGAACGAATTGACGCTGGACTTCGGCGAGCGCGGCCGCGCCGGCGTCGAACGCTTCCTGCACGAGGCCCACGCCATGGGCTTCATCCCGGCGCCCGTGGCGCTCGAGTTCGCGGAATAATTGCAGGCAATCGGACGGATTCGACGGAGCGGCCGGATCGGGCGCCAAGCGCGTCGAGCCACTGTTAAAATGTTTGGGACTTTCCGTAGCCTGTGCTTCCCGAGCGACAACAACGTCGATCGCTGCGATCGGCGCGCATGACGGTCGATCATCCTATTTGCAGGTGCGCTCAGCACGCTTCAGCGTGCTCTTCCTTGCCCCCTGCTTCAGCAGGCGGAGCCTTGCCCGGAAAGGGTTTCCTGAAGCGCGCTTCAGCGTGCTTGCAAAGGACGGGGCCTTATGGCGCCCGTGCAATTCGCTCGAGCACGACAAGATTTCGTATTGGAAGTCGC
>JAHCAW010000101.1 GCA_019634695.1 Candidatus Sumerlaeia bacterium
TGGTCCCGCGACGGGCAGATGCTCCTCCATGCCGGGCGCGAGAACGTACGATTGTACGATGCCACGGGCTCGAAGGTGCTGCATCAGTTCGCCGTCGCCAATCACCTGAACTGGCACGCCGAACTCAGCCCCGACGGCCGCTGGCTTGCCACGGCCTCCTTCGACTCCCGTGCCTATGTGCTCGATGCGCACACCGGCGAGGAACTCGCCCGGATGGCCCTGGGGCGTCCGGGCCGAGTGGCGGCCTTCTCGCCCGACAATCGGCTGCTGGCCGTCGGCGGCCGCGGAGGCATCATGCAGATCTACGCCACGGAATCGTGGGAACTTCTGCACCGGCTCGCGGGCGTCGAAAAGGATTTCTACAATGCCTGTTTCCATCCGGACGGACGTCGCCTCGCCACCGCCTCGCTCGACATGCTGGCGCGGCTCTGGGACGCCAGCACCGGCGAGGTGCTCGTCGAGTACGCCGACCACGAAGAAGGCGTCATGGCAGTCTCCTTCGCGTCCAACGGAACGCAGGTTGTCACCGCATCGACCGACCGCTTCTGGCGCGTGTTCGACACCGAGTCTGGCCAACTGATACGCCGATTCGAGAATCCCGGCACCTACCTGCATGACCTTGCCGTCAGCCCCGACAACCGTCTGGTGGCCACGGCAGACAACAACGGCGTCTGCCGTTTGTGGGACTTCGCCTCGGGCGAGATTCTGGCGACGCTCCAGGCCGAACCGCCTTTGGTCAAGGTTGCGTTCGATCCGACGGGCACGCGTATCGTCTGCAATTCCTTCGACAGCACCCGCATCGTGTCGGTGGCCCGATTGGTCGAAGACCCGCGTCTCGCGCCTGTCCTGTCGAGTCGGGATGCCGTCGGCCTCGAGGGTCGGGCGCGTGTCTATGGCGTGCCGGTGAGCCGCGACACCGCCTGGGGCGCACGCGAGCAAACCTGGAACAGCCCGGCGGGACTGACACGGGCCGACGTGCTCGACCATTCCTTCGGCATCATCGAGCGCTACGCCGACTGGAGTCCGGACAACTCCATGCGCGTGCAGTACAGCTTCGACGCGATGTCGGCCAGCGTCTTCGACAACGCCAGCACGGACGTGCTGCATGTCTTTCCGCCCGCGCAATGGTACGACGCACGGTTCTCCCCCGACGGGCGCCATCTGGCCATGGCCCAAGGCAATGGCCAGATTGAAGTCTTCGAGACCGCCACCTGGCAGTCCGTGGCGCGCACGCTTCCGAAGGCCCCGGCGGACACCCCGGCGGTCGGCAACCTCAACGGAATCGCCTTCGACACCGCCGGCCGCCGACTCGCGATGTCCTTCCTGAGCGGCCATGCCTTCATCTGGGACTTCCTTGGTACGGACGCGCCGCTGGCGATGGAGAGAACGGACACCGCCGTGCTCTGCATCGCCTTCCGCCCCGACGGGGCGGTGCTCGCCGGCGGCACGGGCGGGCGGAACGTCGTCTTTTGGGATGCGGAGAACGGCACGACGTTGGCCCGCATCCCCGGGCACAAGTCCTCCGTGGTCGGGATGGCCTTCAGTCCAGACGGCCGCCGTCTGGTCAGTTTCGCCAACCGCGCCGACATCCGCATCTGGGACGCGGTGGAACTGCGGCAGATTCTGATGCTGCGCGACCTGAACGCCGATAACGCCCCGCTCGCGATTGGCTTCACCTCCGACGGTCTCCACCTGTTTGCCGTCACCCAGCAGCGCGAAGTCCTGTTCTTCGAGGGCTTCCCTTGGGACCCCAACGCCCTGCCGGGAGGGTCGGCGTCCAGCTTGCCCGACAGGCTCGAATTGCACAAGCGGCGGACCCGACTGGGCTCGCTTCCCTAGGTGCCGAATTTGCGGCATCGGTTGTCTTTCATTGGGGCTGGAGGACTTACGGGCCTATTTCTCCGACATAATAGGATGCCACGACGCCCTGTGCTTGACCGCCGCCGACTATTCGTTAGGGTCTAGCGCTGGACTTCGTCCGATCCCGCCCCCAACGCGAGAATGCGGGTTTGGGCATGAGTGCCGAGGATTCGGCGTCCCATCTTACCCGAACGAGCGGAACCTTGCGTGACTGATTCCCGCGACAGTCCTTTCCAGCGCCTGGCCACCAGCGCCCACGACCGTGAGCAACTCTACCTGCGCGCGCTCGCGCAGGCCGGTATCGTGGCCTACAAGCGCGTCATCTCTCGATCGGGCTATGACTACATCGGCGAGGGCATCACCCAACTGACGGGCGTCCCCGTCGAAGAACTCACGGACGAGATCTGGCGCTCGCTGCTCGTCGAGGTGTACCCGCGTGTCGAGGCGCCCGACATGTCGATTGATTATCTGCGTCAGGAGGTGATCGCGGGCCGCATCCGCCAGTGGCGCGCGGACTACAAGATCCTCGCACGCGATGGCACGATCCGCTGGCTCGCCGATGCCTCGGTCGAACTCTACGAGGATGGCGCGCATGTTGGCTCGCTCGGCATCCTGCAAGACATCACCGAGCGCAAGGTCGCCGAGGAAGAGCGCCTCAAGCTCGAGGAGCGCCTGCTGCAAGCCCAGCAACTCGAGAGCCTCGGCGCTCTGGCCGGCGGCATCGCGCACGACTTCAACAATATCCTGGGCGGGATTCTCGGCAATGCGGAGTTGGCCCGCATGGAGCTGCCCGCCGACTCGCCCGTGTGTGAGGCTCTGCGAGGGATCGAAGCGGCCGCCGAACGCGCCGCCGAGTTGACCGGCCAGATGCTCGCCTACGCCGGCAAGGCGCGACCCGTGCGCCGCGCCACCGATCTGTCCACCATCGCCCGCGAGGCGGTGCGCTTCGCCGAGGCAGGCCTTCCGCCCAACGCCCCCATCGCCCTGCTCACCGCCGTCGGGCTGCCGCTTGTCTCCGCAGACCCCGCCCAGATTCGCCAGATTGTCCTCAACCTCCTGCTCAACGCTGCGGACGCCATCGGCGCCAGCTCCGATGGTCTCATCACGGTCGAGACCAGTCTGGTGCGGCACGCCCAGGGTCCGATCGAGTGCGTGCTGCCGGTCGAATCGCTGCCGGCCGGTGATTACGTCGCCCTCGGCGTGCGCGACACCGGTTCCGGAATCGATCTGCCCCGCCTCGACCGGCTTTTCGATCCGTTCTACACGACCAAGCCCCACCACCGCGGCCTCGGGCTGGCGGCTGTCTGGGGGCTGGTGCGCGCCCACGATGGCGGCATCCGCATCGAGACGCGCCCGGGCGACGGCTCCTTCTTCCAGATTCTCCTGCCCGTCGGGGCTCCCAACGTTCAGTCGGCGCAAGATTTCGGCCCCCTCTCCGGCGCCGATTCTTCGGCGCCCGCGCCGCCGCCCCGCCCCACCGGTCTCGTCCTCGTTGCCGACGACGACGAGATCGTCCGCCGCCTGACTGTCCAAGTGCTCACCCGCGCCGGCTATCGCACCTGCGAGGCCCATGACGGACGCCACGCCATCGAGGTCTTCGAAGAACGAAGCGACGAGATCGTTGCCGCCGTCCTCGACCTCACCATGCCCGTCCTTGATGGCCGCAAGGTGCTGGCGCATATCCGCCAGCACTCCCCGCACTTGCCCGTCGTCCTGGTCAGCGGCTACCACGAGTCCGACGTGACCGCCTGTCTGGAGGACCCGCTGGTCGCCTTCCTCAAGAAGCCCTTCCGACCGGCTGCCCTCGAAGAAGCCCTCGACGACGTTCTGCATCGCTGCGCCTGACCGCCAATCCCCGTTGCCAGCCCGTCGGGTCTGCTCTTCAATCCGGGCACGCGGTGGGCATCGCCCGCCCGCATACCCGCCCCCTCAGAGAGGTTGCCCGTGCGTGCTGGAATCCGCCTGCTGGCCTTGGCCTTCGTGATCCTGGTCGCCGCGTCGTCGGCGGCCGCCGAGCCCGTGCGGCTCCAGCTCGACACCGCCACCAGCGACACCCTGCGCTCGCTGCTCGGCCTGGCGCCCGGCCAGGAGATCCCGCTGCGTGACGAGCCCCGCTATCCGGTCGTCCGCTATCAGGTCAGCTTCGAGTCCTTCGACGGCCTCATCATCAACGCCGACTACGCCCACTCGGCCCGCAATCCCTCGGCGCCGACGCTGATTCTTCAGCCCAACATGCGCAGCTCGCGCCGAGACTACGACCGCTTTCAGGAGTTCCTGCTCGAAAACGGCTTCTCCTATCTGGCCTTCGACTTGCGAGGCTACGGAGGCAGTCAGTACCGTAACGATGGCACCGCCATCGACACCCGTGCCATGGAGAATGACATCGAGGGCACCGAGTTCCGCAACATGTCCCGCGACATCGAGGCGGCACTCGACTGGCTTATGGCCCGCAACCTGGTGAAGTCCGGCGGCGTCTTCATCATCGGCGACCGCATCGGCGGCACCGCCGCCGCCATGGGACTCGTCGACTACGCCACCGAGGTGCGCGGCGCCGTGCTGTTCAGTCCCGTGCGCTCGTTCCGGCGCATCAACCTGGACGACCGACTCTCGCGCATCCAAGGACGCCCGATCCTGTTGCTCGCCCCCGCCGAGGACCGCGCCGCCACCACCGCCGCCCGACAAATCCAGTCCGCCAACCCCAACATTCGCACCGAAATCCTCCACAACGTCGAACCCCGCATCATGCTCTGCGACTCCCCACAGGCCCAGGAAGAGATCATGAGCTTCATCGCCAGCGTCCTGCGCCCCCGGCAGAATCCATGACACCCGCCGCCGAAAGCCCCCGGCAAGCACCCCGCATCACACGCGTCACCACGCGCACCGGCGACGATGGCCTCACCGGGCTCGTCGGCGGACAGCGCGTCCCCAAGGACTGCATCCGCATCGCCGCCTACGGCACCGTCGACGAACTCGGCGCCGCCCTCGGCCTCGCCCGCGTTTCCCTCGCCGCCGAGGCCGACGCCTTCGCCCAGCCCCACGACGCCGACAAGCTCGCACGCCACCTCGAGTACCTCCAGAACCAGCTCTTCACTCTCGGCGGCGACCTCGCCACCCGCCTCGACGACCGTCACCCCGCCATGCCCGTCATCGCCGAGAGCCACATCGACTGGCTCGAACGCGTCGGCGCCGCCTTCAACGCCGACCTGCCGCCGCTCAAGGACTTCATCCTCGCCGGCGCCAGCGCCACCGCCGCCGCCCTGCACCTGGCCCGCACCGTCTGCCGCCGCGCCGAGCGCGAAACCCTCAGCCTCGGCCGCGAGGAACCCATCGGCCCCCACGTCCTCGTCTATCTCAACCGCCTGTCGGACACGCTCTTCATCCTCGCGCGCTGGGCCAACGCCCGCATGACCCGCCCCGACGCCGTCTGGCGCCGCGACCTCGACGAGCCACCGCTATGACAGAAATCAGAACCCCAGCCTGTCCGCCGAAGCTCCGCGAAGGCGGAAGCGTCAGCGAGGCGGCCTGCCCGCGCCCTCCCGTTTCCCCTCGCCACTCCCAACCGATGCTTGCCATTCCCACTGACTGACCTCACTTCCCCCAGGTCGCACGACACCCCGCCCAAGGTCCCAGAACAAGGCCCGGATACGCCATGATGGTCAGCTACTGCACCTGCGAACGCTTCGCCCTGCGCGACATCCTCTCGTGGGCCCGTGCCCACGACACCACCGACCTGACGCTCGTCTGCGAGAGCCTCAAGGTCGGCCGCCGCTGCGGCATGTGCTGCGTCTTCATCGAATACGCCCTCGCCACCGGCCAGCCCGACGTCCCCTACCCCTGCCCCCCCATTCCCCCCGTGGCAGAACCGGCCGCCGCCGGGCGCTGAGTCCCGCTCAGCGACGACACTGGACCATTTGCGCGGCGAGAAGGGGACTCTCGACCAGAGGTGGTCACAATCTGTGACCACCTCCCGGGGCTGAAGTTCTCTCCCGCGCTGCCCAACGCATTCACGGAGCACGGCGCCATGAAGGCGGCGAACGTGCTGAACAGCGACCGGGCCGTGGAGATGAGCGTCCCCTACCCCTGCCCCCCCATCCCCCCCGTGGCAGGACCCGCCGCTGCCGCGCGCTGACACCCGCTCAGCGACGACACCGCACCCGACCAGGCCAGCAGCGACTCCGCTGGCCCGGAATCGCGCTGTGACGAACCTCCGGGCCGATTGCGGAGATCCAGCCAACAGCATCTGCGGCCCGGTTCCTCCCTACAGGAAGCTTCAGGGGCGGCAGTATGCCCGGAAAGGGCACGTGATTGTCACGTTGTTCAGCGTTTCGACGGGCCATCTCCTGTACGGCGCGACTGTGCGAGCAACATACGCAGCAGCCAAGGCCACCATCCGACGAATCGGCGTCCTCTCTTCACGATCAAACGATTGGCTCAACAGCACTACGGAAGCCAGCGGAACAAGCTCGGCTTATACTCCCACCCTACCTTCAGCTTCGCTACCAACCGGTTCTTCGCTCGCGAATGCGCCAACAGGGTGTCGGCTTCCCACTTGAGGTCCTCCGGAACGTCCTCCAGCAGCTCCTCCACTTGTGCAAAGTCTCCCATCACCCTGGCGATCTCGGCCTTCATCAATCTGTCTTTCGGATTACGCACGTCCAGGAGTGCGGAAAGCCTGGCCAGATTCTCCGGCAACTTCTGCGCATACGTTGCGGGAATCTCGGCGGTTGGGTCTCGCCGCACGAAATCGTTCACCGACCACCAGAAGCGCACGCGAAGGAATCTCTCCTCACTGGCATCGCGGCCCACGCCTGCCTCAAGCGCTTCTACGTACTCATCGATGGTCAGTCTCTTGATCTCCTCGGCGAGCGTCCACTCCAAAGGGACATCTCCGGGCTTGGCGTAATGTGGTATCACGCCCACGACATCGGCTTCTTCGATCCAATAGAAGCGCTTGCAGTCGGGACACTTTGCCACAACCGTTGACATCGGAAGCATCGGCGCCTCGAGTTTCCCGTCAGACCAAGAAACTGCGCCGATAGTATTGCCTGATGCGATCCCGTACAAGCACCCAAAGACGCCACAGTGTGGGCAGGCGAGCACTCTAGGCCGTGCTGGAAGCATGGTATCTCCTCGATTCTGTCTCTTTCAAGCACTTCCAATCCCACGCGATTGGCAGCATATTATCTACTCGATGGACCCGCATGAGGGTACGAGTCTCTTCGTTCGTGCCCAGTTGGCACGCGGTTGGGTATCCCGTTGGGGATTGTCGCACTTCACCTTTTCAGGCACTATTTCGCCGGTCGCCTCCTTTGGCTCGGCGTGCTACGCGGATCGGCCGGAGAGCCCACCTTTCGGAGCCCGCCCATGGGGGTGCGAACACCATCGGAACCCCGGTTAAGGACCTGGGTTCAAGACGCGGTGGTCCTCACGCCCTTGTGCTCGGCAATTTCACAAACTGTGCAAACGACATGGCCGCCTTCCAGAAGGTGCGGCCCGAAAATACTGCAACAAGTGGTTCGCTTTGTCAAGCCCGCTTTCGTGACTGCAAAGAAATGCGTCCACATCGTTCGTGCGCCTGCGCCAAGCCGCGACGCAGATCGCCGAACTGGACCGCCGCCTGCGCCCCGCCGAGCGCCGCATCGGCCAGCATGACGAGCACCTGGCGGGCATCGTCCGCAAGCTGCGCGAGCTGACCGCTTCGCCACCTTCTCCCGCCAAACCCGTCCGTCGCATCGGATTCATCAAGTCCGAGGAAGACGTGTGAACCGCCAAGTTGGAAGCATCCACGATCAAGAGGCGGTGGCCGCATTCTGCGACTGCCTCAACCCATGGCGACTTGCATGTGCTGCGTCTCTATCGTATACGGCCTCGCCACCGGCCAGCCCGACGTCCCCTACCCCTGCCCCCCCATCCCCCCCGTGGCAGAACCCGCCGCGGCCGGGCGCTGACCGATCGCCTCGACGGCGTCGTTCGCGTCGAGTGTGACGCGCGCCAGACACAGCGCGCCGGCATCGTTCCGCGACGGCACGAGCACCACAGACTGCGCCCGGCCGGTCGAGACCCCGAGCGCGAGCGCCAGCAACAGGAGAATCAATGTACGCCGCATGGTGCCGCTCCCCCCTCCATGTTCTGC
>JAHCAW010000102.1 GCA_019634695.1 Candidatus Sumerlaeia bacterium
GCTGCCGCTGACGAGGATCAGGTCCCGCTCGGCGAGGATCTGGCTTTCCTTGCGGGCGAAGATGCGGGCCTCGGCGCGGAAGGCTCCGTGGACGGACACCTCATTCTCCCGCTCGACGTCGCTGACGCTTCGGCCGATGAGCTCGCTTGCCGCCGGGATCGCGACCTCGGTAAGAAACAGGTCTGTCGGATAGAAGCGGTCGCCGGTCCCCGGCTCCGCCCGGGCGGCGAGCAGCTTCCAACCCGCGAGCGAGAGCCAGAGGATGCCGAGAAGCAACAGCACGAGGCCCACCGGGGCGAACGCGAAGAACGCAAAGCCGGTCCCACTGGCGGCTTGTTCGGCGCCGCTGACGACAAGATTGGCCGGCGTCCCGATCAGGGAGCAGAGTCCGCCGAGAAGCGTGGCGAAGGAGATCGGCATCAAGACTGCGCGGAGCGGAATGCCGCGCGCCGCACAGACGGAATAGGCGACGGGGATCATCAGCGCCAGTGCGCCGATGTTGTTTATGAACACGGAAATGGCGGCGCCCACGGCGCAGAGCAGGCCGACCGTCGTTGCCTCGCCCAGCGCCAGTTCCGCGACCTTTCGGGCAAGGACATCGACCACCCTGGAACGTCCGATGGCCTGGGCGATGATCAGGATCTCGACGACCGTGACGACCGCTGGATCCGCGAAACCGGTGAACACACTATCGACCGGCACCAGTCCCAGCAGGAAGGCGGCGGCCAGGCCGGTCAGCGCGACGACCTCGACGTGCCAGCGGTCGAGTGCGTAGGCCGCCATCAGCGCCGCAAGGAGCGCGAGCAGCGCAATCTGTTCGAACGTCATCGCCCTGGCGGCCCCGATCCGACGCGACCCGCGACAGTAGCCCCAAGCGGGCCGATCAGAAAGCGGGCTTCGCTTTTCGGAATCGCTTCCGGCACACGGTACTCGCGTGGTGGCAGGGGCCCAAGCTTACGTGACTATGGATGAATGCATTGAACTGCCAGCGCTTTCGTTCGTCTGACGGGCCAGGGAGCAGCTTAGGGGGTACGATTTTCCTCGCTAGGGCTGTTTTCGCGAATGTGATTGCCGGGGCTAATTGATTTTCACAATTGACAATGTCGACCGACTAAGTCGAGATAAGGGGGTATCAACAACGGGAGTCTGGTCCATGTCCACCCTTGCCCGCCGGTACAATCGCCTCCGAACAACCCTCGGCGTCGTCGCAATTGCCGCCGCCTTCGGCACGGTGCTCTCGGTCACCGCCTTCGCCGACACCACCATCCTCAACGTCTCCTACGACCCGACGCGTGAACTGTATCGGGCCTTCAATGAAGCGTTCAGCGCCCAGTGGAAGGAGAAGACCGGCGAGACCGTGACCATCGAGCAGTCGCATGGCGGCTCCGGTTCCCAGGCGCGCGCCGTGATCGACGGCCTCCAGGCCGACGTCGTGACGCTGGCGCTCGAGAACGACATCAACAAGGTCGCCGAGGCCGGTCTGCTTCCGGCCGACTGGCGCACCCGGCTCCCGCACAACTCGACTCCGTACACGTCGACGATCGTCTTCCTCGTCCGCAAGGGCAACCCCAAGGGCATCAACGACTGGGGTGACCTGATCAAGGACGGCGTCGAGGTGATCACGCCGAACCCGAAGACCTCGGGCGGCGCCCAGTGGAACTTCCTTGCCGCATGGGACTGGGCGAACACGAAGTTCGGCGGCGACGAGCAGAAGAACATCGACTTCGTCACCGAGCTCTACAAGCACGTGCCGGTCCTCGACTCCGCTGCGCGTGGCTCGACCACGACCTTCGTCCAGCGCGAGATCGGCGATGTCCTGCTCGCCTGGGAGAACGAAGCCTTCCTCGCCATCAACGAACTCGGTCCGGACAAGTTCGACATCATCGTGCCGCCCACCTCGATCAAGGCAGAGCCTCCGGTGGCGGTCGTGCTGACCAACACCGACAGGAAGGGATCAACGGCTGTCGCGCAGGCGTATCTCGAGTACCTTTACACCGATGTCGGGCAGACCATCATTGCAAAGAACTACTACCGTCCGGCACTTCCCGAGCTTGCGGATCCTGAAGACGTGAAGCGCTTTCCGCCGGCCACGCTCGTCAGCATCGACGACCCGATCTTCGGCGGATGGGCAAACGCAGGGCCCAAGTTCTTCGGCGACGGCGGCATCTTCGACAAGATCTACCAGCCGACCAACTGAGCACCACCATGGCGTCCGGCACCACCTGGACGTTCAGGAAGCCGAGCATCATCCCGGGCTTCGGGCTGGCGTTCGGCTTCACGCTGACTTACCTCAGCCTGATCGTCCTCATCCCCCTTGCAGCTCTCGTCCTGATGACGGCGTCGCTCGGCTGGCCGGAGTTCTGGCGCATCGCCAGCGATCCGCGCACCCTGGCGGCGCTGCGGCTGAGCTTCGGCGCGTCGTTGGCCGCCGCCGGCATCAATGCCGTGTTCGGTCTGATCGTCGCCTGGGTGCTCGTCCGGTATGACTTCCCCGGACGCCGGCTGCTCGACGCCTTCGTCGACCTGCCCTTCGCGCTGCCCACCGCGGTCGCCGGCATCGCGCTCACCGCGCTCTATGCGCCCAACGGCTGGATCGGCAGCCTGCTCGCGCCGCTCGGCATCAAGGTCGCCTACACCCCGGCCGGCATCGTCATCGCGCTGATCTTCATCGGCCTGCCCTTCGTGGTGCGCACGCTCCAGCCGGTGATGGAGGAGATTGACCGCGAGGTCGAGGAGGCGGCGGCGACGCTCGGCGCGTCACGATTCCTGACGTTCCGCCGCATCATCCTGCCGACGCTGCTCCCGCCGCTCCTCACCGGCTTCGCCCTGGCGCTCGCCCGCGCCGTCGGCGAGTACGGTTCGGTGATCTTCATCGCCGGCAACATCCCCTTCGTCTCGGAGATCGCGCCGCTCCTCATCGTCGTGAGGCTGACCGAGTTCAACTACCCGGCCGCCACGGCGGTCGCCACCCTCATGCTCCTCATCTCATTCGCGCTCCTGCTCGCGATCAACCTGATCCAGGCCTGGTCTCGCCGGAGGTTCGGCAATGTATAACGACGCCATCGCGCCACCCCTGCCGATGACGCTCCGGCCCGCCACCACCGAGCGCCGGTGGGTGCGCTGGGCGCTGATCGGGGTCGCGGTCCTCTTCCTCCTGATCTTCCTCCTGATGCCGCTAGTCATCGTCTTCTTCGAGGCTTTCTCGCGCGGTGCCGGCTATTTTCTCGAATCGATCACCGAGAAGGACGCGCTGGCGGCGATCCGGCTGACGCTCATCGTCGCGGCGATCTCGGTGCCGGCGAACCTCGTCTTCGGCGTCGCCGCCGCCTGGGCCATCGCCAAGTTCGAGTTCAAGGGCAAATCCTTCCTGATCACGCTCATCGACCTGCCGTTCTCGGTCTCGCCGGTGACGTCGGGCCTGATCTACGTGCTGATCTTCGGCGCCCAGGGCTGGCTCGGGCCGACCCTCCAGGAGCACGGCATCCAGATCATCTTCGCCGTGCCCGGCATCGTGCTCGCGACGATCTTCGTTACCTTCCCCTTTGTGGCACGGGAGCTGATCCCGATCATGCAGGAGCAGGGCACGCGCGACGAGGAGGCGGCGCTGTCGCTCGGGGCGAGCGGCTGGCGGACGTTCTTCAGGGTGACGCTCCCCAACATCAAGTGGGCGCTCCTCTACGGCGTCCTCCTCTGCAACGCCCGCGCCATGGGCGAGTTCGGCGCGGTGTCGGTGGTGTCGGGCAAGATCCGCGGCCAGACCAACACCATGCCGCTCCATGTCGAGATTCTCTACAACGAGTATCTCGGCGTGGCAGCCTTCGCGGTCGCCTCGCTCCTCGCGCTTCTCGCCATGATCACGCTCGCCGCCAAGACCGGCCTCGAATGGCGCTACGCCGACGAGATCGCCGCGCAACGCAAACACTGAGGGAGAGACGAGATGGAAGCAGCTTTCGCCGACGCGACCTTCCCGACGGTGATCGAACCGGACCCGCCCGCGCCGCGGCAGTGGTCGCGTGGCGTCCCGGTCGACGTGACGATCGAGCACGTCGTCAAGGCGTTCGCCGAGACGCCGGCCCTCCATGACGTGTCGCTGAAGATCGAGGCGGGGGAACTGGTGGCGCTCCTCGGCCCGTCCGGCTCGGGCAAGACGACACTTCTCAGGGTCCTCGCCGGGCTCGAGTTCCCGACCTCCGGCCGGGTGCTGTTCGGCGGCGAGGATGCGCTCGGCCTCTCCGTGCAGGAGCGGCACATCGGCTTCGTCTTCCAGAGCTATGCGCTGTTCAAGAGCATGAAGGTGTTCGACAACATCGCCTTCGGGCTCACCGCCCGCCCGGCGCGGACCCGGCCGTCCCGTGCGAAGATCCGCGACCGGGTGCTCGAACTCCTCGACCTCGTCCAGCTCACCGGCCTCGAGAACCGCTACCCGACGCAGCTTTCCGGCGGCCAGCGCCAGCGCGTTGCCCTCGCCCGGGCGCTCGCCATCGAGCCGCGCATCCTTCTCCTCGACGAGCCGTTCGGCGCGCTCGACGCGAAGGTCCGCCGCGACCTCCGCCGCTGGCTCCGCGAGATCCACGAGCAGACCGGCCACACCACCGTCTTCGTCACCCACGACCAGGAGGAGGCGGTCGAGCTCGCCGACCGCATCGTCGTCCTCAACCGCGGCAAGATCGAGCAGATCGGCAGCCCCGACGAGATCTACGACCGTCCGGCGTCGCCGTTCGTTGCCAGCTTCATCGGCGAATCGAGCGCGCTGCCGGTGCGGATCGAGGACGGGCGCCTCTTCCTCGACGACCGCCCGATCGAGATCGGCGCTACCGGCAAGGACGGGCCACGCACGCTCGTCTTCCGCCCACACGACGTCGAGCTGCCCGGCGCCCGCCCCGGCGGCATCGCCGGCCGCATCATCGCCGAGCGTCGCCACGGCGCCAGCCGCCGCCTCGACGTGGAGATCGGCATGCGCCGCCACCGGATCGAGATCGACGTCCCGGCGAACCACCCCCGCAGCAACAAGGGCGACCGCGTCTCGGTGCTACCCACGCGCTGGTGGCTGTTCGACGCCTGAGACTGTGAATCGACTGCCAGAGGATTGCAGGAAGGGGCGGAGCGACAAGGACACGATCAGGGTCGACGGCGCGCCGACGCGTGAGGAGTCGACGAACCAATAGTGGGCCAGGCCCATGACCAGGGGTGTTGTTGTGATGCCCAGATGGCGTGCAAAAGCCGCTAGAAGCTCCAGTTGCGACAGCGACGCAGACTGGCGCCGCCGGGTGTCAGAACAACTTGGCAACGCTGACCGCCATCGGGGTGAGCATCACGGCAGCGCGTCAATGAGCGCGAATCGAGGGTCGGCTCGTCGACATGGCGCCATCGCGCACAGCAGCGCGATGGCCGCTGCCTACCAGCGCGAGCGTACCGACGCTTCGCGCAAATGCGTTAAGTGCCTGCGATCGGCCGATGGCTTGTGCGATGATGAAGATTTTTCGACGACGGTGACGACGGCTGGGTCCGCCATCAACGGGAGCGAGGAGCACGATGGTCTGGTCGAACTTCATGAAATCGGCGGCTCCTATCCAGTAACGCTCGCGACAGTACCCGCAAGCGGTTGGAGCAAGAGCGGCTGCGGTGGCGGCCCGTCCACACCGCGCTCGGAATTCCCGAGGCCTCGCCATGATGCAATCTGAAGATCGGTTCTGGTCAGCGCGCGCCGATCGAACTGGGGAGGGATCGTGGTCTGGTAGCTGCCGCCTCGCCGGGGCATCATGGTGGGTAGGACCCATGATCCGACTGACGACGGCTCGGTTCAGCGCTTGGTCGTCGATCGACAGGCGCATCGCCGACCGTCTGGCGCTGCGCGACGCCATGGGGTGGTGGGTCAGAACGGCCGGACCGCGAAACTATCTCGCGTGGCGCAATTCTCGTGCCCTAAGCGCGGCCCTCCCAGTCATCATTCTGCCCAACGATGATTTTCCGTTCACTTGGGCCGAACGCAACGTGGCCGTGCTTAGGGAGATTCTTAGGGCCGAGATTAGAGTGATGGACCTAGATGCCAACGAGCGCGAGGATATGCATAAGCGCTTTATCTTGAGATTGTCGGGCTTGCAGGACAATGAGGGCAACACGCTCGCCGCTCGCTTTGCGCAGATCGAACGAAAGATCGTGCAGGCAATGGTTGGCGCGGCCCGAAGTGGGTAGTACCTCGTCAACCGGGCCGGCGACGCGCACTCAATGATGCCCAACTAGCGCAGGAGAGCGCTGAAAATAAAGAGAACGTTCGCCCCCAGTTTCTCTCCCTCTACCAACGCCACCAGGGTCCATACCGGTCACATGGGTGACGGATTATTCCGGGGACATAGGTAACACTTTCGGGGCGAAGGGGTTAGGGGGGCCGCGTACTCCTGCCCGGCAACCGAGATCGAGCAATCGACGATAAAGATGCCGCGATCCTCGTGTTCGTCCGGCATCGGCAGTCGGCCGCCCGGCCCGAGCTTCACATCGGCGTAGGACGTCTCGGAGAGCATCGTCACGGGCGCTCTTTGGCTATATGCGGTCCGAGAATGAGGCGAACCGAAACGCCCCGATCCACGATCACGGGCAGCGCCTCCTTGCGATGATGCTCGAAACTGGGCGCCACGTCCTCGGGGCTGTCCGGCAGGGCAAGCCAGGTCTGGATTCCGAACAGGCTGTTCGGACCGCTCCGCGCTGCTTCGGAGGTGCGCTCCGAATGTGTGACGCCGCGCCCCGCGACCATCCAGTTGAGCGCGCCGGGGCTGATGATCCGATCGGCGCCGGTGCTGTCACGGTGGTGGAGTCGCCTTGGAAGAGGTATGTGACCGTACCGAGGCCGATATGCGGGTGCGGTCGAACATCGACGCCCTGCCCGGTCAGCAACTCCGCCGGCCCGGCCTGATCGAAGAAGACAAAGGGCCCGACCATCTGCCGTTTCGGCGCGGGCAAGGCACGTCTGACCTCGAAACCGCCAAGGTCGCGTGATCGCGGGACGATGAGGGTTTCGATTCGCCTCGATGCCGACCTCATCGGGACAGCCCGGTTCGATCGCAGGGTTCCCACTCACGCGCGTTATCCTTTCCCGATCCGGCCGGTTCCGGGCGATGGCGCGATCCAGCAGGCGGCGTCCAAACTGTCGTCGTGCCTCGGCAATGCCATCCAGCATCGCCGACAATTCGTTCGACAGCAGTTGTTCGGCGACCACATCGGGGATTATCCGGCGGACCAGAGGATGTCGCAGGACCGCGCTCGTGGCCCGACGGTTTGCGCCTAGATCTGCCCGCAGAGATCCCTGGTCGGTGGAATCAAACCGCATGATTTCGACGCTTTGTATCGCTTGCGCGCGAGCTCCAGTTTCGATGGCCATCGTCGGTAAATGGCTGCCTTGCCGGCACCCGCCCGTGCCGCCACGCGCTCCAGGCTTATTACAGCTTAGCCGGTCCTTGCCACTCATCGAACAACGCCCCGAAAAGAGCGGTTGTCAGGTCAGCCCGGATGACCGCCGCGCCGCTCGGTTTCCGCGTCCGTAGGCGGTGCGACAACCTTGCGTTCCATCCTGGAGTCCCCCAGTATGGATGAAGCGGCATCGTCTCGACCATCTGGCGAACTGCCTTCAAAGGGTGTTCTTGCCGCTCTGGCAGAAGACGAAGCTGATCGCTCCAGGTGGTCGGAGGACGCGAATCGCGGCGGCGCGATTTGCGTGTCGCCTCAACGAAGCATGATCGCTCGCGCTCCCGCCCAATCGAAGTGCAAGGGGTCAAGTGGGCAGCCAAAGTCTGTTCGAGCGGCGACGACCATAGGAGACACACCATGACCGTGCCTGCCTATCCCTCTTT
>JAHCAW010000103.1 GCA_019634695.1 Candidatus Sumerlaeia bacterium
AATCAAGGGCGCCGTCCCCAGCCCGCGCACGCATCCGCCCGGATGCCGCTTCCATCCGCGCTGCCCGTTCAGCACCGCCGAGTGCCACACGGACATGCCGCAGATGCGCGAGCTTCGCCCCGGGCACACCGTGCGCTGCCACTGGGCCGAGAAGATTCTAGAAGGCAACATGGAGCGCCACGAAGTCGAGACCTTCGCCGTCGGCTGACGGCTCAAAACTCGACGATCGTGCAGCCGCCCCCGCCTTCGTCCGGCGTGCCAAAGCGGAATCGCTTCACATGGCGACAGCCGCGAAGGAACTCGTGCACCGCGCGATAGAGCCGGCCTTCGCCCGTGCCATGGACGATTCGCACGTGCGGGTAGTCGGCGAGCAGGGCGCGGTCCAGATAGCGGTCCAGCGCCGCCAGCGCCTCGTCCACCCGGTAGCCATGAAGATCGAGTTCGAGCGGCACGTGCTCGCGGCGAAAGACGAGCGTGTTGCCGAGTGTCGTCGGCGTCGGCTCGGGAGGCGGCTCACTCGGGGGCTTCGGGGCTCGCCGGGGAGTGGGCCGGTTCACGGGCAGGCTTGGCGTGCTGGTGGCGACCTGCTCGATGGGCGCTTTCAGGCGCCGGCTCTTCTTCTTGCGACGCTTTGCCTCCGGAGCCGCAACCGGTTCGGAATCAAGCGTATCTGCCACTTCGACTGGTTCCGGCGCGCGGCGTTGCAGGTCATCAAGACGAACGTCGGCCTCGACGCTGCCGATGAGCACGCGCGCCTTCTGCGTGTCGGGATCGAGCGTCAGCACCGTCGCCCAAGCCCGCAGCGGACGCACCCAGACGCGCGCACCCGACCGCAGGCCACCCGGCTCCGGGGCCGACGTGGGGGCCGGACGCTCGAGCAAGCGGCGCTCGGCGGTGATTCGTTGCTGTTCGGCGAGCGCTTCGCCGCGGGCGCGATTCAGCGCGTCCTTGCGCTGACGCAGTTCCTCCTCGCCGGGCAGGTCGGCGATCAGACGCTCGAGACGCTCGCGCGCTTCGCGCAGCAGACGGTCGCGTTCATCCAACGCCTCGGCCTTGAAGCGGCGTCTCTCCTCGCGCAATTGCTCGGCGCGGTGCTGCGCCAGCTTCTCCTGCTGCTCGAGCGCCTGGGCGCGGGCTTCGGTTTCGCGCAGGGCATCGCCCAGCAGGCGCTCGCGCTCCTCGATGCGGTGGATCAACTCGCCCAGAGCGGCCTTCTGCTCCCCCACCAGCGACCGCGCACGCTCGAGCAGGCGCGTTGGCAGCCCTTCGTTGCGCGCGATGATGAGCGCCTCGCTGGCACCGGGCAGATCGAGCCGCAGGCGAAAGGCCGGGCGCTGCGTTGCCGGATCCAGACCGAACGATGCATTCCGCGCGCCCGGCGTGTCCTCGGCCCACTTCTTCAGCGGACCCAGATGGCTCGTCGTCAGCGTCAGTCCTGCCCGGCCGACCAGTTCCTCGAGCACCGCCTGCGCCAGCGCCCCGCCCTCTTCGGGATCGGTGCCCGTGCCCAACTCGTCGAACAGCACCAGCGAGCGCCGACCCGCCGCCGCCATCACTTCCTTCAGCCGACGCACGTGACCCGTGAACGTCGAGAGCCCTTCGCCCAAATCCTGCTGATCGCCGATGTCGGCCAGCACGGCATCGAAGATCGGAATGCGCGAGTCCGGTGACGCCGGAATCGGAGAGCCGCACTGCACGAGCACGGCGCACAGCGCGATCGTCTTCATCGCCGTCGTCTTGCCGCCCGCGTTCGGACCGCTCAACAGCAGCAGGCGATCCTGCTGCTCCAGCGTCACCGTGATTGGCACCGACTCGTCCGGGTGCAGCACGTGCAGCAACGGATGGTGGGCGGCGAAGAGCTTGAGGGCACCGCCCTCCGCCACGACGGGAATCTTCCAGGACCGACGCGCCGCGTGCCGTGCAAGGCCCTGCACCGCATCCACTTGCGCCAGAATCTCCAGATTCGACTCGAGGTCCGGCAGGTGCGGACGCAGTTCAGCCGTCAACTCGCGCAGCAGGCGATTGATCTCCTGCTGTTCCTCCTGCCGCACCAGTTCCAACCGGTTCGATACCTCAACCACTTCATTGGGCTCGACGTACACTGTCTCGCCGGTGCCGGAGGTGGCATGGACAATACCGGGCAGGCGCGACCGCGCCGAGGCCCGCACGGGGAAGACATGTCGCCCGTCGCGCAGCGTCGTGAAGTCGTCCTGCAGGACGTTGTGCCCGCGCAGCGTTTCGAGCAGGCGCTGCACGGTGCGCTTCTGGTGCGCCTCGTGGCGGCGCCGGTCGGAGCGGATGCGCGCCAGGTCGCGCGAGGCGTCGTCGCGCACCAGCCCGTCGGCGTCGAAGACACGATCGATCGCGCGGATCAACTCGGGTGTCTCGACCAGCGGCAGGATCAGGCGCGCGAGCGTGGGATAGGTATCGGCATGCCGGGTTGCGTAGTCGCGCACGTCATGGGCGACGGCCAGAAAGCGCCGCAGCGGCATCCACTCCTCCGGCCCCAGAACGCTGCCCACAATGCGCGCATGGCCCAGCAGGGGGCCGATGTCCTCGAGGCCGCCCAGCGGCAGCACCTTGCCCGAATCGAGCAGCGCCAGCGCCTCGCCGCTGCGCTTCAGTCGCAACGCCACCGCGGCCGGATCGACGGCCGGTTCCAGCGCGCGAATCACCGCCGCGCCGGGCGGACTCTGCGCGTGACCGGCCAGATGTTCCAGCAGCCGATCGAGTTCCAGTGCGTCGCGGGTGCGTGCGTCCATCGGGGATCCGAGCGGCCCTGTCAGCCGGTCGCCTCGCCCGCGCCGAACTCGTCGGCCACGGCCGCCTGCCGTGCCTCGTCCACGCCCTGCATCTTGTGGCGCTTCAACGCCTCGCCGATCATTTCGCGGTACTTCGGATCGTACAGGTGGCAGCGCACGCGCGTGCCGCCAGAGACGGGCAGCAACTCCGGCACGGCCTTGTCGCAGGGCTCGAACCGTGCGGGGCACCGCGGGTGGAAGTGGCATCCCGCGGGCGGATCGACCGGCGAGGGCACGTCGCCCGGAAGAATGATGCGCTTGCGGCGCTGCTCCTTCTCGATGATCGGCACGGCGCTCAGCAGTGCCTTGGTGTACGGGTGGCGCGGCGCATGGAAAATCTCCAGCTTCTCGCCCTCCTCGACGATCCGCCCAAGATACATCACGGCGACGTCGTGGCACAGGTGGCCGACGACCGACAGGTCGTGGCTGATGAAGATGAACGCCAACCCCATCTCGCGCTGGATGTCTTCGAGCAGGTTGATCACCTGGGCCTGAATCGACACGTCGAGCGCCGAGACCGGTTCGTCGGCAATGATGAGCTCGGGTTCGACGGCCAGGGCGCGTGCGATGCCGATGCGCTGGCGCTGGCCGCCGGAGAATTCGTGGGGGAAGCGGCGCGCGCTGTCCGCCGGCAGGCCGACGTGATCGAGCAGCTCGAGCACGCGCTTCTCGCGCGCGGGTCCGCGCGGACGAATCTTGTGAATCGCCAGCGCCTCGGCGATCATCGCGCCCACCGTCATGCGCGGGTTCAGCGACGAGAAGGGGTCCTGGAAGATCATCTGCACGCGGCGGCGATAGGGCAGCATCTCGCGATTGCCCAACGCGGCGACGTTGGGGGAATCGCCGATGAAGACCTCGCCCTCGGTCGGCCGGATCAGGTTCATGATCAGGCGCCCGGCGGTCGTCTTGCCGCAGCCCGACTCCCCCACCAGCCCCAGCGTTTCGCCGCGGGGAAGATCCAGAGAGATTCCGTCGACCGCCTTCACGTGGTCGCTCACGCGGGAGAAGAGCCCCTTGCGCAAGGGGAACCACTTCTTCAACCCGCGCACGCGCAGGATCGGGGTGCCGTTGCTCCCGTTGCTTCCGGACATGGGGTCGATGGCCCTTTCAAGGCGCACGGTTCGCCCGCGACACTGGGGACGGTCTCAGCGGACTGGGGCAGTCAACCGGCGCCCAGTAGCCGACGCAAGCGGGAAGCGGCGCGCCGGACGTGGCCACCTGGCAGCGACGGCAAGAACAAACGGACGGATCGGTCGAATCCGACCGATCCGTCCGCGAGGACTGCGGGAAGCCGAGGGCCTTATACGAGAACGGTGGCGACCCCGTGGCTCTGCATGCCGAAGGCGGCGCCGACGGCATCGTAGACGATCTTGCCCTGCGCGACGTTGAGCCCCTTCAGGAAGCCCGGGTCGTCCTTCAGGGCCTGCTTCCAGCCCTTGTTGGCCAGGCGCATCAGGTACGGCCCGGTCGCGTTCGTCAGCGCGAAGGTGGACGTGCGGGCGACGGCGCCCGGCATGTTCGTCACGCAATAGTGGATGATGCCTTCCTCGACGTAGACCGGCTCGGAGTGCGTCGTCGGCCGCGAGGTCTCGAAGCATCCGCCCTGGTCGATCGCCACGTCGACGAACACCGTGCCGCGCGGCGTGATCTCCAGATGCTCGCGGCGAATCACGTGCGGGGCTTTGGCGCCGGCAAGGTAGACACCGCCGACCACCACGTCGGCCCGCCGCAACTGGTCCTCGATGTTGTGCGCCGAGGCGTAGAGCGTGATCACGTTGGCCGGCATCACGTCGTCCAGGTAGCGCAGGCGGTCCAGGTTCACGTCCATGATGACCACCGTGGCCCCAAGGCCCGCGGCCATCTTCGCGGCGTTGGTGCCCACCACGCCGCCGCCGATGATCATCACGCGCGCCGGATCCACACCCGGCACGCCGCCCAGCAGCACGCCGCGCCCGCCGTAGACCTTCTCAAGGTACGTCGCGCCCGCCTGAATCGACAGGCGACCGGCCACTTCGCTCATCGGCGTCAGCAACGGGTGCGTGCGCTTCGTGTCCTCGACCGTCTCGTACGCGATGCAGACGGCGCCGGACTTCAGCATGGCGTCGGTCAGGTCGCGACTCGACGCGAAGTGGAAATAGGTGAACAGCACATGGTCGGCGCGGATGTGCGGCCACTCGCTGGGCATCGGCTCCTTGACCTTGGCGATCAGCTCGGCGCGTTTCCAGACCTCGTCGGCGGTCGCCACGACTTCGGCGCCCACGTTGAGATACAGCTCGTCCTGGATGTCGATTCCCGCACCTGCGCCACTCTGCACCAGAACCTTGTGCCCGGCGGCGACCAGATCCCGCGCCCCTGCCGGCACGACCGCCACACGGTTCTCGTGATTCTTGATCTCCTTCGGTACACCGATAATCATCGGAGCAGCCTCCGTCCTTGTTCGTGGGAAAAACCGGCGACAGCCACCTGCCGTGGCCCCTGACTGTGCGCACCCCGGCGGGCGGGTCAATGCCAGCCATGGCCGTATTTGTCCGGCTTGTCGTTTTCTCTCCGGAGCTGCGGCTTACCATGCAAAAAGGGCCGGCTCCCGCGGGGGGAAACCGGCCCTTCAAGTCAGTCAGCCTGCGGAAGCGCAGGAGTGGGAGTTACTCCTCGCGAGGCGGACGCGGACGGCGCGAGCGCCCACCGCGATCACCCCCACGGTCCCCGCCACGGTCGCCACCGCGATCCCCGCGGTCGAAGCGGCCACCACCACGCGGGCCGCGGTCGCCACGATCTCCGCGATCACCGCGGTCACCGCGGTCGCTGCGCTCGCGCTCCTCGGGCATGCCCTCGGGACGCGGGATCAGCGCCTTGCGGCTGAGCCGGATGCGCCCACGCGCCTTGTCCACCTCGACCACCTTCACCGTCACCACGTCGCCGACGTTGAGCACGTCCTCGACCTTCTCGATGCGGTGGTGCTCGATCTCGCTGATGTGAATCATGCCGTCCTTGTTCGGGCCGAGCTGCACGATCGCGCCGGCCTCGAGCGTCCGCGTCACCGTACCGGTGATGACCTCGCCCTCCTCGATGTCGCGCACGATGTCGTCGATCATGCCGATCGCGCGCTCGGAGGACTCCGCCCCGGTCGCCGTCACGTACACCGTGCCGTCGTCCTCGATGTCGATGCGCGCGCCGGTCTGCTCCTGGATGGCGCGGATCGTCTTGCCGCCGCTGCCGATGATCTCGCGGATGCTCTCGACGGGCACCTTCAGGATCGTCATGCGCGGCGTCTGGGGCTTCATCTCGGGCCGCTCGCTGGAGATCGTCTCGGCCATCTTGCCCAGGATGTGCAGCCGGCCCTGGCGGGCCTGCTCAAGGGCACGCGCCAGCAGTTCGCGCGTGACGCCCTCGATCTTGATGTCCATCTGCAGCGCCGTGATGCCCTTCTCCGTGCCGCAGACCTTGAAGTCCATGTCGCCGCAGTGGTCCTCGATCCCCTGGATGTCGCTCAGGATCGCCACCTTGCCGGTCTCCGGGTCCTCGATCAGACCCATCGCGATGCCCGCGACGGGGCGCTTCAGCGGCACACCCGCGTCCATCATCGCCATCGACGACGAGCACACCGTCGCCATCGACGACGAGCCGTTCGACTCCAGAATCTCGACCACCATGCGGATCGTGTACGGGAAGGTCTCCTTCTCGGGCAACACGGCCTCGAGCGCCCGCTCGGCCAGCATGCCGTGCCCGATCTCGCGGCGACCCGGCCCGCGCGGCGGCTTGCACTCGCCCACCGAATACGGCGGGAAATTGTAATGCAGGTAAAAGTGCTTGTGCGAGATGCCCGTCATCTCGTCGATCATCTGCTTGTCGTCGACCGTGCCGAGCGTGCAGACGGCCAGCGCCTGCGTCTGCCCGCGCGTAAAGACCGCCGAGCCGTGAACCGACGGCAGCACGTCGGTCTCCGACCAGATCGGGCGAATCTCGCTGCCCTTGCGGCCGTCGGCGCGAACGCCGAGTTCCACCACGCGCTTGCGCATGTTCTTCTCGTCGATCGCGTGGACGATGCCCGAAACTTCCGGGGCGCGCTCGGCGTAGTCCTCGCCCAGCTCGGCCAGGATCTCCGTCACGGCCTGCTTCAGCCGCTGCTCGCGCGCCTTCTTCTCGAAGGTCTTCTCGATCTCGCGCAGGTGCGGCGCCATCATCTTCTCGATGCGCTTGTGCAGCTCGGTGTCCGGGGCCGGCGGCTCGAACGTCAGCTTCTTCTTGCCGACCTTGGCGCGCAGCGCCTCGATGCCGTCGCAGATCGTCCGCACCGCGTCATGGCCCACCTCGAGCGCGCCGACGACTTCGTCCTCGCTCAACTCGTTGAAGCCGGCCTCCACCATGTTCAGCGCGTCGCGATGGCCCGCCAGCAGCAGGTTCGCGTCGCTCTCCTCCAACTGGCCGAAGGTCGGATTGACCACGTAGCGGCCGCCCACGCGACCCACGCGCACGCCGGCGATCGGCTTGCGGAACGGCACTTCCGAGATGTGCAGCGCCGCGCTGGCCGCGCACATGCCCACCAGTTCCGCCGGGTTCTGCAGGTCCATGGCCAGCACCGTGATGAAGACCATCACCTCGTTGCGGTAGTCGTCCGGGAACATCGGCCGCAGCGTGCGGTCGATCAGGCGGGCGCGCAGCGTCTCGTTGTCCGACGGGCGCGTCTCGCGCTTGAAGAAACCGCCCGGGATGCGGCCCGCGGCGTAGAACTTCTCGCGATAGTCCACCATCAGCGGGAAGAAGTCCTTCGGGGTCGGCTCGTCGGCGACGACGACGGCGGCCAGGACGACCGTTCCGCCCACGCGCGCCAGCACCGCGCCGGCCGCTTGCTTCGCCAGCTTGCCGGTGTGCAACTCCAGTTCCTTGCCGTCGCCAAAGGGAATCCGCGCCACGCTCTCGGTGAAATTCAGCCCGGCGTTCTGCTCGAT
>JAHCAW010000104.1 GCA_019634695.1 Candidatus Sumerlaeia bacterium
CTTCGACAGCCCCCGGCGTCTTGGCGTCCCGGGCGAGGAACTGCCCAAAGTCACGCATCGCTTCACCGAGCCTCATCCGTACATCGGCAGCCGCGTGCTTGTGGTTGGCGGGCGCAACTCGGCCGTCGAGACGGCGCTGATCCTCTGGCGCGCCGGCGTACAGGTCGCCTTGTCCTATAGGCGCAAAGACTTTGCGGGCCATGGGCTCAAGTACTGGCTGAAGCCCGACATCGAGAACCGGATTCGGAATGGAGAGATCACCGGCTATCTGGGCACCACGGTGCGCCGCATCGATTGGGACAGCGTAACCCTTGGCGACGAGAACGGTCACGAAACCACCCTCGCCAACGACTTCGTTATCTGCCACACCGGCTACGACCCGCCGGTGGAGTTTCTGCGCGCGATGGGGATTCGGCTCGCTGCCGAAACCAACGTGCCGGACCACGACCCCGCCACCCTTGAGACGAATGTCCCGGGCCTGTTCGTCGCCGGCACCATCGTTGCCGGCAACGTCAGCGGTCACCTCTTCATTGAGAACTCGCGCCACCACGGCGAGCTGATCCTGGCCGCGCTGCGCGCCAGACTCGCCGTCAATCCTGCTGGATGAACGGCGGCTGAACTCCGCCGCCCTGAATCCACCACTGCTGCGACGGCGCTCCCGACGTCACCAGCAGAATCCGGATCACCCCCCACGCGAGCAGCAGCACGCAGACGCTGAGGAACGTGATTCCCAGTGCCCGGTCGAACCGCGTAAGCCGGGCGATCAGACGCTCGCGCCATGCCTTGGGCAACGGTGCCGTCACGCCGACCAGCAGGAACGTCGCGGCGAAGACCCACCCGAACGGGTGGTAGTGAAACGACCAGCCGAACTGGCCATGGTAGAAGCTGCTGACACTTCGCGTCAAACCGCAACCCGGGCAGGGCATGTTGAACAATTTCAGCATCCCACAGGTGCTGAAGCCCATGCCCGTGGGGGGCAGCACGATCCCGACGATCACCGCGAGCAGGCAGAGCGCGGCGACGGGCCGGCTGAACATCCCGCGCGCCATCCCCTGGAAGTCCAGCAGGCTGCCGCGTCGGGGCGCGGGATGCATCGGAACCTCCGCCATCAGGGGAGCAACAGGAGGGACGTCGAGGGGTGTTGTCATACTGGAACCCGAATCATTCACGCGCGTTTTGGCCTCTCCTTCTGTCGTCGCCGGGTGTGGGGTCAAAGCCTTGATTGCGGGAGGGTTGGAGGCGACCCGGTGTGTCCGCATTCCCTGCTTGACGGCACGCTTCTGGCTCCCCCTTACTCTGCCGGCTTTGTGACGGATTTCACCAACTAACCTGCCGTTCGTCAGGCTTGCCGATGCCCTCGCCGTTGCTCGTTTCCGCTGCCACCATCGCCGAAGCCTACGTGCCCGTGCTCATCATGTTGCTCGTGGCGCTGGGTTTCGCCGTCGCCAATCTCATCCTGTCGTGGGTGATCGGGCGGCGCAAGCCCTCTGCCGTCAAGCTCGAACCCTACGAGTGCGGCGTGCCCACCGTCGGCAGCGCCCGCCAGCAGGTCAACGTCCGCTTCTACCTCGTGGCCCTGCTTTTCCTGCTGTTCGACATGGAAATCATCTACATCATCACTTGGGCCGTGGCCGTGCGCGCCAATGCCGGCGTCGCCGGATTCGTGCCGTACGGCATGGCCGTGATGGGAATCTACATGGCCATCCTGCTCGTCGGACTTCTTTACGAGTGGAAGAAGGGAGCCCTGACGTGGAACTGATCGTTTCCCCCAACGAAACCAAGCCCGGCACCACCGACTTTCAGACCCTGCAAGCCCCCGAGACGGCGCTGACGAAGACGCTGAGCGAAGCGCTCAACTACTGTCGCCGCAACTCGATCTGGCCGGTCATGATGGGGCTGTCCTGCTGCGCCATCGAGATGATGGGCACGGCGGCTTCGCGCTACGACCTGTCGCGCTTCGGGTCCGAGGTCTTCCGGCCCTCGCCCCGTCAGGCCGACCTCATGATCGTCGCCGGCACCGTCGTCAAGAAGATGGCCCCGGTCGTCCGTCGCATCTACGACCAGATGACCGAACCCAAGTGGGTCATCGCCATGGGCGCCTGCTCGTCCTGCGGCGGTATGTACAATGTCTACAGCGTCCTCCAGGGCGTCGACGAGATCGTCCCCGTAGACATCTACGTGCCCGGCTGTCCGCCCCGGCCCGAGGCCCTCATCTACGGCATCATGCAACTGCAGAAGAAGATCAAGCAGGAGCCGATCTACCTGTTCGAGTAACCAGGCGCGGACCTCCCGAACACCCAGACTCCACAAGGCGGAACGCCCGGCATGGCCGTCGATCTCGACAAACTCCAGCAACTCCTCCTCAACAAGCTCCGCGAGCGCTTTGGCGATGCCATCATCGACCTGACCGCCGACCGCGGCGAGCTGACCCTCGTCGTCGATCGCAAGCCCATCGTCGCTGTCATGACGATGCTGCGCGACGACCCGGACTTCCAGTTCAACTTCCTCAGCTACCTGACCGCCGTGGACTACCTCGCCCTCGGCCGCACGCCTCGCTACGATGTGGTCTACCAGCTCTACTCGATCCCCAAGACCCATCGCCTGCGCGTGCGCGCCGCCGTCCCCGAGGACGACCCCACGATCGACTCGGTCTTCCCGGTTTGGAGAACGGCCAACTTCATCGAGCGCGAAGCCTACGACATGTTCGGCATCCTCTTCCAAGGGCACCCGGACCTGCGCCGCATCCTGATGCCCGACGACTGGGAGGGCCACCCGCTGCGCAAGGACTTCCCGCTCGGCGGCGTCAAGAGCTTCTACTTCAAGCGCTCCAGCGACCCGCACGCCGGCGAACCCAAGGATCTCGTGCCCCGCATCCGCGTCCAGGAATCCGACATCTGAGACCGCGCCGCCGCACCCAAGGAAACCGCGCATGACCAAGCGAGTCGTCGAACAGACATGGTCCAACCTCGAGGCCATGACCATCAACATGGGGCCGCAGCACCCGTCCACCCACGGCGTGCTCCGCATCGTCCTCGAGCTCGACGGCGAGGTTGTCACCGGCATCAAGCCGATGGTCGGGTACCTCCATCGCGCCAAGGAAAAGCACGCCGAGTTCAAGACCTACCACCAGTTCATCCCCTACACGGACCGGATGGACTACCTGTCGCCGATGAGCAACAACACGGCCTACGTGATGACGGTCGAGAAGGCCCTCGGCATCGAGATCACGCCGCGCTGCAAGTACCTGCGCACGCTGCTGTGCGAGCTCGCCCGCATTTCGTCGCACCTGCTCTGGCTCGGCACCGGCGCCCTCGAGCTCGGCGCCATGACGATCTTCATGTGGGGCTTCACCGAACGCGAGAAGATCTACGACATCTTCGAGTTCATCTCCGGCGCCCGCTTCACGGTCTCCTACATGCGCGTCGGCGGCGTTTGCCGCGCCGATTATCCCGAGTGGCGCCGCCGCGTTCGCGAGTTCCTCGACGGCTTCCTGCCGGTCATCGATGAAATCGAGGCGATGCTCAACGAGAACGAGATCTTCATCCAGCGCCTCAAGCACATCGGCACCGTGTCGGGCCCGGACGCGATCTCGCTCGGTCTGACGGGAGCCTCGCTGCGCGGCTCGGGCATCGACTGGGACATCCGCAAGGACACGCCGTACCTCGCCTACGAGGAAGTGGATTGGGAGGTCGCCGTCGAAACGGCCGGCGATTGCCTCGCCCGCTACTTCGTCCGCAT
Source organism: Candidatus Sumerlaeia bacterium (assembly GCA_019634695.1). Classification (GTDB taxonomy): domain Bacteria; phylum Sumerlaeota; class Sumerlaeia; order SLMS01; family JAHLLQ01; genus JAHCAW01. The sequence goes on from JAHCAW010000104.1 coordinate 3,739, forward strand.
GAAGGAAATCCGCGAGTCCCACAAGATTTGCCGGCAGGTGCTCGACCTCCTCGAGCGCCACGCCGACGAGCCGGTCAACATCGACAACCCCAAGATCATCTTCCCGCCCAAGGACAACGTGAAGAAGTCGATGGAGGACCTGATCCATCACTTCCTGCTCGCCTCCGAGGGCTTCAAGGTTCCGCCCGCCGAGGTCTATCACTCGATCGAGGCACCCAAGGGCGAACTCGGCTTCTATCTGAAGACCGATGGCGGACCGCGCGCGTATCGTCTCGGCATCCGCAGCCCAAGCTTCATCAACCTTCAAGGCCTCGAGTCGATGTGCCAGGGCATGCTGCTGGCCGACGTCGTCGCCATTATCGCCAGCCTCGACCCCGTGTTGGGCGAGGTGGATCGCTGACGGGAGAGAACGCGACGTGCTCTGGTTCATCGGTGGCGCGGTTCTGTTCGTGATCCTCCACAAGGGGCTGGAGGACCTTGTCGTGTCGGGCGACAACGCCCTGCGCCGCAAGTTCCTCTGGGACATGGGCACTGCCGCCGTGCTGGCCACGGCAGTTCTGGCGGCATTCGTCGCCACGTTCATCAGCCTCGAGTGGCGCCGTCGCGTTGGCCCCGTCGCCATGGTGGCAACGCCCATCGCCATCCTGGGGATCGTCGTGCACGCCTACGCCAGCTATCTGGTCTACACCCGCGACGCCGATACCCGGGCGGACCTTGAAGACCGGGAGCTTCCCGTGAAGTGACGCCGGGCCGGCTTCGGCCGGTTGCTGCACCGGGCGGCCCGCGACAAGCCGGCCCGCCTCCTGATTCCAAACGGATGTTTGCCCGCCACGATGCCCACCATCCTCAAAGACCGTACCGACGAGATCGAGCGCCTCGCCGTCCGCTATCCCAGCCGACGCTCGATCATGCTGCCCGTCCTCTGGATGGTCCAGCAGCAGGAGGGCTGGATTTCCCAGCAGGCCATGGCCGAGGTCGCCGACGTCGTCGGCACCACCGTCGCCGAGGTCTACGAGGTCGTCTCCTTCTACACGATGTTCCAGCAGCGCCCCGTCGGTCGCCATCACATCGCGCTGTGCGACACGCTGGCGTGCGCGATTTGCGGCGCGATGGAAGTCGCCGAGTACCTGAAGACAAAACATGGTATCGAGAAGAAGAAGGTGACGCCCGACGGTCGCTTCTCGCTCGAGTTCGTCGAGTGCATCGGCGCCTGCTCGATCGCCCCGGCGATGCTTGTCGGCGAGACCCTGCATGGCAACCTGACGCCGGACGGCATCGACGCCATCCTCGCGCAATGTCCCTGACCCACCGCCAACACGCGACCGGAGCAACCGGATGACGACAGCGACAGCCCAGTGGGAGCGCGTTCTGCTCCCGAACATCGAACAGGACCAGACCGAGTGGCTCGACGCCTACGTGGCCGGCGGCGGCTACGAGATGGCGCGCAAGGCGCTCGGCATGGCGCCCGCCGACATCATCGGCGTCGTCAAGGACTCGGGTCTGCGCGGCCGCGGCGGCGCCGGTTTCCCGACCGGCATGAAGTGGGGCTTCCTCCCGCAGGGCCTGTTCCCGCGTTACCTCGCCGTCAACGCCGACGAGTCCGAACCGGGCACCTGCAAGGACCGCCCCCTGATGGAGCAGCGCCCGCACTCGCTGATCGAGGGTGTCATCTGTTCATGCCTCGCCATCGAGGCCCAGCAGGCGTTCATCTACATCCGCGGCGAGTACTACAAGGCCGCGCGCGTCATGCAGCAGGCCGTCGAAGAAGCCTACGCCAAGGGCTTCCTCGGCAAGAACATCTTCGGCCAGCAAGGCAAGAACGTGGACCTCGTCGTCCATCGCGGCGCCGGCGCCTATATCTGCGGCGAGGAAACCGCGCTGCTCACCAGCCTGGAGGGCTATCGCGGCTATCCCAAGCTCAAGCCCCCCTTCCCCGCCGTCTCCGGCCTCTACGGCAAGCCGACGATCATCAACAACGTCGAGACGATCGTCGACGTGCCCCACATCCTGCGGCGCGGCGCCGACTGGTTCAAGTCCTGGACCCACGAGCGCACCACCGGCATGCGCCTCTACTCGGTCTCCGGCCACGTCAAGAAGCCCGGCGTCTACGAACTGCCCCCGACGGTGACGCTCAAGGACCTCATCTACGACATCTGCGGCGGCATTCGGAACGACCACGAGTTGAAGTTCGTCATCCCGGGCGGCTCGTCCGTTCCGTGGCTGAAGCCCCACCAGATCGACATCCCGATGAGCCACGAGGGCGTGGCCGCGGCCGGCTCGATGCTCGGCTCGTCCGCCGTCATGGTGATGGACCACACCGTCTGCCCGGTCTGGGCCGTCGCGAACCTGTCGCACTTCTATCACCACGAGTCCTGCGGCCAGTGCACGCCCTGCCGCGAGGGCTCGGCGTGGATGCACAAGATCCTGCGGCGCATCGAGCAGGGCGGCGGGCGCATGGAGGACCTCGACACGCTGCGCGACATCGCCGGCGAAGGCAAGCCGGGCTCCGGCATGATCAGCGGCAAGTCGATCTGCGCACTGGGCGACGCGGCTGCATGGCCCGTCGGCTCCGCCCTCGGCCAGTTCCACGACGAGTTCGTCGAGCACATCGAGAAGGGCTGCTGCCCTTACAAGAACAAGCGGTACTGGATGGCGGGCGGGCGGTTCGTGAACGAGACCTTCGAGAAGATGCCGGTGCTGTGAGCACCACCGGCGCGACCTCCTGACAACGACGGGAAGCGATACTCATGGCGACAGTGACTAAAGGCGCGGCACCGGGCACCGGAGCGACAGTCGGCTACTCCAATCGGCCCGGTCGCGATCTCGAGGGCGTACCCGAGTCCGAACTCTTCACCATCACGCTCGATGGGCGCGAGGTGAAGGCACGCAAGGGCGACACGATCATGGAGGTCTGTCACCGCGAGGACACCTACGTGCCGCACTACTGCTGGCACCCCTCGCTGAGCATCGCCGGCAACTGCCGCCTCTGCCTCGTCGAGGTCGAGAAGGTCCCCAAGCCCGTCATCGGCTGCCAGACGCAGGTCACGCCCGGAATGGTCGTGCGCACCAGGAGCGAGCAGGCTCGTAGCGCCCAGAAGTGGATGATGGAGTTCCTGCTCATCAACCACCCGCTCGATTGCCCGATCTGCGATCAGGGCGGGGAGTGTGATCTCCAGGACCAGGCCATGGCCTTCGGCAAGGGCGGCACGCGCTATCAGGAGAACAAGCGC
>JAHCAW010000105.1 GCA_019634695.1 Candidatus Sumerlaeia bacterium
TCTGCGGGAGGGCTTGGGGCCGCTCTCGCAGGGGCGAGGAGTGAGCGTCAGGTCCGTTTCGAAGTCAAGCGTGAAAGGGATGACTTTCGCGCTTTTTTTCGTGGGCCGTTGGCCTGCTCCCGGTCCGTCTTGTGGCGGCCTGTCGAGGCCGTTGTCACGCGACGGGAGGCGGAGAGTATGCACTTCCGGCCGGGAGTCAACCGCGAAGGTGCGGGGAATTGGAGAAAAATTTCCAGTGGCCGGTGACCGCAGGACAGACGACTGATATCGCGGGGGTTGGCTGGCGACTCAGCCTGTCGCGCGGGGCTTCTTCTTGGGCTGGACGGAGTCGTACTGACCGTCGACGGCGAGGTCTTTGCGGCGGTATTCGAAGAGGCGCTCGACCTTGTTGCGCGCTTTCTTCCAGATCAGGTCGGGGTCTTCGACGGCCTGATAGGCGAGTTTGCGCGCCTGCCAGAGCGGGCCGTAGTCGGGCCGGCGGTTGGAAAGACAGGTTGGCGAGCAGAACGTGAAGCGGTCCTTGAGCATGTCGCGGCGGAACTGGCGTGCCTTGGGGCCGTTCCACAGGGTGGCGATGTCGTCCTCGAGCAGGTTGCCGACGTTGCGCCAGGTCATGCAGCAGAAAGTCAGCTCGCCCTTGTGCTTCACGTAGACCTGCGTCCAGGGGATCTGACAGAGGTCCACGGCGCGGGAGCACTTGCAGCGTTCGGCGGCCGAGGGGTCCTCGCGCATGAGGCCGTGCTTGGTGCGATAGAGGAGTTCGAAGCTTTCGAGGCCGACGACCTTGACCTGCGGGCGCGCGGCGATGGCCTCGTAGGCGCGGGCGATTTCGCGCATGGTGCCGGCGGTATCGCTCGAGGCGGCACTGAGCACCTGATCGCAGAAGATCTTCACCTCGTCGATGCCGACGTCGGCGGCGAAGTGAATGAAGTCGGCGAGTTCGCAGACGTTCTCGGGCACGGCGACGTAGCTGACGGCAACCTGCACATCGGCGGTCCTGCCTTGCGTGCGGCGCATGTCGAGCAGGCGCTCGACGTTCGTCATCACCTGGTCGTACTGGCCGAACTTCATCGTGCGGTCGTAGACTTCCTTGGAGCGTCCGTTGAGGCTGAACTGCACGAGATAGCCGTGATCGAGCATGATCTGGGCCCATGTCTCGTCGAAGCGCAGGCCGTTGGTGACGACGCCGAGGCGGACGTGCGGGTACTCCTCGACCATGAGGTCGCGGAAGCCGATGCAGTTCTTCATGATCGTGGGCTCGCCGCCCTGCAGGAAGGCCGACTTGATCGTCGGGTAGACGGGCCGCAGCTTCTCGCGCCAGACGACATCGATCATGTTCTGCTTGGCGGAGAAGTCCACCTGGTAGCAGAAGGTGCAGCGGTAGTTGCACTGGTAGCCCATCTCGATGTGGAGATGCTCGACGACGGACAGAGGGGATTCCTCGGCCAGTTCTGCCTCGACGAGATGGGTGGTTTCCAGCATGCGAAGGGAACTCCGCGACGGGTATGCGCTGCCGGGGATGAGGCTTTGAGGAGGGCCGGCACCTGTCAAGGAGGAAGCCGGATTGGGGGGGCGTGGTCGTTTTCGGGACAGCCCGTCGGCCTATCCGCGAACGGATCGGCGCATCGCGATGGTCTCGCAACTGCGGGCCGCATCGCTGGAGCCGGGCAAGGCGTTGGTGCTGGGCCCCGTCGGCGAGGCCGAACGACCCGCGGCAGATCGCCGGGAGTCAACCGAGCCGGACTGAGACCTGCTCAAAACAGAAATTCTGGTTCAGACTTTGTCAACAATGGGGAATTCGATGCGGGCGACGGTGCCGTGGCCGGGCTGGCTGTCGAGGGTCAGGCGGCCGCCGGCGGCTTCGACGAGGGAGCGGCTGAGCGGCAGGCCCAGGCCGGAGCCCTCGGCGCGCGTGGTGTAGAAGGGGTCGAAGGCATGGGCGAGCGTCTCGGCGTCCATGCCGGGGCCGTTGTCGCGGACTTCGATGCGGACGCGGTCGCGCACGCGTTCGGCATGGACGACGAGGCGGCCACTCGGGCGATTCGCCAAGGCATTGGCGGCGTTGCCGAGCAGGTTCAGCATCACCTGCCGGAGGCGGTTTTCGCCAAAGCGGATCGGCAGCGGATTCGGTGTCGGCTGCCAGACGATTTCGACGTGGGGCGGGGTGCCCTTTTCGAACAGGCGGAGCGTGGCGCCGACGGCGGCGACGGCGTCGATGGGGGGCGGCACGTCGACGGCGTCCTCGCGGATGAAGTCGAGGAACTGGTTGGTGAGGGCACCGAGTCGGCGGACCTCGTCGCGCAGGTCGTTGGCGAGCCCTTCGACGGCGGCGCGTTGGGGTTCGTCGGCAATGCGGCGGGCGCTCTGGCGCAGTTCCTCGATGAGCAGCGTCAGGATGCCGAGGGGATTGCGGATTTCGTGGGCGATGCCGGCGGTGGCGGTGCCGAGGGCGCGGAGGCGATCGCTCTGGTCGGCGGCGCGTTCCATGGCGCGGGCGCGGCGGACCAGGCGCCCGAGGATCGCCCACAGGAGCACGATGACGGCCGCCGACAGAAGGGTGGCCTGATTGAGCCGGCGCAGGATGCGGGCGTAGGGGAAGGCGGTGGGGCCGGAGGATTCGACGCGCACGAGGCCGATGACCTGTCCGTCGGTGCCGGCCAGCGGGTGGTAGGCGCGCTGGGTGCGGGATTGGGGATCGACGGGTGTGGAGGCGGTGGCGCCCTGACGGGCGCGGGCGATGGCGTCGCGGTCGAGGTCCGGGAGCGGCTCGTCGGGATCGAGATGGAAGCCTTGGGCATCGACGAGGACGCGGCCGTCGGGGGCGAGCAGGGCGACGTCCATGTGGCTGTGGCGGGCGGAGACGTCGGCGAGGGCGCGCTGGAGGGCCAGGGCGGAGGGCAGGCCGGCGTAGCTGGCCAGGCTCTCCAGGTCGGTGGTGCCAGTGGAGGGCTCCCAGGACACGTCGAGGAAGAAGAGGGTATCGGGTGTCATGGCGCCGGCGACGACGGCGGCGCTGGTCTCGAGCCCTTCGCGCAGGAGGCGTTGTTGGGTCTGCCAGGCGCGCCGCAGCATCAGGTGGGCGCCCAGATTCAGGGCCAGAAGCAGCAGGGCAAGGACGGCGATGGCGAGCCGGGCGATGCGGCCGGGGTCGTGCAGGGAGGAGAGGCGGGGCACCGGGGGGCGGGGACCTCCGGGGGGTTGGGAGCAGCGGACCGGAGGAATCCGGAAGGCCGCAAGGGCAGAGGGTGCGGGGGGGAGAGCCCGGCGCCGGATTGCGTAGAGGCGAAAATCGGGCCTGATTCGGCTTGCTTTGGCCGGGGCCCGTGCGCCTTGCTTTGGCCCCTTTCCGGGGAGGCCGGGGAGCCTCAACGGCCCCGCGAGCGACGCGACACGACACGGACCCGCAATGGCGAAGATCAAGATTACCCGCGAAGAACTCCAACACGACGAGGTGCTGGAAACCGCCGACCATGCCGTCCATTGGTTGCGCGACAACCTGCGCCTGATTCTGGCCATCGTAATTGTGGCGCTGGCGACCTATGCCGTCGTCGGCACGCTGCACTCCCGGCGCCAGCAGGGCCTGATGGCCGCCAACAACCTGCTGTCCGAGGCCTCGGACCGCTACAATGCGGCGATCCAGGAGAGCGGCTGGGCCTCGCCCGAGCGGCAGGCCGCCATGCGCGAGGTGATCGCGCTGGCCCAACGCGTCATCGACCAACACCCCGGCACGCCGCTGGCGCGCCAGGCGATGTTGCTGCAGGGCAACGCCTACTACATGGCGGGCGACGACGTCGCCACCTCGCGCGAGGGCGCCCCGAACACCAACGAGGCGATCAACTCCTTCACGCGGTTCGTCGCCGAGGCGAAGACGCCGTTCGAAGTGACCAAGGGCAAGCTGGCGCTGGCCGGCGCCTACGAGAACATGTTCTTCCTGGTGGCGCGCCCGGACTTCCCGACGACGTTCCAGGAGGACGCGCGGCGCACGTACCTGGAGGTCGTCAACGACACGGCCACGCCGGCGTTCATGCGCGCCGAGGCGCTGCTGGCGCTGGGCCGGCTCTACGCCTTCCAGAACCAGCCCGAGCAGGCGAAGCTCTACTACCGTCAGGTGCTCGACATGCGCCACCAGCCCCTGGCCCCCGTGACGGACATGGCGTCGAACCGGGCCATCATCCAGCAACTGGACCAGCGCGCGTCGCTGTTCACCCTGGCGGGCACGGCGCGCCTGGAGCTCCAGCGCCTCGGCGTGGACGTCGATGCCGAGTATCCGCTGATCGTCGAGCAGCAGTAAGCCCGTCCCGCACAAGGACCCTCGAGAGCGTGGGAAAGGAGGGCAGGCATCCTGCCTGCCGAGGCGTGCGAACGGGACGCTCGCGCTCCTTTCCAAGCCGCTGCGCCACGCCGCTCCCGCGGCAATTGGCCTATCCGCTCCCCAAACCCCTGCACCGCCCGGCTGGCGCCCTGCCCGGCAAGGACCGGTCCTTCCCGGCGAGCGTCCACCCCGTCCACTTCGTCCACTTCGTCCACTTTCCTAGTGGACGCAAAGTGGACAGGACAAAGTGGACGACCATCCGTCCACTGTCCACCTCGTCCACTTCGTCCACTTACCTAGTGGACGACGAAGTGGACAGGACAAGTGGACGACCCATCCGTCCACTGTCCACCCCGTCCACTTCGTCCACCTCGTCCACTTTCCTAGTGGACGCAAAGTGGACAGGACAAAGTGGACGACCATCCGTCCACTGTCCACCCCCGTCCACTTCGTCCAGCTCGTCCACTTTCCTAGTGGACGCAGAGTGGACAGGACGAAGTGGACGCAGGGACGGAAGAGGGATCGGGATGGCCGGCGTGTCCGTTGGATCCCTCCGCGCTCCTGACTCCGCCCTCCTCCTTATGCTGCTGTCGGTTTGATCGTGGTGTTCGTGCTGTTCGCCGTGTCGCGACGGCGGGTGGGCGGTGTGGCGCTGTCCGGGGCGTTGGGTGCGCAGGCACCCGGTCGCTTCCTTCCCGGAGAGTCCGCCATGTCCCGAACGGTCCCCGCCGCGCTCGCGCGGCCCGCGCTGAATCCCGCCGAACAGTGGTGGCAGGACATTGCCGCCAGCGGCGAGCACCGCACGCTGGCGCTGCTGCAAACCGAGTCCGCCGGCGGGCGTTTCCAGCGTTCGGTCTACGACCTGTTCGCCGAGATGGAGGAGAAGGACGCGCACTTCTACGCGGCGGTGCACACGCGCATCAACGGGCTGCTGGGGTTGGAGCGCACGGTGCAGCCGGGCGCCGATTCGGACGCGGCGCGGCGGGCGGCGGAGCTGGTGCGCGGCGCCTGGGAGGCGTTGCCGCGACGCGAGGAGTTCCTGCGCGCGCTGCTCGATGGGCTGGTGAAGGGCTTCGCGGTCGTGGAGCTGCTGTGGCGCTACACGGCGGACGGGCGGCTGGTGCCGGGCGAGTGGATCGCGCACCCGCAGGAGTACTTCCTGTTCGACGGGCGCGGGCGGTTGCTGCTGCTGAGTCCGCCGTTCCGGCGCGCGGGCGGCGCGGAGGTGGCGATGCCGATGCCGCCCGCGGGGCGGGGGACGCCGCCGGCCGAGGCGGTGCTCGAGCCGCCGGCGCGCAAGTTCGTCGTGCTGGCCTTCGGGCGCGACGCGCGCAATCCGTACGGCCGCGGCCTGGCCCAGCGCTGCTACTGGTACTACTGGTTCAAGAAGAACACGCTGCGGTTCTGGGCAATCTACAATGAGAAATTCGGGGCGCCGACGGCGGTGGCGACCTGTCCGGCCGGCATGCCCGACGAGGAGCGCCGCCGGCTGCTCGACGTGCTCGAGGGCTTGCAGACCGACGCGGGCGTCGTCTTGCCCGAGAGCATCTCGCTGCGCCTGCTGGAGAGCGCGCACCGCGGCAATGGCTCGACGCATCGCGAGATGGCCGACTGGTGCAACGACGAGATGTCGAAGGCGGTGCTGGGCGCGACGCTGACGTCGGGCGAGGGGCGCCGCAGCGGCAGCCTGGCGTTGGGCACGGTGCACAATGCCGTGCGCCAGGACTACATCGAGGCCGATGCGCGCCTGCTGGCGGACCTGCTCGACGAGACCTTCGTGCGCTGGACGGTGGAGCTGAACCTGCCGGCCGGCATGCCGATGCCGCGCTGGACCATCGACGCGGCGCCGCCGAGCGATCTCGAGCAACAGGTGCGCATCGACGCGGAGCTCGTGCGGCTCGGCGTGCCGGTCGCGATCTCGCACTTTCACGAGCGCTACGGACGTCCCGTGCCGCGCCCCGGCGAGAGCGTGCTGCGCTACGACGACGCGAACCTGTTCCAGTACCATCTGCAATACGGCGTGCTGACGGTCAACGAAGTGCGCGCGCGCCTGCAACTGCCGCCGGTGCCGTGGGGCGACGAGCGCACGCGGGCACTGGGCGACGAGCAGGCCCCGCCGCGGCTGGGTGGTCCCAGCCGCGAGGAGTCCGGCCGCGGCGAGGCGATTGCCGATGCGGCCGAGCGCCGAGCCGAGCGCGAGACGCGCGGCCGGTGAACCCCACACGGAAGTCCCCATCCCCCAAGGAGGTCGAAACGATGAGCAGTTCCCCACCCGAGACGTTGGAGGTCGAAGTGTTCCGTGCCGGCGACTACGGCGCCAAGGGGCGCTATGGCGAGTCGGACCTGGAGGCGCTGGCCGCCGACTACGACCCGTCGCGGCACGAGGCGCCGGTGACGCTGGACCATCGGCAGGAGGGCCCGGCCGACGGCTGGGTCAGCGGCCTGCGTCGCGCGGGCGACCGGCTGCTGGCCACGCTGGCGCGCCTGAGTCCGCGCCTGCGCGCGTTGCTCGCGACGGGCGCCTACAAGAAGCGCAGCGTCGAACTCTACCGCGCGTTTCGCGCCACCGGCCGCCCGTACGTCAAGGCGGTCAGC
>JAHCAW010000106.1 GCA_019634695.1 Candidatus Sumerlaeia bacterium
TGTATTGGTTGTTTGGTCCCTGCTGCCGAATGGGCGGCCGAGGGTTGGTCGCAAGCATCGTCTGGTTCCGATCCCAATGCCTGCCACAGAAAGTGCTCTCAGCATGCTTCAGCATGCTCGTCCCTGCCAGCTGCTTCAGCAGGTGGGACCCCGCATCACAAAGGTTCTCCGGAGCGCACTTCAGCGTGCTTGCCAATGCCGGCGGCCACATTCAGCCGGAAATCGGGTTGATTGAAAATAGTATCGCGCAACTGAAGTCGCGCTGAAGCGCGCTGAGCGAATTGCGCGATCAAGAACCTGTTCCCGTGCCAGGAGATAGATGGGCCCTGCTGCCCGATTGCGAGTGAGCAAGTCCGCGCGGAGACGGCTCGGTATGATTGCACGCAGATGGGCGAGCCTGCCTGTCTATGGGCGGGTTCGGGAGCGTGTTCACCAACTCCGTCGGTGACCACGCATCAACGACGGCGCACGACGTCACTCACCCCAGGCAACGACTGCGATGCTGTGGGCGGGGACGGCAAGGGCGCCCTCGGCCTGCTGCAGGGGCAGCGCGGATGCGCGGGCGTCGAGCACGAAGACAAACCCGGGTTCCTCCGTCGGAAGCTGAAAGATGAGCTCGCCCCCGGTCGGGTTGGCGAGCACGCAGGCCTGCTTCCACTCCTCGCCGGCGAGCCCTTCGCCATCGAGTGTGAAGACGATGGCGTTGGGATGCGGGCAGAGGTCGTCGCGGAAAGCGAGGCGTGCGCGGACCTGTTCGGCGGTGCCGAGGCGGAAGACCGGGTGCGCCCGCCGCAGGGCGATCAGGCCGCGAACGTACTCGACCGTGTCGAGGTAGGTCCGCTTGCGGGTCCAGTCGATCGCGTTGATCTCGTCGCCCGCGTTGTAGCTGTTCTCGACCATGTCCTTGGTGCGCAACATTTCGGAACCGCCGTGCAGGAACATGCCGCCCTGCGAGACGGCCACGAGACCCAGCGCCATGCGGTGCATGCGTTCGCGCGTGGCGGCGGACTCGCTGCCCGCCGAGCGCATGAGCTTGTCCCACAGCGTCATGTCGTCGTGCGCGCTGACGTAGTTGAGCGCCTGGTGTGGATCGGAGGTCCAATCGTCAATGGCGCCGGCGATGCCGCGCTTGACGTCGTCGCGACGGCTGCCGTTCTGGACGTAGCCGCCATCGGTGCCGCGCGTGGAGCCCTTGATGCCGTCGCGGATGTGGTCGTTGAAGGCGCCGATCCCGGTGCCGCGGATGCGCTGCTTGTCGGTCAGTTGGGGCAGGCCGCTGGCGCCGCCCGCCCACGGCTCGCCGTAGAGCAAACCGTTGGGATTGATCGACAGCACCAATTCGCGCACGGCCTGCATCGTCTCCAGATCGGTGAGCCCCATCAGGTCGAAGCGGTAGCCGTCGATGCCGTACTCCTCCATCCAGAAGCGCACGCAATCGAGGATGAACTGGCGGGCCATGGGGGCCTCGGAGCGCACCTCGTTGCCGGTGCCCGAGCCGTTCCAGAATGAGCCGTCGTCGCGCATGCGATGGTAGTAACCGGGCGCCAGCGTCTCGAACGGATTGCCGGGGCTGGTGTGGTTGACGACGATGTCGAAGATGACGCCGATGCCGGCCTGATGCAGGGCGGCGACGAGGGCCTTGAGTTCGCGGACGCGGGCGTCTGTGCGAATGTTGCTGGAGTAGATGCCCTCGGGCGCGAAGAAGGCGGCGGTCATGTAGCCCCAGTTGTACTCGAACTTCGACTCGTCGTTGTGGGCATCGAACGGCGGCATGAGCTGCACGTGCGTGACGCCCAGCTCCTTCAGGTGGGCGATGCCGGTCAGGATGTCGGGGTGCTCGGGCAGGTGAGTGCCGGGCTCGGCAAAGCCGAGGTACCTGCCGCGGTTCTTCGCGCCGGAGCTGGGATGGATGGTAAAGTCGCGGACGTGCATCTCGTAGATGACGGCGTCGGCGAGCGTGCCGGTGAAGGCGGGCCGCTGGACGGGCCGGAAGGCGGGCGGATCGGTCTTGCGCAGGTTGGTGATGCGGGGCCGACCGTCGTTGCCGGTGGTGTTGACGGCGTAGGGGTCCCATGCCTCGGCGCTGCGCCCGAACTGGCGCGTGTCGACGCGGAACATGTAGTGGCGGCCTTCGAGGTCGCCTTCGACGGTCGTTTCCCAGACCTTGCGGCCGACGTGCGCCAAGGGCAGTTCGCTGCGCCCTTCCTCGCCGGTGGCGTTGGCGTAGAGGATGACGTGGGCGGCGGTTGCCGAGGGGGCGAAGAGGCGGAAGGTGGTGCGCTCAGGCGTGTAGACGGCTCCCATGGGGGCGTCGGAGTGGAACAGCTCGGGGTCGTCGAGGATGCCGCGCGGCACCAGGGTGGCGCCCCTGTAGCCGGCAATGGCGACCGTGTAGACACGCGCGGGATCGAGGTCCGCGGCGGTGGTGATGTCGACGCGCAGGCGCGGACGCCGTCCGCCTTGGGAGGTCGCCACCGGGACTTCGGCGCCCGCATCGTCGCGGATCGTGACGGAGAGACTGGCGCCGGCTTGCTCGCCGGATGCCGCGTGGGAAAGCATCGCCACGACGGAGCGACGCCCGTCCAGGTAGGCGCCGATCAGGCGCGGGCTGATGTCCGGCTGGCTGGTGTAGATGGCCGGATCGTTGCCGATCAGCCAGATTTCCTCGCCCAGCTCCGGGGTCCAGACGCGGTCGGAGCCATCCTTGTGATCCCAGGAGCGGCGCAGGCGCGGGATGAAGCCGATGCGGCGATTGGCTTGGGCATCCTCGGGGCCGTAGAGCGAGGTATCGATGAGGAACTTGACGCCGAAACCGGTGCGCTCGGCGGCCATCACCTCCTCGTTGGCGGGCTGTCGCTGGCCATCGACATCCCAGACCCAGAGGCCGGCGTCGGTATAGTCGCCGTCGAATCGGTGGTAATTGATGGTGAGGTGGGTTGCGGGGTCGGCGACGGCGGCGTTGCTGCGGCCGAGGAATGTCAGAAGCGCGACGGAAAGGAGCACGGCGGCCAGCCTCCCCTCGAATCGGATGTGCGGCATGGGTTCTTCCTCCAGTGGGGGGCAGCCGTTGGTTCGGGTTGCCGCCCGTCCGAGTGGTGAGGCAAGCGCGGGGGCCGGGCTGGGGCGACGAAAACCGGCTCCGCCCAGGGCCCGGAAGTGCTAAATTTTAGCGGCCGGTTGCCCCGTTTTTATCGGGCCGCCGGCAGCGATTCTGCCGCGACCAGCGCGCCGGTCGCGGAATCCCATTCCGTTTGGCCCACGAAGACCAACCGGGCAGGGCCCTCCAATGTGACTTCCTCGGCCCCGGAATCCGTTAGGCGGAATCCGATCGTCAGCGTGTCACCCCCCGTGGGGACGACCCGGAAGCGTTGCGGGCCGGCCAGCCCGAGCCGGCGCGCCCGGCAGATGGCGGTCGCGGTCGAGCCGGTGCCGCAGGCCAGGGTCTCGTCCTCGACCCCGCGCTCGTAGGTGCGCACCCGCAGGCCGTTCGGATCGTCCTGCTGAGGGCTGGCAAAGTTGATGTTGGCGCCGGCGGGGGCAAAGGCGGCGTGGTGGCGCAGCGCCCGGCCGCAGGCGACAACGTCCAGATCGGACAGATCGTCCACCCAGACGACGGCGTGGGGGGGACCGACGCTCAGGAAGTCGATGTCCCAGCGGCGTCCGAGGAGCTCGACCGGGCGCGCGTCGGGCAGGCCGGGGACGGGCGGGAAGGCGACGACAGAGCCGTCCGGAACCAAGTCGGCGCGGTAGGGGCCGGCGTCGGTGTCGAAGTCCATATGCTGGCCGGCCGCGCCCACCAGAGCGGCGAAGCGGACGATGGAGCGCGCACCGTTTCCGCACATCTCGCCACGGGAGCCGTCGGCATTGTAGTACACCATGGCGAAGGCGGCCGCGGGGCGGCGGGGCGGCCGCAGGAGCAGGACGCCGTCGGCGCCAATGCCGCGGCGCCGGTCGCACAGGGCGCGCACCAGATTCTGGAGAATCGGCTCGTCGGGCAGGGTTCCGACGCGGTCGTCGAGGGCGACGAAGTCGTTGCCGGCCGCTTGGTACTTGAAGACCTTTAGTTGCATCCGCCGGGCTCGCTGTGATGGGGTGGGGGCGCTGGGGACGGGAAGGCCGGTGGCGCCGGGCGTCATGCCGGAATGTTCGCAGATTCGGGAGGTTCCATGGTGCGTTTCTTCGCGCGGGTGATGCTGCTGGCAGGTTTCGCGATGCTGTTGCAGGCCTGCATTGTGATCCCGATCCAGTTTCCGGGCAGCGCCGAGGTGCGGCAAGTTGTGTACCGGGAAGGCTCGGGAATCAAGCCTCCGAAGGTGGCGATCGTCGATGTCTCGGGCGTCCTGACGACCGGCGGGTCGGGCGACGGGTTCTTCCGCTCCGACAGCCCCGTGGTGGACCTGACCAAGAAGCTGCACGCCATCAAGGGCGACAAGCGCATCAAGGCCGTGATCCTGCGGATGGACTCCCCCGGCGGTGGCGTCACCGCCAGCGACATCATGTACCACGAGTTGATGGAGTTCCGGCGCGAGTCGGGCATCCCGGTCTACGTGTCCATGCAGACGGTGGCAGCCTCGGGAGGTTACTACGTCAGCATGGCCGCCGACAAGGTGTATGCCACGCCGACGTCGCTGACCGGCTCGATCGGCGTCATCGGCGTCTTCCCGGACCTGACCGGACTCATGCGCATTGTCGGCGTGGACATGCACGCCGTGAAGTCCGGCGACATGAAAGACGCCGGCGCGTTCTATCGCGGTCTCGGCGATGACGAGCGGGCGGTTTACCAGTCGATCATCGACCAGTTCCACAACCAATTCGTGGCCGTGATTGCGCGCAACCGGACGCGGCTCGACGAGGCAACCGTGCGCAGCCTTGCCGACGGACGGGTCTACACGGCACAGCAGGCCCATGAGGCCGGCTTGGTGGACGGCGTCGCCTATCTGGACGAAGTGATCGGAATCGTCGAGAACGACCTTGGCGTGCAGCAGAAGAAGGCGACCGTGGTGCTGATCGCCCGCAGCGGCAAGGCGAAGACGGAGTCGCTGTACGCGGCGGGCCAGACGCCGGCGGCACCCGAGGCGAAGTCGGGTGGCACGCAGGTCAACCTGCTGAACATCGACGCGCGCAGCCTTCTCGATCCCGTGGGCGAACCGTTCAACTACCTCTGGATTCCCTGACCGCAGGACGCCGCGAAGGAGAGCTTCATGCGCTGGTTCCGCCGTCCGACCCCGCAATTCATCACGATCCAGCCGCCGCAGCAGCGCGAGCGCATCGGCAAGGACCTGTGGTTCAAGTGCGAAGCGTGCGGGGCCATCACGCGCACGAAGGACTGGACCGCCAACTGGAAGGTGTGCCCGAGCTGCGAGGGTCACTCGCGCCTGGACGCCGACGAGCGGCTGGACCTGCTGCTCGACGAGGACAGCTTCGAGGAAACCGACGCGAATCTCGTGTCGAGCGACCCGCTGCGGTTCGTCGATGCGAAGCCCTATCCCGACCGCGTCGAGGCGACGCGGGCCAAGACGGGGCGCAACGACGCGATCCTGACGGGACGCGGCACGATCGGCGAGGTGCCCGTCGCCGTGGCCGCGATGGACTTCCAGTTCATGGGCGGCTCGATGGGCTGCGTCGTGGGCGAGAAGATCGTGCGGACGATGGAGTTGGCGATCCGCGAGAACCGCGCCTGTATCACGATCTCGTCGACCGGCGGTGCCCGCATGCAGGAGGGCATCCTGTCGCTGATGCAGTTGGCGCGCACGTCGATCATGTGCAAGCTGCTGCAGGAGAACCGCATCCCGTTCATCTCGATCCTTGCGGACCCGTCGACCGCCGGCGTCATGGCGAGCTTCGCCTCGCTGGGCGATATCATCGTCAGCGAGCCCGGCGCCTACGTGGGCTTCGCGGGACGGCGCGTGATTGAGCAGACGATCCGCCAGACGCTGCCGGAGAACTTCCAGACCGCCGAGTTCGTGCAGCAACACGGCTTCATCGACCTGGTGGTGCACCGGCACCACATGCGGGGTTCGCTGATCACACTGCTGCGCCAGATGCGCAACCTCGAGCCGGCCGAGTTCGAGGACGCGAACGGCTCGTCGCAGATGCGCGCCAGCACGATGATCGCGAAGCTGGAGTCAAAGCCGGCGCAGCCGGCGACGAAGTGAACCGGAGGGCGCGAGCGATCGTGACCCGCGGGATGCTCGACAGAGTCCGGTCCTTCAGGCGGGCTCGGGCGTCCTTCATCAGAACCCGGAGCGTGAGCGACGGGCAGGTCATAGCCTTTCCGTCATGCTACGCTTCTTGCGACCAACACACGGCACGCCGCTCGAAGATTCTGGTGCTTCAAGTTTTTTTCGACTTCCTGGCTTTGCGTCGACATCACGACATTCC
>JAHCAW010000107.1 GCA_019634695.1 Candidatus Sumerlaeia bacterium
CAGGGCCGCCTTGGGGATTGGCAACATGCACGGCGCCGCTCTTCTTCCTTCTCATCGAGGGAGGTCCTTTCGGTTGGTTCGTTGGGGTGGAGGGGTGCGGTTCAAAGCTTGGACTGAAGTGGGTATGGTAGGATGCCCGCGAGTGGGGAACGCTTGACGGGGAGGAGGTCCTCGGAGGGCTCAGGCTTGGGGTTCGGCGAGCAGGCGGGCGTGGAGTTCGCGGACGGTGTCGCGTGTGCGCTCGCGGGAGCCTGAGTTGTCGATCACGTACTGGGCTCTGCGGACTTTCTCGTGCTCGGGCATTTGTGCGGCGAGCCGGGCCGCGATGTCCTGCGGGCTCATGCCGCGGTCGCGTTGGAGGCGCTGGCGGCGGACTTCTTCTTCAACGACCACAACGAGGACGGCATCGCACAGCGCCTCGGCGCCGGTCTCGTACAGCAGGGGGATTTCGAGAACCACGAGCGGCTCGTGCCGAAAGTGCTGAAGGAGTTCCTCCTCGCGCTGGCGCACCCTGGGGTGAACGATGCGTTCGAGTTCCCGTCGCTGCCCGGGGTTAGCAAAGACCCTGCGGGCGATTTCTGCCCGGTCAAGGGTGCCATCGGCCGTGACGACGGCCGGTCCGAAGAATTCCACGATTTCGGAGTAGGCGGGTGTTCCCGGTGCGACCACCTCGCGTGCGAGTTCATCGGCTCGGATGACGGATGCGCCGAGTTCCTCGAAGCAACGGGTGACGAAGGTCTTTCCACTGCCGATGGAGCCGGTCAAGCCCAGAATCATGAGTCTTCGCCAGACGATGGGGTTGCTCAAAGGTCGGCCCAGGTGGGGCCGGTGGAAACGTCGATCTGGATGGGAACGGAGAGGGGCAGGGCGTTGCGCATCTCCTCGACGACGAGGGGACGGAGTGCATCGAGTTCATGGTCGGGCGCGTCGAAGATGAGCTCGTCGTGGACTTGCAGGATCATGCGGGCGGCGAGCCCCTCGCGGCGGATGCGGCGGTCGATTCGGATCATGGCGAGCTTGATCATGTCGGCCGACGTGCCCTGAATGGGGGTGTTGACGGCGACGCGCTCGGCGGCCTGACGGGTGTTGTGATTGGTGGAGTGGATGTCGGGGATGGCGCGGCGGCGTCCCATGAGGGTGCGGACGAAGCCGGTGCGGCGGCAGTCCTCGAGCGTGGAGTCGATGAAGCGGCGGACACCCTCGTAGACGCGGAAGTACTCGTCGATGAACTCCTGGGCGCGGCCCGGGGGGATGTCGAGGTCGCGACCGAGGCGGAAGGCGGTCATGCCGTAGATGATGCCGAAGTTGATGGCCTTGGCAGCGCCGCGCATCTGGGAGGTGACGTCGGCGGGTTCGACGCGGAAGACCTTGCTGGCGGTGAGGGTGTGGATGTCCTTGCCGGTGGCGAAGGCGTGGACGAGCGCCGGGTCGCCGGACATGTGGGCGAGGATGCGAAGTTCGATTTGGGAGTAGTCGGCGGCGAGCAGGGTCCAGCCGGCGTCGCGTGCGATGAAGCCGCGGCGAATCTTGCGGCCTTCGTCGGTGCGGACGGGGATGTTCTGCAGGTTGGGGTCGCTGCTGGAGAGGCGGCCGGTGGCGGCGACGGTCTGATTGAAGGAGGTGTGGATGCGGCCCGTGCGCGCGTTGACCATGCCGGGAAGCGCGTCGATGTAGGTGCCGCGGAGCTTCTCGAGTTGGCGGTACTCGAGGAGCGCGACGGGCAGCGGGTCTCCGGTGGCGGCGAGCCCTTCGAGGACGGTGACGTCGGTGCTGAAGCCGGTCGTGGTCTTCTTCGTTCCCGCGAAGCCCTTCTCCTCGAAGAGAATCTGGGCGAGCTGCTTGGGCGAGTTGATGTTGAAGGGCCTGCCGGCGAGCATGTGAATCTGGTCGCGGAGTTGTGTCAGGCGCGCAGCAACCTCGCGGGAGAGTTCGGCGAACCAGGCGCGGTCGAGGCGAACGCCCTCGAGTTCCATGCGGGCGAGGACGCTGGCCAGGGGCATCTCGATGTCGCCGAAGAGCGGTCGGAGTTCGGCGGCGTCGAGGCGCGGCGCGAAGTAATCGGCCAACTGGCGGGTGACGTCGGCATCGGCGCAGGCGTACTCGCCGACCTTCTGGACATCGACGGTGGCGAGGGTGACGAGGTCGTCGGTGCCGCCGGCGATCTCGGCGTACTCGGTCATGCGGATGCCGAGGATCTCGGAGCCGAGGCCCTTGAGCCCCTTGGATTCGCGCTCGGGATCGAGCAGGTAGGCGGCGATCATCGTATCGAAGGCGATGTCGCCGGGGGCGAAGCCGGTGACGGCGAGGACCTTGTAGTCGAAGCGCCAGTTGTGCGCGATCCACTCGATGGCGGGATCGGCGAGCAGCGGCGCGAGGCGCGCGCGGACGACTTCGAGGGCGAGCCCCTCGGGGGCCTGCGGCCCGGCGAGAGGAATGTAGGCGCCCTGGTGCGGCTGGCTGGAGAGCGAGATGCCGAGCAGGTCGTCGCGATGGGGATCGAGACCGGTCGTTTCAGTGTCGAGTGCGGCACGGCCGGAGGCGCGCACGTCGGCAAGGACACGGTCGAGTTCGTCGAGAGTGCGGACGATGGCGTAGTCGACGACGCGCGGCGCGGCGACGGGTTTGGGGCCGCCGAGCTCTTCGAGGTAGGAGCGGAACTCGAGACGTTCGAGGACGTCGCGCAGGGCGGGCGAGTCGCGATAGCTCCATGCGAGGGCGTCCCAGTTCGCCTCGAGGGGGACATCGTGGCGAACGGTGGCGAGCTGGCGCGAGAGACGGGCGGCGTCGGCGCTCTCGGCAAGGCTGACCCAGAACTTGGGCTTCGTCCTGCCTTGGGCTTCGACGATGAGGGTTTCGAGGTCGGGGAACTCGGCGAGCAGGTCGGCCGCGCGTTTCTTGCCGATGCCCGGGACGCCGGGGATGTTGTCGGAGGTATCGCCAAGGAGGCCCAGGAAGTCCGGGACCTGCCGGGGAGAAACGCCCATCTTCTCGCGCACGCCTGCCTCGTCGAGGATGTCGATCTTGCCGAGGTGTTCGCGCAGGACGCGGATGCCGGGACGCACGACCTGCAAGAGGTCCTTGTCGACGGAGACAACCATGGCCTCGCCCCCATGGGCGACAGCCCACGAGGCAAGGGTGGCAAGCACGTCGTCGGCTTCGAAGGGGGGCACCTCGAAGACGGGCACCTGCATGGCGGCGAGGAGGTCCTTGAGGACGTTGAACTGGGCGGTGAGCTCGGGCGGCTGCGGGGGGCGATTGGCCTTGTAGGAGGGCAGGACGTCGGCACGGAAGGACTTGCCGGGAGGATCGAAGACGACGGCGAGGTGGTCGGGTTGGTACTCGCGGCGAATGCGGTGGAAGGTCTGCATGAAGCCGTAGATGGCGCCGGTCGGTTCGCCGCGCGAGTTGGTGAGCGGGGCGACGGCGTGGTAGGCCTTGTAGAGTTGGGCGTGGCCGTCGAGCAGGAAGAGGCGTGGTTGGGACATGCGGGGCGACCGATGCGGATGGGAACGGCAGGAGAGTGCCTGAAAAGCGATGCCCCGGACCAGAGGTTTTTCCGGTCCGGGGCGGGTGGGGTTGCCGTTGGTGGTGGGGTCAGTCGTTGACGACCGATCCGGTGAGGAAGATCAGCAGGGTGACGCGCTCGGAGGTTTCCTGGGAGCGGTTGAAGAGGAACTTGCCGATGAAGGGGATGTCGCGGAGGACGGGGACGCCGGAGTCGAGCATTTCGAGGCGTTCGTTCTTCCAGCCGCCGAGGACGATCGTGCCACCGTCGCGGATGCGCGCGGAGGTCTGGATTTCCTTCTGCAGGACGCCGAAGCCACCGGTGTTGGTGATGGCGCGACGGCCGGGCAGGGTCTGGTTGGGGGTGACCAACTGAGCGATGGCACCGAGGTTGACGTCGAAGTCCTGAAGCGAGATGTCGAGGCTCTCGAGCAGGATGTTGCCGGACTGGGTGACGCTGGGGCTGACGTCGAATGTGTCGATGAGGTCGAGCGTGATACCCGCGAAGCCGAGCGTGCTGCCCGTGCCGCCACCGGTGGTGCCCTGGTTGTTCTGCTGGTTGTTCTGGTCCTGCTGGTTCTGGTTGTTCTGGTTCTGCTGGTTCTGATCCTGATTGTTCGTCGTGCCGGTTCCGGAGAAGCCGGGCAGGACGTAGCGGCGCGAGATCTCGAAGGTGGCGCTCTGCTTGTTGAGGACGGTGATCGAGGGGGCGTTGACGACGTTGATAACGCCTTGGGCCTCGAGCGCGCGCAGGGTGAGCGAGACGGGCGACTGACCGTTGTTGATGATCCAGTTGGTGACGGTGGCGCCCTTCAGGAGGTTGGCGCTGGCGACGGACTCGGTGAGCGGCTCGAAGGGCGAGTCGAACTCGTCGAGGTCCTGGGCGAAGCGCGAGCGGACGATCGAGTCGGTGAGCGAGACGCCTTGCGTGATGTCGCCGATGGAGAAGTCGGCCTTGAGCTGGCGGGCCTTGTTCTCGACGACCTCGACGAACTTGGCTTCGAGGGAGACCTGGAGCGTCGGGCGGTCGAGGGTTTGGATCCAGAACTCGACTTCGTTCAGGTCGGCCACGTTCTCGTAGCTGATCCACAGGGCGTTGGGATTCTCGATGGCGACGATCTCGACATCGACGATGGGCTCGCGGCCAGTATCCTGCAGCGCCTGAAGCTGTTGGAGCTGCTCGGCCTGCTGCTGTTGGGTGAACTGGCCGGAGGGGCCGTTGTAGATGATGCGGAGCTTGGCGCGGCCCTGGCCGGGAGTCGAGGAGGGCTTGATGTCCTCGGCGATGATGGTCAGTTCGCCGCTCATGAAGTTCTCGAGGCGGTACTGCTCGATGGTTCGGTCCTCGCTTTGCGTGCCGGAGCGGACGATGAGCTCGACGTCGTCGTCGAACTCGTCGTTGACGTCGTTCTCGTTCACCGAGCGGACGCGGATGTTGTAGCCGCGGAAGTCGAAGGACTGCTCGGTGCGCATGGTGCGGACGACTTCTTCGCCGGCCTGGCCCTGCTGGCCGCTCTGGCTGACGCCGCCGCCGATGAACTGGCTGATCTGGCTGGAGATGTCGCCGGCGTCGGTCCAGTCGAGGATGACGATCTTGGTGCGGCGCTTGTTCTCGATTTGCGGCAGGCTTTCGATGAACTGCTCGACGGCGCGCAGACGCTCGGGGTAGTCGGTGATGGTGAGCTGGAGGGTGGCCTCGTCGTACCACAGACGGCGGCCTTCCTGATTGGCCTGACGGCGACCGACCTGGGCGTAGAGCAGGGTCTCGACGACGTTCTTGACGTCCTCGGCGAACTTGCGGGCGAGGTCGGGGTTGTCCTCGATGTCAAGGATCGGGGTGAGGTTGAACGTGCGGACGGCCAGTTCTTCCGAGTAGATCTTGCGGAGGAAGTCGCGGTCCTTGAGCAGTTCCTCGACGCGGCGGATGTTCTCGGGGGTGTCCTTGATGATGAGTTCGCCGCCCTCGACGATGAGCTTGCGGTCCGGATTGTAGGGCATGTCGTCGTTGACGCTCAGGATCATGCCGAGCAGGGCCTTGATCTGCTGGGCCTTGTCTTCCTGAATCTTGTAGCTGGCGAAGTCGAGTCCGGGCGCCTGGCCATCCATCTCGGCCAACAGGTTGGCGAACTTCTCGATGTTGAGGGGCGAGTCGGTGAGGACGACGACGTTCTGGCGCGCGTCGGTGTAGATCTCCTGTCCGTCCATGAGCGGCTGGCCGGTGGGTCCCCAGAGCAGGCGCTGGATGGTGCGCTTGTCGCCCATGAGGGAGTCGACGGTCGCCAGCTTGTCGGGCGAGACGCGGAAGACCTTGGTCTGAAGGTTCGGGGTGATGACAACGGTGTCCTCGCCGGGGCGGCGTTCCCAGCGCAGGCCGATGGGAAGGAGGACGGAGTCGAGGACTTCGCGCAGGGGCTTGTCGGTGAAGGCCGCCTCGATGCGCGACTCGACGCCACCGGTCAGGACGAAGTCGATGCCGGAGAGCAGCTTGAGGGTGCGGAGGAACTCGGGCAGCGGGGTGGGCTCGAGGGTGCTGATCGGAATCGCGGTGTCGAGCTTGGAGGCCGCGGCGGCTTCGCGACGCTCGAACTCGAGCTCGCGTTGGCGCTCGGCGAGGAGGCGGTTGAACTCCGGCTCGGTGTCTTCGAGGTAGACGCGGGCGCGCTCGAAGGTGGTGTCGTGCTCGAAGGCCTCGCGCCACTTGGCGCGCGCGGCTTCGAGGTTGGAAAGATTGCGGCGGTCGCGCTCGTAGATCTTGAGACCTTCGTCAAAGATTCCTTGGGCGGTGCGACGGCGGGCGGTCTGCTCCTGGGCGAGGCGACGCTGCTCGGCCTGGGCGGCG
>JAHCAW010000108.1 GCA_019634695.1 Candidatus Sumerlaeia bacterium
GCCGACGTGCCAGTCCGCCCCTCTTGTTCGTCCTTGATCCATAAGCGTGAGCGGGGCGAGGCTGGCGCGACTGTACGTTGCCTGAGGCGAGCGTGCGCGATTCAAGCTTGGTGAGGCCACGCTCGGCCGCGACGTGGCGGCCATCTCTACCTCCATCTCCTTTGTAAGAATCCCCCATGCCCTACCGAATGCGATACTTCGACACTACCCCCGAGCCGCTTGCACTGCAGGACATCGAGAAGGCACTGGTCTGCGTGGACCCCGAGTACCGTTTGGATGTTGTCGAGGGGAGCAAGACGCCTCTCGCCAACTTGTGTCGGGGCGATGACATCTTTGCCCAGATCGAGATCAACCAGCCTGGCGATGGGCTGTTCGAGCCTGAGATTCAGGAGATGCTCGACTTCCTCGCCGATTCCGAAGGGGAAGGCCGGGAGCGGGTCGAGGCTGTGCTGAAGGCTGCAACGCACACCATCGCACTGGCGCTGGTCTGGCAGGAGCGGGAGACGGACGAGACGTTGTCCGGCATAGATCCGCTGTGGGAGTGGCTCTTTCAGAATCGCAGAGGACTTCTCCAGGCGGACGGGGAAGGCTACTACGACGAGACCGGATTGATTCTGGAAGAAACTTGAGCCCAATCCGGCGCCAGCCATGTGCTGGCGTTGATCGATACAGGCCTCTTGTACGTCGTCAACGAGCGGCGCCGTCATCTCATGGGATTGCGAGGCAGCCCGCACCGAAGGAGCGGCGGGCCCAAGTGCCCGCCGACCGGCTGAGAGACGACCCGGAAAGAGCCGCCCGGCTTGATTCTTCCTGCCTCTACCTCCCCCCACTCCCCCTCACCCCAATCGTCTGTTCGTCCTTGATCCATAAGCGTGAGCGGGGCGAGGCTGGCGCGACTGCCGTTTGCCCGCACGGAGCCCCCGCCCGGCCATGACCCTCGTGCCCAAAAAGGAGCTGTACCGGCGCACGATCGATTCGCTCGAGGCATCCTGTCGCGCGCATCCCGACAACCCCAAGCTCCTGCGCCAGCTCGCCCTCTCCTACTTCAAGGCCGGCATGTTCAACAGCCGCGCCCTGGCGATCTACGAGCGCGTCAGCCAGCTCTACCCCGCCGACCTGCGCATCCAGCGCGCCTTGGCCCACGGCTACATGGTCACGCAGGGCGAGGCCCTGCTGCGCGACGCCCCCAGTCTGGAGGAGATCGACCAGGAGAGTCTGGCCCGTTCGGTCGAGCGCCTTACCGCCCTGGGCAAGGAGTTCCCCGACTCGCCCGACGTCCACCGCGCGCTCGGCGACTTGCAGCTCATTCGCGGCGAATACTCCGAGGCCCTGCGCCACTACCGCTCGGCCATCGCCCTGGGCATCGAAGAGATCGATCCGATCTGTATCCACTTCGAGACGCTGGACAACATCTTCGCCCTGCCGCCCAACGTTGTGGCCTTCTTCGCGGACCTGTACCAGCGCGTCGGCCGCGCCGAGAAGGCCCACCGCCTCTACCACCGTCTCGTCGAGGAGGGCGAGGTCGCCCCCGAAACCCTGCGCGCCTATTTCTCCTTCCTGACGCGCCGCATCGAGACGATGAAGCGCAGCGAGTCCGCCATGCACCAGGCGGCGCAGGAGCTGTGTCAGGTCTCGATGATGCTCGGCGAACCCGAAGAGGCGCTCTCCTGGGCCTTCCGCGTGCCGACCGAAGTGCTGGCCCAGAACCCGAACCTGGTGAAGAAGCTTGCCCGTCACCTGATCACCGAGGGCGACCATCGACTCGCGTTCGACTACCTGACGCAGCTCGACATGGACCCCGAGGTCAAGGCGCTGGTGAACGAGATCGCGGTCGTGCTGGAGCAGCGCGGCGAAATCGACACCGCGGTGCACCTGCTGCAGTACATCAACGAGCACGACATGCTGGCCGGCGGGAAGAAGCCGCCCGCGCGCGACCGCGCGACCGAGACGCCCGAGGAGACCGCCCGCGCGGCCCGCAACCCCGAGTGGGAAATCGAGATCAACACCGAGCTGCAACTGGCCGAGCTGCACTGGCGCAACCGGCGCTGGAAGCAGGCCTTCGAGGCCTACCTGCACGTGCTCGAACTCGGCTACGAGGAATACCGCTCGCTGCTCGAGCCGCTCGATTCGCTGATGGACCGCATCCCGGACATCGCCGAGGCGCAGCTCGCGTTCCTGGCGAACTTCTTCGGCGAGCGCCGCGACTGGCGCCGCACGCTCTACTATGCCGAGCGCGCCCTGTTCCTCGATCCCGGACTCGACGACATCCGCGCCCGGCTCGTCCAGGCCTGCGAGCAGATTCTGCTCAACGACCCCGACGCCTGCGAGGTGCGCCTCAAGCTCGGCGACATGCACCTGGAGAAGGGCAGCTTCGAGCGCGCCATGAAGGAGTACCGCAAGGCGTCGGCGTACCCCGAGTTCAGCATGAAGGCCAACCGGCGCATCGCCGTGGCGCTCTCGAAGGCCGGCGATCCCAAGGCCGCCTTCGAGAAGTTCCAGGAGCTGCCCGTGCTCGAGACCGAGGACCTCGAGCGCCTCTACGATCTGATGATCTCGTTCCAGAACGGCGAGCAGTGGCGCATGGCGCTCGACGCCGCGCAACTCGTGCGCGACTTCGATCCGCACTTCCGCGACATCGAGCAGAAGATCGCGGACCTGCAAGCCCGCATTGCCGCCTCCGGCGACGCCCTGGCCGTCGATCCGAAGATGAAGGAACTGATCGGCGACCACGCCATCGGCCGCTATCGCTACCTTGCCAAGATCGGCTCCGGCGGCATGGGCGTCGTCCACAAGGTGCTGGATCTGAAGACGAACACGGAAGTCGCCATGAAGATCCTGCGCGAGGGGCTCAGCTCCAGCGACAAGGCGATCGACCGCTTCTTCCGCGAGGCCCGCATCGCCGCCACGCTGCGCCATCCCAACATCGTCAACATCCTCGACTACAACATCTCGAACACCTACGGCCAGTCCTACATCGCGATGGAGTTCGTCGACGGACCCTCGCTGCGCGACATCGTCGAGGACAAGTTCGCCGAAACCCTGGAGATCGACCAGACCTACATCCTCAGCCTGATGGAGTGGATGATGCAGGTCTGCGACGCGCTGGAGACGACGCACCGCAAGGGCATCATCCATCGCGACATCAAGCCCGACAACATCCTGCTCGCGCCCGGCAACCAGATCAAGCTGACGGACTTCGGCATCGTCCACATCGAAGAGGCGACCTTCACGCCGACCGGCGCGCTGATCGGCACGCCGCGCTACATGTCGCCCGAGCAGGTGCACGGCGGCCGCATCGACGCACGCTCGGACATCTACGCCGTCGGCATCATTCTCTACGAGATGCTCATCGGCTCGCCGCCGTTCATCTCGGGCGACATCTCGTATCAGCAGGTCAACGTCCTGCCGACCAATCCGCGCGAAATCTGCGACCGTATTCCGGCCGACCTCGATGCCATCGTGATGCGCTGTCTCGAGAAGAACCCGGCCGAGCGCTTCCAAACCACCGGCGAACTCAAGCGCGGCCTCGAGCGCTCCTATGTGGCCAATGGTGGCGACGCCGAACGGCTGCACCCGCAGACACCACAGGAGGGGCGCCGCTTCCACAGCACCCCGCAGCCCACCGACACCCAGCGCTCCTCGGCTTTGCGCATCCGCACCTCGGACGCCTCCGACGTCGACAGCGAACTCGATATCGACGCCGACGACGAGAGCCTGGACCGCACCGACCGCATGGTCTCAGATTTCGAAGCGCGCCGGCAGGCCGTCCTCGAGGCGCAGCGCCGCACCACCATCTCCGATCCCGCACCGCCGCGGATGCTGACGCCGACGCTTCCCCACGAGACCACACCGCCGGCGCCGGCCGCGACGCCGGTCGCCGAGTCTGTCGAACTCGATCCCGAGTTGGATATCGGCTCGGCCGTGCGAATGCCCCGCCCGCCCGTGGCGACTCGGCCTGTCTCGAACACCACCGAACGCCGGCGCTCGCGCAACGTCCCCACCGCCGAAGCCTCCGGCTTCGACGACCTCGATTCGCTCGACATCGAGTAGCGCGACCGCCACCCCGCCCGGTCGGTCGACCGGATTGCGCGGGTCTCCGTGACGCCCTCGCCCACTGCAAGGACCCGATCGGGCCGCTCGGTCGCTGGCGATCCGTTGCCTCCTTCGCCCTATCGGTCAAGTGCAGCAACGATGGTAAAAAGCAAGGAGGCCGACTCCCGAGGGAGCCGGCCTCCAAGAGGTCGAGGGTTGTGGCTTACGGGCAGTTGGAGTCCGGAAGCGTCGGCAGGTCGTAGCTGGTGATGACGACGCGGTGGATCCGCATCGTGCCAGCGTCGGCCCGGTCGTCGCGGAACGAGCCCGGGGTTGCCGTCAGGTCCAGCGGGAACGACCAGAACTGGACGAACGGACGGACGTCGATGGTGCTGCCGGTACGGATCTGCGGCTCCATGACGGCCGTGTAGCGCTTGGCGTTGGCCTCGAGCGCATTGGTCGGAGCGACAAGGTCACCCACGTCTTCCGCGTCGGTACGGTTCCAAGCGCGGAATTCGATGTAGGCCACGCGGCCCTGCGTGATCTGACGGACGGGGCTGGCCTGCGAGAGGCCGGTCTCGCCGTAGACGTCGGTACGGAAGCCGACGCGCATGACGGGCAGGTGGTTGTTGGCGGTCGTCGCCTGCGGCGAGCTCAGCCAGGCATCGACGAAGAGCAGCTTGCTGTTCGGGATGTCGCTGACGATTTCGTTCGCCGTGTTGTCAGGTGCGAAGCTCGGATCCTGCTTGAGGACGAAGCCGCGCGGATCCCACTCGCCGATGGCGTTGTGGTTGCCGGCAACGAGGCTCATCGTCAGCAGGTCGGCTGCGAACGTGCCCGACGGGTTGCGGTTCGAGGTGGGTTGCGTGAACGACGAGTTGCGGTTCTCCCAATCACCCGTGGTCTGGCTGGTGGCCAGGTTGAACTGGGTGAACGGCGACGAGCCCGAGGGCGGCGTCGTGGAGTCGGCGGTCGTCACGGTGGCCGCGCCATGGTTCATCTCGATGTTGGCTCCCTGCAGGTCGCCACGGTCGAACGAGAAGACTTCAATCTTGCTCAGTTCGAGGCCGTAGTTGGCTGCGCCTTCCGTATGGAAGCCGCCGCCGGTGCCCTGATAGAAGTCGAACACGTCGAACATGAAGCCGATCTCGGCGCCCGACGGGGTGTTGGCCGGCGCGTAGAAGTACGAGCGGTGCTCTTGCACGCCCGCACCCACGATGCCGTTGGCACCCGGGGCCGGAAGGACGTCATGCGCCTGCCCGATGCCCAAGTTCGTCGCTTCGCCAACGCGGAAGCGCACGTCCGGGATCTGGGGCGAGGTCGCCGACTGGAAGGCCGCCGGCACCGAAACCGTCCAACGGATCATGTAGACCTTGTTGGCGGTGACGGGGACGGTGGTCTTGACCGCGGCGATGTCGCGGCGCCAAGACAGCCATGCGGCGTACTGGGGCGCGAAGTTCGCGTTGGTCGTGCCGGTGTTGCCCGGCGAGGCGTCGGTCTCGACACGCAGGAGCGGAGTCGGGGACTCCGTCACCGGGATCGAGGAGGCGAACGCCGTGCTGGTCGCCGAGCCGGTCGGGTTCGGCAGAGCGCGACCCGGGGCGTTGGCAGTCCAGTTGCCCGAGAACGCGGTGGCATTGGCCGCCAGGTTCTGGGAGACGTCAGGCAGGCCGCCGAACGTGCTGCGATACCAGCCGACGAAGT
>JAHCAW010000109.1 GCA_019634695.1 Candidatus Sumerlaeia bacterium
CGCCCGTGACGAAGAAGCTGCATCTGGTGGTGGACACCAACATCCCGCAGGCGGCCGACGCCTTCAGCGGCCTGGGCGAGGTGACGCTGGCCGAGGGCCGTGCCCTGCGCCGCGAGCACCTGACCGGAGCCGACGTGCTGCTGGTGCGCTCGATCACGCGCGTCACCGAGGAATTGCTGGTCGGCACGCCGGTGCGTTTCGTCGGCACGGCGACCATCGGCACGGATCACGTCGATACGGATTACCTGAGGGACGCGGGGATCGGTTTTGCCAGCGCGGCGGGCTGCAACGCGAACTCGGTGGCCGAGTACATTGTCGCGGCACTGCTGGAGATCGCCGCGTTGGACGGCGGCTCGCTGGCGGGGCGTACGCTTGGCGTGGTGGGGTGCGGCAACATCGGCTCGCGGGTGATGGCGCTGGCCGGCGCGCTCGGCATGCGTGTGCTGGTCAACGACCCGCCGCGGCAACGCGCCCGGCAGCCCGGTGAGTGGACCGCGCTCGACGCGCTACTCGCCGACTCCGACATCGTCACGCTGCACGTGCCGCTCAACACCGACGGGCCCGATCGCACGGTCGGCCTGCTCGACGCCGCCGCTTTGGGGGGCATGAAGCCATCGGCATGGCTGATCAACACGTCGCGCGGCGCGGTCGTGCCGGACGCGGCGCTGCGTGCGGCGCTCGAGACGGGCGAGCTCGCCGGCGCCATCCTCGATGTCTGGGAATCGGAGCCGGGCGTGGACCCGGCGATCTCGCGTCTGGTCGAGATCGGCACGCCCCACATTGCGGGCTACAGCATCGACGGCAAGTTGAACGGCACGCGCATGATGCTCGAGGCGGTGTGCCGGCACTTCGGCCGTGTGGCTTCCTGGGATCCGGACGTCCCTCCGCTGCCGGAGCCAGTTCTTGCCGCCGCGGAGATTGCCGCGGCCTCGCGCGAGGAAACCCTGCGGCGTGCGGTGTCCCATTCGTGCCCCCTGCGGCGGGACCACGCGGCACTGCGCGCCGGACTGATCGAGGAGCATGCGAAGCGGGCCGCACACTTCGACCGTCTGCGCCGCGAATACCCGATCCGCCACGAGTTCCGACACTTCACCGTCAAGGGCCGCGGCCTGCCCGAAGAATGCCTGCTCGCGCTGCAGACCCTGGGATTCGGAGTGGCCTGATGCCGCGAACCCTTTGGCGATGGTGCCTCGTCGCGCTGGTGGCGCTGGCGCTGGCGTGCGCGGAGGATTCGCGCCCCGTCGGTTCGGCCGATGCAGCCGCGGCGCTTGAGCAGGCC
The DNA here is from genome assembly GCA_019634695.1 of Candidatus Sumerlaeia bacterium. Taxonomy (GTDB): domain Bacteria; phylum Sumerlaeota; class Sumerlaeia; order SLMS01; family JAHLLQ01; genus JAHCAW01. The sequence goes on from JAHCAW010000109.1 coordinate 1,280, forward strand.
CGTGTGCGCTACGCGAACCGCCTGCCCGTCAGCGTCCAGTTCCGCGCCGAGTTCACGGATCCCAACGGCGCCGTCCACCGCGCCATGGCGCCGGTCTCAGGCACGCTTGCATGGGACCGCGTCTCACGCCTGCGCCTCGACGAAAGTGGCGACGCGCTCACCGTCAACAGGCAGCAGGGGCTGCTGCTGGTCGGCGATACACGCCTCGCGGTCCGGTTCGAATTCGAGGAGCCACCGAACATCGAGGCGCTTCATGCGCACGATCCCTCTCTGGCGTCCATGCTGGATCGCTACCCCTACCTTGCGCTCGTCGACAAGCCGGCACTGCTGGATTCCCTTCGCGCGCGTCCTTCCAGCGCGGCGGGTGCGCGCGAGTTCGACCTTGAGGGTGCTCCGCTTCCCACGCGCGTGACCATTGAGGCCGCCAGCGGTCGAATCGTCCAAACCGCCATCCTGCTGCTCGACACGCCCCCGACGTGGTACCGCGTCACCTGGTCGGACGAGCAACTCGGCGTGATGCTCCCCGACAGCCGTTTTGGCACGGCGCCGCCCGCCGGCTACAACGACGTAACCGAAGCCTATCGCGGCCGCCAATTCACGGGCAACATCCTCGAACTCGAGGGGCAGCCCGCGCCGGACTTCACGGTGCCGCTGCTCGACGGCGGCGAGATCGCGCTCGCCGACCTGCGCGGCAAGGCGGTGCTGCTGGACTTCTGGGCAAGCTGGTGCCCACTGTGCATTGAGGGCATGCCCGAGATCGCCGCCGTTGCGCGCGCCGCGGATCCGGAGAAGGCCGTTGTCCTCGGCATCAACCTCGACATCGGCAACGTGGAAGCCGCGCTTGAGGTGATCGCGGAAAAGGGCGTCGCCTTTCCGCAGGCGCTCCCGCCCGACTTGACATTGCCGCGCGACTGGCGCGTGGGCCCGCTGCCGATGCTGGCCTTTGTGCGCCCCGACGGCATCATCCACCGCATTCACCTCGGCGCGATCCCGTCGAGCGACGAGTTGACGGCGCTGCTGGCAGAGGCCCACGCCGCGGCAACCGATCCCTGAACCCCTCTCCCGTTGACCGGACGCCCGCGCCGAGCGAGCTTCGCCCCGTGGCCGCCGGCCCAAAGGATGACACGATGTACCGCCTGCGATTCGAGATCGACCGACTGCGCGTCGAGCCCATCGAGGCCGAGTTCGTCCTCGATGCCCAAGGGTTTGACGTGGCCGACGATCCCGAGTTTCGATTCGACCACCCCATCGAGGGGCGGCTCACCGCGCGCTTGGCCGGTGGCTTGGCGGTCTATGTGACCGGCACGCTGCGCACGCGCGTGTCGGTGGATTGCGCCCGCTGCCTCAAGGGGCTGGCGTTCGATGTCGAAGTTCCCGTGCGTCTGGCATACCTCCCGGAGCCGACGGACGGGAGCGGCGGGGAGACCATCGAGCGCGAGGGATTGCTTTCCTATCGCGGCGACGCCGTTGAGCCGATGGAGGCGTTGCGCGACGAGTTGCTGCTAGCCCTGCCCAGCACCGCCCACTGCGATTCGCTGGCCGTGCCGTGCCTCGACCCCGAGGCGCGTCAGGTGCGTCACACGTTCGGCCCTGCCGAGGACGCAGCGCAGGCTCCTCAAGCCGCCAATCCCTGGGCGTCGCAACTCGCCCAGGTTCGTCGCCAGATCGAGGGCAAGGGCTCGTCGGATTCCTGATCCCATGCGCCGCAAACCATCCAGAGGCACGCGCCCACGCACACCATGACCTGCTCGATCCGACTGGCCGACGTCAGCAAGCGGTTCCGCCTGCATCGGCATTCGGTGGATCGGATGCTGTCGTGGATGAGCCTGCCCTCGCGCAGCCGCGACTTCTGGGCTCTGCGCCACATCGACATCGAAGTGCCGCGCGGCCGCACGCTGGGCATCGTCGGGCCGAACGGCGCGGGCAAGTCTACCCTGCTCAAGATCGTCACGGGCACGCTGGTGCCCACCGCGGGCCAGGTCCACGTTGCAGGGCGCGTGGCCGCGCTGCTTGAACTCGGCACCGGCTTCCATCCCGAGTTCACCGGCCGCCAGAATATTCGCGTCAACGGCCAGTTGCTGGGCCTGACGCCCGATGAGATCGCCCGGCACGAGCGCGAGATCATCGCCTTCTCCGAGTTGGGGCCATTCATCGACCAACCGTTGCGCACGTATTCCTCGGGCATGGTGCTGCGGCTTGGCTTCGCCATCGCGGCCTCCGTCGAGCCTCAAATTCTCATCGTGGACGAGGCCCTCGCCGTCGGCGATGCGCGCTTCTCGCAGAAGTGCATCCGCCGCATCCGCGAGTTTCGCGAGGCGGGCTGCACGATCCTCTTCGTCAGCCATGACGCCATGGCGGTCTCGACGCTCTGCGACGAGGCGATCCTGCTGGATCAGGGACGATTGGTGCATCGCGGCGCGCCGGACGAAGTGCTCGAGCGCTACGGCGCCCTGCTGGCGCTGCAAGGCCAAGGCAACTCCGAGATGCGCGTGCGCTGGGTCGCACCGGGCGAGGCGACGGAGGAACCCGCCGCCACGCGCTACGGCAGCTTCCAGGCCCTTGTCGCCGGCATCGAGTTACTGCGCGACGATGACGGTTCGCACTCGGACGTCTTCCTGCCCGGCGCCACGCTGCGCCTTGTCCTCACGGTGCTCTTCCTCTCCGAAATCGAGAACCCCACTGTCGGCATCATGATTCGCGACCGACTGGGCGTCGATGTCTTCGGCACGAACACGGCGCTGCTCGGGATGAAGCTCGGCACGTTTGCCGCCGGCGATTCCGCCCGCATCGAGGTGCGTCTGCCGCTGCTGCTCGGCGACGGCGACTACACCATCACGGCCGCGGTCCATCGCGACGAGACGCATCTCGAGGAATGCTACGATTGGACGGACCGCCTCGCCATCTTTCAGGTGCGGTCGGCTTCGCGGCCGACCTGTTCCGGGCGTGTGCGGCTCAATTCGCAGTGGACCTGCGAGCGGCAGGCGCGTGATGGCGCCACGTTGCCCGAGGCGCTCACGGCGGTCTTCGGCGCATTCGCCGATCCCCTGCCGCTCGAAGGATTGTCGCCCGCGCCGTTTCTGGGCGGCTTCCATGGCGTCGAACGCACGAGCCACGACGTCCCATTCCGCTGGTGCGGCCGCCGCGGGTGGTTCGTCTTCCGCCCGACGCACGCGCGTCTCGTGCTGGCGGTGGGCCTGCCGCCCCTCGAGGGCGACGGCGACGCGCGTCGCATCTCATTGCGCTCCGTTGCGGCCGGCGAGGTCGGCTCGTGCCGACTCGATGCCGAACTTGGCCTGGCCGAGTTCACGCTGCCGGCGAGTTGTCTCGGCCGGCCGGGGCTCTACGAACTTGCCGTTGACGCGGCTTGGCGCGAGCCAACCGATTCGGGGCCGGGGCGCGAGCTGGGCGTGGCGCTCTACGCGTTGCGCACGATTCCAGACGGGGAGGGACTGCCGCCATGGGACGCTATCGTCCAGAGCAACTCGTCCGCGGAATCGAGCGCGTCCTGAGCGACGAGCCCGCTGCGGCAACCGCGAGCGAATCGGCCGCCCCTCCGCCGATCGATCCTGGCGAGGTGCCGATCCCGGACTCCGTCGAGCAGATTCGCCGCGCCGTCCTGCCCGAGCTGTATCGTCACGCGGCCGTCAACAAGGTGCCGCCCGGCAGTCGGCTGGCCCTGCTCAAGAAGGTTGTCCTCGCCGCGTTTCGTCCGCTGACGGGGCGCCAGAGCGCGTTCAATTTCGAAGCCTGCCGCGCCATCGAGGTGTTGACGGAAGAGGTCGTCACGAACGCGTTCCGGGATGCGCAGACGCGCTCCGCGCTCGCGGAGATTCGCATCGGCATGCGCGACCTGCTCGCGCGGATCGAGGCGGCCGACAAGCGTCAGGACGGCCTCGCTGTCCGTATTGAAGACCTTGCCGCCCAACAGGAAGCCCTGGCCGAGAGCATTGTGTTCCCTGCCGAACGCATCGAGGAGCTGGGCGACCGCACCGCCGCGCTCGAGCGGCGCGTGGAAGCGGCCGAGGCCACCGCGCGCGAGGGCGACGCGCGCCTTGCCGAATTGCTCACCGGACTGCGCAAGCTCGTCGACGACATCGAGCGCAACGTCGAACTGGTGAAGGACGGGCTCGCCCACGTCGAGTCCCTGCGCCGCGACGAGACCTTGCCCGAGTTGCAGCGCCTCCAGACGCGCCTGGGCACGCTCGAGGGGCGCCTGCGCGAGGCCGAGGCGCGGCTGACGTTCGCGCTCGAGTTCCGCTCCGAGGTGCTCGAACGACTCGAGGCGACGCCGCTCGCGAGTGCGGCGAGTGCCCCCGCGACCGCGGCCCCCGCGCCGTCCGCCGATCAACTCGACCCGATTGCCTACCTGCAATTCCAGCGACAGTTCCGCGGCGACGAGGAGTTGCTGCGCGCGCGGCA
>JAHCAW010000011.1 GCA_019634695.1 Candidatus Sumerlaeia bacterium
CCGCAAACCGAGTGCTGGCACTTGGGACAATACAGCATCCCCCAGTACAAGAATTTGTCAGCCTGCCTCGTGTTGACTGCGGTCTGAGTCCGCAGTCCGAGCTTATTGACCACACACTGGTAATCCTCGCGGGTGATCAGGGTCTGATGCCTACCAGAGTACCACTCGCCATCCCAGACGAAATCACCGGAGTAGATCGGGTTCTCCAACAGCTTCCTCACCCAAGAGGCCGTGATCCGACTGCCAGTCGAAAACTGCATGCCGAGCTTGATCGCCTCCCTGGTCAAAGAAGACAAGGTATGATCGCCGTCGCGGGCTTCCTTGTGGAGCAATTTGTAGAGACGCGACTGCTTCTCGTCAGGAACAATCAACTTCACCTTGTTGCGAGTCACATTGCGATAGCCGAAGGGAGCCCTGGAGGGCCAGAGCCCTTGCTCTGCCTTCCGACGCATGTTGCGCTTGGTATCAGCTCCCGTCACCCGCGACTGGTAGGTCGCAATGGCGGTCTGAATATCATACAGAAGAAGCTCGCCGGGACTAGACTGGCAGGAAATCACCATACCCTCGTATACGAAGTGGACCTCCAGGCCCAGTTTTTCAACGGCGAGGGCATCTTCTTGATTCCGAGTAAACCTGTCAACTTTGCCCACAAGGACGACCTTGCGCTTCGCACGTGACTTCCTGAATTCGGCGAGCATCCCATCAAATCCCCGCCGACCAGAACGAGAGGCTGAGTACGATTCGCGGAAACGGTCTTCGATCACGAAGCCCTTCTCCTTCGCATACCTCGTCAGGGTTTCTTCCTGCGTATCCAGAGAGTACCCTTCCTCCTCCTGCCGCCTTGAAGAGACCCGGCAGTACGAGAAGACCAACGTGTTTTCTCCTGGATTCTTTACGTCGGCGGGCTTACGCTTCTTCATAGTCGCCCCCCTTCTTCTGCTCTTCCTTGATCGTGATCAGGTCGATCAGTTCCAGGTAGGCGCGGGCGATCTCCTTTGCCTGCTCTTCGTCGACTTCGATTCCGAGTGTTGCCCAGTACTCCCGCGTCTTCGTGATGGCATTCGGTGCGAGGCTTGTCGTCATCTTGCTGGTGACTCCTTTCGGTGAGTTCACCACCATAGTAGACTATAACCAAGTTTCCGAGACCGACCTGTACCCGTCGGAAGAAGAGATTGTCTTCATGGCCCTTCAATCCCTCGCGCACGAGCGGAAGGGCTGACCCTCGGACAAACTCGCCAAAAGCGGCCATGAAGACGTTCCCGTGTAGAAGACGAAGTGAGCCTGGTTATGATGGAGACAGCCGCGACCTCGAACCCATCATCTGAGGCCTGTCCTCTTCATGCTCAATCCCAGCATCGCCGAAGTTGCGGAGTGAATTACCATGGAGAGGCATATGTGCGGCAGATATTCGAGCTGAAGGCAAGATGAGAAGGGTGGGGACAGACGCCCCCACCCTCAGTTAGTACAACCAGTCACTCAGGCCTTCCGCGACTTACGGCGCACAGCACGCACAGTAATCGTCGGGATGGCCCACTCTCCGCGCTCCAGACGCTCCAGGTTGCCGTTGGTACGAGACCGGACGATCTTTGCATTTGCGCGATCGCAGGCGGCATCCGCCTCCTCACGGGAGCGGTACTCGGTCACGTCTGACGCCTCGATGGGACCACCCCGGCGAACCGCCCCATAGAACGGATCGTACCAAGTGTCCTGCGGGGCAAACCTGTCGTCCCAGCCGTAGTGATAGTTGATCCACAGGCGGTAGCGCGTCTCAGTGGCGGACTTGGTGGTCTTGGATTGTACTTTCATGATCTTGGCTCCTTTGCCGGTTGAGTTGGTAGTACTATAGCATGAGGTTCGGTCGTCGTGACCGAATGTGTTTCCATGTCTTCTCTGCATTGCTTATGGTGAGGTCACTACTTCAGTGCCTTGGGGAGAACGCCGCGATCAAACTCTTCCAGCACCGTCCAATGATCGCCGAAAATGGTGGTGCCGGGGTACACTGACTCACGCCGACCGTCAATCCACCATCCAGCCGCGACCTTTTCGGTCAGCACCTGCGTCCGGTACTCCAGCAGCTTTTCAAGCAGATCCGCCTTTTCCCGATGAGAGAGCCTGTCCGCGATCCATACGGATTCGCTGATCCATTCCGACCGCAGCGCTCTCGCCCAGGCGATTTGCTTGTCGCTGCCGGTAAGAGCGGGGAGTGACATTTCTGCCTCCTGCGATGAGGCAATCTCCAGCCGACGGGCACGCTCGCAAGTGCTGCATGGGAAACTTTCCATCCAGGCGATCTTGCGTTCCCGTTCAGCGTGGGGGCCAAAAAGCTTGTGGGTCTGGTTGCAACCGCAGGAATGAGTGATTTCGTACTGTGCCATCTTCTGGCTCCTCTGAGTGATGTGGAGGTCGTTTACCTGACCTCGAAGACATCATCTCACGGCCTTCTTCTTCTTGCTCGATGCCTATCTCCATAGAGCCAATTGCACGGAGGACATTTTTATGAAGAGGCATATGTGCAGCAGATATGCCTTCGCATGCTTCTTCTTCCAAAGGTCACTCTTTCGGTGCCTATTGCTGTTACTCCCGCTTGGCAACATAGGCACGGACGAGGTCAGCGAGCCCTGGGCTGATGCACATGCGCTTCGACTACCCGACGCGCTAACATGGCAAGTCCACGTGGAAAAGGGGCGAGCCTCTACATCGCCGCTCTCAGTGGCGACCGGCCAGGTCCAGGTACGTGGGAGAACGCTGGCGGTTCTGGCGAGGTAGGTCCATCGCCTACGGCGAGCGACAGGGTTGATCGCTATGTGTTCCATGGCGGGCGAGTGAACGAAACTGCTCTCGACGTGAACGTGGACACCTCGATCTGGACGTCTCTTGGAGGAAGATGCGAGTTGGTCGGGACGAACCCATTCCCTTTGTCATCCTCTCGAACTTCAGGTGGTCACCATTCACCCAGAGCGCATTACGCGTCGCTGAACGCGCATCCTCAAGCACGGCTTCATGATGCTCGCGAGGATGTCGTGGACACGGTTGCAAGCTTCCGGATGACGGCCCCCGTCCAGAGGTTCGATTTCCTTCCATCTGGCGATGCTCTGCACCTTCTTCTTCGTGAAGGAGGTGATCTCACGAATGCAGGCGTCATCCGCGCCCTCCTTCGACATCGCCCAGGCGACCTTCTCGCGGCACATAGTATCGAGGTCAGAAACTTGACCATCGGCGATCTCGAAGAGCCTACGGAATACGTCGAACTCCAAAACCTCTTCCACGCCATGGAGTACATCTCGGCAGGTTCTGCTTTCCTTACGCCGGGCAACACGCTCCTTCCATGCCTTGTAGGCGGCGTGAGCAGCAGCGGCTTCGTAGCTGTCTCGCCAGGGAACGGTGTCGAAGTAGACTCGCTCGACTTCGCCTTCGTTCATGGCCGGAACGGAAACCATCTTCAAGGAGTCCACGTCGATCCGACGTTTGAGATCGTAGTCACCAGAGATCGTCACCGTCTTGCAAACACTCTTCAGGTCGTCGATGACTCCTCCGCGAGCGCCTGGGAGCATGCTCAGGAGACCGCTGAGGGAACGCCTGGTGAAAGCCCAGTCACGTGCCAAATACCGGCGATGAAGATCGAGACATGCCTCACGGTGCCCCAACTTGTGGCCATCACGGTCTCGCGTTTGAATACCTCCCCGCTGGATGGGAACCCCCTTCGCCTGCTTGTTATCAGCGGTCACGGAAAGACGTTCGGAGTCGGTTCCCCAGGACATACGTGTCCTGATCGAGACCATGCCCTGGGTCTCGTGCTTCACCTCAATCAACCCCATGGCTTTGCCGAACAAACGTGTCTTCTCTTCCTCGACTGCGCTGTACAGCGGCAGGTCAGCGAGCCACTCCTGGAGAAACTCTCCCTCGATCTGGATGCCGTCCGTGGTGGCGTTCACAACCCGGAGGCCTTCGATCCGGGCCTTGTTCACGATCTCGGCAACGAGGCAGCGAGTTACAGCGGTGATGTAGGCGGCGACAAAAGGTGACTGACAGGTCGAGTATGCTCGTTGCGAGACCACCCTTGTCTTCTGTTTCAGGGAACGGAACAGGTCAACCACCTTTCGGGGACGGATGTCCTGGGCGATTTTGCCATAAATGGAGTTCGCAATCAGCTTCATGAGTCCGGCCTTCGACGGATCAGTCATTTTTACGCGATCGCGCTCGATGATCAAGGTACTCACAGCGTCAGAGACGCGGCGGCTGGAGGTTGAACCGAAAACGATCCCATTGACGATCTCCAAGTGCTCCAGATGCCCACTCTGATGTGCGGCCCAGACTTCTGTGACAGTCACGAGCGCCTCTCCCGAAAGCGGAAAGATCAGGCCGCGCTCGCTCTCGACGGCGAAGAAGGGCGCGGGGCAGTCGTGCTTGAAACGAAACCTGACATGAGCGACGCCCAAGGCAAAAGGCCCCGGCAAGTTATCCGCTGAAGCGAATGACCGGATGTCGTCCCAGTCGGGATCCGGAAGGCATGCAAGGGCAATCGGGTAGGCCGACTTCAAATCCAGTTCCTGGCACGTCCCATCAACGTATCCATGAACGTAGGCCTCGTTTCTACCCCCGTGGTACGAAACTTTGGCGGCTTCCCTGTATCCCCAACGAACACCGGGCCCCTTCTCATCAGCGGAACGCCCGGTCAGGACATACAGACCGCCGTGTTCGCTATCATCCTCCAGGGCGTGCCCCAGGTAAAGACCGGCCATGTGACTTGCCGTGATGGGGATCTCACCCGGAGTGATCAGGCCAAGGTCGACAGCTTCATCAATGAGCCAGCAGAACCAGGCCGAGGCAATGACCGAATCCTGCATGGCATAACGGATGAAGAGGCCGCGGTCGTCTTCCAGAAGAAGACGCATGTTCTCTATCGCACCGTTTGGAAGCTCAACCTTTGGGAGATCCAGCGCTTGGCCAAGATCATGAAGTGCCTGTCCCCCGGACAAGAGGTTGGTGTCGTGGAGAGAAAACAGAACACGCTTCGCGTTTCTGTTGTGGTCCGGGTATTCGTACAAATCCGGCTGCTTGCTGGTCACCGACTTCTGAACGGCGATCAGGTTCTTCAGCCGCTTTGTGACGGTGGGCTTCCACTGTGTGGATGAGAGTTCGGCGACGCTGTAGTGCGAGATAAAACGGAGCGTGGTGATGCCCTTCTTTCGGTCCAGCACGAAACGGTGAGCGAGGCGAATAACCTCATCCAGGCTCAATTTCTCTGCGTGGGTGGGACGCAGAACAAGGAGTCCCACCCCAAGCTCCAGGAACCAGAACTGGTGCGAGACGATGTCGTTGCTGTCGAGCGCGGCCTCATCTTCACCGTCTCCCTCACAGACATCATCAGCGACGAGCGGGCGTCCTTGGACGTACTCTGTATCCCAGCCAACGGTGATGGTCTTGCAGGTGATCGACTTCTTCAACAAAGGTGGAGGTTCATCCACCATCTTGATCTCGTAGGTCTCCAGATTCTCGAAACCCGCGATCTGGATCGTCTTGTCTTCGTAGCGGAGCGGGTTGCTCGCCTTCTTCATCTCTGTCATGGTGGCAGTCCCTTGGTTTCAGGTCTGCCACTACGGTAGGGTAATCGTACGAAATCGGTTCGATCTCGGAATCGACGTGTAGGGGTTGATCTAGCGTAGCTGCATCCGCGTTCTCTCGTGTCATGGAGTCTCCTATAGGGCACGGAATACAAAGCACTGTCACGACAGGGCTTAGAAAACGAAGCGCGGGGCTGAATTCGTAGTTGAGAGGTGACGTCGGCTTCGCCCGATCAACCTCCTGTCCCGCAGGTAGAAGTCTGAACTCTGCTCACCTTTGGAAGATTTCGATGTTCAACGTGCCGCCGGTCAGATTCTTCCGGGTACAGCCGTTTCTCCGAATCACGCATCGGGGAACATCTGCTGGAGAATTGATTTGAACGCCGCTTCGATCTCCTCCTTCGTGGGAGCATTCTTCTTCGACGTGAGCACCACGCCAATTCCACCATGGTTCAGCTTCTGGCGGAATCCGGATGTCTTCTTCTTCGTCGAGGGTGTGGAGCGCTGGGAGCGCATCGCAGCGACAGTAGCTCCACTCAAGGCGATTTCCATCAGACGCTGACGATCTTCCTCAGAATCCGCTCCTGCGATGATAACGAGCTGCTCCATGCCGAGATGGCGAACGCGGTCGTGATGCTCAACGGGGATGTCCAGCAGCTTGCGGTACTTGCTGACTTGGGTGACGTCGATGTTCACTGCTTTTGCCAGGTCTTTCTGCGAGAAGTTGGGATCAGCGGTTCTTTTCTCATGCAGTGCCATGTCGAATGCCTTCGCAAGCTCCAGGTGATCATTCTTCTTCGACTGACAATTCTCTGCTAGTCGGCGCAATGTCACCATGTCCGCAGAGGGAGAATCGATGATCACGTCGACGACCTTGTACCCGGCCCTCTTCTGGGCAAGGAAGCGACGCTCACCCAGCAGTACATCGAATCGCCCGCTGCGCTTGGGAATGACCGTGATCGGATGCATGTTGCCATGATGCTTGATGTTCTCGGCGAACGCATTGATGTCGCCTTGATCATCCCGGAAGTTTTCCTCGTCCACGTCGATGAGATTGATCGGCACAGTGCGAAGAAGCCTCCTGGGAGCGGCCTCGGTCGATGCCTGATCTACAGCGTCGAAGAGAGCTTGGAGATTGCAGGCGTCCTTGAGAATGGGAATCGCCGAGTCGTCCGGGGTACATTTCAAGGCGACGGTGGTTTCATCCCACCGAGCCAGCCTGTTCCCGATTCCAACGAGGTGTTCACCCTTTGGATCCAGCTTGCACCAGCCGACCGAGAGCATCAGCAGGCCCTGGAGAATTGGGAGATCCTCTCGCTCATCAGGGTTCAACCCAAGAGCTGCGGCCAGGACCTCGATGACAGGCCTCCCGCGCCTGTGAGCCCGGTTGATGAGGAACGCCTCCTTCGAGCGCCCGGCGATCGCCAGATGGAGCCTGGGCCGTTCGCCCACGCCGAAGAGCCTAATATCTGCATGTGACTCAAAGCAGAAGTCAGCGCCCATACGGGTTTCAAGGACGCTCAGAAGCGCCTGGCTGACACACTGCATCACTTTGCTGCCATGCTTTGCGATAATCTCATTGGACTTCTTGTTGGTGAATATGGACCTGCTCATCTCGTTCTCCTTGGGGGTTGCGACGTCGCAACTCCAGTTGATTGGATGCACTATATCATAGCCTGAATCCTCCTGACCGACATTTCTTCAGCCTCAATGAAGAGATGCCCAATTCAGGGACTATTGGTCTGAAAAAACAAGGCGAGTTCGCAGCCGGGGAGTCGTTGGCTGACCGGTTGCGACGTCGCAACTCGGCTGCCGTACATCTCTCCTCTCGTCGTCTTGCCGACCACGATCGGAAGGCCTCGTGCTAACATAAGATGGCTGACCGGGCTTACCATCTCTGCGCTAGTACGGGCCCTCGAAGCGGAAACCCAATCTCAAATTCTAAAGCCATCGCTTTGGGCCTCCTGCCTCAGGGGCTGAACGGCCAGGCCCATCGCCGATCACACCCACCAAGCCCGTGCCTCGGACAACTCCACCGCTTACTGGCTGTCCTGAGCTCTTAGTACGGCAGCCGAAAATCGGCTCCTTCCGCCACGTTGCACTTGCCTCCGGCCTACATAGCCCAACAGTCTCCAACTCGACCCAATAAGACCCGATGTAGTCGGGTTGGAGACACACCTGATGACCCCAAGACCGTTACCCTGGCTCTCTGTCGATGAGATCGCCAGCCACCTCGGAATCAAGAGAGACACTGTCTATCTGTGGATCGAGAAGCGCGGACTTCCGGCCCACAAGGTAGGTAGGCTCTGGAAATTCCAAGTTGATGAAGTCGATGAGTGGGTCAGATCCGGTAGAGCAAGCGACCAGACAACCGAGGAATCGAACCAATGAAGACCCTGCGTCAAAGCTGCATCCCACGCAAGTCCGTGCATGATCGCACCCGCAGGGACACCGTCCTTGAGCTGACTGATTTCCTGTTCGGCAAGGTCAGCGCGAGCGACTTCTTCGAGGAGAACTACCTTACCGACGGCATGAAGCACCTGTTGTTCGAGGCGTTCCGTCGGTTCTCTGGTGACACGGATCAGTGCGTCTTTACGCTGACCCAAGCCATGGGTGGCGGCAAAACTCACAATCAGATCGCGCTGGGCCTCCTTGCTCGCGACCCCTCCGTTCGCAAGCAGGTGATGGGAGACCTCCTTCAGAACGATGCACTGGGTGAGGTGCGTGTGATCGGATTCTCGGGGCGCGACAGCGACGCACCGCTGGGGATCTGGGGGTCTCTTGCTGAGCAACTCGGCAAGAAGGAGTTGTTCAAAGATTACTACTCTCCCCTCCAGGCTCCCGGCCCTGCCGCCTGGATCAACCTGTTGCAGGGCGAGCCGTTGCTCATCCTGCTCGATGAGTTGCCCCCCTACTTCGAGGCCACTCGCTCAAAGACAGTTGGAAACAGCGATCTTTCGCAGGTCACCGCTACCGCACTTGCCAACCTGCTCATCGCGGTCAGCAAAGAAGAACTCAAGAACGTCTGTGTCGTCATCAGCGACCTGGGAGCAACCTCCTGGAAGACTGGTAGCGAGGCGATCGGCCAAGCTTTGAAGAGCTTCGAGAACGAGGTCGGGCGCATCGCGCTCCGTCTTGAGCCTGTAGCCCTTCACAAGGAGGAGCTGTACCACATCCTTCGCAAGCGCCTCTTCGAGACTTTACCCGACGACGACACCATCTGGGAGGTCGCAAAGGCATACGCGCAGGCGGTCAAGGACGCCAAGCAGATGGACATCACCAACGCGTCCCCTGAAAAGTTCGCCGCCCAGCTCCATGACTCCTTCCCATTCCACTTCTCGATCCGCGACCTCTACGCCCGCTTCAAGGAGAACCCTGGCTTCCAACAGACCCGCGGCCTGATCCGTCTCATGCGGACGGTCGTTTCCCGCATGTGGAAGACCAAGGCGGCGGACCAACGGCATCTGATCCATCCGTACGACATCGATCTAAACGACACCGACACTCGGTCTGAAGTGCTCGCAATCAACTCCAGGCTCGATCCCGCGATCACCCACGACATCGCCAGCAATGGGTCTGCGGTGGCCGAGAACATGGACGCCAACCTGGGGGCTGGCACCGATGCTCAGGACGCCTGTAAGCTGATTCTGGTGTCCTCTCTGGCCAACGTGCCCAACGCCACCCTCGGTCTCACTGTTTCTGAAATCGTCTCCTTCCTGTGCGTGCCGGGCCGCGATGTGGCCCGGCTTCCCAAGGAAATCCTTGGCCTCCTTTCCACCCGCGCCTGGTACCTCCACAGCAACCGCGAAGGCCGTCTCTTCTTCCGCGAGACCCAGAACCTCGTCGCCAAGCTCAACACCATGGCCGAGGCACTCCCCCGCGAGTCCTCTCGCAAGGAGCTCCAGTCCATCCTTCGGCGTCTATTCGAGCCATCGCTAAAGGACTGCTACCAAGAGGTCCTGCCGCTCCCCGGCGTGGACGAGATCGACATCAAGCCCGATCGGGTTACACTCGTCATCTCCCCACCACACCCCGGTTCCGGGCTTCATCCTGACCTCGTCAAATTCTGGAACGACCTTGGGTACAAGAACCGCGTTCTTTTTCTCAGCGGCGAACGCGATGCGCTGGATGCGCTCCTCTCCAAGTCGGCAGAGGCGAAGGCCATCCAGGTCATCCTGAAGGAAATGGATGATGAGAAGGTGTCCGAAAAGGATGCCATGCGTGTCGAAGCGCAGCAGCTCACTGATAAGATCCAAGGGCAGATCCTCTCGGCTGCTCGCGAGGCCTTTACGCGCCTCTACTTCCCGTCCTTCAAGCCTGGCTCCAACGATGCCGCGCTCATGACGGCGGACTTCATCATGAACTTCACCGACAACAACTACAACGGTGAGAAGCAGATCCGCGAGGCGCTGAAGGCGAAGCAAAAATTCACCGAAGACACAACGAGTGACTCCTTCCGCCTTCGCTGCGAAGAGCGCCTCTTCGCCAACCAGCAGGTCGTAGCTTGGAATGAGCTGAAAAAGCGTGCAGCCGGAAATACTAAGTGGCCATGGCATCGTCCAGCGGCACTGGATGAACTGAAGGAGCTCCTGGTCAACAGGGACCAGTGGCGCGAGGACGGAGGCTTTGTCGATAAGGGCCCCTTCCCTCCTCCCAAATCAGACATCGCCATCCGCGAACTCACCCGAGACGAAAACACCGGCGAGGTTACCCTCCGGCTCGACCCCGTTCATGCAGACACGGTTCACTACGAACTGGGCGGGAATCCGGCGACCACCGGCTCGCTCAAAGTCGATAACCTTCAGGCCTTCAAGACAAAGGAACTTCATCTCTCCTTCTTCGCCGTGGATTCCTCGGGCAAGAACGCCGTGGGGACCCCCAAGGCCTGGAAGAACCGGATAACGCTCAAATATCGCCTGTTCCAGGATGGGGATGACAAACGGTGCGAGTTGGAAGCCGCTCCGGCTGCATCCATCAAATACACAACAAACGGTTCTGACCCCAAGAACTCCGGCGGAACATACGACTCCCCCTTCATCGTTCCGAAAGGGACCGTGGTGGTCTTGGCTGTCGCCGAGAAGGCGGGGATCACTTCCGAAATTCTGAACGTCCCCATTGATTGGGAGAAGGACGACGGCGTCCAGGTCGATCCCTTCAAGCCCGCCCTGTGGAAGCGCTCCCACGATCTCAAGTCCACCAAGGAAACCTTCGAGTTCCTGGACCGCCTCAAACGCTTCTCCGCCACGGCACCCGGGCCCAAGATCACATTGTCAGGCGAGCGCTACATCGAACTGACCTTCGACCCCAAGTTGGAACCCGATCCCTCCCAGATCGAGGAAGCCATCAAGCCACTGCGTACCCTTCTGACCGAAGGACAGGTCTGGCTCGATGCGGAAAGCATCCGTTTCTCTTCCGGTCAAGGGCTTCTCGACTGGGTGGCGGAAGTCAAAACCGAGCTCATGCCCGCAGAGGTGGTGCAATGATGACCGAGGAGAAGCCAAAGAGGAGGTCCGCCTCCCCATCAGCCTCCGGTTTCGGCTTCTTCCCCGAGGAGTCGCAGCATCACTTTTTGGTCACGATCCCGCCGAAGGACGGACATATCCTCATCTCGGAGCACCACACCTGGGACGATGCCGATGCCCGCCGAGACCTCTCCTTCGCCCTCGGTAAAGAGGACGAAAAGCTGCGCGTTTCCCTGCCCCGGGAGAAGTGGGACGCCATCGCCGATGGAGCCCGTAAAGAATTCAACGAGCGCCTGAAGCGCAACGGCCACAAGACCGGCGCATGGCGTCGTGGACGGGTCCCCCTCAGTCGACTGTTCGGCAAGGAGCTTGTCCTGCTGGCATGGGCCGTTGAAGACGCCGATCCCGCTCTTATCCCAACCGCGCTTCGCAACTGGCTCGGCCTCGCTCCAGAGGAACGTTGGTGGCTTTACACCATGACCGCAGCTGCTACAGGCCACGCGCTCGCCGGACGGAACAAGGGCTGGCGCAAGGCTGTGCGATTCGCCCTCACCGAGAATCCCGTTTCTGAAGCCAACGAAGAGAGCTACGAAGAGGTCAGGCCCTACGACCTCTTCTTCGGAGTCAGCGAGGAAGAGGCGAAGTGGGGAAGCCCAAAAAAGCGGAGGAAGTGATTCAAGATCCCCCTCTCGCGTACCGAAAGATCCAGGAAAAGGCAATGACCATGGCTAAGACCATAGACAACAAAAAGGACGTCGTCCTCCTGCTCCTCTACTCCCCAGGGGCATCAGGCAATTTCAACGAGCCTGTGGTGGGCCGAACTCGACTCGTCAAGATGCTCTTCGTTTTTTACAAGGAGTGGCTCAAGCATTTCAAAAGGGGGACCAAGATCACCGAGGAGAACTTCTACCGGTTCTTTGCCTGGAACTTCGGACCCTTTTCCAAGGAAGTGTACGACGATCTCATGTTCTTCATCCTCAGGGGCTTCATCGACAGGGAGGAATCCACCGCCGAGGTCCTTCCAGAGGCGGCAGCCGAGTGGGATGAGTGGATGAACATGTCCACGTCAGAGGCTGAGGATGGCGGCTTCAGCGAATATGAAGAACAAGAGTTCCGGCTGTCCGAGAAGGGGCTACGCTTCGCGAAGGAATTGTACGACTCGCTAAGTCCCGAGCAGAGGACGACGCTCAAAACCTTCAAGACAAAAATGAACACGGCGTCGCTGCGAGCAATCCTCAAGTACGTTTATGAAACCTATCCCGACTTCACCACGCAGTCTCAAATTCGCTCGAAGGTGCTCGGCAGACCATGAGTATAACGGCGACCACACTCACCTCACTGCTTCCACTGGCCATCGGTGGCGTGGTTTCGTATTTCAAGCCGTTTTTGGAAGACCAGAAAGAGTTCAAGAACCGTGGCAGGCGTATGATCACTCAAAGCACAGAAGCTGTTGCCGAAGCGCTCTGTGCCGTGGTGGAAGAGCGGGTTCGGGTTCGAGTCGAAGGACACCAAAACTTGGCACGTGGAGACGGGAGGTCAGAGCCAGACCTCTACGGCAGAGTCGCTGAACTAATTTCTCGTCACGGCAAGCTCAGTTTCCGTGTCAACCTTCGTAATCTGATCTTCAGAGCATGCTACGGAGCCCTGCTTGTCGGTGTCCTTGTCGGGTTCGTGTGCTTGGTCCTATCTCTGGTCACGAAGAACTACGAGGTGGCGATACTGTCAGTCTCGCTCTCCACAGCCGGGGCCGAGATCGTCTGTGTGCTCGTGCTCTACAGCCTGACGAGGAGGAGCGAAGATGACGAAGAAATCCTCTAAGCAAGCGGGTCCACTTACCGAACTGGATCTCGTGTGCTCACTCGTACCCTTCCTTGTTGACGAGGGATACGACGTGAAGCTGGAGGTTTCAAACATGGGGCAGAGCATCGACCTCGTGGGGCTCCGGGGCAACAACCGCTGGCTGACTGCCATCGAAGTGAAGAGAACGAATTGGAAGAGGGCGCTGGAGCAGTGCCAGGCCCATGCTCTGGTGTGCGACTATATCGCCATCGCGCTCGCGTTGAAAGGTGTCCCAAAGCAACTTAGCCACGAGCTCAACCACAACGGCTGGGGCCTGCTTCTCTTCAACCATGACGCCCGCACTTGGGACTGGACTATCCGGCCCGTCGTGAATCGCCGTGTCTGGAAGCCGCAAAGAACCCGGTTCCTGATGAATCTAAGGGAGATCAGCCATGCCTCTTGAACACTGGATGATGTTCAGCACGTTTGCGGAGCAGGATTACTTCATCTATCCGCGCAGCGACGTTTACTCTGGCGTCTTCATCAATGCGAATATGGCGGCGCATGCCCCGGCAGGCCTCGCGAGCTTCATCATCGAGAAGCTGAATCCCGAAACAAAGTACATGGTCGATCCCATCACACATGCTTTTCAGCACGATCCCGTGTTCATCAAGAACGACAAGGGTGAGGTGAAGAAAGCCATACAGTCGCTCGCGGAGGCCTATGGTGACCCGATGCTATCGCACGTGGGGAGGAAACCACTTTCGCCATCGCAGTTCGATGAGAAGACTCTCGCCTCTCTATGCCCGCGAGTACTCGGTTACCAACGTGATCACCTACGTGGGTACATGGAAGGTTCAGATGCAGCGAAGTACCTGGACTCGGATGAGATCAAGTCCCCTTCTGCCTTGGTCGCTCCCTATTTCTTTCTGACCGAGACGGAATGGAGCGGATGGCTCACCGTGAATACAGATGCGGTAGCTGTCTCGCTAGAGGCTCTTCAGCCAGGTGAGCGCCTCTTCGCTGAGGTGGTCGTGGACCGTGGGGTTCTCCTCGACGCCCGAATCCGTGCTCAGGTCGTGAAAGCCTACAGCCGCTTTCAGAACATGATCGCGGGCTTTCTGCTCTGGATCGATAATTTCGATGAGCAGTCCGTCCCGATGGCTGAACTCAGGGCGTTCAAGGAATTCTGTCACTCTCTCAAGTCCATCGCTCCGGAAGTGATCAACCTTCATGGTGGCTACTTTTCAATTCTCATGGGAGGGACGGTTGGCAGCGAGTGCCTGACAGGTGTAGCCCACGGGCCGGAGTTTGGCGAGTTCCGCTCCGTTGTACCAGTCGGAGGGGGTATCCCCATCGCCCGGTACTATGTCCCGCGCTTGCACGCTCGGGTCCGATACCGCGAAGCAGCGGATTTCTTCCAGGCGGCAGGCTGGCTCGAAACTGCTGATCGTTTCATTCACAACGTCTGCAACTGTGAAGAATGCCTCGATACCCTTGCCAGTGACGCCGCCAATTTCACGAAATTCGGAGAAGGCGACGTAAAGAATGTGCGCCGTCGCCACGGCATGGTTCGCATCGAATTTCCCTCCGCAGAAACGAAGCGGCGCTGCCTCCGCCACTACTTGCAAAGAAAGCATCGCGAGTTTCAGATGGTTCGCAATGCCGAGCCTGGTGCATCACTGAGAGAGCTCCAAAACAGTATCGATGTGCATGAGAATCTTGTGGGGACCGACGGCGTAGCCCACCTGAAGCGCTGGAAGCAGGTACTGTCGCCCAAAGAGGGAGACCACTAATGTATCTCTCCCGTGCGAAGATAAAGAACTTCCGCTCCCTCAAAGATGTCACTGTCGACTTCAAGAAAGGTCTCAATCTAGTCCTAGGCCGGAACAACATCGGCAAGACGAACCTCCTGAGCGCGATACGCATCGCAATCGGGCCGCTGGCTTCGCGTGGTGAAAGCATCTGGCTTGAAGAGGACGATTTTCTTCGTCCTTCAGTCGGCGAAGCACGAACCGAGCAGATTTCCATCGAGCTTGTCTTCGAGGAACTGAGCGAATTGCAACGCTCACAGTTCTTCGAGGTCATCAACTTTGACCTGGCAGACATCACGAAATCTAAGGCAATCATCCGCTTCGAGGCCTCCTGGCCTGTTGGCAAGAAAATGGCAAAAATCAAACGGACAGGAGGCGCTCCTGTACCTGATGCTCCTGATGTCCCGAGTGCCATCCTTGAATCTGTGCCGATCACATTCCTTCCGGCACTTCGTGATGCCACTGCATCTCTAGCACCTGGCGTCAAGAGCCGCTTGGCTGCCCTCTTAGCTGATCGAGCAGCCCGGTCTGGGCGGAACGACCAGGAAGCGATCGAGAGTATTTTTCGTCAGGCGAACACGGACCTTGAAGCACAGGATCTGATAAAGGAGACGAAGGTATCTCTTCTGAAGACCACGCAGGCGATGGCCGGGAGTGACCATTCCCCGTCGGGCATCAAGGCAACGGAAGCGCAGTTTCAACGGATTCTGAAGACGCTCAAAGTTCTCATGGAGGATTCCGTCGTCACGGACCTGAAGTGCAACGGCCTAGGCTACAACAACCTACTCTTCATGGCCGTTGTGCTCGAACACCTAAAGAATCTTGAGCCGGACGAGTGCCCGATCCTCATGGTAGAGGAGCCCGAGGCTCATCTCCATCCACAACTCGTGAGACTGCTGGCCCGGTACCTCTCCCACAATACCCCTGGGAACGAGAGCAAACCCCAGACACTCGTGACGAGCCATTCTGCCGTGCTGGCCTCAGCCGTGGAACCCTCGCAGGTTCATGTCTTCTTCGGCCCGAACGGAGCTGGCCGCTGCCATTCGTTGGCCTCGGCAGGGATGGATGATGTCGAGCAGATGGAGTTGCAGCGAATGCTCGACATCACTCGGGCCACGATCTATTTCGCGAAGGGGGTCATCCTCGTTGAGGGAATTTCAGAAGCGCTTCTCGTTCCGGTGCTTGCTCGCCGCCTCGGGATCGACTTGGAGGACTTGCACATCAGCGTAGTTCCCATCTGCGGCGTCGCCTTTGGCACGTTTCAGAAACTGTTCAAGAAGGAAGCCCTGGGATTCCCTGTCGCCATCATCACGGACGGAGACCCACCTGTGGCGAACAAGGATAAGGCGTGGGGGGAGCAGTACCCCGAAAAGGACGGCGACAACTTCAAGGTCTGCGATCGCACAATCAAACTTCTCGAAGTCTTCAAGGATCACACCAACGTTCGGATCTTCCAGTCGCAGGTGACCCTCGAATACGATCTGGCTCTGGCTGGCGACAAGAACGCCGGTATCATGGCCGTTGCCTGGGAGAAGTGCTTTGTCGGAAAACCTGGAACCTTCAACAAAGACAAGGTAGCCGACTCCCTCAACCTTGACCGCGGCGGAAAGGCGCTCGCTGCCTGGGGAGGGATATGCCGAGCCAACCCAACCACTGGCAAAGGTGATTTCGCTCACAGGCTGACCTCGTTGCTCTCCAGTCAGAAGCCAGACGACAAGGCTGTCGCAGACGCCTTCGTTGTTCCCGAGTACATCAAGCAAGCCATAGTGTTCGTGCGCGATGCCGTCGCCCCTCCGTCCAGCAATGGAGCCGATCAACCGGCAACCTCCCCCGAGGAGACGAACTGATGGTGGTTGCCCAGCCGACTGATCAGCAGCGCGTCATCCTTGATGACACCTCCCGAGTCCGGGTCGTTCACGCCGCTCCGGGAAGTGGAAAGACATGGCTGGTCGCTGAGCTGATCCGCCGTGAGATCGCCAATTGGAACCGCCCCGGCCAAGGGATCGCAGCCATTTCGTTCACAAGGGTGGGGGGCGAAGAAATTCGGGCGGCACTCGGCCACGACCTCAATCATCCGCATTTCGTGGGAACGATCGATGCCTTCCTTTTTCGGTACGTCATCAGACCTTTTCTATCCAAGTCATTTCCCGAATGGAAGGTGCCTCGCCTGCTTCCGCCCACCCTCGCTCCAGCCCAATGGAGCAGGCTGGGAAGCGTACAGGGGGCGACTCCGGATGAGCGAATCAATGCTTTCGGCTGTCCCATTTGGGGGTGGGACGGCGAGACGGATGGACCGATCATCGCACACAGACCGCCATGGAAACCTCTGCAACCATTGTCGCAGCAGCTCGCGAAGCGCGTATGGGATGAGAAGAATAGACTCTGGCGAAAAGTCGGGCTAATCTCCCACTCCGACGCTGCCTTCCTGTCTGGAGTCTTGCTTCAAGGTGACGAGGGCAGACCCCTAAGGCAGGAGATCACACGACGCTTTCCCGTAATCGTTGTCGATGAATTGCAGGACACGAGTTACTTCATGGGGGAAGTGCTCAAGCTTCTAATTTCCGAAGCACCCACCCGCGGCGTTGTCGTCGGTGACCCCGACCAGGCGATTTACGAATTCAACGGAGCCACCCCCGCTCTCTTTGAGGGATTCAAGAGCGCTCCAGACGCCGTGGTGCTGTCGCTTTCGCAGTCCCGCAGGTGCGCCGCTGCGGTCATCCAGGTCGCTACGCACCTAAAGCAATCCGGCGGTGGCCTTGTGGCGAACCCGGAGCGACAGGGGCGAGTGTATCTGGTCGAATACGCCTCCCTCGAAAGGGACATCGCTGCCATCGCCAAGCGAGTGGCCATGCAGCGACCCCTAATTGCCAAGGTTGTCGTTCGCTCGAATACCGAAGTCGATGAGTTGATGGGACGCAGGGCAAAGAAGGATACTCCGAAGCTTGGGTGCCCTGCCCTTCAACACCTCCACCGCGCTGTGAATCTTTTCTGTCAGGGCAGGAATGCAGACGGCCTCGGTTCCGTGATGACTGCCCTCGGCCTCCACCTGTTTGACGAGGAGCACATATCCGAGGAGTCGCTGAAAGAACGGGGAATTGATCCCGATGACTGGCGAAGACTCGGCATTGATCTCCTGCTTCACGGCAGCAAATGTGACCGGGACGGAACGGCGTATGATTGGCAGCAGAGGTTAGGCGAGGCATTGGGTGAGATTATTCAGAGTTCTACGATCGGATTTTCTGACGAGCTGAAGGCTAAGAAATCAAAGCCCCAGAAACGGGGGGATCATAGCAGAGCCTCGTCCGACTTTCTTGCCGCCGAAGGTGTCGTACTGGCACTTCCGGTCCAGACCGTCCACGGCGTGAAAGGCGAAACACACGACGTGACCATCCTCGCCTGCAAAGACCCCAAAAAGAGCGACAGATGCCCTTCTGAAGCATGGTGGTCCGACGCCCCGAAGGATCTTGAGGAACGCCGCATCGCTTACGTTGCCGTGACCAGAACCAGGGGCGACTTGATCGTATGCGTGTCGAAGAAGACGCTCGAAGCTCTGCGCTCTAAGCGGTCCGAATTCGTGAACTGCTTCGAGGTCATGGACGTCGCTCGTTTCACGGCACAATACACCTTCCCCCCGATTCCTGTCGACACCGCCACACCCGTCGCGACCGAAAGCGAAGTCCACCCATGACCCAACCCGATCTCTTCACCGCTGCCACCAACCAGACCGCCAACCTGGCTCCTCGCGCCTTTATCGAGGCGCAGTTTCCTGTCTCCAAGCTCTCCAAGGAGTGTTACAAGGAGCGGAAGTCGAACTATAGCCAGACGCTGACCGGTCTCGGCAAGTGGTGGGGGCGGAAGCCGTTGATCCTGGTGCGGGCGACGATTCTGGGGCTGCTGCTCCCGGCGACGGATGATCCGCGCAAGGATCGGGAAATCTTTCTGCGCATCCTCACCATGGACCCGGAGGGGTTTCAGCTTCGCCGCAAGAAGCTCCCCATGAAGGTGGTCTGGGAGCGCCTCACGCCGTCGGAGCGGATGAAGTATTTCATCGATGGCGAAAAAATCGATCCACCCGCCCGCATCAAGTGGAAGCCGGGGAAGCAAAAGGAACACGGCGATGAAGTTCAGGCGCTCGCCTTCTCCCGCATGTCCTACGACGAAAAGCTGGAGTACGCCCTGCGGCCCGAAGAGATCAGTGGGCCTTCGCCGGAAAGCTGGGAGATCATCAATGCCCACCTGGGCACCTCGGCCACGAACCTGCCGGAGCTGGTGCAAGAGCTTGGGAAATTGCGTTTCGGCCGTACGCCCCGCGTCGGCGATGCCTTCTGCGGCGGCGGGTCCATTCCCTTCGAGGCGGCCCGCATCGGCTGTGACGCCTATGGAAGCGATCTGAACCCCGTGGCGGCCCTCTTGACCTGGGCGGCGCTCAACATCGTGGGCGGCGGCCCTGAGGTCGCTGAGCGGGTCCGTAAGGCCCAGCGCGAAGTGTATGACGCCGTTGATCGCCAAGTCACCGAATGGGGCATCGAACACAAAACAGAAGACGGCCCCAATCCCCCCCGCGCCGACGCCTACCTTTACTGCGTGGAAGTGCGCTGCCCCCAGACCGGCTGGATGGTCCCCCTGGCCCCGAGCTGGGTCATTGGCGAAAAGACCAAAACTGTCGCCCTCCTGATTCCCGACCACGCCAACAAACGGTACGACATCGACATCAAGATGGACGCCTCCGCTGCGGAGATGAAGGCCGCCAAGGAAGGCACCGTGCGTGGTGGCAGGATCATCCACCCCATCTTGATCGAGCAGGGCAACGAGGCCAACGCCGCCACCGTCGCAAGCGTGCGCGAAGCCGACGGCGGGCTCCGTAGGTGGGAAAACGAAGACGTGGTGCCCCGCCCAGGCGATGTCTTTCAGGAACGGCTCTACTGCATCCGCTGGACGAAGAAGGTGTGGGAGACGAACGCGGCGGGTGATCAGGTCGAGCGCGAAGAACGCTGGTACGCCAGTGTCACCGACGCCGATCGCGAACGCGAAGAGCGCGTGCTGGCCTTGCTGGATGAACGCTTTGCCGACTGGCAGGCAAAGGGCTACATCCCCAGCCGCACCATCGAGCCCGGCTACAACACCGTCCAGCCTATCCGTGAGCGCGGCTGGACGTACTGGCACCACCTGTTCAATCCGAGGCAGTTGGTGACGAATGGCCTGTTCGGTCAGCTCATCGACCAAGGTGGATATGCGGTAGAAGAACAGGTGATGCTTCAGCTTGGTATCGGCAAGCTAATCGACTGGAATAGCAAGCTCTGCAAATGGACTCCAGCCCCGGCTTCGGAGAAGACAGAACAAACCTTCCTCAACATGGCACTGAACACACTGCTCAACCCCGGCATCAGAGGTCTAATGCCTTTGGAACTGAACTTCAAGATCGAGACGCCACCAAACTTGGTTTCGCCAGGCTTTGAAGTCAGCGTATCGGATTGTCGGACGCCTGCAAAGGAATGCTCGTTTTGGATTACTGATCCACCCTACGCGGACGCCATCAACTATCACGAACTTGGAGAGTACTTCTTGGCGTGGCAGGCTGGAATGATGGCACGCCTTTTCCCGAATTGGCCGACCGATAGTAGGCGTGCCCTTGCGGTGGTTGGTAAAGATGAGGGCTTCCGAAACAGCATGGTTGCCTGTTATCGAAGCTTGGCAGCTCACATGCCGGACAATGGCTTTCAGATTGTGATGTTCACCCATCAGGATGCTGCTGTTTGGGCCGATGTGGCGCTTATCCTCTGGGCGTCGGGTCTTCAAGTTACCGCTGCTTGGTGCGTGGCCACGGAAACTGATTCAGCACTCAAGGAAGGCAACTACGTCCAGGGCACCGTGCTCCTCGTACTGCGCAAGCAGACGGGGAACGAATCGGCATTTCTGGACGAGCTATACCCCGAGGTGGAGGCGGAGGTGCGGGCGCAGCTTGATGCGATGCTGGCTCTCGATGATGAGGAAGACCCAAACTTCGCCGACACGGATTATCAGCTCGCGGCCTATGCAGCGGCGTTGCGCGTGCTGACGAAGTACCGTAGGTTCGAGGGGCGCGATGTGGCGCAGGAGCTGAACCGCGTGCGGCCCAAGGGGGAAAAGAGCCCGGTGGAGAAGTTGATCGAGGACGCCGTGCGCGTGGCGGCGGACCACCTGATCCCGCCGGGCATCGAGAGCTTCGTGTGGAAGACGCTGACGCCGCCGGAGCGGTTCTACCTAAAGGGCCTGGACATGGAAAGCCACGGCGAGCTGCGGTCGGGCGCGTACCAGGAGCTGGCGCGGGGCTTTGGCCTGAGGGAATACCGCAACCTCTTCGCCAGCGGCCAGGCCAACCAGACGCGCCTGAAGACCGCCACGGAATTTGGACGCCGCGACATGACCAGCCGCAAGGAAGGCGCGGCCCCGGATTTCGACAACTCCCTCCTGCGCCACGTCCTCTTTGCCGTGGCCGAGGTCACCAAGACCGGCGAAACCAGCAAGGGCCGCCTCTGGCTGCGCACCGAATGGCCCAACTACTGGGGCGACCGAAAGACGATCCTGGCCCTGCTTACGTACCTGGGACGGCTGAACGTGACCCTGGGGCACTGGAGCGATGACGCCGCCAGCGCGAAGGTGCTGGCGGGAGCGGTGGAGAACGATCATGCGTGATGGGTCGGGTCAAACACCAGTTCACCCAAATTCAGAGGCTCAAGTTTCTGATGGCTTGCACTTCGTGGACTTCTCCTTCTGGCCTATGACCGGAGGTCAAAATCCGAAACCTCAGCACCAAGTTTTCGCCACTGATCCATGGGCGTTTATGGCGAAACGGGTACGAGAATCGAAAGAATCTTTCACCGGACAGAAGGAAGCTACTCTGGCTTATCTTCATCAAGCGGAGGCCTTCTTCGTGGCGGCGACCACCGCAGGAGTTCAGGCTGCGAGACCGTTACTTTCATATTACTATGCGATGAACTTAGCGAAGGCATTCTGTACCTCACATGACGAGCCAATGGACTTTGAGAGCGATAGGCGACCGTGCATGCACGGTATCGGGCACGCCGATCCCAAGAAGGGTGAAGATGGAACGGAACTCCCTCTGTCGGAACTGAAACCTGACTTACACAAGATGCTGCTGGGCGCTCACGCGTCGGATAAAGATAAGATCAATCTTTACGGAGACTTTTGGACGAAACTCACGGACCAGAAACGCCCAAACCGCATACCTGTAGAGACCTTGATGAGCCAAACTCTCATTGCTCATAGGCTATGGTGCGAGGCCCACGACTCTCTGGACCGCTTCATTTCAATAAAGAAGGTCGAGTTCTGGTGCGATGAAGAGAAGCATCAGGTCTGGATTGAGTTTCTTATGGATCCGGAAGATCTGGGAAGAGTTGACGTCGATCAGGACACCCTTCTGGAAAAATCAAAGCTATCCGGTGAGTATGGCCCCGAGAAATCGAGAAAACAGACAGAGGCAGCGCTCTACCGCTACCGCATGAAGAGGCCGGTTTCCTACGGACGCTCTCCAAGCGAGAAGCTAAATGAGTTGGCCAGCGAGTTCAAGAAGTCGCTTTCCAGAACTGTCCTAAGCGCACCGCCGTACCGGAAGTACTATCTCTACCTTCACAATGGCAGCGAAAAGCTGATCCCGCAGGTGCTGAGTATGTATGCCCTCGCTTTTTGCTTCGGTTCTGTCGCTCGCTACCGCCCCTTGCTGTTCGAGAGTATCCTACAGCAAAAATACGGTGCCTTTATCTCCGAGTTCCTGACCTACTTCCCCAATCAGTTCCTGTACCTTATGGCTTCTGAGTTCGCGAAGCGGGAGGTGACTCGTGCGGCGATCGTCTGAAAATCGTTCACGGGTCCTTGAGGTCGTTAGGAGGGCATCGTGACAACGGCACTCCCAAACGATTGGACGGACATGTCGAGATTTGTGGTCCACTTCACAAAGTCGGTGCCTCCGCGCGATGAGGTTGGTGTCATGTTTTCGATCTACGGGAGTCAAATGCTCAGAGCTGCGAATGCCTTTGGGATTGGACGGAAGCGAGCACCAGACCCGGAAGGCCAGAAAGCAGTCTGCTTCAGCGAGGTTCCCCCTGGAAATTGGAAGCGGCTTGTTGATCGGCGGAAGTCTTCATACGGACTGGGCTTCCGAAAGGAGTTCATTCGCAAGAACGGCGGCGGGCCCATCTGGTACGTTTGGAAGGGAACGCCCCACTGGCAGGCGCTCGATTCACAGATGAAGCTTGCCAAGGGAGACCCAAGCGCACCCATCTGGAAGGTGACGCCCATGATCGACGCACCTGGGCAGTATGGTCGTAAGAGTTATGACTTTGACTGGGAAAGGGAGTGGCGGGTAGTCGGTGATTTGAGGTTCCAGACTACTGATGTAGCCTTCCTGTTCATTCCTGAGTATATTCACGAGCAAGCAGAGGATTTCTTTGAAGGTGTGGCTTTCGAGAACACCGGTCCCAGTTACAACTGCCCCTTCATCGACCCGCTGTGGAGTCGGAAGAAGGTCAACGACGCGATAGCGAATTTCAAGAAACGGCGTTGGAGGAGCGGATGATCTCTTCACAACAATTCAACGAGAGGAATCGGGTCCCCCATGGTTGATGCCAATGGCGCTCCTGACCACTACCCGCAGCCCGGCGGCATGGACTGGCTCCACACGCTCGCAAGTGCGGTGACTGCTGCGATCCCCGTGGCGGGCGGTCCAGCAGCGGAGTTGTTGGCGGCCATCATCGTGCCGCCGGTCACAAAGCGACGGGACGAATGGCTTGCAGCCCTGGGTCAACGGGTAGCTGAGCTGGCAGCGAAGCTTGAAGAGTTCCGCCCCGAGAATCTGACCGAGAACGAGGCCTTCGTCTCGTCGGTACTTGCCGCCACCCAGATCGCCATGAAAACAACTCAGAAGGAAAAGCGGGAGGCTCTCCTCGGTGCCGTTCTGAATTCCGCTTCCCGCAGCGCACCGGATGAGGATGACCGACAGATCTTCCTCCAGCTTATTGACGAACTTACCGGCTGGCATCTGCGAATTCTTCGAGTCCTGTCCGCACCAAGGGAATACTGCGGTCAGAACGGCGTTCGGTACGAGCCAGCTCTCTCCAGCACCCGCCACGAATTGTTGATGCGGTGCTTTCCAGAGCTGAAGGAACGCGGGGATTTCTTGAGCCAGATCATGATCGACCTGAAGGCTCGTGGCCTCTCTGGGACCGCTGACCTCATGACCATGATGAGTACAACCGGCGCATTTGAGAAGGCCACCACGCGCCGTGGGGATGAGTTCCTCCGATTCATCACGGAGCCCACCGTCGCATGATCAACCGCTTCTCCTCCCGCCGCCAGCCACTGGATTCGTCGTTCCTCAACGAACGGCTGAAGGGTGCGCTCGCCTACGATCGCGTGGCGGGGTACTTTTCGTCTTCCATCATGGAGGTAGCCGGGGAAGCCTTGGAATCGATGAAGGGCAGGGTTCGGATCGTCTGCAACAGCGAGTTGGACGAACGGGATGTCATCACCGCCCAGGCCGCCAACATGGCGATGCGGCGGGAATGGTGTTCGTGGAAGCCGGAGAAGTGGGGAGAGGCTGCCAAGCCGCGCTTCCAACGGCTCCATGATTTTTTGCGCGATGGGCGGATGGAGGTACGCGTCCTGCCCACGAAGAAGTTTGGCCTGATCCACGGCAAGGCCGGGGTGGTCACGCTGGCAAGTGGCACGAAGACGAGCTTCATCGGGAGCGCCAATGAAACGCAGAGCGCGTGGCAGTTGAACTACGAGTTGGTCTGGGAAGATGCCTCCGAAGAGGCGGTCACCTGGGTGCAGGAAGAGTTCGACGCCCTCTGGGCCCTGGGTATCCCCCTCGCCGAGTTCGTGATCGAGGATGCTGGCCGCCTGGCGCATCGGGAGATTGTGCCGTCGGTGGAAAGCTGGCGCGAGAATCCCGATCAGGCTTCGCCCATCATCGAGCTGCCAGTGTATAGACAAGAGTACGGACTGTGGGAGCACCAGAAGTATTTCATCCAGATGGCTTTCGACGCTCATCGCGGACCCCACGGGGCGCGGCTGGTGCTGGCGGACCAAGTGGGGCTGGGCAAGACGCTCCAGTTGGCTTTGAGCGCGATGCTGATGGTGCTCCACGGCGGTGGGGCGGCGCTGATCATCGTGCCCAAGACGCTCATGTGGCAGTGGCAGGACGAACTGCGTGATCTGCTGGATATGCCTACAGCTGTGTGGAACGGCAAGCAGTGGGTGGATGAGCAGGGAATCGAGTACCCCGCCATCGGACCAGACGGCATCCGCAAATGTCCGCGCCGCGTGGGGATCGTGTCGCAGGGCCAGATCACGGCGGGAACGAAGGCTGCCGAGAGCCTGCGCAACATGAACTGGGAAGTGGTGGTGGTGGACGAAAGCCACCGCGCCCGTCGTCGAAATTTGGGCGAGGACAAGGAAGGCGATCACCCCGATCCGAATAACCTGCTCCAGTTCCTGTTCGACATCGCCGGTAACACGAAGAGCCTTCTGCTGGCGACGGCGACGCCGGTGCAGATGTATCCGGTGGAAGCTTGGGATCTGCTGAACGGGATGAGCTATGGCCTCCAGATGGTGCTCGGCAATCCCTGGAGCGAGTGGCGCAAGGCGGAGCGCTGTCTCCCGATCGTCCAGGGTCGGGAGGAGTTACCAGAAGATGATCGCGAGCTTTGGGAGTGGATCAGGAACCCGCTGCCTCCGGCGACGGCCCGGATGGAGGATCGTGACTTCACCGAATTGCGCCGTGCTCTGAAGATGAAGGACAAAGACCTCGTTGCATCTGGCGACAAATGGGACGCCTTGCCGCCACCGGCGAAAGATCGTGTGCGGAGGCTGCGAAAGACCTTCGGCACACACCACAGCCCCTTCATCCGGCACATCGTGCGTCGCACGCGGGAATATCTGGAAACCACCATCAACCCAGAGACGAACGAGCCGTTCCTCAAGCCGGTGCGGGTCGAACTCTTCGGTGAAGGCGATGGCGAAGCGATCATTCTGCCGAGCTACCTTCGCGATGCTTATGGCCTGGCTGAACAGTTCTGCGGGCAGTTGAAGGAAAGAATGAAGGGGTCAGGCTTCTTCAAGACGATGCTCCTTCGCCGAGTAGGCAGCTCGATCGAAGCGGGTCGATTGACGGCAGAGAAGATGCTGGGAAGCTGGGACGACATCGCGGAAGTTGATGGCGAGAACGAGGAAGAGGATGCAGGCGACAACGAAGCGCTGAAGTCGCTGACTCCTTCGGAACGCAAGTCTCTCCAGTCCTTCGTGGACGCCTTGAAAGCCTACCCCGGCGACGATCCAAAGTACGCGGTCGTGAAGCACCTGCTCCTCGAAGGGCACGGTGCTACGGGGCCTTGGTTGGAACAGGGCTGCATCGTTTTCTCAGCGTACTTCGACTCGATCATCTGGCTCGCCAGAGAGCTGTCTGAAGAGATCCCGGACGAGCCTATCGGGATCTACGCGGGATCGGGACGATCAGCCATCATCAAGGGTGGCGTTCTCCAGCGTGAGGAACGCGAGGAGCTGAAGAAAATGGTCCGCCGAGGCGAGCTTCGGCTGATCCTTGGAACAGACGCCGCCAGCGAGGGGTTGAACCTCCAGCGCTTGGGTACGCTGATCAACTTGGACCTTCCGTGGAACCCGACGCGTCTTGAACAGCGGAAGGGAAGAATTCAGCGTATCGGGCAGGTTCGTGACGTTGTGTACGTCTATAACATGCGCTACAAGGACTCGGTGGAGGATCGTGTGCACCAGCTTCTTTCTGAGCGCCTTCAGGAAATCTTCCACCTCTTCGGGCAGGTCCCCGATGTCCTGGAGGACGTGTGGGTTCAGGTAGCAGAAGGCCAGGTCGAGAAAGCCAAGCAGGTGATCGCCGCCGTGCCGAAGAAGCATCCGTTTGATGAGCGTTACCAGAAACCGGAGCCTGTGCCCTGGGAAAGGTGCGCTGCGGTGTTGAATGCGGTGGATCGCAGGATATTCCTCCAGAAGGGCTGGGATGTCAGACGCAACGGAGGATGACGTTGGATCACCCGCCTTTCCCTTCTAAGTGCTTTCGCCAAGCCTCCTTCATCAGGACTACAAGCTAGGGGATGTCAGCCTGAAAACGCGCTGCGCGTACGCGGTGGACTGTCATGGAAGAGACTAGCCAGGAATGGTTGTCAAACTGCTGGGTAGCCTCATCGCCGAGTGGGTGATCCGGAATCTATCTGAAGGCATAAAGGACCTGTCGATTCAGAAGTGTGAGGTTGAGGACGTCGCCAAGATCGAGAGCATTGAGGTCATCAGAGAAGACCACTGAAATCCCCATATCCGACTCCAGAAAGGACGCAGGCGATGAAGCCTCCAGGTCGAGAGAGAATCCGGATGTTGCGCTTCGAGGGCCAGAAGCCCCTCGTCGATGCGATCATGATCCCGGACACGCTGCTCACACTTCAGGCCGCCGCTCGTGCTGCTGACGGCCTCTCGTGGCTCTTGGTTGGCAGTCAGGCCGCCTCGTGCTGGATGGAGAGCCGCGCCACAGTGGAGATTGAGGTGCTCGTGCCCGCTGCACATGGTCGGGCACGGGTTGAGAGCAGGGTTGGTCCTCTGCCTGACGGTCACAGCGTGGTCGTCCGAACCGCTGAGCAGGCTGGCGTGTCTGCCGATTCGCTGGCACTCTGGAGCAGCCGAGCACGACGGGATGAAGTCGACGGCACCACGATCCGCGTTCCCCAGGCCGCCGACTTGCTTCTTCTCATGCTCGCTGAGCGCAGGCTCATCGAAGCTCCCCAGACGATGTACTTCGCTGCCAGGCTGTTGCAGATCCACGGACCCTTTGACCTGGCGGATGTGGAGTTGTCCCCATATCAGCAGGAGCGGTTGGCGCAGGCGGCTGCCCTGGTCCTACATGAGGCTGTAAATAAGCTTGAAGCAATTCACGCCGAGTTTGCCAGATAGCCGAAGGCAATGAGAGCGACCACGGGCCGTCGTCGGGCAATCGCCCACCGCACAAAACAGGAGCATGCTCATGGAAAAGGACGTGAAGACGAAGAAGCTGCAAACGAACATTCCTGAGCCACTCTTCGATCGGATCAAGGCACGTGCGGAGCGACTGTGGGGCGAGAACGATTCGGAGTCCAACGTTGTCGCCACCGCGCTGCGGGACTGGATGTCGCAATCAGAGCGAGGCGGTCTGGATGCACGCTTGGATCAGATGGAACGACGCATCGAGTACCTGCTGACTACTCGGCCAGCGGAAGGTTTTCGGGATGATCGCCCGACTTTGGATGATCCGCAGGTTCAGCGTCGGCTGGGACTCACGGATCCTTTGCCGATAAGCACGGGGGTGCCCAAGCTGCCCAACAAGCCTGATCCCAAAGAAGTCGCTGAGATGGGGGTCGAACTTTTGCAGAATCACCGGCGAACAAAGTGCAGTTATGGGCTGATAGGTCCCGAGTATCTTCTTGGTTACGACCCCGCGGGCAGGGTTGATTTCGCAAACTATGAAAGCGCAGGCTTTCCCCTGCTTCGGGATCCCAAAAGCTACAATTTGGAGGATTCGACGATGAAGCAAATCTTTGAGTCCTACTGTGTGAAGCCGATCTACGCTCCTCTCTTGATCTACTACTACGGTAAGAAGATTGTCGTGCTTGATGGTCTGGCCCGATTCGCGGCCATGCTTGAGGCTTGGAGACAGAGTCGCTGCGGAATGACTCGCGTGCCCGTCGAACTTTTTATCGGGGAGGAAGACTTGGCGGGGAAAGAACGGATCATCCGCAATCTGCACGGCGGGCCGCGATCACTCACGCGTGCTGAGTTCGAGCGGGCGGTCGATCGACTCAACGGGCTGGGGTAAAGTGTTTCGGTGAGGAGGCCCATGAAGGCTCGATCCGAATCGGAACGCTTTCGCCGCGCTCGTGGGGACGTCGGTTCAGGAAGACACCGTCCTACAGTCAGGCGGGAGGATGCCCCACGACGCGATTGCAGGTTCGCCCAACTTTTCGCTCCAGTGACTCGATGACACCATCGATGGCACTCGTGCTTGCGCCGTGGCTCCACCAGCGTGGTGCCCCATCCCACCACCGCACGACGACCATCATACCGTGCGCCGGAATCGGTAGCGTATAGATCGATGCCTGGTACTCCTCGTCGGCCCAGCAAGTTGGTCCCCACTCTACAGCGGCGACCTGGGTCATTCCCAACCGCGCCACGTTGTCGTCGATCAGCTCACCCTCCAGATACTCTGTTGCTTCCGCGGTGATGGCGTGCCCATGCAGCGTCCGACAGCACGCGAGGGCCGAGTTGATCTCATGCAGTGGGATCAGGCAGATCATCACCGGCAAGAGAGGTTCCGGAGTCTCCGGCGATCCCAGATTCGGGACTATTGGCTGCGGCAGTTCACTCATGGGTCAACCTGCTCCATTTTTTCGCTGTGTGCTGACGATGAATAGAACTCTGCCCACAAGTACCTCTGCTGATCTGCCTGGTGCCAACAGCATTGGATTGACGGCATTCAGTCGCTCCTGAGGCACGAGCAAAGCATGCGTCGCTAGCCATCCATGGGTTTCGCTGTGCCACGACACGTAGTTGCCCACGCGGATTTTGCTGGCCAATCCGAGGTCTCTCTGCCACGTTGGGGTCCTATGCCCATGTGGAGAGACAGCCCCATGACCCATTCAGTACAAAATCAGGAAAAAACCCGACAGACGGCCACCTGCCTGATCTATACCCGTGTATCCTCGAAGGAGCAGAACGAGGAGGGGTACTCGCTGGCGGCCCAAGAAAAGCTCCTGCGCGAGTATGCCGCTCAGAACGGGCTCCGGATCGCATGCGAATTCCAGGACGTCGAGACTGCGAAACGAGCCGGGAGGTCGGCCTTCTCGGACATGTTGGTGTACTTGCGACGCCACAAGTCCTGCCGGGTGATCTTGGTCGAGAAGACCGATCGCCTCTACAGGAACATCAAGGACTGGGTGACGCTGGACGACCTCGATGTCGAGGTACATTTCGTCAAGGAGGGGATCGTCCTCTCCGACCAGTCGCGATCATCCGAGAAGTTCATCCACGGCATCAAGGTGCTGATGGCGAAGAACTACTGCGACAACCTCTCCGAAGAGACCAGCAAGGGGATGCGCCAGAAGGCCAGCGAAGGCATCTGGCCGTCGCGAGCACCCGTCGGCTATCGGAACGTAATGGGGGACGATGGGAAGCGCATCATCGAGCCGGATCCTGAGACTGGTCCCATCGTCACCCGCCTGTTCAAGGCCTTCGCGACTGGTCGCTACACTCAGCGCGAGTTGACCAAGCTGGCCGCCGATATGGGGCTCACGTTCAGCAAGGGAACGAGGGTCACCATGAGTTACGTGCTCGGTATCTTGAAGAACCCGCTGTACATGGGCGAGTTCGTCTGGAACGGCGAACGCTTTCGCGGGCGCTACGAGCCACTCATCGATCGTGAGACATGGAAGGCGGCTCAGGAGGCCTTCGAGAACCGGAAGAAGGGGCGGCTCTACCAAGACACTTCAAGGTGGATCTTCGCTCGGCTCCTGCGATGCAGCCACTGTGGGTGCGCCATGGTCGGTGAGGAGAAGAAAGGGATGTACGTCTACTACCACTGCACGAAGAACCGAGGCGAATGCCCCACCAGGTACGTCCGCGAAGAAGTCGTCGCGCTGGCCTTCTGGAAGAGCCTACAGGCGATTCACCTGCGCCCGGAAATCTCTGACTGGCTGTTGACGGCTCTGAAGCAATCTGCCACGGATCACCGGGAGTTCACCGAGCAGCAGATGGACGCCCTGATGGGTAGGATGAAGGACCTCCGGCGACGGCTCGACCTGATCTACAAGGACCGGCTGGATGGCCGGATCACGGAGGAGCAGTACGAGCACCACAAGGCGGGGCTTGAGAAGGACGTGATGGAGGCCGAGGCAAAGATCGAGGGCCTGAACCGCGCCGACTTCAAGTTCTACGACAAGGGCGTGGAGCTACTCGAACTCGTCCAAAGGGCTGTGAATGCTTGGGAAAGCTCCGATCGGAGCCAGAAGCGGGTGTTGCTGGAAACAGTGCACTCGAACTGCCTCTGGGACGGCGAGCGCGTGATCCCGGAATACCGGCAACCCTTTGATTTGATTGCACTTGCGCTAGCGGGGGAAAAAGAAAAAGCGGCCCCCGAAGAGGCCGCTTTGTGTGATTTGGAGAAATGGCTCCCCCACGTGGACTCGAACCACGAACCTACGGATTAACAGTCCGCCGCTCTACCGATTGAGCTATAGGGGAGCAAGATGGCCCGGGTGCTGGCGGGGCGACCGCGGGGGGCGGTAGAAAGCACGGGTCCCCCCGCCGAACGCAAGCCCGAAATTGCGCGGCGAAGGCGGGTCCCGGGTTTGGGCGTCGGGGGGTGTGCTTCGCCCGGTTGGGGCCGGCTGGGGGCGCCGGGGTGAGGGCGGGCCGGGCGGCGGGGGGCCTTTTTCCTTGCCTCGGGCGGGGGGCTCCGCTTGGCCTTGCCCCCCCGAGCCCGGGGGCCCCGGCTCAGGTTTGTTGAGCTGCCCCCGCCGGCGACGAGTGTTCTCCCCCCATCCGCCCGGATTCCTGAGCCCATGTCCAAGCTGGTCATCGTCGAGTCGCCCGCCAAGGCCAAGACCATCGGTCGATTCCTCGGCAAGGACTACAAGGTCGTGGCCTCCTATGGGCACGTGCGCGATCTGCCGGAGAAGGCCGACGAAATCCCCGACGCGATCAAGGATCGGCCTTGGGCGCGCTTCGGCGTGGACCTGGAGGGGGACTTCCAGCCCTACTATGTCGTGCCGCACAGCAAGCAGAAGTTCGTGGCGCAGTTGCGCAAGGCCGTGCGCGAGGCCGAAGCCGTGCTGCTGGCAACGGACGAGGATCGCGAGGGCGAATCGATCAGTTGGCACCTGACGCAGGTGCTGCAGCCCAAGGTGCCCGTGCGCCGGATTGTCTTTCACGAGATCACGCCGGAGGCGATCCGCGCGGCGCTGGACAATCCGCGCGATGTGGACCCGCATCTGGTGGAGGCGCAGGAGAGCCGGCGGATTCTGGACCGGTTGTTCGGCTACTCGCTGTCGCCGGTGCTGTGGCGCAAGGTGCAGTCGGGGCTCAGCGCCGGGCGCGTGCAGTCGGTGGCCGTGCGGCTGATCGTGGAGCGCGAGGAGGAGCGGCGTGCCTTTGTGGCCAGCGCGTGGTGGGACCTTGAGGCGACGTTCAGCTCTGAGGTGGGCGAGTTTACGGCGGGTCTGGTGCGTGTGGGCGAGCGGCGGGTGTGCTCGGGCAAGGACTTCGATCCGACGACGGGCAAGCTGAAGGCGCGGCAAGTATTGATGCTTGACGCCGACGGGGCCCGGAATCTGGCGGCCGAGGCGCTCGCGCGCCTGCCGTGGACGGTCTCGCGGGTCGAGGGCAAGCCGGGCATCCAGAAGCCGGCGCCGCCGTTCACCACCTCGACGCTGCAGCAGGAGGCCAACCGCAAGTTGGGCTTCAGTGCGCAGCGCACCATGCGGACCGCGCAGGGGCTGTACGAAGGCGTGGACCTGGGCGACGGCGAGCGCATCGGTCTGATCACGTACATGCGCACGGACTCGGTGACGCTGTCGGAGCGGGCACTGGCTCAGGCGCAGCAGCAGATTCGCCAGCTCTACGGGGCGGACTACGCGCGCGGGCCGCGGCAGTATCGCACGAAGTCGCGCAACGCGCAGGAGGCGCACGAGGCGATCCGGCCGACCGATCTGGGGCGCCTGCCGCAGGAGGTCGCGCCGTTCCTCTCCGCCGACGAGCAGAAGATCTACGAACTCGTGTGGAAGCGCACGCTGGCCAGCCAGATGCCGGACGCGGAGGTGCTGCGCACGGTGGTCGAGGTGTCGGCGGCGACATCGGACGGGCCGGCGGTCTTCTCGGCCAGCGGCAAGAAGATCCTGTTCCCGGGCTACCTGCGGGCCTACGTGGAGGGCAGCGACGATCCGGCGGCCGACATCGGCGACCAGGAGACGGTGCTGCCGGACCTTCGCGAGGGCGAACGGCTGGGCCGCGACGGCCAGCGGCGCCTCAAGGAACTGACCCCGAAGGAGCGCAGCACGCAGCCGCCGGCGCGCTACACCGAAGCCTCGCTCGTCAAGAAGCTCGAGGAGGAGGGCATCGGTCGCCCGTCCACGTACGCCTCGATCATCGACACGATCATGGCGCGGGGCTATGTCGTGCAGCCGCCCAAGTCGAAGAACCTGGTGCCGACGTTCACCGCGATGGCCGTGATAGACCTGATGCGCAAGCACTTCGGGCACTACATCGATCTGGGCTTCACGGCGCGCATGGAGGAGGAGCTGGACGAGATTGCCGATCGCAAGCTGGCCGGCCGGCGCCACCTGCACACGTTCTATCGCGGCGACCCGGCATCGCCCGACGAGCAGACGGCGCTGGGGTTGGCCGGGCTGATCGAGCGCGAGCAGGGCCGCATCGAGTTCCCGGTCGTCAAGATCGGCACCGATCCCTCCTCGGGCGCGGACGTCGTCGTGCGCATCGGGCGCTACGGCCCGTTCGTGGCGCTGTCGGACGGCACCAACGGGTCGGCGGCCAGCGTGCCGGAGAACGTGGCGCCGGCCGACTTCACGGTCGAGCAGGCGTTGGCACTCATCCGCCAGAAGGGCGAAGGCCCGCGCGTCGTCGGTCGCCACCCGGAGACGGACGAGGCGATCTACGCGGCGCTGGGACGCTTTGGCGCCTACGTGCAGTTGGGCGAGACGCCGAAGGACAAGAAGGCGCCGAAGCCGCGCCGGGCGTCGCTGCCGCGCGGGATGAGCGAGGAGGAAGTGGATCTGGCGACGGCGCTGCGGCTGCTGTCGCTGCCGCGCGAGCTGGGCACGCATCCGGAGTCGGGCGAGTCGGTGCTGGCGAACATCGGGCGCTTCGGCCCCTACGTGCAGGCGGGCAAGGACTTCCGCAGCCTGAAGAAGGACGACGACGTGTACACGGTCGGGTTCGAGCGTGCGCTGGAGTTGCTGGCCGAGCCGAAGGGCGCCCGCGGGGCGCGCGGCACGACGTCGCGTTCGGTGCTCAAGGACCTCGGCGAGGTTGACGGCAAGAAGATCCAGGTGCTCGACGGGCGTTATGGCCCGTACGTGACGGACGGCGCGGTGAACGCGACGCTGCCGAAGGACGTCGCTCCCGGCGACGTGACGGCGGAGCAGGCGCGTGCACTGCTGGCCGCGCGCGCCGCGGCACCGGCGGCCAAGAAGGGCCGCAAGGCACCCGCGCGCAAGAAGGCGGACGCCTGATCTCATGGAGCCCGTTGCGGGCGTGTTTCGGCATTTCGCGGGGCGCGGGGAAAACTCTTGACGCGCCGCCGGCTCCGGCCGAAGCAACACGCCCTTGCCCACACAGGGCGAGCGAAGTGGGGCGTTAGCTCAGTTGGTAGAGCGCCGCGCTGGCAGCGCGGAGGTCACGAGTTCAAGTCTCGTACGCTCCACCACTTCGTTTCTCTTCCGACATCGCGATACGGTCAGCCGTCGGCGGTCAGGCGGGCGTCTGTTGCTGGCGAGGCGCCGGTTGGTTGCGCGGCATGGCGGAGCGTCTCCAGCGGCGTGGGTTCCGCCAGGCGGGGCTCGAGCGGCAGCCACAGCGTCGCCAGCGTGCCGGACTCGCCCTCTTCGCGCTCGCGGAAGGTGACGGCGCCGCCGTGCAGCTCGACGTGGGACTTGACGATCGAGAGTCCCAGGCCCGTGCCGGTGTCCTTTTCGGTGTAGAATGGCTCGAAGAGATGAATGCGGGCGGCCTCGGAAAAGCCCGGGCCGTCGTCCTCGATGACGATGGCGACGCCGGGGCGTCCGTCGTCGGCCTGCTCGCGACGCGTGCGCAGCGTGATCGTGCCGGAACGGCCGACCGCCTCGAAGGCGTTGCGGCACAGGTTGTAGAGCGCCTCCTCGAGTCGCGGGCGATTGCACGGCACGAGCGGCAGCGCGGGGTCGAGCATCTCGCGCACGCGGATCGCGTGGGGCGCCGGGCCGTCCTCGGTGCCCAGCGATTCCGCCTCCAGGCGCAGCAGCGTCGCCGCGCGCGCCACCATGCGATTGATGTCCTCGGCTTCGACGGTCAGCGCCGGCTGGCGCGACATGTCGAGCAGGTGCCGCACCTTGCGGTCGATCGTCTCGACCTCCTCGGCGATGATCTCGAGGTGGCGCAGGAAGCGCGTGCGCTGCGGGAAGTCGTCCATGCGCTCGAGCTGCTCGCGCATCATCTGCGTGTAGCCCTTGATCGGCCCCAGCGGGTTCTTGATCTCGTGCGCGATGCGGGCGGCCATCTCGCCGACGACGCTCAGGCGCTCGGCGCGGCGCAGGCGCACGCGCGTCTCGAACAGCTCCTGCTGGGCCGCGCGCACGAGCTGGCGATACTCCCATGCGCGCCGGAACATCAGACGGTCGAACACCGTCTGCACACCGGGGATCGAGGCCATCACGACGAGCACCACGATCGTCAGCAGGATCGTCGCGCGCACCGTCGGCGCCAGCAGCACCGTCGCCGTCACCGACTCGTAGAGCGTGAACAGCAGGTGCGCGATGAAGAAGCCCACCAGCACCGTGATCGAGTAGAAGATCCAGCGCGAGAGATACAGCGGCCGCTCGATCTCCTCCTGCCGGATCACCACCAGGATGGCGAGCTGCGCGATGAGCGCCAGCAGCAGGCTCGGGCTGGGCAGCAGCGTCATCGGGTGGTAGGAGATCACGATGCCGAAGAGCAGGAAGAAGAGCGAGGGCGCGACGATGGCGGCGGCGAGGTGGCGCGGCAGGTTGCGATCGGGACGGTGCGAGACCTCGCGCGTGCGCATGGCGAGCATGATGACCGTGGCCATGAGCAGCCCGGTCTGACCAAGCAGGGGCAGGTGCCCTTCCGACAGCCACAGGTCGCTCCAACTGCGGTAGACGAACGCGTTGACGCCGCGCAACTCGACGGCCGTGCCGTAGTCGCCGTAGAACGAGAGCATGACCGCGGGCAGGAAGAAGGCGAGGCGGGCGTTCCAGTTGCGCTCGAAGGCGGGCATCAACGGCCGCGGGCGCGTGGCGGCGTAGTAGGCCAGGTTCGCGCAGATCAGCAGCGAGGCCAGCGTGTGGAGCCACAGCGCGGCAAGGCTGTGCGGGACGGCGCGCCACAGTTGCATGCCGGCGGACCACAGGATCAGGGCGGCGGCGTTGAGCAGCAGGAAGCCGCCCGACTGCGTGCGCTTGCGCTCGCGCACCACGAAGACGATGACGATCAGATTGAGAAGGACGAGCGCCGATGTCGGGATTGAGGTCAGCATGACGGCATCACGACGGGGCGCGGGCGGGGCGCGGACCGACGATTAAAGGCTGTCGGCGGCGGGCCCGGCGGCGCGTCAGAAAGCGATTGCCGTGCTCCGCAACGGCATGGTCACTCTCGGGGGTGAAGGGCCCGGTCACAAGGCGAATGCGGGACCGGAGTGGGTGGGGACTCCTTTGGTCCCGGGGTTTTGAATGAGCGAGCACATCCAGTCTGAGGCGCAGCAGACGGCTGCCGAGGAGGAGCTTGTCCAGCTCCGCCAGGAAGTCGCCTCGCTGGCGGTCCAGCTCGAGCAGGCCCGCGAGGTCGGCGTCGCCGTCGCCCAGGCGATGGAGCAGGACCGCATCCTGCAGAAGAAGCTCGACGAGACGCAGGAGGCGCTCCACCGCGCCCATCAGGCCAACCGCCGCGAGCTCGAGGAAATCGCCCGCATCATCTCGCGGTTCCTGCCGCACGAGTTCCCCCCCGCCGCCGGCCTGCGCGTGGCCGCCCACTGCCGCCCCTGCCACAACTTCGGCGGCGACATCTACGACGTCGTCCCCTTGGCCGACGGCCGCGTCGCCATTTGCATGGCCGACGTCGCCGGCCACGGCGCCTCCGCCATGGTCGCCATGGCCACCGCCCGCGCCCTCCTGCGCGCCGCCCTGCAAGAGGCACACCGCGCCATCGGACCCGCCGACATCCTGCTCAAACTCTCCCACTGGTTCCAAAACCAGCTCGAGCCCGAGCAGTTCGTCACCATGTGGCTCGGCGTCTGGAACCCGGCCGACGAGACGCTGCGCTATGCCAGCGCCGCCCATCCGCACGCCGTCATGTGGCGCTGCGATGGCGGACCCGAATTCCTCGAAGCCCCCTACGGTCTGCCCCTGGGCTTGGCCGCCGTGCCGCCCCAACCCTACGACGAGTGCTCCACGAGCTTCGACGTCTTCGATCGCGTCTTCCTCTACACCGACGGCTGGACCGAATCCACCTCGGTCGACGGCCGTATGCTCGAGGGCGAAGCGTTCCTGGACTTCATCGCCAACGCCTACGGCCAGCCCCTCCAGCAGGTCTCGCCCGTGCTCTTCATGCTGCTCGAACGCCACGCCGCCAACTCGCGCATCCGCGACGACGTCAGCCTCCTCGTCTTCGACCGCGTGGAGTAATACGGCTTCGGAAGACAGACTTCCACACCCCGGCCCGACCGTCGACCTGTCCATCGACCTGTCCGTCTACCTGTCCGTCTACCTGTCCGTCGAAGCCTTGGCGAAGACGGAAGCCTTGGCGAAGACGGAAGCCTTGGCGAAGACGGAAGCCTTGGCGAAGGCGGAAGCCTTGGCGAAGGCGGAGACCTTGGCGATGACGGAAGCCTTGGCGCAGACGGGGGCGCGAGCGAGGCGGCATAGTCACGCCCTCCCGTTGCGCCGCGCCCTCCCGGAGCAGTGCCTGGCACCTTTGCCGACAGTTTCCGATTTCCCGAAACCCTATGATGGGTCCCGGCAGGGACCCGACAATCGTAGCCCCGGCATTCATGCCGGGGATGTCAGACCGAATTTGAACGGACCCCGGCAGGGGTCCAACAACACACGCATCAATCGAGGAAGAATCGCCGGTCATATTCAACGCCGTGTTTAATCAGAAAACCTTCGAATTCCTCCGCGAAGCTCTGCTTCCGATGATGTGCCTCTTGACCCTCGATGTAGCGAAAGACTCGATCCCGCTGCGAGTAACTTACCGTAAATGCTCCATACCCCTCCTGCCAATGCAGGGTTCCCAGCCCGGCCTCCTTGTTGAACCATGCCGACGATCCACCCTTGATCGCCTGCACCACCTCCGCAACGTCCGGTTTCGACCTCAGGCGGCACAGGATGTGAGCGTGGTCACTGACGCCGTTGACGATCAGCGCCTTGCCGCCTTGGCCGGCAATAATCCCGGCCATGTAAGGAAACAGAACTGAGCGGGCATCGCAGGTAAGGATGGGTTCCCGGGCTCTCGTCGAAAAGATGATATGGTAGAGCAGAACGGTGTAGGTGTGAGCCATGGCGATTCTCCGGCCGCAGCGATGACCTGTTGG
This sequence comes from Candidatus Sumerlaeia bacterium, assembly GCA_019634695.1. Taxonomy (GTDB): domain Bacteria; phylum Sumerlaeota; class Sumerlaeia; order SLMS01; family JAHLLQ01; genus JAHCAW01. Next base: position 37,979 of record JAHCAW010000011.1, read on the forward strand.
ACCCCTGCCGGGGTCCGACTACTTTGGAACATTTCCCCGGCATGAATGCCGGGGCTACGATTGTTTCGCCCCTGCCGGGGCGAGATTGGGTCCGCCTCATCAACTGATACGGATTCGTACAGTCGGCTTCAGCACCTCTGCCTGTCCGCGGAAGCCTCGGCCAAGACGGAATCGTCGCGGAGGAAAAAGCGCAATTGAGGGCGCGTGCCTTCGCCTCCGGTTTCTGCCGTCCCTCCGCGGCCACTGCATGGACTGTGTCCGATTCTCCGAACTCGTTTGATTCGGCTTCGGATAAGATGACGGTGCGCAATCCGTGAACTGTGGTTTGGCGAAAACTCAACCCTGCCCGACGCGCAGGATGCGTCGCGGGTGCACTTGTCATCGGCGGCGACTCGAGCCGTCGCCCGGGTCTTCTCCCCACACGATCATTTCGGCCAGGCGCGCCGTCGCGCCGCCCGCGAAGTTCGGCTCCTGCACTTCGAGGCGAATCGTCTCGATTGGCCGCGGCCAGCTCACCCGCACGCGTTCGCGCGCGACCGGCGTCTCGTGTCGCACCTCGGCCAGCAGCCGCCACGGCTGGCTTGCCGACTCGCGCCCCAGGAGACGGTATCCCTTGAGATTGAAGTGCGGCGAGAAGCCGCTCGCCTCGATGTGCACCAGATCCACGGCGTGCACGCGGGCCGGCTGCTCCAGACGCAGCTCCGCCCATGCCCGCCCGGCCGTCCGCCCCGCGCCGTCGAGCGGTGCCGCCCAGAAGGTCTCCGCAGCCGGATCGTCCCCCGCCTTGCCGTCCACCAGGCGATGCGGGCCGGTTCGCTCGTCCAGCACGTTCGAGCCATCGGTCAGCGCCACCGGCAGCGGTCGCCACGCCGTGTTGCCCGTGGCCCGCAGCTCCGGGCGCCCCGGCCCCGCCAGCAGCGCCACGCGCGCCGGCGCGACCGTCTGGCGACCGATCCGCGCCCGCTCCAGCGGCTCGGCGAGCAGGCGCCGCGCGCCGGCCGGCAGCTCGGCGATCGTTCGCGCACCCTCCCGCCGCAGAATCGAAACCATCTCCCCCGTCGCGAACGGATGCTCGCCCCGAGAGCCACCGCCCGACTCGACCAACCACAGCCGATCGCCGCCGTCGTCCAGCGCCACGTACGCGCGCAACGCGCCCCGCGCGGGCTCGCTGTCCGGCGCGTGCTCCTGCCCCAGCGCATCCACCACCCACCGGCCCGCCGGCACCGTCCACACCCCGAGGGCCACGTCGGCCGGCAGCGATGCCTCGAACCGCAGGTCGCGCGCCGTCGCCAGCTCCAGCCGGACTCGCTCGTCCAGATCGCCGGACAGAATCAGCGCCCACTCGCCACGGCCCAGCCGCAGGTCGCCCACCGGGCGCGGCGCCCGCGGACGCCATGCCCGCTGCGCCGCTGTCAGCGACCGGTCCCAAACCGACGGCCCGGGCTGCGCGTTGTCGCCCCCCGGCGCCACGGCCATCGCCACGGCCGACGCCGGCCAAGCAGCCGCCGCGTCGCCGTCCAGCGGGCCGCTCACCAGCCATGCCCCCGCGCCGGCCGGCGCCTGGTTGATCCCCAGCAACGGGACGCTCGTCCCGGTGTCCGACCACACGACGCCCTGCAAATCCCCGATATCAATCAGCCGCCAGGTGCCTTCGGCCCGCGCCACCAGATGCGGGCCGGCCCCGGGCCAGCTCCGCAGCGTCCCGTCCACCAGCACGACGCCCGAGGTCGGCGCGTCGCCGACCGCCACGACGAAGCCGCCCTGGTGCTCCGTGCCGGCCATCAGCGCCTCCATCTGCCCGGCCGACACCCCGTCGCCGCCGGGCAGCACCGCCTGCACCGCCACCCGCCCGGCCGTGCGGTCCACCGCCAGCATCGCCGCCCGCCAGGCTCCGTCCTGCGCCAACTGACTGATCTCCACGCGCCGGATGCCGGGAATCAGATCGTGCCGCTCGCCGCGCCGGATGCCCTCGGGCGGCGGCTGTGCCCCGGCCACCACGGCGCAGGCCAGCACGCACCAGACGGCCAGTCGTCCGAGGCACTTCATGGGTCGCGTTGCCTGCATTCGATGTCCGCTCCGACCATCTGACTCGTGGCCCCTGCCATGAGTCCAGTTGCGTCCCCCGGCGCCCCGAGGCGCAATCCCGACATCGCCCCCGAAATGGACTCGCACCCACATGGACCAACCGCACGTCGTCGCCGTGATCCCCGCCCGCTATGCCGCCCAGCGCTTCCCCGGTAAACCTCTCGCCCTCCTGCTCGGCAAGCCGATGGTGCAGTGGGTCTACGAGGCCGCCCGCGCCACGGAGGGCATCGCCGAAGTGCTGGTCGCCACGGACGACACCCGTATCGCCGACGCCGTTGCGGGCTTTGGCGGCGAAGCCGTCATGACGCCGCCCGAGTGCCCCTCCGGCACCGACCGCATTCAGGCCGCCCTGAAGGGCCGCAAGGCCGAGATCGTCATCAACGTCCAGGGCGACGAGCCCGCCATGGCCCCGCAGACGATCCGCACCGCGCTGGCCGCGCTGCTCGAGCGCTCCGACGCCGACGTCTCCACCGCCTGCATTCCGATCCTGGATCGCAACGAGTTCGAGCAGGCGCACATCGTCAAGGTGGTCCGCGGCGCCGACTCGCGCGCGCTCTACTTCAGCCGCTCGCCGATCCCGTCGCACGCCCGCGTCGAGGCCGTCGAGGCAGACGCCCCCGGCCACCTGTTCGGCTACAAGCACCTCGGGCTTTACGTCTACCGCCGCGAATCGCTCGAGGCTTTCGTCCGCCTCGAACAGACTCGCCTCGAACTCACCGAGAAGCTCGAGCAGCTCCGCTTCCTCGAAGTCGGCGCGACGATCCTGTGCCCCGAGGTGCGCCACGACTCCATCGGCGTCGACCTGCCGACCGATGTCCCGAAGGCCGAGGACCTGCTGCGCCATCTGCTGGATGCGCGCGCCTGAACCGACGGAAAGGATGCCAGCGATCATGAGCCGACTCCCGCGCCCCGGACAACTCCTCGTGCGCACGCTCGCCGCTCCCCTGCTGATCGCGGCGGTGCTGCTCGTCGCGGCCGGCTGCACCGCGCGCCGCCTGCCCACCGATGTCGTCGAGCGCCAGTCGCAACGCGTGCGCGTCGCGCTGTTCAACATCGAGCTGATCTCGACCGCCAAGCTCGAAGAGGTCGATGCGCAGGGCCGCGGCGCCAACCCGCAGTTGCTCGCCGCCACCGCCATCCTCCAGCGCATCCAGCCCGACATCCTCGTGCTGAACGAACTCGACCACGACTACGATGCTGTCGCGCGCGAGGGCGCCCCGCTCGAGCGCAACGCCTGGCTCTTCCATGCGCGCTACCTCGCCCAGGGCGACGCGCCGCTGCGCTTCGAGCACGCCTTCGTCGAACCCTGCAATACCGGTATTCTCAGCGGCCGCGATCTCGACAATGACGGAATCGTCGCCACCGATGCCGACCGCGGCACCCGCGTCCACGGCAACGACTCCTTCGGCTACGGCGAGTACCCCGGCCAGTACGCCATGGGGCTGCTGTCGCGCTATCCCATCGAGCGCGCCGGCGCCCGCACCTTCCAGACCTTCCGCTGGCTCGACCTTCCCGGCAACCACATCCCCCCCGACTGGTACTCCCCCGAGGCCCTCGAAGTCTTCCGCCTCTCCAGCAAGTCCCACTGGGACGTGCCCATCGACATCGACGGGCGCACGCTCCACGTGCTCGTCTCGCACCCGACGCCGCCGGTCTTCGACGGTCCCGAGGACCGTAACGGCCGACGCAACTTCGACGAGATCAAGTTCTGGGTCCACTATCTGGCCGACGACCCGGCGCTGTACGACGACGGCGGCCGGCGCGGCGGGCTCGCAAAAGGAAGCCCCTTCATCATCGCCGGCGACCTCAACGCCTCGCTCAACTCCGATCCCATCGCCACCGGTGAAATCGCCATTCGCCAATTGCTCGACCATCCCGGCATCCACGACCCCGGCGACCTGCACAGCAGCACCGGCGCCCTGCGCGGCCGCCAGCCCGGCCCGCCCCTGTACTACGAGCGCGCCACCGCCAGTTGGCGCGAGGGCTTCCGCGTCGACTACCTTCTGCCCAGCCCCGACATCCGCATCGTCGACGGCGGCGTCTTCTGGCCCTCGGCCGACGAGGACCCCGAAGGCCATGCCCAGGCCGAGAAGGCCTCGGACCATCGCCTCGTCTGGCTCGAAATCGAGTTCTGACCCGGGCCCCGCGGGACTTTGTGCTCGACCTCCCGTGGGCCGGTTTCCCACCCTGCCCGCCCCCGGACGCCGACCGGGCAACCTCCCCGCCGGATGCTCGCATGTCTCGCAAAGAACCGCTCCAGGCAATCCGCGGCATGGACGACGTCCTGCCCGTCGGCTTCTCGAGTCCCGTCTACGACTCCGCCTCGTGGGTCGAGCTGCGCCGCCGCTACGCCGAGTGGGTCGAGGCCCACGGCTATCGCTACATCGAGACCCCGGTCGTCGAATACACTGAACTCTTCCGCCGCACGGCCGGCGAAACCAGCGACATCGTCTCCAAGGAGATGTACACTTTCGAGGACGCCGGCGGCCGCTCGCTGTCGCTGCGCCCCGAGGGCTCGGCCTCCGTCTGCCGCGCCGTCCTCGAGCACGGCCTCGCCGCCAGCGGCACCGGCCTGAAGTTCTATTACGTCGCGCCGATGTTCCGCGCCGAACGCCCCCAGCGCGGACGCTATCGCCAGCACACCCAACTCGGCCTCGAAATCTTCAAAGAGACCGACCCGACCGCCGACGCCGAGGTCATCGCCGTCCTCCACGGCTTTTTCCGCCGCATCGGACTCGACCAACTCACCGTCCACATCAACAGCGTCGGCTCGCCCGCATGCCGTCCCGCCTATCGCGAGACGCTGCTCGCCTACCTGCGTACGCACGCCGACCGCCTCTCCGAGGACTCGCAGCGCCGTCTCGAAACCAATCCGATGCGCGTGCTCGACTCCAAGGATCCGCGCGACGCCGACATCGTCGCCGGCGCACCGGTCATGATCGATCATCTCGACGACGAGTGCCGCGCGCACTTCGACGGCCTGCAGGCCGCCCTGCGCGCCGTCGGCGTCCCCTTCACGATCAACCCGCGGCTCGTGCGCGGCCTCGACTACTACGCCAAGACCGCCTTCGAGGTGACCTGCGAGTCGCTCGACGGCGCGATCAAGGTCATCGGTGGGGGAGGGCGCTACGATGGATTGATCGAACAACTCGGCGGCCCCGCCACCCCGGCCGTCGGCTTCGGCTCCGGCATCGAGCGCGTCCTGCTCGCCCTCGAGAGCCAAGGCATCCGCCTCGCCGAACCCCGCGCCCCCCGCGCCGCCGTCCTGTATCTCGACGACTCCGCCCGCACCGACGCCTTCGCCCTCGCCATGCGTCTGCGCGCCGCCGGCATCGAGACCGACTACTCGTACAAGCCCCGCGGCTTCTCGAAGCAACTCCAGGCCGCCGCCAAAGCCGGCGTCCGCTTCGCCATCCTCGTCGGTGGCGACGAATGGGCCCGCGGCGAAGTCGTCCTCAAGGACCTGCGCGAGCGCACCCAGGACGCCCTGCACCCCGACGCCCTCATCCCGCGCCTGACCTGATCCACGTCATGGACGCGATGGACCAAATGGACCCCGTGGACCGGCAGCCGCCGGAAGACCCACCCGCCCCTCTGCACTCCGCCTTCCGCCTTCAGAAAAGCTCGCCCCCGACGGCGCGGGGCCGTCGGGGGCGGGGGTGTCAGGTCAGGGGTTGAGCGACGAGGGGCTTACTTGGCGTACTCGACCTTGCGGGTCTCGCGGACGACGACGCACTTGATCTGTCCGGGGTACTGAAGCTCCTCTTCGATCTTCTTCGTGATGTCGCGTGCCAGCAGGCTGCATTCGTTGTCGTTGAGCTTGTCGGGCTCGACGATGATGCGGATTTCGCGTCCGGCCTGGATGGCGTACGACTTTTCGACTCCGTCGAAGGACTGGGCGATCGCCTCGAGTGCTTCAAGGCGCTTGATGTAACTTTCCAGGGTTTCCCGTCGGGCTCCCGGTCGCGCCGCCGACACGGAGTCGGCGATGATGACCAGAACGGCCGTCAAGGTTTTGGGCTTCACCTCTTGGTGGTGCGCCTCGATGGCGTGCACCACTTCGGGGCGTTCGCGGTTCTTGCGAGCCAACTCGGCTCCAATGGCCGCATGCGGACCTTCGATCTCGTGCGTGACTGCCTTCCCGATGTCGTGGAGCAGACAAGCGCGCTTGGCAAGTTTGGCGTCCAGACCGAGCTCGGAAGCTACCATCTCGGCGATATGGGCGCACTCGACGCTGTGTTTCAGCACGTTCTGGCCATAGCTTGTGCGGTACTTCAAGCGTCCGAGGAGCTTGATCAGTTCCGGATGCAAGTCATGGATTCCCAGTTCGATACAGGCGTTTTCTCCTGCCACACGGGCTTCTTCGAGCACTTGGCGCTCGGTCTTTTCCACGATCTCCTCGATGCGGGTGGGGTGGATGCGTCCGTCGGCGATCAACTTGTCGATCACCTGGCGCGCGATCTCCCGTCGCATCGGGTCGAAACAGGACAGCACAACGGCCTCGGGCGTGTCGTCGACGATGATGTTCACGCCTGTGGCCTGCTCGAGTGCCCGGATGTTCCGGCCTTCGCGTCCGATGATTCGCCCTTTCATCTCGTCGTTCGGCAGGTTGACCACGGAAACGGTGGTTTCCGTCACCTGATCCGTCGCGAGACGTTGGAGCGCGAGGGTCAGAATTTGGCGAGCCTTGCGGTCGGCGACCTCTTGGGTTTCGGCTTCGATGCGACGGACGAGGGCAGCGGCGTCCTGACGGACCTCCTGCTCCAGGTTCTGCAACAGCAGCGCCCGGGCCTCTTCACGGGTCAGACCCGTGAGTTCTTCCGTCTTGCGGATCAGATCGTCGCGCAGATCGTCGATCTTGCGACGTTCCACATCCGCCTTCTTCAGCCGATCGTCGAGGGACTTCTCCTTGTCACCGATCGATTGCTCGCGCTTTCCGAGCTGTTCTTCCCGGCGTTCAACCTGCTCCTCTCGCTTGCGAAGCCGGCCGTCTTCCCGGTCAAGGTCCGACCGCCGCTTCTTCAGCTCGCCCTCGAGTCGCGTCGACTCCTGGGCTGCCTTCTCCTTCGCTTCGAGCAGGGTCCGGTCCCTGAGCAGTTCCGCATCCTTCCGGGCATTTTCCAGAAGGCGCTCGGCTTCCTCACGGGCCTGACGCAGCTTGTTACCGCCGGTAGTCCGCAACAATGCCCAACATGCCCCGGCTCCAACCACAAGGCCCGCAAGCCCTGCGCCCACCGCTAGCATGTCCATGGGCTCTACGCGTACCTCCTTGAATCTGTTGGGGATATGGTCAAAGCCCGCCCGACAGCACCAAAGCCGCCTGAGCAGACCAGTTAAGCGCAGGATTAGCCCCCCCTAACACGGGCGATGTCAACCCGATTGCACATCCGAGACAGGCGCGCCGCCCTCCGGGATTCCCCAACTTCGCCTTGCCGCGAACCGGGGGGCGTCCCGACCATGCGCGCGCATCGCCAACGGCATTCCCCGAAGGGCCCTCCCATGACCTCCTCCCCCGCCGCACCCCCCGCCTCGAAGGCCGCGCAGGTCGCGGCCGCCACAGGGGGCAAGGCCGGCATCGTCCGCACCCTGATCGGCGGTGGCCTGATGGGCATCGCCAACATCATCCCGGGCGTCTCGGGCGGCACGATGGTTCTGGCTCTCGGGCTCTACGAGCGCTTCGTCGAATCCGTCGCCGACGTGACCCGGTTGCGGTTCCGGCTGCCGAGCCTGCTGTTCCTCGGTCTGCTGGGCGGGGCGGCCGTCGTGGCGATCGGCCTGATGGCCGGCCCGATCGTCGCCGGCCTGGAGCGCGCCCATCACCTGATGTACGGTCTGTTCATCGGCTTGACGTTGGGCGGGGTGCCGTTGCTCTGGCGCCAGATGCGGCCACTCGACGCCGCGTCCGTCGGAGGAACGGTCGCCGGTCTGCTCGTCATGATCGCCATCGCCTTCTTCCTGCGCGAGGTGGCGATTCCCCAGAACTGGATCGTGTTCTTGGTGGCGGGGGTCATCGCGTCGGCGGCAATGGTGCTGCCCGGCATCAGCGGGTCGTACCTGCTGCTGATCTTCGGCCTGTATCTGCCGATCTCGAAGGGCATCAAGGACTTCGTGGCGGCGCTGCGGGCGGTGGACATCGGCGGCGCGTGGACCGTCGGCTTCACGATCCTGCTGCCCGTCGGCATCGGGGTGCTGGTGGGTGTGGCGGCGCTGACGAACGCGCTCAAGGCGCTGCTGGCGCGCTACCACAGCGCCACGATCGGCGTGCTGCTCGGGCTGCTGCTCGGGTCGGTGATCGGGATCTACCCGTTCCAGGAGCTGCGCGAGAAGGGCGAGATGATCGCCGCGGCGCCGCCGGTGACGGCGGCCAACGTGATTCTGGTCCTCGTCGCGCTCGTGGTGGGGCTGGGGGTCACGCTGGGAGTCTCGCGCCTGGGCAACGAGTCCGAGGCGTGAGGGCGCTCAGCCGGGGCGCTCGACCGGGCCATCCCAAGCGGCCAGACCGCCGTTGAGATTCGCCACGTCGCGAAAGCCACTCTCGATCAGCAGGAACCCGACGTCGAAGCTGCGCACGCCGCCCGCACAGTACACGACGACCGGGCGCGCCTTGTCGAGTTCGCCGAGTCGCTCCGGCACCGACCGCATCGGGATGTGAATCGCTCCCGGAATCCAGCCCTTGGCCTGAAGCTCCTGCGGCTCGCGCACGTCGAGCAGTTGCGGCGGGTTCGGCCCCGCCAGAGCCGCGCGCACCTCGGCCGGCTGCATCTCCTGCGGCGTGCCCTGCTCCTGCCAGTCGTCGCCCTGCTGCTGCGGCGGCGGGGTGGCCGGCGCGGGGGGCACGTCCTTGCGACCACGCAGCTTGTCGAACAGTCCCATGGAAATCCTCACGAGTCCGTCGCGGTCGGGGTGGGGGACTGACAGGCTTCCGCCACCAGTCCCGGCACCGACGCCGCGAACGTCGAATTGGCCATCACGGTGTGGGCGCCCGCCGCGCGCGCGGCCTGAATCAGATCGGTGCGCACGTGCGAACAGAAGGCGACCACGCGGCCGGCGCCCGCCTGACGGGCCTCGGCCACCAGCGCCACCATCTCCTCGCCCTCGTGATCGAGGTCCAGCAGAACCAGCGCGACGGCGCCGCGTGCCAACTCGCGCCGGAGCGCCGCCGCGTCGGCGACATGACAGACCGCCGCGCCATAGTGCCGCGCCGCGACGTCAATCTTGGACCGCATCAGCAGGTCCGGAGCGAAGGAAACGATCACCGGGTTCACCTCGGCGAGGCGTGCTTGCCAGAATCGTGCGCACCGGGCAGGGCGGCGTAGAACGCGAGCAACTGCGCGGTCATCGCCTCCTCGGTGAAGTGGCGTTCGATGTGCTGGCGGGCGCGGGCGCCGCGCGTTCGGCAGCCGGTCGGGTCGTCAAGCGCCTGGCCGAGCGCCACGGCCAGCGCCTCGACATCGTCGGGCGGCACGAGCCAGCCGGCCTCCGTGCCGGCGAGCAGATCGTGCAGTGCGCCGAGATCGCCGCCGATCAGCGGCCGCCCGCACGCCATGGCCTCCAGCGCCGCCCGGCACGCGCCATCGTTGCCCGGCTTGAGCAGCAACGCCACGTCGAAGGCGTTGTAGGAATCCTCGAGGTCCGTCCCGGTGACGTAGCCGGCGAGCACGATCTGGTCGCGCGCCGGATGCCGCGCGACGTGCGCCGCCAGCTCATCCTTCCATGAGCCGCGCCCGCAGATCACCAGCCGCGCCGCAGGACGCGCCGGCAGCACCCGCGCCGCGGCGTCGAGCAACCAGAGATGCCCGCGAGCGGGCCGCAGACGGCTGACGATGCCTGCGACGGGTGCGTCGGGCGCGATGCTCCCAGCGTGCGCGCAGTGAGCGCCCCCGATCCGGACGGCGCGAATCGCTTCGCCGTCCACTCCCCCGCCGATGCAGGCGATGCGCGCCGCGTCGAGTCCGTACGTCGCGCGCAGTTGCCGCCGCGCCATCGAGCCCGAGATCGTGACGAAGCTATCGGTGCGGCCCACGCGCAACGCGCGCGTCAGCGGATCGCTCCGCAGCTTCTCGCGGAACGCGCACGAGCAGGTCGCCCGGCAGCGCCGCGCGCGCCGAGCGCCAAGGCCGCTTAGCGTGATCGTGCGTCAGGTGCGCGTGGACGATGTCAGGTCGAAATGAGGCCACAAGCGCGCGCAGGCGGCGCAGGTCGCGCAGTTTGCGATGCGGCAGATAGCTGCGCTCGAAGGGCACGCGGTCGGTCGTCGGGACGCCAAGGGCGCGCGCGTGCTCGTCGAAACTCGCGCCGGCCGTCAACGCGAACAGCACCTCGTGGCCCGCGCGCACCTGTCCCGCCGCCGCCCGCGCCGCCGGCTCCGCCGCACCCGTCCAACGATGCGAGGCCATGATGTGCAGGATTCTCATGCAGATGATCCCATCCACCAATGTGGAGAAGGTGTCAGCCCGCCTCGACGACGGCGACGAGAAGTTCGATGACGCGGGATTCGGTCATGCCGGTGGTGTCGAGGACGAGGGCGTCGTCGGCGATACGCAGGGCACCCCAGGGGCGGGCGCGGTCGCGCGCGTCGCGGTCGATCAGGTTGCGGCGAATGCTCGCGCGGTCGACCGGTTTGCCGAGGGCCTCGAGTTGGAGCGCGCGCCGCTCGACGCGTTCGTCGGTCGAGGCGTCCAGGTAGATCTTCCACCGCGCATCGGGACAGACAACGGTGCCGATGTCGCGGCCTTCGAGGACGCTGGGGCGCGAGCAAGCGAGCGCGCGTTGCTTGGCGACGAGCGCCTCGCGCACCGCGCGGCTGTCGGCCGCCAGATGCACGTGACGGCTGACCGACTCGTCGCGGATGTCGAGCGTCACGTCGTGTCTGTCGAGCGTGACGGAGCCGTCGAGGCCGAGCGCGATGTCGAGGGCGCCGACGAGTTCGGCCAGGCGGGCCTCGGTGCGTTCGTGCTCCGGCAGCGCCATGACGCGCAGCGCGACGGCACGATACATCGCGCCCGTATCGACGAACAGAAAGCCGAGGCGCGTGGCCACGTGACGGGCGACGGCCGACTTGCCAACGCCGACCGGACCGTCGATCGCGACGACCGTGAGCGCGCGTGCTGTCTCAGGCGATGCCATTGATGCTCTTGCGCAGTTCGCGGATGTTGGAACGCAGCCGACGCTGGCCGAAGACCGCCGTGCCGGCGACGAGAATGTCGGCCCCCGCAGCCACCGCCAGCGGAGCCGTCCGAGGATCGATCCCGCCATCCACCTGGATCATGTAGTCCAGATTCAACCGGTCGCGCAGCAGGCACAGCTCGCGCACCTTGTTGAGCGTCGAAGGAATCAGCGACTGGCCGCCGAAGCCCGGCTCGACCGTCATGACGAGCACCAGGTCCGCCGCGGGCAGCAACTCCTCGATCGCCGAGACCGGCGTCTTCGGCTTGATCGAGATGCCCGCGTGGCACTTCTGGCGACGGATGTAGCGCAGCAGGTTCAGGCTGTCCTCGCCGGCCGCCTCGACATGGAACGTGATGTTCTGCGAGCCCGCGTCGACGAAGTCCTTGATGTAGCGCCGAGGGTCCTCGACCATCAGGTGCGTGTCGAAGTACAACGACTCGTCGAGCGCGCGCACCTGGTGCACAACGCCCGGACCGAAGCTGATGTTGGGCACGAAGTGCCCGTCCATGATGTCCAGATGCAGCCACGAGACCGACAATGCCGGCAGGGGCCGCACGCAGCTCTGCAAGTCCGTGAAATCCGCCGCCAGCAAGGACGGCGCGATACGCACCCCAGTACCGCGACGCGAGCATTTCTTCTCGGAAAGCCCGTTCCCGTTGCGATCCTCCCCATTCTTTCTGGCCGACTTTTTCCCCCGTGCGCGTGACAAGGCACTGACTCCTTCACCGATTATCGCACGTCGTTCGCAGGACGCGGACTGTCCGCACACGGTCTGCGGGATGCAAGCACAGGTTGAAGCTGAAGAAAGGAAATCGCAAGGTCTCACTCCGCGGTTGCGTCTTGTGCGCGAGTCGGTTATGCGTCACAGTTTGCATGACACTGCACCTCGCGGATTTTTCCACAGGTTATGCCAACGGACCACGGTTTCCTCGACTCGCCTTTCGGTTCACTCGCGCCCGGCGCATGGGCGTTGCGTTCACTTTCCGATTGCGACGTGCGGGCAATTGGGACGTCGCGCCAGGGGCGAACGCTCTATGGTCTGCGCGTGGGCAACGGTCCGATGCGCGTGTCCATCGTGGCCGGCGCGCACGCGGACGAACCGGTCGGACCGCGCACCGCCCTGCATTTGGCCGCCGCGATGGCGCGCGGCGATGCGCCCTGGGCCGTCGAGTTGGCGCAACGCGCGACCTTCTGGATCGTGCCGCACGTTCATCCCGACGGCGAGGCAGCAAACGCGGAGTGGATCGGCGCGCTCGACGACTTCACCGCGTGGCTGCGCCATGCGACGCGCGACACGCCGGCCGACGATGTCGAGTTCCATTATCCACGCTCGATCGACGACCGCGACACCCGCCCGGAGAATCTCGCCGTCGCGGACTTCCTGCGTTCCGCCGGCGCGCCCTTCGACGTGCACGCCTCGCTGCACAGCATGGCGTTCGCCGAGGGCGCCTGGTTTCTGATCTGCCGCGCGTGGGCAGACCGCGCCCGGCAGGCTGGTTTGTTCGATCGGCTCGCCCGCGCGGCCAACGAGACCGGACTCGGGCTGCACGACATCGACCGCGGCGGCGAAAAAGGGTTCCATCGTCTCGCGCCGGGCGTCTCGACGACGCCGCACTCGCAGGCCATGCGCGACTTCTTCCTCGCCAAGGGCGATGCAGTGACCGCCGCGCACTTTCGGCCCAGCTCCATGGAGTTCGTCGCCGCGCTGGGCGGCGACCCGCTCTGCCTCGTCAGCGAGATTCCGCACTTCGTGCTGCGCGCGCGCACCCAGCCCGATCCGGGCGGCACGTACGCCAAGCTGCGCGACTTGCTGCCGACACTGCGCATGGCGGCGCTGAAAGGCGACGATGCGCCCATCACCAAAGCCGTCGCGCGCTTCGGCATCGAGCCGGTCCCGTGGACGCTGCATCGGGACCTGCAAGTCTCCTTCCTTTGCGCGGCGCTGGACGTGGTCGAAGCGCGCTGACATCAGAAGGAACTCCGCGGGCGTTGGGATCGCGCGCGGGTGAAGGTGACGGTGCCCGTGCGAGGGCCCCACTCGTTCGCCAATTCGACAGCGCCGGCGAGCGCATCGAGCGCGTCGTCGTGTTCGGTGCGCGGATAGCGGGCAAGTTCGATCCAGAACTCCTCGGGCAGGTCCTCGGCGAGAGCGAGGCGTCCGCTGGCGAGCAGCGGCTCGAGCGCGGCGATGCGGGCCTCCTTGCGGCGGCGGGGATGAATGACCTCGACGGGCAGGTCGGCGCGTCGGCCGGCACGCGCGCGGCGGCGGCGCTCCTCCTCGATCGGCAGCGTGAGCAACTCCTGAAAGCCGGTGCCCTCGATGCCGAGGCGTTCGAAGCCGAGCGCCTCGTGCATGTCGAACAGGGCGGCGACCTGGGCGCTGGCGGGTGCGCGCCGCACCCACAAGCTGAGCGCGACAAGGCGTCCGTCGGGCGCGAGTCCGACGGCGGCGAGCGCGGCGAAGTCGCCGGCCCCGGCCGCGCGCCGCTTGCCCAGCGCCGCATCGTGGTAGGCGAACAGGCGCAGGTCGCCGCGGGCGATCACGATGGCTGCGGTGACTGCGCCGGGAGCGAGCAGCTCGACGGTTCCATCCGGACGGCGGCGGGCGCGCCAGGCGGTCTCGGGATCGAAGAGCGCCTCCTCGGGGCCGAGCGGTTCGTTCTGCTTCTCCTGAAAGAAGGCGCGGCGACCCTGCACGACGAGTTGTGTCATCAGGTGCTCGCAGTCCTCGTGCTCGGGCCAGAGCGTGCGGGCGTCGGCGGTCATCGTCTCGCGATGGGCAAGGAAGTGGGCACGGGCACTCTCGCGGCGATCGGGCACGGCGTGATCGGTGAGTAGGCTGCGCCACTGCTGCCATTCGGGCGAGGGGGCCGGGAAGCGTTCGAGGGCGCGGCAGTGCAGCGACTCGAAGTCGGCGCGGTCGAGTAACGTGGCGAGCAGTCCCTTGGGATGCAGCACTGTGCCGATGGCGAGCAGATGCGTGTAGGGAGCGCCAAGGTGCTCGACGACCTCGGCAAACCAGTCGTGCAGGGCGCGGCGGCGGCGGGCGGACTCGGCCGCGGCGGAGGACTCGACATCGTCGAGCACGATCTTGGTCGGCCGCCACGAGTCGAACGAGACGCCGCGCATCTCGGCGCCGGCACCGAAGGCCTCGATGCGCACGCTGTTGGCCTCGAGCGTGCGGTTGGTGGCGCCGACGCGGTGGAGCAGGTGCGGAAACCAGCGCACGAGGGGCGTGTCGCCTGCGAGTTCCGCGCGGATGGCGCGCAGGCGTTGCTGCGCCTGGCGCTGCGTGGCGGAGAGCAGCAGGATGTAGCGCTCGCGCGCGTAGACCAGATCGTGCAGGACGAGCAGCAGCGAGACGACGGTGGACTTGGCGTGCCCGCGCGGTGCGGCCAGGGCGAACCGCAGTCCGGCGCGATGCGGCAGGGCGTGGGCCCCCATGCGCCGATGCCAGGCGAACAGCGTGCGGTGGAACGGCGCGAAGGGCAGGCGGAGATGATGCCCGAGCGCCTGGCGGGCAAAGAGGGTGACATCGACCTGCGCGCGGAGGGCGAAGAGGCGGGCGCGCTCAGTCGCCGGAGTCGTCGCCGCCAGGTGCCGGAACTCCGTCTCCGAACAGGTGTGGATCCACGATGCCGGCGGCAGGCTCATGTCCGGTGGCGTTCCCTTCTTGCAGGCGGCGGTCGAGTTGCTCGATCTCGAGGATGCGGCGACAGATGGCGAAGACGTTGGCGAGCTCGACGGTGCGGGAGGCATCGACACGGGCGGCCGGGGCGTCGAGTGCCTGCTCGAAGAGATCGAGCCAGCGGTCGAGCAGCGCCTCGGCGCGTTCGAGTCGGCGCCGGCGGTGATCGGTTTCGGAGGAGGGCTCGGGCATGGCGGATGGGTCTCCGGCGGGGGGATGCCGGGAAGGAAGGGGAACGGAGCGGGGGCCGTCGCGTCAGGGCGAACGGATGGAACGGATCGAACGAACGGACGGGGCGGGAAGCGACCGCATCGGGTTGGCAGGCAACTGGCTTGGAGAGAGGTTGACGGGCGCCGCGGGATTGCGCGATGGTGCCGAACGGCCCACCCCGGCGGGCGTGACGCCATGAAGAGGATTGGTTCATGATCACGGTGACGGATATTGCGGCGCGCGAGGTGCGGCGCCTGCTTGAGGTCGAGAACAAGCAGTCTTGGGGCCTGCGCGTGGGCGTGGCGGGCGGCGGCTGCTCGGGGCTGAGCTACACGCTGGCTTTCGAGGAGAAGGCCCGGGAGACGGACGCGGTCTTCACGGTGGAGGGGATCCCGGTGTTCGTGGACCCGAAGAGCTTTCTGTTCCTGAACGGGATGGTGCTGGACTACTCGACGGACTTGTTGAACGGCGGCTTCCGGTTCCAGAACCCAAACGCCAAGCGCACTTGCTCTTGCGGCAGTTCGTTCTCGGCCTGAGCGGCCTTCGCAGGCCCTTGGGTGCTCCAGCGCCGTTGGCTCGGGCCTGAGACCCTGTTCTTGATAAACGTGACAATGGTTGTCCAAATCGGTCGATTTGGCTTGCCTCGGGGACGGGGGTGTGGTGGACTCCGCCCAGAGATTGGCGAGAGCCGGCCGGAACGGTTTCGCCAACCGCCATTCGCAGCAGGCGCCCAAGGAGGACGTGGCAGGCGTTGTCAGGTGGGAGGGACCACCCGAAGAGGGATCGGGAGGAACCCCGAGGGAACCTGACGACCAGAGGGCTGTCACGACCGGAGAAGTGGTGAGGGATCGCCGTGGGAGGGGTTGCGCAACTGCACCCCGCGAATGGCCCGCCGTTGGGACTCCGTCCTGAGGAGGAGAGGGTCCGAACGGAGGGGACGAGGAGAGGACCGGAGGGAGTCGGGAGGAGAGGGAGTCTCGCCCGACAGACTCTGCATCCGCGGGCGAGCAACGGACCGGCCGGCTTTCGCGCTGTACGAGATCCCCGCTTCGGACTTTGGGTCCGGAGCGGGGATTTTGCTTTGGACCCGAGGGTGGAACGTGCGAGGGGTGCGGGGACGATATCACTCGGGATCGAGAGGCAGCGGGTATGACGACGCGCGGTCGGTTCGTGGTGCTGGAGGGTCTGGACGGCGCGGGGACGTCGACGCAGCAGGCGGCGCTGCGCGCGTGGCTGGCGGGGCGCGGCCATGAGGTGGAACTGACGCGCGAGCCGACCGACGGGCCGATCGGCAGCGTGATCCGGCAGGTGCTGCTGGGGCGGCTGACGGTGGACCCGGCGACGATGGCGCTGCTGTTCGCGGCCGACCGGACGGATCACCTGTTCAACGCGGTCGATGGCGTGACCGGCCAGCTCGAGGCGGGGCGTTGGGTGGTGTCGGACCGCTATGTGTTGTCATCGTTGGCCTATCAGGCGGCGACAGGGGTGGACCGCGCGTGGGTGGCGGCGATCAACGCCCGAGCGGTGGTGCCGGACGTGACGATCTATGTGGAGACGCCGGTGGAGGTCTGCCTGGAGCGCATCGCGCGGCGCAGCAGCCGCGACGAGCTGTACCACAAGGGGGACCTGCTGCGGCGCGTGGCGGCGGAATACGAGCGGCTCTTCGAGTCGGTGGCGCCGACGGGTCACCTGATCCGCGTCCCGGGAACGGGCAGCCCGGACGAGGTGACGGGCCGAGTGGTCGGGGCGCTGGCGGAGTGGCTGGGGGCGTAGAGACCAGTTTTCCGGGATTCTGAGTTGCCGGATGGGCGGGGGTGTCCCATCCTGTGAATTGCCGTGTCTCGCGGCCTGGGAATATGCCGATCGGGGGATCGTTCGATGAGACTCGTCTTGGTGTGCGGATTCCTGCTTTGTGCGGGGTTGGGGGTAGCCGCTCCGCAGGTGTCGAATGTGCAGGCCGGCCAACGGCCGGACGGGTCGGGGCTGGTGGAAGTGAGCTACGACCTGTCGGGCGGCGTGGATCCGATGACGGTGTTCCTGCACGTGTCGCTCGATGACGGGGCGACGTGGAGCGTCATCCCGCACCCGGACCATGTGTCGGGCGACGTGGGCACCAGCGTGGGCAATGGCGCTTCGCGGCAGATTGTGTGGGATGCGGGTACGGAGCGGCCGGGCGTGACGTGGGAGAACGCGCGGGTGCGGGTGACGGCTCTGGAGGCGATCGCGACGGCGCAGGAGCGAACGATCCTGCTGCCGGGGGATGTGCCCTTGACGATGGTGGGAATCCCGGGCGGGACGTTCCTGATGGGGGCAGCGGAGAGGAACTGGACGCGAAGCGACGAGTGGCCGATTCATGCGGTCTCGATCATGCGGCATTTCGAGATGGGCAAGTTCGAGCTGACGCGCGAGCAATGGTCCGCGTTGTCGACGACGACGCCATGGACGGAATTGTACGAGGATCATTACGAGGGGCTGGATGCGCCGGCGAACAGCGTGACATACCATGATGCGCTGGAGTGGATCGCGGCGCTGAACGCGCACGTGATCGCAACGAGTCAGGGAGCGGGGACGTTCCGCCTGCCGAGCGAGGCGGAGTGGGAACACGCGGCACGAGCGGGCACGCGGGGACGCTTCTGGTTCGGGGATTCGGACTGCCCTCCCTCGGGGGTGCCGGAGTTTCAGGGATACTGCTCGCTGATGGATCACGCGTGGTTCGGGGACAACGTGGCCGGGCTGGGTGCCCAAGCCGTGGGCCAGAAGCTGCCGAATCCGTTCGGCCTCTACGACATGTCGGGCAACGTGAGCGAGTGGTGTCTGGATGTGCGTTGGACGTACGTGGACACGCCGATCGACGGCAGCGCGTATGGGAGTCCGGAGGACGCCGACTACTATCGGATTCTGCGTGGCGGCAACTTCCTGAACACGCCGCAGCATGTGCGTCCGGCGAGCCGCCAGAGCAACCTGCGCTTTGTGGCGGGTTCGGAGTCTGGCTTTCGTCTGGCGCGGGACTTGGAGGAAAGTGCGTTCGGAGGTTGGGCGAGCGGTCACGACTTCTCCGGGTCCTTCACGGTGGACACGGTGCCGAATCTGGATCCGCCGAACGAGGTGTGGGCCTGGGCGGAGGAACTGACCGGGCTGACGGGTTCGGTGACGGGAACCACGGTGGGGGCGGTGTACGAGCTGGACGAGCCGCTGCATCGCAACAACGCCTGGGGACCGACGGTGTGGTATCGCTGGACGCCGGAGCATCGAGGCTCGGCGGTGTTCCACACGTGCCAAGGCTCGACCTACGACACGATGCTCGCGGTCTACACGGGCGAGTCGCTGCGAAGCCTGAAGCTAGTGACGGCGAACGACAACAGCCTGTTGGGCGACTGCGGGGGCGTGCGCAGCCGCGTGGCGTTCACGGCGAATGCCGGAACGACTTACTACATCGTGGTCGGAGGCGCCGAGTTTGACGCCGGCGACTACACGCTGACGTGGCTGCAGACGCCGTTCCCACCGGCGAACGACAACTTCGCCGGGACAATGCTCATCGGGCACGAGGGAGCGGTGTTCGGCTCGACGCAGTACGCAACGCGGCAGGGGGGCGAGCCGGCACACGCGGGCGAGTCCGACAGCCCGTCGGTCTGGTACAGTTGGAATGCACCGGGCCCGGGCTTGGCGCGCTTCTCGACGTGCAATGAAACGGGCTTCAACTCGGTGCTGGATGTCTACACGGGCAACGCGGTGTCGAACCTGAGGCGGGTGCCGTGGACGAACGAGGACTGCGAGGAATTGGGAAGCACGATCACCTTCACGGCGACGACGGAGACGACGTACCGAATTGCGGTGGCGGGCAACGGCACGGCGTCCGGGACTTTTCTGCTGACATGGTCGGGGCCGGAAACGCCGCCGCCGCCGCCCAACGACGACTTCGCGGACGCGACGGTGCTGCCGGGCTATCGAGGCTCGCTGGCCGGAACGACTTTGGGGGCGACGCGTCAGGCGAACGAGCCGCCGCACGTGGGCTTGTGGGGTTACTCGAGCGGGTCGGTGTGGTATCGCTGGACGCCGCCGGAGGACGGTTTCGCGACGATCGGCACGTGTGCGGGGGCGGACTTCGACACGGTGCTGGCGGTGTATACGGGCTCGTCCCTGGGGGGACTCAAGTTTGTGGCGCAGGACGACGATGCCTGTCCGTTCGGCCGCAGCAGCGTCTCCTTCTCCGCGCGAGCCGAAAGCACGTATCACGTGGCCGTTGCGGGCAAGGGAGTCGCCAGCGGTTCGTTCGTGCTGGGTTGGGACGTGCAACCGCCGAACCCGCTGGACGACGCGCACGAGCCCAACGAGTCGTGGGTGCTGGCGCGCGGCAAACAGCCGTTGCTGGTGGGCGACCGTATCGAGAACCTGGCGCTGTACAACGAGGACTGGTACCGGATCGCGATCGGGCCGGAGGAGTCGGTGGCCGTTCGGGTGCTCTTCCTGCACACGGAGGGCAACATCAACGCCGAGCTGTACGACCTGCGGGTGTTCGACCGCACGGGCTGGCCGATGCGCGTGGCGGAGAGCTACTCGCCGGATCATCCGTGGGTGTGGAATCCGGCGGCGGGCGACGGGCCGGCGCCGATCTGGGACACGCTGCCGTGGGGACCGCAGACGGCTGACGACGAGTGGCTGACGTTCATCAACAGCACGGGCGCGACGGAACTGTTCCTGCGCGTCTACGGCGAAGGCAACGAGTACAACCCGCGCTACTCGGTGTATGTGGATTCGCTGGGCGTGGACGATGCGTTCGAGCCGAACAACGCCCTCGAGCAGGCGGCGACGATCGCGCGCGACGTGCCATACGAGTGGCTGATCGGTCGCGAGAACGACTTCTATCGGGTGGACACCTCCGGCGTGGAGGCGATCCGCGTGCGGCTGGCGTGCTACGCGCTGCTGGGCACGATGTACTTCGAGGTGCATGGCGTGCGTCCGGAGGACGGCACGTTCGGGCCGCTGGAGACGAGCAAGATGTACGAGCCGAATCGCTACGATGCGGCCCGCGAGGTGTGCGTGAGCGGCCAGGACGAGGTGTTCGTGCGTGTCTACCCGGCGGTGCGTCGGGCGAACCTGTACAACCTGGTGGTGGAGACGCTGGAGGAGTGTCCGTAGGGGGGCGTGGTTCGTCGTTCGTGGTTCGTGGTTCGAGCACCTGCCGCGTGCCGGGGCTGTTGATTGTGGCCTCGGCGCCGCCACTATCCTCCCCGAGCTCGCATGACCTGCGGGCGGGCTCGGCCGAGAGGGGCATGGCTGGGGGTGGGGGCCAAGAATGCCAATATCGTGATAGACACGGGGGCTCGGGGGTGGGTATGCGCTCGGGCGGTTTGGGTGCCGGGCGGCGTGATCGGCCGGTGGAACTCGCGGGGCGGTGGCATTCATGGGCAAGCGGGCGTTCACGTTGATCGAGCTGCTGATCGTGGTGGCGATCATCGCGATTCTGGCGGCGATCGCGGTGCCGAACTTTTTGGAAGCGCAGGTGCGGGCGAAGGTGTCGCGGGCGCAGGCCGACATGCGGTCGGTGGCGACGGCGCTCGAGGCCTATCATGTGGACTACAACAAGTACCCGACGATGCTGGAGCCGGGTTTCACGGGCGGCGTGGCGCCGCTGGCGAACTCAGACCTGAAGTGGTGGTATGTGCCGAACTCGCTGAGCACGCCGATCGCCTACATTTCGAGCGCGACGATGCAGTGCCCGTTCGGGGGCAACTGGGAGCGGAAGGACAACTTCCCGGACAACATCTGGCGGCGCTATGGATACGAGAACATCCCGGAGCTGATGGGCAAGCGGGTGGACTTTCCGATTCTGGCGAACCGGTATCGCGACGAGGCGCTGGTGTGGAGCGGCATGTGGCGGCTGCAGTGCGTGGGGCCGGATACGCTGTGGAACCCGTCGCGGCTGTACGACCCGACGAATGGAACGGTGAGCGAAGGGGACATCATCCGCACGCAGGCGAGCTCGAGCGGGAACACGAACCCGGACAATCTGGCGCCGTGAGTGGTGGCGTGGTTCGTGGTTCGTGGTTCGTGGTTCGTGGTTCGAGAGGCGATGGGACGAGCTTGGGGACATGGGAACAGTCGTACGGGGATAACCGCATTCGTTGAGAGTGGCGAGGGCAACGGGAAGGCGTGGGTCGGCCGCCTCGCTGACGCTCGGGGTTCCGATTGCCGCGCTCCGAAACCGCCTGTGCGGGATGCTCGTGCTTGCGGGCGGGGGGCGGGACGGAGCACGTTCGTGCCATGAGTGTTCCGCTTGCTGCCGCCGACAAGGACGCGCCCGCGTGGCGTGACTCTCCGTGGTTTCCGTTGGTGCTGGCGGTGCCGTTCGTGCTGCTGTATGGGCTGAACGGGCGGACGTTGCTGACGGGGGATTCGCAGGCGCACCTGTATCTGGCGGCGAGCCTGGCGTGGTCGGGCGACGCGCGGCTGGACGAGTTCACGTCGGCGTTGTTCGAGGCGGGCGGCGGGACGCTCCCCTACTTTGCGTTCGACGCGGGCGACGGCATTCGGTCGATCTTCAATTTCTTCCCGGCGCTGCTGCTGGTGCCGTTCTACTGGGTGGGCGGCTTCCTGGGCGGTAGCGGCTTTCGCGAGTCGCTGGCGGCATGGGGACTGGTGGGGAAACTGGCGGCATCGCTCTGGATCTTCGCGGCGGGGTTTCCGCTGTGGGAGTTGCTGCGGCGACGGGTGGGCGCGGGGATGGCGCTGACGGCGGTGGCGGCGTTCTGGTTCGCGACGCCGTTGTGGGGCGGCAGTGTGGACTACCTGCAGCACCAGCCGCTGATGTTCTTCAAGCTGATGGCGCTTTGGGCGGTGTTTGGGCGCGGAGATGGGCGGGTGGGCGGAGGCGGGCCCGTCGCTCACGCTTCCGCCTTCGCGAAGCTACGGCGGACAGGCCGGGTTGCTGAAGTGCCGGATGCTGAAGGGTTGGGGCCGAGGTTCTTTTTGGCGGGGGTGATGCTCGCGCTGTCGGTGTTGTGTCGTTACCAGACGGCGTTGGGAGCGGCGGTGCTGGCGGTGTTGGTGCTGGTGCGCCATCGGCGCGAGCCGCGCGCGGGGCTGCTCGTAGCGGGAGGATTACTGCCGGTGCCGCTGGCGCTGCTGTATCACAATGCGGTGTTCGGCAGCCCGTTCCAAGTGGGGCCGATGGTATGGTTGCAGTTCGACCAACCGTTGGCCGCGACGCTGTTCGCGCTGCTCTTCAATCCCGGCAAGGGCTTGTTGGTGCACAGCCCGTGGTTGATGCTGGGTGTGGTGGCGTGGCGCCTGATCGGCACGGGCGACGGGGCGCGGCGGTGGATGGGGATGGCGCTGGCGGCGTCGGCGCTGCCGACGGTGCTGCTCTATGGCAAGCTGAACGGATGGTATGGCGGGTGGTGCTGGGGATACCGGTACCTGCTGGATGCGTTGCCGGAGCTGATCGTGCTGGCGGCGCTGGGACTGGCGGCGTTGTGGCAGCGGGGCTGCGTGGGACGCGCGGTGACGGGCGCGGCACTGGCGGCGGGGCTGGCGGTGCAGACGCTGGGCGCGTTGGCATATGACGGATCGTGGCATCGGCGGTTCGATCTCGGCGGCGAGCCGGGTCAGGCGTGGTTGTGGCAATGGAGAAACGGTGAATTGGCGTATCATGTCAGGCGGGGATTGGTGTATGTTGGAAGTCGCCCGGTGGCGCTGCGGGATTCGCCCTACGAGACGCGGGGCCTGTATGCGGCGGAGGATTGGGGCGACCGTCGGGTGAGCTGGACGGGCGCGCGGGCGCAGCTCGTGGCGGTGGCGCGGCGGTGGCCGATGGAGCTGCACCTGTTCCCGAACCCGTCCGATGCGGCGCAGGGAATCGTGCGGGTGCGGGTGCGCGTGGACGGCGGGCCCGTGCAGGAGGTGCACCTGCCCCAGGGGGCGTGGACGACGCTGCCGCTGGGGACGCTGGCTTGGCAGCACGGCGCGCGGGTCGAGATGGAGGTCGAGCCGGTGTTTGTGGAGCCGGGGGGATTGGAGCGCAGCCTTGGCGTGGCAGTGGACCTTGGGGCCTTCGGGGGTCGAAGTCCTTGACCTGCGGGTTGGGATTGCGGATTCGTTTCCCGTGGCTTCGCCGCAGGGGACACGAGTAACGCGACGGCGTGGCGGCGCGGAGGGGAAACAGGATATCCGCAGCCGGGGGTGCCGAAACGACCGGTGGGAAGTCGCTCGCGAATCGCAATGCTGTACGTTGTGCTGGTGACGGCCTGCGCGGTCGTTGCCGCGACGGCGATCGGTATCCTGTATCGCGCGGCGCTTGAGGCGGAGCGACGCCAGTTGACGCTGACGGCGCGCAGCCAGGCGGAACTGATCGCGGCGGTGGCGCGTTTCGACCAGATGCACGTGCCGTTGGAGTATCCCGGCGGGGCATTCGAGGCGACGCTGTCGCAGATCGTCCAGGCATACTCGAAGTTCCGACCCTCGGATGCCGGCGAAGAGCTGGGCGTGGGCCGGATGAGGGGCGAGGATGTCGAGTTCCTGTTTCGCTTCGACGAGACAGGTGCGCAGTTCGACGGGTTGGTGGTGCGCGACCCAGGACTGGCCGAGCCGATGCGCGCGGCGCTGGCAGGTCGATCGGGGACGATGATTGGTCGGGACTACCGGGGAGTGAAGGTGCTGGCGGCGTTCGAGCCGATTCCGGAGTTGAACGTCGGGATCGTGGCGAAGGTGCCGTTGTCGGAGGTACACGGGCCGCTGGTGCGTGCGGCATCGGCGGCGGGCGCGCTGGCGGTGGTACTGGCGATGGCCAGTCTGCTGGCAGTCAAGCGTCTGGCGTATCCGATCATCAGCCGGCTGGAGGCGAGCGCGCGGCAACTGGCGACGGAATCGGAGAAGCGACAGGCGGCTCTCGATGGCCTGGAGCGGAATCGCCGCCAGCTCGAGTTGTCGCTCAAGGCAGGGGCCATTGGGTCGTGGCACTGGGACCTGACGACCGACGTGATGACGTGCGACGCGCGGACGCTGGGGTTCCTGGGCCTGCCGCCGGACGCGACGGCGGACCGGCGCGACCTTGAGGCCTTCGTGCATCCGGAGGACATGGCGCGGCTTGCCGTGGCGCGCGAGGAGAGCATTCGCACGGGCCGCGCATTCGAGTGCGAGGTGCGCGTGCAACGGACCGATGGAGAGGATGCGATCCTGAGCGTCCACGGTGAGCGCCGGCTGGACAATGAGGGGCGCGCCGTGGCGCTCGATGGGGTGGCGATGGACGTCACGCGGCAGAAGGCGGACCGGCGGCTACTGGAGGAGAGCGAGGCGCGGTTCCGCAGCATCTTCGAGCAGGCCGCCGTCGGCATCGCCAACGTCTCGCCCGAGGGCCGGTTCCTGCGCGTCAACGAGCGTTTCTGCAAGATGCTGGGCTACAAGCCCGAAGAGTTGGCGGAGCGGACCTTCCTGGAGGTCACGCATGCCGAGGATCAGGAGCGGGATGCGGCGGAGTTCGCCCGGTTGGTGGCCGGCGAGATCGCCTCGTATTCGATTGAGAAGCGACACCTGCGCAAGGACGGGAGTGCGCTGTGGGTGGACCGGACGGCGAGCTTCGTGCGCGCAGCCGACGGCACGCCCCTTTACTCGGTGTCGATCATTCAGGACATCTCGGCGCGGCACCGGGCGGAGGAGGAGGTGCGTCGCCTGAACGAGGAACTCGAGGAGCGGGTGCGGGTGCGCACGGCGCAGCTCGAGGCGGCGAACAAGGAGCTCGAGGCGTTCTCGTACTCGGTGTCGCACGACCTGCGGGCGCCGCTGCGCGCGGTGGACGGCTTCTCCCGCATCCTGATGGAGGACTGCGAAGAGGCGCTGTCGTCCGAGGACATGCGTCACTTGCAGGCGATTCGCGCGGCGGCCCAGCGCATGGGGATGCTGATCGACGACCTGCTGGCGCTCTCGCGACTGGGACGCAAGGCGCTCGATCCGGTGGAGTTCGACGTGCGGGCAATGATCGAACAGGTGCGTGCGGAGCTGGAGCGGGAGACGGCCGACCGCGCGATCGAGTTCCGCATCGGCGAGCTGCCCCCGATGCGGGCGGACCGCGTGACGATGCGGCAGGTGCTGACCAACCTGATTGCGAACGCGGTGAAGTACACGCGCGGGCGCCAGCCCGCGATCATCGAGATCGGCGCGCGGCACGAGGATGCCGTAACAGTGTACTTCATTCGCGACAACGGGGCGGGCTTCGACATGCGATACGCCGACAAGCTGTTCGGCGTGTTCCAGCGCCTGCATCGGGCGGACGAATTCGAGGGGACCGGCGTGGGGCTGGCGATCGTGCATCGAATCGTCGTGCGCCACGGGGGCCGCATCTGGGCCGAGTCCGAACCGGACAAAGGCGCCACATTCCACTTCACGATCGGAGACTGCGATGCCTGACGATGGCGATATCGAAATCCTGCTCGTCGAGGACAACCCCGACGACGTCGAGTTGACCCTGCACGCGCTGAAGCGCTACAAGCTGGCAAACCGCATCGACGTGGTGCGGGACGGCGAGGAGGCACTGGACTACCTGTTCGGGCGGGGTGCCTACTCGAGGCGGGACTTGTCGCGCCGACCGCGCGTCGTGTTGCTGGACCTGAAGCTGCCGAAGGTGGACGGACTGGAGGTGCTGAAGGCCATGAAGGCCGACCCGGCCACCCGCAGCATTCCGGTGGTGATGCTGACCTCCTCGCGCGAGGAGCGCGACGTGGTGGCGTCCTACAAGCTTGGGGTGAACAGCTTCATCGTCAAGCCGGTGGACTTCGAGCAGTTCGTTGACGCCGTCCGGCAGATGGGCTACTATTGGCTTTTGCTGAACCACCCGCCGGTGGAGTGACCAACCAACGCGGAGCATGGATTCGTGGAAACCGAACCGATCCGGGTCTTGATACTGGAGGACTCCGAGCTGGATGCGGAGTTGGCGGTGCGCGCGTTAAAATCCGAGGGCTTCGCCGTCGACTGGGCGCGTGTGGAGACGCCGGAGGACTTCGGGGCGCGGCTTTCGGAGCCGTGGGACATGGTGCTGGCGGACTATGCCATGCCGCGGTTTTCGGCGCCGGCGGCGCTGAAGGCGATGAACGCGCAAGGATCGACGGTGCCGTTGATTGTCGTGTCGGGCTCGATCAGCGACGAGGCGGCGGTGGAGTGCCTGAAGCAGGGAGCCGCCGACTATCTGCTGAAGGATCGCATCGGGCGGCTGGGCAACGCCGTGCGGACGGCACTGCGGGAGCGCCGGTTGCGCGTGGAGCGCGAACGGGCGCTGGCGGCGCTCGAGCGCAGCGAGCTGACGCTGAGGACGATCTTCCGCGCCGCGCCCGTGGGCATCGGCGAGGTTCGGCCCGGACGCATCCTGGGATGGGTGAACGAGGGACTGGCGAATCTGGTCGGTTACACGCCCGAGGAGTTGCAGGGCAAGAGCGTGCGCATACTGTACGCCACGGACGCGGAGTTCGACCGGGTGGGGCGCGAGAGGCAGGCGCAATTGGGGCGTGGAATCGTGGAGGCGGTGCAGACGAAGTTCCGCAATCGCAGCGGGATGCCGATTGATGTGCTGCTGCGTTGGGCCGCGATCGACCCGCAAAGACCGGACGAGGGCACGATCTTCACGGCGCTGGACATCACGGCGCAGGTGCAGGCGAACGAGGAGTTGCGCCAGAGCGAGGAGACCTTCCGCCAGTTGTTCGAGTCGATGGCCGAGGGCGTCATCTATCAGTCGGCGGACGGGCGCATCCTGTCGGCGAACTCGGCGGCCGAGCTGATCCTGGGCATCCCGGTGCGCATGCTGGTGGGGCGGAACTCGTTCGATCCGACGATGCGGGCGATCTTCCCGGACGGCACGCGATGTCCGACCGAGTCGCAACCGCCGACCGTGGCGCTGCGCAGTCGCCAACCGGTGACGAATGCCTTCCTCGGATTCTGGAACCCGCGCGAGGAGGACTACCGCTGGGTGATCATGAACTCGGTGCCGCTGTTTCGCAAGGGCGAGCGGAACCCGTACAAGGTCTTCACGACATTCACGGACGTGACGGACCGCAAGCGCGCGGAGGACGAGCGGTTGCTGCTGGTGTCGGCGATCGACCAGGCCGCCGAGGCGATCATCATCATCGACACGAAGGGGATCGTGGAATACGCGAATCCGGCCGTGCACGCGCTGCTGGGATACTCGGTGGCCGAGGCGCTGGGGCGCGACATCCGTACACTGGGCACCGGCGAACAGGACCCCACCAAGGTTGGCGAAATGTGGGCGACGGTGCAGCGCGGCCAGACGTGGCAGGGCGTGTGGACCAGTCGTCGCAAGGACGGCAGCCTGTTTCGCGAGCGCGCGATCATCAGCCCCGTCCGGGACTCGTCGGGCAACCTGGTGGCGGCGACGTCGTCGCGCCGCGACGTGACGCGCGAGGAGGAACTGGACACGCAGCTCGAGCGCTCGCAGCGCATGGAGGCGATCGGCCGCCTGGCCGGCGGCATCGCGCACGACTTCAACAACATCCTGCAAGCGGTCGAGGGCTACGCGGAGCTGGCCATGGAGGAGGGCACATCGCCCGAGACCCTGCGCGAGCACCTGCAAGAGGTGCTCCAGGCCGCCGAGCGCGGGTCCGCCCTCATCCGCCAGTTGCTTGTCTTCGAACGTCGCGAGGCCGGCGAGCTGGGACCGCTGGACCTCGGCGCGCTCGTGCGCGACCTGTCGGCGATGATCGGCCGTCTGATCGGCGAGGACATCACCTTCGAACTCGACCTGCCGAACAACCTGTGGACCGTCGTCGGCGATCCGGGCCAACTCGAACAAGCCCTGACCAACCTGTGCGTCAACGCCCGCGCCGCCATGCCGAAGGGCGGCCGCCTGATCATCGAGGCGCGCAATGTCACGCTGGACGGCGAGTACCTGGCCACGCACCCGTGGGCCCATGAGGGCGACTACGTGGCGCTGACCGTCACGGACACCGGCACGGGCATTCCGCCCGAGGCCATGGAGCACATCTTCGAGCCGTTCTACTCGATGCGCGAGTCCGGCGCCGGCGCGGGCCTTGGCCTCGCCACCGTCTACGGCATCGTGCGCCGACACGATGGCCTGATCCATGTCTACAGCGAACCGGGCGAGGGCACGACGTTCCGCTTGTACCTGCCGGCGCGCACAACGGCCTCGTCCACCGTGGCCCGTCTGGCCGATGCCGAGGCCGCACGCGGCGGCACGGAAACCATCCTGCTGGCCGAGGACGACGAGCAGGCACGCAAGCTTGCCTCGATCATCCTGCGCAACGCGGGCTACAATACGCTGCTCGCCGAGAACGGCGACCAGGCCCTCGAACTCTATCGCGCGCATCGCGACGAGATCGACATCGCCGTGCTCGACGTCATCATGCCCGGCAAGACCGGTCGCGTCGTCGCCGATACGATGCGCGCGGACGGCTCCCGGTTTCCGATTCTGTTCATGAGCGGGTACAGCTTCCATCGCCTCGAACAGGCCGATCGCGACGGCGAACCGTTCGAGCTGATCGAGAAGCCCTTCAGCCCGCGCGATCTGCTGCGTCGCATCCGGCATCTGCTCGGCCAATCGACGGGCACCGCCGAGTAGGCGCGTTCAGGCGTCGGCGCGGATGAACTGCGCAATCATGTGGTTGGTGCGACGTTCGCGCGCCAGCGTCGTCATCGGCCCATGGCCGACGTACAGGCGATAGTCGCCCTCGAGTTCGAAGAGCCTGCGGAGACTGGCGGCCATGGCGGCGGGGTCGCCGCCGGGCAGGTCCACGCGGCCCATCGAGCCGTCGAAGACGAGATCGCCGGTGAGGGCAATGCGGGGCTCGTCGGCGATCAGCGCCACGTGCCCGGGCGAGTGGCCGGGCGAATGCAGCACACGCCAGCGCACGCCGAGCGCCTCGGTCGTTTCGCCGCCGTCCCACAGACCGTCGGCCGCGACGGGCTCGAAGTCCACGCCGGCCCAGGCCGCGAGGTTCAAGACGGGATCGGCAAGCCAGGCCTCCTCGATGCGATGCGCCCACAGCGGCGCGCCGGTGGCGCGCTTGACCGCCGCCGCCGCGCCCACGTGATCGATGTGCGCGTGCGTCAGCCAGATCCCGACGGCGCGCAGGCCCTCGGCCTTCAGCGCATCGAGGATCGTGTCGGGCTCGTCGCCGGGATCGACGACGAGCGCCTCGCCGCGCGCGCGGTCGAACACCAGATGGCAGTTGGCCGCGATGGGGCCGACGGTCAGCGTGCGAACTTCGAGCATCCGGGCGCTCCTGGGATCAACGATACGGCAGGCGCGCGGGCTCGCGATAGGGCCCTTCCTTCAGCGCCCGCGCCAGCACGTCGCCGTCCGCGCGCAATGCCTCGTAGAAGAACAGCACCTCTCCCGCGATGCCGTTCTTGCGATTGTAGGCAATGCACTTCAGCAGCGTGTCGGCGTCCACCACGTAAGGCCCGGACTTGGCCAGAACGCCGGGCGAAAGCAATGGAAGCTGCGCGGCCGTGAACTGGTTGTTGACCAGATCGTCGACGATGCTCTTGTAGGCCTCGAACGTGCGGCGATAGGCCTGCGGATGGATCGTGTCGACCAGGCCGCGGTCGGTCCACGTCTTGGAGTCTTGCAGGTACTCGGTCAGCGACCAGTCGTAGTAGCTGGGCGACATCGAGACCGTCAGGCGCGGGTTGACGGCCTTCACCTCGCGGTGAAGACGCGCGAGGAATTCGGTCAGCTTGTCGGCGCGCCACTGCACCCATTCGAGATTCTTGTAGTCGGCGGGGGGCAGCGTGCCGGTCTCGCGCAGATACAGGTCCTGCGTGCGCTCGTCATAACCCGCCAGCGACGGCATCGCCGGCAGGCGGTCGTCGCCCTGCACGCCATCGACCTTGTACTTGCGGGCCACCTCGAGCACGAGCGACAGCATGAAGTCCTGCACCTCGGGATGCAGTGCGTCGAGCCACTCGAAGCCGTTCTTCGTCGCCAGCTTGCCGTCGCGATCGCGCGCGGCCCAGTGCGGATACTTCGCCACGATGTGCCCGCCGCCGGGCCCAAGCGACTCGTGCCAACACGAGAAGCCGTACTCGAACCAGGCGACCACCTCGATGCCGCGCGCATGCGCCTCCTCGATCACCTCCTGCAACGGGTCGCGCCCGGCATGCCGCGGATCGATCGGAATGCCGAAGCGCTTCGCCATCACCTCGCTCGGGTACAACGTCAGCGCCTTGTTCCACACAACCACATAGACGATGTTGAAGTGATGATCGGCCAGAAACTGCATGGCCTCGGCAATGCGTGCGCGACTGTCGAGCACCGTGCTGTCGACGTTCGTCAGCCACACGCCGCGCACCTCGCGCAGCCCGGTCCATTCGGGCTCCGGCGCCGGGGCACTCGGATCGGGGGCGCGACCGCCCGGATTCGTCCGCGGCGGCAACGTCTCCCCGCCGCCCGCCGGCGCCTCCAGCAACGCGCACCCCGCAAGGCCCAGACACATCACCACCGCACACGCCAGCGCGCCCCAGCCACCACGCCGCGCGGCAGGATCGGAAAACGCCGAAATCACAGCAGCCATCGTTGCCTCCTCCGACGCAACTCGATCAGGTCCCATTCGCGCGCGCATCCTCCCCCACCGCCCCTCCGCGCCCGCAACCGGATTCGCCGGGAGCGCCGAGCCCCAGCTCGGCGTGTGGGCATGGCAAACGGAGACTTGGCGATCCAAAGCGGGAGATCAACTCGCATCTGCGGGTGACGTCTGACCGGTGGTTGAACTTGCGCCCGCGTGCCCCCATTGCGATTGACGCGTGTGGGCGGCGCGTCTGCTTGTTGGTTTGCATCGGACATGTCAGGTTGATTGAATGCTTCTCGAGATCTCCACAACCCATCGCCCCGCAACGGATCTTGGGTATCTGTTGCACAAGAATCCGGCGCGGGTTGCGCGAAAGAGTACAACCTTCGGTGATGCTGTGGTGTTCTACACCGAGGCGTCGGAGGACCTCTGCACGGCGGTGCTGTTGGTGGACATCGACCCCGTCGGACTGGTGCGCGGGCGTGGCGCAGGCGGAGACGGAGCGTTTGACGCCTATGTGAACGATCGTCCCTATGTCGGGTCATCCTTCCTGTCATCTGCGATAGCAGATCTCTTCGGGACGGCGCTGAATGGACGGAGCCGCGAGCGCCCCGAGTTGGCTGAGACGGCCATTCCGCTGCGGGCCCGGATTCCGGCCGTGCGTTGCCAAGGGGGACACGGAACGTTCGAGTTGTTGTTTGGACCCCTCGGGTATGCGGTGGACGCCGTCCCGATCCCCTTGGACGAGGCGTTTCCTTCCTGGGGGGCGTCGAAACTGTACGAGCTGACTCTCACCGGGCAGGTGCGACTGTGCGACCTGTTGAGGCATCTCTACATTCTCCTGCCGGTGCTGGACGCGGCACAGCATTACTGGATCGGGGAGAGCGAAATCGAGAAGCTGGTAGAGAAGGGGAGGGACTGGTTGTCGGGGCACCCCGCGAAGGAGTTCATTGCCTCCCGGTATCTGCGCCGTCGGCAGTCGTTGGTCAATCGTGCCTTGGAGAGCCTTGCCACGGAGGAAGGATTGCTGCCGGAGGATGAAGCGACAGAGTCCGCGACGTCCTCGTCCGAGGAACGCAGGAGCTTGAACGACTTGCGGCTCGAGTCGGCCCGTGCGGCGCTGCTTGAAAGACAACCGGCGCGGGTGATCGATCTCGGATGCGGCGAGGGCAAGCTGCTCGCCCGACTGATCCGGGAGCCTTCGCTGCGGGAAGTGGCGGGCGTGGATGTGTCACTGAATGCGTTGGAAGCGGCAAGCCGCCGCCTGAACCTCGCGACTGCGCCCTCGCATGTGCGGGAGAAGATGCGCCTGTTTCAGTCTTCCTTGTTGTATGTGGATTCGCGACTCCGAGGATACGATGCGGCAGCCCTGATCGAAGTGATTGAGCACATCGATCCCCTGCGTTTGCCCACCTTGGAGCGGGTGCTATTCGAGCAAGTTCGCCCGGGCCGGCTGGTCGTGACGACGCCGAACGTGGAGTATAACGTGCAATGGGAGTCGCTGGCTGCCGGGACGATGCGGCATGAGGATCATCGCTTCGAGTGGACGCGAGCAGAGTTCCAGGAGTGGGCGGCCGCACAGGCTCGGCGATTCGGTTACACCGTCGAGTTCCGCGACGTTGGTCCCGTGCACCCCGAGACAGGCCCCCCGACGCAAATGGCAGTCTTCGATCGTGTTGCTGTCGGAGAGGTTGGCCAGGAATGAGGATCAAGATCCCGGAACTCTCCCTGGTGGTGCTCATCGGGCCCTCGGGGTGCGGCAAGTCGACGTTTGCGGCACGACACTTCGGCCCCTTCGAGACGGTCTCCTCGGACTTCTGTCGGGGTCTCGTCTCCAACGATGTGAACTCGTTGGAAGTGAATGACGAGGCCTTTGGGTTGTTGCGGGAGATCGTAAGGCGCCGCCTGAAGCGCGGGCTCCTGACGGTCGTGGATGCGACAAACGTGCGCTCGGAATCCCGGGGAGGGTTTGTCGAGATCGCGCGCGAGCACCATATGCTCCCTGTGGCGATCGCCTTCGACCTGTCGGCGGACCTTTGCATCGCGCGGAACCAGGAGCGGTCCGGCTCCCCGCTGCCCAAGCATGCGATTCTCAACCAGCACCGCGACATGCGTCGCTCGTTGCGCGGGTCGAAGCGCGAGGGCTTCCGGCATAGCTACGTCCTGCGTGACGCTTCGGAGGTCGATTCCGCAGAGATCGTGCGGGAGCCGTTGTGGAACAACAGACGGCACGAGACCGGCCCGTTCGACATCGTCGGGGACGTGCACGGATGCTACGAGGAGCTTGTCGAGTTGCTGGAGCGCTTGGGCTACGCGCTCTCCATGGATGGGACGATCGAGCCGCCGCCGGGGCGGCGACTGGTTTTCGTGGGTGATCTCGTGGACCGTGGACCGCGAACACCCGATGTCCTCAGGCTGGTGATGCGTGCAGTGAGTGAGGGCAAGGCACTTTGCGTTCCGGGGAATCACGACACCAAACTGATGCGAGCACTCCGTGGGAATCAGGTGCAGGTGCGGCATGGTTTGGAGGCGTCGTTGTCGCAACTCAATGCCGAGCCTGCCGAGTTTCGGGAAGCAGTGGTGCAGTTTCTGGACAGTCTTGTGAGCCACTACGTCTTCGACGACGGGCGCCTGGTGGTCGCGCATGCGGGAATGAAGGAAGGGATGCAGGGCCGGGGCAGTGCGGCGGTGCGCGATTTCGCATTGTACGGAGAAACCACCGGGGAGACGGACGAGTTCGGACTGCCGGTGCGCCACAATTGGGCGCGAGAGTACCGAGGAAAGGCACTCGTTGTTTACGGACACACGCCCGTGCCTGAGCCTGTCGAACTGAACCGCACCATCAACATCGACACGGGCTGCGTGTTCGGCGGTCGCCTGTCGGCGTATCGCTACCCGGAGGGCGAGGTCGTTTCGGTTCCGGCACGGTGCGAGTATGCAGAGCCAATCCGACCTCTTGGACTCCCCGATCCGAGGTCGCTTTCGCCTCAGCAGGAACACGATGACCTTCTGCGGCTCGACGATCTGATCGAGCATGGTTCCGTGGAGACGTCACTGCGGGGACGTGTCACGATTCGAAGTGAGCATCTGGCGCCCGCTCTCGAGACCATCTCGCGCTTCGGCGTGGATCCGCGCTGGTTGATCTACTTGCCGCCAACGATGTCGCCGACGGAGACCGCCGCGCGCGACGGCTTGCTCGAACATCCTGCCGAGGCATTTTCGTACTTCGAGCGACAGGGTGTCGAGTCGGTGGTTTGCGAAGAGAAGCACATGGGATCGCGTGCGGTCGTGGTGCTTTGTCGTGACGAGGCAACCGCCCGGCTGCGGTTCGGTGTCGTGGGGCAAGGCAGGGGCATGGTGTACACGCGAACGGGACGGCCCTTCTTCAGCGCCACTGGCGAATTGGAAGAGTTCCTGGCGACTCTGGGAGCTTGCTTCGAGAAGGCCGGTGCCTGGGACACTCTGGAAAGCGACTGGGTATGTCTGGACTGCGAGTTGATGCCCTGGTCTGCGAAGGCGCGAGAGCTGCTGCGCCAGCAGTATGCGCCCGTGGCGTCGGCCGGGGAGGCGATGCTGCGGCGCGCGTGCGAGCTGCTCGAGCAGGGCGCAAGGCGGGCGGACGGGGAACTCGACGAGGATCTGCGAAGCTGTCGTGAGCGGCTTGGCAATGTCGTCAGGTTCCGAAGTGCCTATCGAAGGTACTGCTGGGAGACTCAAGGGGTTGAAGGTCTGAGGCTTGCGCCCTTTCACATCATGGCGACCGAGGGAACGTGTCATGCGGACAAGCCGCACTCCTGGCACATGGCAATGATCGAGGGGATTGTGCGGCGTGCGGATTCGGCGCTGCTTGTCGCGACCCCGTGCGTGGAGTTTGCGCTGCAGGACAAGGAGCAACGCGAGCAGGCCACTGGTTGGTGGGCGGAGCTGACTGCGCGCGGCGGCGAGGGCATGGTGGTGAAGCCGGTCAGCTTCGTGGCGAAGGGACCGAAGGGCCATGTCCAGCCGGCGATCAAGTGTCGCGGCGCCGAATACCTGCGCATCATTTATGGGCCCGACTATACGCGGCCGCCGCATCTTGAGCGACTCAGGCAGCGCGGGTTGCAGCGAAAGCGCTCCATGGCGTTGCGGGAGTTCGCGCTGGGTCTGGAGGGCCTGGATCGTTTCGTGCGCCGGGAGCCGTTGCATCGTGTGCACGAGTGCGCGCTGGGGGTGCTTGCGCTGGAGAGTGAGCCGGTCGACAGCAGGCTGTGATGGGCAGGCGCTCCGACTCAGCCTTGGATTCTTGCCGAGCTGGGGCTCGGCGCTCCCGGGGGGGGTGGCGGAGGAATCGCGTTGCGGGCGGGTGGGGCGCGGGGGCGAGGGTTGCGGGGTGGTCACTCTTGCCA
The DNA here is from genome assembly GCA_019634695.1 of Candidatus Sumerlaeia bacterium. Taxonomy (GTDB): domain Bacteria; phylum Sumerlaeota; class Sumerlaeia; order SLMS01; family JAHLLQ01; genus JAHCAW01. The sequence continues at coordinate 73,039 of JAHCAW010000011.1, forward strand.
AGGCGGGCTTCGATGAGCGGTGTCGCGATGCGGGCGTTGGGGACGACGGGGTTGCAGGTGTCGGAGGTGGGGTTCGGGGCGCTGGAGATCGGGCGCGACTGGGCGGCGGATGTGAATGCGGATCCGCGGCATTTGCGGTTCGAGGATGCCGAGCGGCTGCTGCATGGGGTGCTGGACCTCGGGGTGAACTTCGTGGACACGGCGCCGGCGTATGGGCTGAGCGAGGAGTATATCGGGCGGGCGTTGGCGGGGCGGCGGAGCGAGTATGTGCTGGCGACGAAGGTGGGCGAGCGTTGGGATCCGGCGGGCGGGTCGGTGTACGATTATTCGGCGGACGGGGTGCGGGCGTCGATCGAGCGGAGCCTGCAGTTGCTGCGCACAGACGTGATCGACCTGGTGCAGATTCACAGCGCGTCGCGCGAGGTGCTGGAGCGGGGCGAGACGTTGGGGGCGCTGGAGGAGGCGCGGGCGGCGGGCAAGGTGCGGTTCGTGGGCATGACGGGGGGCGTGGCGGAGGCGACGCGGGCGCTGGAACTGGGCGGGTACGACACGGTGCAGTTTCCCTACAATTTGCTGAACCTTGCGGCGGAGGTGCGGCTGCTGGGGCTGGCGGGCGAGCGGGGCGCGGGGGTGATCCTGATGCGGCCGCTGGCGGGGGGAAAGCTGTCGGGCAAGTTCGAGCGGCTGGAGAAGCCGGCGGCGCGCGAGGCGGTGGCGAGCCTGGTGGCGTTCACGGAGGGCGGGACGGCGGAGGAGCTGGCGGGACTGGCGCTGCGGTATGTGCTGGGGGCGCGCGAGGTTTCGACGGTCATTGCGGGGACTCGGCGGCTGGACGCGGTGCGGGCGAACCTGGCGGCGGCGGCGCGGGGGCTGGAGCCTGCGGCGCGCGAGCGGCTGCGGGCGCACGCGGCGGGTCTGGACGCGGGGGTGTGGTGAGGGGCGATTGCAGAGGGCGGGATGGGAGACTGACCCTGTCTCTTTTGTCCGTGTTGTTTCGGGCTTGACGCACGGGGCGGGCGGGGGGAGTTTTGGGGATGAAAAGCCAAGATGGAGACAAGCGCATGAAACGCAAGGTTCTGGCGATTCTGGCAGGTGTGGCGATTCTGGGCGTGGCGATTCCGGCCTCGGCCCATCGGTTCCATCGCGTGGACAGCAGCCATCCGATGCGGGTGGTGGGCTATGCGGTGCACGGCGTCGGCACGGCGCTGGAGTACTGGGTGATGCGGCCGATCCACAAGATCGTGTCGAAGGACGACTTCGACATCGTGTTCGGGCACAAGGCCCGGGTGCACGAGGAGAAGACGTACGACGAGTGGCTGCACGCGGACTACGCGCCGTCGATCGCGGTGGAGCGTGCGACAAAGACGCAGATGCAGCGCGGGACGGCTCCGCGTTGAGGAAAGCATCGGCGGGATGACGTCCGGAACTCCGCCGTTCGTGATTGTGGAACGCGTGTCGAAGCGCTACGGGCGCCTCGGCGCGCGTTTCGTTTTACGGCAGGCGTGCGCGGAATTCGGGGCGGGCGAGGTGCACGTGATCGTGGGCCCGTCGGGCTCGGGCAAGACGACGCTGCTGAATCTGGTGGGGGGAATCGACCGACCGGACGAGGGGCGCATCGTGGTGGGCGGGGTGACGGTGTCGGGTTTGCGCGAGTCGGGGCGGGCGGGCTGGCGGGCGCGCACGGTGGGGACGGTGTTCCAGCAGCCTTTTCTGCCGCGCGGCTGGCGCGCGTGGGAGGCGGTGGCGGCGCCGTTGCTGGCGGGTCTTGGTGTGTCGCCGGCGGAGGGTCGGCGGCGCGCGGTGGCGATGCTGGAGACGGTGGGACTGGGCGAGGAATCGGATCGGCGGGTGGAGCATCTGAGCGGGGGCCAGCGGCAGCGGGTGGCGCTGGCGCGTGCGCTGGTGCCGCGGCCGGCGTTGGTGCTGGCCGACGAGCCGACGGCGCACCAGGATCGCGAGTCGGGCAGGCGCGTGGCGCGGCTGCTGGCCGAGGCGGCGCGCCGCGACGGCACGACGGTGCTGGCGGTCAGCCACGAGGCCGAGGGCCAGCATTGGCTGGCGGACCGGCGGTGGGTGCTGGAAGAGGGAACGATGAAGGAGGAAGGCAGGGTGCAGAAGGAAGAAGGCAGGGAGACGGGTTGAGTATTGTGGATTTTACGGAAAGTGTATAGTTGATTACAGTGTGATGCTTGGCGGCATGGCGCCGGGCGATGCGGAACGGCGGCTCGCGCGAAGCCGCAAAGCCGCCAAGGGGCGGGCTTCACGAGGCGCGGTGGCGCTCATGCCCCTCAGGCAGGCGTAGCGACTTCTCGCGATGGTTTGTGGCGAGCGGAACGAGTATCCGTTCGGTCGCTCACGCGCCTGTGGACGGCGATACGGGGCGACGAAACCGCAATCTCTGCGTTCCTCAGCCTTCTGCCCTCTTTCTTCTGCATTCCGCCTTCGCCCTTCCGCCCTCCCTTTTCAGCCTGCGCGGAACTTGCGGATGCGGGCCTTGCTGGTGCGGGAGGTGCGGGAGACGTCCTCGCCTTCGGGGACGGTGTCGACGTCGCCGGGCATTTCGGCGTGGCGCAGGTAGCGGGCGGCGTCCTCGGGCGGCACGGGGTTGATGAAGAATCCCGAGCCCCATTCGAAGCCGGCAACGCGGGAGAGGGCGGGCAGGATCTCGATGTGCCAATGGAAGTACGGCACGGAGCCGAGGTTCATCGGCGTGGTGTGGATGATCATGTTGTAGGCCGGGTCGTTAACGGCCAGCTTGAGTTTGTGCAGGGTCTTCTGGAGCAGGTCCGCCAGGTGGGTGACGTCGCTCTTGGTGATGTCGCTGAAGAAGCAGGCGGACTTGGGCAGGAGGAAGACCTCGAACGGAAGGAGGCGCAGGGACAGAAGGCGATGAACTCCTCGTTCTCCATATGACACGACGCGGGCGCCGTCGTTGCGCTCCTGGTGAATCATGTCGCAGAAGACGCAGCGTTCCTTGTAATCGTGGTAGCGGCGCGCGCCTTCGATCTTCTCCTGCACGTTCTTGGGAACGATGGGCAGGGCGATGATCTGGCTGTGCGAGTGCCAGATGGAGGCGCCGGCCTGGGTGCCGTAGTTCTTGAAGATGAGGACGTACTGGAAGCGGGGATCCTTGCGCAGGGCGACGGCGCGGTCGCGGTAGGCCCAGATGGCTTCCTGCACCTGCTCCGGGGCCATGTCGCCAAGTTGGACGCCCTCGTTGGGGGTTTCGATGACGACCTCATGGGCGCCGATGCCGTTCATCATGTCGTACATGCCGAGGCCGACGCGGCGGATTTCGCCTTCGGCCTCGAGGGCGGGGTACTTGTTGGGCGTGACGCGAACCCACCATCCGGAGGAGTCGGGGTCGCTGCCGGGGGGGCGATAGGCGAGCAGTTCCGGCGGCGTCATCTTCTCGTTGCCGGGCTTGAAAGGGTTGACGGCGTCGATCTTGTTTGTCGGCGTGGAGTCAATAAAGGCGGAGGGGCGCTTGGCCCGCTCCGTGGCGATAATCACCCAGCGTCCCGTGACGGGGTCGCGGCGGAGTTCCGGCATGGCTCGTCACCTCTCTCCTGACGTTGCTGCGGGGCCTGAAACGGCGGCATATCGTGGCGCGCACGCAGCGGAAATGCCACCGGCAAACGTGGGGCCGGGCCGGCCGTGGGCGCAACTTGGATTCATTGAGGTGCCTTGGCGCACGGCCCTTCGTTTTATTGGAATGCTGGCAATTCTGGCGGTGCTGGCGGGGTGCGCGGCGCGGGACGACGGGGGCGCGGCGGAGCGGCGCATGGCGCTGGAGCCGACGCTGGCCGGGTTCCGTGCCGATACGTTCGTGGCACTGGACCGCGCGATGGAGCGCGCGGTGCTCGAGCGCGCCGACGTGCCCGGGGCGGTGCTGTCGGTGGGGCGGCGCGGGGTGGTGGTCTACGAGCGGGCATTGGGGCGGCGCGGGCCGCTGGGGGAAGGCTGGCTGCCGGTCGAGCGCGACACGCTGTTCGATGTGGCGTCGCTGACGAAGCCGGTGGCGACGGCGACGGCGGCGGCGCTGCTGGTGTGCCGGGGCGAGCTGACGCCGGAGTCCGAGGTCGGCGGCCACGCGCTGGACCTGCTGCTGCGGCACGGGGTCGGGCTGCCCGAGTACGTCGAGTGGCAGGTGCTGGCACGCGTGGGCGAGGAGGTGCCGCTGGGCGAGGCGCTGCAGCGCGCGACTGCCGGCGCGGCGCCGGGCACGCGCGGATACAGCAACGTCGGCTACCTCATGGTCTCGAGCCACCTCGAGACGATGACGGGCGAGGATCTTGAGAGCTTCCTGCGGCGCGAGGCCTGGGGGCCGCTGGGCATGGAGAACACCACGTTCCGGCCGCTGAGGCGTGCGCGGGCCAACATCGCGCAGACGCACGCGGACCGCGAGGCCGGTCGCCCGTACGATCCACTGGCGGACTACGTGGTGGAACGTCGGCCGGGTCACATGCCGGGCCACAGCGGCCTGTTCTCGACGGCCGGCGACCTGACGCGCTTCTGCCAGCGCCTGCTGAACCCGACCGCCGAGTGGATGTGCGTGGCCGAGTACCTGCTGGATGCGCGGAGTCGATTGGCCAGCGACACATCCGAGGGCGGAACGTTGCGGGTGACGGGACGGCGCGGACGCACGCCGGCCTTCGATCCAGAGAACACATGGACCGGCGAGGGGGCGCTGTACCACACGGGCTACACGGGGTGCCTGATGTGGCTGGATCGGCGGGGCGGGGTGTCGGTGGTGCTGCTGACGAATGCGACGCTGGACGGCAACCCGCAGGGTTGGCAGGACTTGCAGCGCGAGGTGATTCGGGAGGTGCGGCGGGGACTGCGGTGAGAGTGCGGCCGGAACGCCCGCGAAGAGCGTCCCGGCCGGCGGGCGATCACTTGGATTCGTTGAGCCAGCTCATCATGCCGCGGAGCTGCTTGCCGATGTCCTCGCTGCGGTGCTTGGCGTTTTCTTCGCGCAGGCGCAGGAAGTTCTTCCGGCCGGTTTCGTTCTCGTGCATCCACTCGCGGGCGAACTCGCCGGTCTGGATTTCGGCGAGGATCTTCTTGAGCTCGGCGCGGGTCTGGTCGGTGACAAGGCGTGCGCCGCGGGAGTAGTCGCCGTACTCGGCGGTGTCGCTGATGGAGTCGCGCATGCGCGACAAGCCGCCCTTGTAGATGAGGTCGACGATGAGCTTCAGCTCGTGGACGCACTCGAAGTAGGCCATCTCGGGGGCGTAGCCGGCTTCGACAAGGGTGTCGAAGGCCGCCTTGACCATGGCGGAGGTGGCGCCGCACAGGACGGTCTGCTCGCCAAACAGGTCGGTCTCGGTTTCCTCGCGGAAGGAGGTTTCGATGATGCCGGCGCGTCCGCCGCCGACGGCGCAGGCATGGGCGAGAGCGATCTCGCGGGCCTTGCCGGTGGCGTTCTGGTGGACGGCGATCAGGCAGGGGACGCCGCCACCTTCGACGAAGACGTCGCGGACAAGGTGGCCGGGGCCCTTGGGCGCGACCATGTAGACGTCGACGTCGGCGGGGGGCTTGATGAAGCCGAAGTGGATGTTGAAGCCGTGGCTGAAGACGAGAGCCTTGCCGGTGGTCAGGTTGGGTTTGATCTCGGCTTCGTAGAGCTTGCTTTGGATGTGGTCGGGAACGAGGACTTGGATGATGTCGGCCTTGGCGGAGACGTCGGCGGCGGAGCCGACCTCGAAGCCGTGGGACTTGGCCAGGTCGTAGTTCTTGCCGCCGGGGCGCTGGCCGATGAGCACCTTGACGCCCGACTCGCGCATGTTCTGAGCCTGGGCGTGGCCCTGGCTGCCGTAGCCAATGACGGCGACGGTCTTGCCGGCCAGCAGGCTCTTGTCGGCGTCCTTGTCGTACATCATCTTCAGAGGGGACATGGTGCGCGGATCCTTCCGTGCGGGAGTTTGTCGCGTCCCCGTCGTGGGGGAATCGCGTTGACGGCGGGTCAGGCGCCGATCTTGACGGTCTTGGTGGGACGGTTGTGGGCCTTCTCGATGCCCTCGCGCTTCTCCTTGGCGGTCACGACGGCGTGAATCAGCGCGGCCGCGATGAAGACCGAGGAGTACGTGCCGACGAGGATGCCGAGGAACAGGATCAGGGCGAAGTCCTTGAGCCCGATGCCGCCGAAGATCAGCATGGAGACGACGGCGATGAGCGTCGTGCCCGAGGTGAACACGGTGCGCGACAGCGTCTTGTTGATGGCGTGGTTGATGATGTCCCCGATGCTGCGGCCGTACATCTCGCTGCTGGTTTCGCGGATGCGATCGAAGACGACGATGGTGTCGTTGACCGAGTAGCCGAGGACGATCAGCAGGCCCGAGACAATGTCGAGGGTGAGGTTGTGGCCCAGGGCGACGAAGATGCCCAAGGCGACGAGCAGGTCGTGGACGAGGGCGGCGACGGCGGCGAGGCCGAAGAGCGGCCGGAAGCGCAGCGCGATGTAGCCCAGAATGACGAGCGAGGCGACGAACACCATGAGCAGGGCGCTGAGGGTGAACTCGCGGCCGACGATCGACTCGATGCTCTGCGTGGAGGCGATCGAGACGTTGTCGCCGAAGGCACTGGCGAGGTTGTTCTCGATGCGCTCGCGGATCGACTCGAGCGAGACCTCCTCGGACTTCTTCGGCACGGTGACCTGGTAGATGTCCTGGTTGAGGACCTTGACGACCTTGACGTCGTCGAACTTGCCGTCGGCTTCGGCGCCCTGCATGGAGCGCTGCATGTCGGCGCGCGAGACGAGCTCGATGTTCTCGACCTCGACGGTGGCGACGACACCGCCCGTGAAGTCGATGCCCGGGTTGACGCCATGGACGATCAGGTAGAAGAGCGCGATGCCCATGAGCGTGCCGGAGATCGGGACGCCGAGCTTGCGCCAGCCCATGAAGTTGTAGTTGGCGTTCTTGAAGGGAATGAAGGTGCCGACCTTCATCGTCTTCTTCTTGATGACCCATGCCTCGATGAGGACGCGGGTGACGGTGAGGCCGGTGTAGAGGTTGACGATGAGGCCGATGGCCATGGCGGTCCAGAAGCCGCGGACGGAATCCTGGGCGATCTCGAAGGCGAGCAGCACCAAGGCCGGTAGCAGCGTGGTGACGTTCGAGTCGAGGATGACGCTGAAGGCTTTGCCGAACGCGGCATTCATCGCGGCCCGGAACGGTTTGCCGTCCTCGAGTTCCTCGCGCAGGCGCTCGTAGATCAGCACGTTGGCGTCCACGGCCATACCCATCGTGAGCAGGATGCCACCGATGCCCGAGAGAGTGAGCGTGGCGTTGGCCATCGACAGGATCGCCATGATGAGCAGCACGTTGAGCGACATCGCGATGATGGCGAAGGCACCGGCGACCTGGTAGATGAAGAGCATGAGGACGACGAGGACAGCCGCGCCGATGAGCAGCGCCTGACCGGACTGGATGACCGAGTCGCGGCCGAGGCTGGCGCCGATGGCCTGCTCGTTGACGATCTTGAGCGGGGCGGGCAGCGAGCCGGCCTTGAGCACGAGGGTGAGGTCGAGCGCCTCCTCCTGCGAGAAGCTGCCGGAGATTTCGCACCGGCCGTACAGGATCGGCTCGCGGATCGTGGGCGCCGAGTAGACGATGTTGTCGAGGATGATGGCGAAGCGGTCGCCGACATGGTCGGTGGTGACCTCGGCGAACTTCTCGGTGCCCTCGCGGTTAAACTCGAGCAGCACCTTGTGCGGGTTATAGAGGTCGTTGACGTCGGTGTAGACTTGGGCGCGGCGCAGGCTGTCGCCGGTCAGCTCGGGGCGGCTGCGCAGGACATAGGCAAGGTTGGCGATCTCAGTGCGGTTGCCGACCTGGTCGATCTTGATTTCCTTGCCGAGGAAGAGGCTGTGGTTGGCCGGCAGCAGGGGCGCGGCGGCCTCCTGATTGATGATTCGGACGGTGGTGCCGGCGACCTCGCCGGGGATCTCCAGCAGGAATTCGGAACGAACGACGCCGGTGCGCATCTGCGGATCCCAAGTGGCGGGATCGATGAACTTGCGGACCTCGGTCTCGTGGTTGGGGTGAAGCAGGCGGAACTCGAGGTTGGCGGTGCGCAGCAGGCCGTTGCGGATGCGGGCCGGATCGGTCTCGCCGGGAATCTGGACGAGAATGCGCTCGGGGGGTTGCTTGACGACGATGGGCTGGGTGAGACCGAACTCGTTGACGCGGTTGCGGATGGTGCGCAGGGCGGCGTCGACGCTTTCCTGGCGGCTGCGGTCGCGCTCCTGTTCGCTGTAGGGAAAGGGAACGCCCTCGGCGCCGCCGAGGCGGCCGATGGCTGCCAGATCCAGAGCGCCGCGGAAGTCCTCGATGATCTCGGCGGCGAGCTTGGTGTCGTCGGGAGCGATGTCGCCGACGACGAGCGCGCGGCGTTCGTAGTCGACGCGGACGGTAGCCTCGACCTCTTCGCGGCGGAACTCGGAGACAACGCGCTCGGCCAGACGGTCGAGGTCGCGCTGGAACATCAGATCGGTGTCTAGAGCGATGAGGAACTCGACGCCGCCCTGGAGGTCGAGCCCGAGCTTGATCATGCTGCTGTCGGACAGCTTGCGGCGCATCTGCTCGGACTGCTCGGGGGACAGCTCTTCGGGCAGACCGCGGACGAACTTGAAGTAGTCGACCGTCGGCCAGACGAAGATCAGCGACAGCACCGTCACCGTGATCACGAAGATCATGCGGCCGTTGAAAATCTTGTTCATGCTCGGGGTTCCTGTGCAGGGGGCCCGACCCGGCTGGCGGGTCGGGACGGGATCATGTGTTCTTGGTCTCGCCTTCGCCGCCGCTCTTCTTCGGGTTGATGACCGAGATCGAGCCGCGGTTGAAGGTCAGCTTGATGTTGCGGGCGACTTCCACCTCGACGGTGTCCTTGTCGCTGGCATTGGCGACGGTGCCATGGATGCCGCCGGCGGTGACGACACGGTCGCCCTTCTGAAGGCCGGTGATCAGCTTCTCGCGCGCCTGCTGCTCGCGCTTCTGGGGGCGCAGGATGATGAACCACAGGGCCAGCACCATAATCCCCAGGAACATCATCAGCTTCATGAAGTCGCCCTGGCCGTCTCCGCCCCCCGCGGCCTGGGCCAGCAACACGACAAAGCTCGAATCAACCAAGGAAACTGTCTCCCCGCGAGATGCACGATTCTCCCCCGCCGGCCGCCTCGGGGCAGCCGTCGAAGGGGGCGAAGGTTAGGGACCTGTCCGAAGGGCTGTCAAACCGAAAGCCCGGGAGAGCGGGCGTGGTTCGTGGTTGCTGGGTCGTGGCTCGTGGTTCGTAGTTCGTGGTTCGTGGCGTCCACCGGGGAGGACGGCTTGGCCACAAAGCGCTGTTTTTGTTGGGTTTATCAAGCTTTCTGGCGCAGCAGACGGGCGGCGTCGACGGCGCCGTAGGTGAAGAGGATGTCGGCACCGGCGCGTTTGAGGGCGGTGAGCGACTCGAGCAGACACCGGTCATAGTCCAACCAGCCGTTGTGGGCGGCGGCGCGCAGCATGGCGTATTCGCCGCTGACGTGGTAGGCGGCGACGGGCAGGGCGGTGGCCTGCCGGACACGTTGGACGATGTCCAAATAGGGAAGGCCCGGCTTGACGAGCAGCCAGTCGGCGCCTTCGGCCTCGTCGAGGGCGACCTCGCGGACGACCTCGCGCGCGTTGGCCGGATCCATTTGGTAGGTCTTCTTGTCGCCGGCGCGGGGAGCGGAGTCGAGGGCCTCGCGGAAAGGGCCGTAGAAGGCGCTGGCGTACTTGACGCAATAGCTGCAGATGGCGGTGTCGGTGTGGCCGGCGTTGTCGAGCGCGGCGCGGATGGCGGCGACGCGGCCGTCCATCATGTCGGAGGGAGCGACGACGTCGGCACCGGCGGCGGCCTGGACGACCGCCATGCCGGCGAGCAGCGGCAGGGTCTCGTCGTTGACGATGCGGCCGTCGCGGTAGAGCCCGTCGTGTCCGTCGCTGGAGTAGGGATCGAGGGCCACGTCGGTGATGACGACGAGGTCGGGCAGCGCGCGCTTGAGGGCGCGGATGGCGCGGGGCAGCAGCCCCTCGGGGTTGAGGCTCTCGGTGCCGGTCGAATTCTTGAGGCGGTCGTCAAGCGCGGGGAAGAGCGCGACGGCGGGGACGCCGAGGGCATGCGCGCGCTCGGCTTCGGCGACGAGGAGGTCGATGCCCAGGCGGTCGATGCCCGGCATGGCGCCGATCGGCTCGCGGCGGCCGTCGCCCTCGACGACGAACATCGGCCAGACCAGGTCGTGGGCGTGCAGATGCGTCTCGCGGACGAGATTGCGAACGCCGGGGGTGGCACGGTTGCGGCGGGGGCGTTGGATCAGGGGCATGGTCAGGTGCCGGGGCTCGTGGAGTCTGGTTGAGATGGACATCCCGGACGGGAGCGCCGTCCGGGATGCGGGAGTTCAAGCACTGGGCTGGCCGTCGCTCAACGGAAGATCATCCAGTCCGGGACGCGGGCATGGCCGACCTCGGAGGCGGAGAGCAGCGCCGGGCCGTGGAAGCTGGTGGCACCGTGGGTATCGACGTCGAACAGCAGGTAGCCGCGTTGCTCGTCGGCCTGCAGGGGCAGGGTGTCGACGAAGGAGTAGGCGGCGCCCTGGGTGGGTGTGCCCTCGGCGGGAATGATGGTCGCGTTGAGACGCTCGCCGGGGATCCAGTTGTTGGCCTTGCTGAAGACGGCGCGATGAATGTGGAAGCCGACGTTGTCGAATTCGGCGGCGGTCTCCCATGTGAGGGTGACGGGTGCGCCGAGGGTGGTGGCAACGGCCTCGAAGGAGACGAGCTGGACGAGCGTGGGGCTTTCGACGCCCGGAGCGATCATCGTCGTGATGATGCCGTTGGCGGTCAGGTCGTGGTCGCCGAGTTCACCGTCGGTGTACACGACGTAGAGGGAACTGGGGGGGCTGACCGAGGCGCCCACGGGATCGTGCAGGTCGAACAGGAAGCCGTAGAGTTCCGGGCCGGACTTGCCGACGACGATTTCGTCCGGTCGCGGGCCGTAGTTCCAGACGCGATCGAACGACAACGGACTGTAGTAGGCGATCCAGACGAAAGCGTCGCCGCCGGACGGGACGCCAACGAGGTCGTACTTGAAGAAGCCGTTGGGGAAATTGGACTGGGGATAGTTGCCCGGCCGCGGATTGGCAACGGCCGAGACGTTCTCCAGAGCGAAGCCGTCGAGCGATTCGATGTAGGCGTACTCGCCGGTGACCGCATCGGGGAGCGAGGCGACGGTGGATTGGACGCTGTCGAGCGTGCCGTCGCCGTTGCCGTCGCCGTGGCCGTAGAGGATGGACTTGAAGTTGCCACCGATGTAGTTCTCAATCCCGTTCTCGACCACATCGGGAACGCCGTCGCCGTCGTAGTCGCCGCCCTCGTAGGCGCCGATGTCGACGATGCTGCCGGAGATGCGCGGCGAGGCCCGCTGGTCGAGGAAGGGGGCGCCCGCGGGGAAGAAGGTGTCGTTCACCACGGAGTTGTTGCCCGCGTCGATTGCGGGGCTGCCAACGACAAGGGCATGGGTGCGGGTGACGCCGCCGGCGAGGTCGAGCGGCAGCAGGCGCACGTCGATCGGTTCGACCGTCGTGCCCACCTGGTTGCCGGACATTGCGTCCGTGATGCCGAACATACCGGTGCCGTCCGAGATGATATTGTGGGAACTGACGGACTGGAGCGTCCCGGCGAAATCGTGGGAAAAGTCCTCCACCGAGGTTTCGAGCGGCGGCGTGACGAAGTTCGAGGCCACGATCGTATTGTGCATGGTGATGGCGCCCGTGGCGACGTAGACTCCGCCGCCCTCGACGCCGTCGTCCTCGAGCATGCCGCAGCCATTCTCCACGATGGTGGAGTTGATGACGGTGGCGCTGCCCGATTGCGAGTAGAGGCCGCCGCCGTTGAAGCGCGTGGCGTTGTTGCTCAGGGTCGAGTTGACCATCAGCAGCGAGCCGAGATTGAGGACGCCGCCGCCGCGCAAGGCGGCCGAGTCGTATATGGAGACGCTGTCCAGCGTGAGCGTTCCGTGGTTGATGATGCCGCCGCCGTCGGAGGTGTAGCCACTGGAGGGGTTCGTGAGGTTGAGGTTGCGCAGGACGCCCACGCCATCCTCCAGGACATTGAAGACGGCCTGGGTGCCGGTGCCGACGATGGTCAGAGTCGCCGGGTTGTAGGGGTCGATCGTGGCTCGGGGTTGGGCGATGCCGGACTTGAAGGGCTCCGGGATGACGGGCGACTCGGGGGTGATGCCGTCGATGGTGACGTTGCCGCCGATGGGCAGCGAGCCGTGAACGAGCTGCATCGTGCCGGGCAGGAGTCCCGGTGCGAAGTAGATCATCGCCCCATCCGGTGCAATGGCGAGGATCTCGCGCAGCGATTCGCCGGTGCCCATTTCGGGCTCGGCGTCGTTCTCGTCGACCAGCGTCGTGACATAGTAGTCGAAGATCGAAACTTGGGCGGGCGCCACGGCGGCGCCGAAGATCGTGAGGGCAAGGAGCCCGACCGGCCAAGGATGGGTGGCACGCATGGGACGTCTTCTTTCCTGTTGGTGTGGCGGAATCGGTAAGTGGGCACCGCTGTCGAATATGTCTGATCCACGTTGGCGCAGATGGAGGCCGATGGCAATCCGAAAGAGCCCGCTTCGTGTGGCCTACCGCGAGTCCTTCATGCGGGGATCGAGCAGGTCGCGCAGGCCGTCGCCCAGCAGGTTGAAACCCATGACGGTGAACAGGATGGCGAGGCCCGGGAAAAGCGGCAGCCAGCCGTAGTCGAGCAGGTACTCGCGCCCCTCCGAGAGCATGTTGCCCCAAGTGGGCGTGGGGGGCTGGGGGCCGAGGCCGAGGAAGCTGAGGCCCGATTCGGCCAGAATCGCCGTCGAAATGCGCAGCGTCCCGTAGACGAGCAGCGTCCCGAACAGGTTCGGCAGGACGTGGCGAACCATGATCCGGACGGGGCCAACGCCGATGGCGCGAGCCGCATCGACATATTGCTCTTCACGGATGGACAGCACGCATCCCCGAACGAGCCGCGCGTAGGCCGGGAAGGTGGCGAAGCCGAGCGCCAGGATCACGTTGCGCAGCGACGGTCCCAGCGTGGCGGCCACCGCGATGGCCAGCAGCAGGAAGGGAAACGCGAGCATGATGTCGATCATGCGCGAAATGGCGCGGTCCCACCAACCGCCCAGAAAGCCGGCCAGCATCCCCAGTGCCGTGCCCAACGTCATGCCGATGGCGACGACGGTGATGCCGACGAGCAACGAAATGCGCGAGCCGTACAGGATGCGGCGAAAGATGTCGCGTCCGAGAAAGTCCGTACCGAGCCAGTGCTGCGACGACGGAGGCTGGAGCCGGACGGGAAGATTCTGGCGGATCACCGAGTCGCCCGTCGCGATGAAGAAGGAACTCGCCGCCATCAACAGGATGCCCGCGACGAGGACCAGGCCCAGCACGGCCAGGCGATTGCGCAGGAATCGCTGAACGAAAAATCGGAATTCGCGCAAGGGCAGCCGTCCCCCCGAAGCCGAATGCGGCAGGTTCCTGAGGGAAACCGCAACCGGGGGTGTCGGCAAGCAGAAGTCACGCGGAGTTCGGATGGCGACCGCCGGGACCGGAATCATCGCGGGCCGAGGTGTTGTCGAACGGGATTGCCGCGGGGGGAGTCAGTTTCCGCTTGGAATCGGACAGCCGGGACGGCATCATTGCGTATCATGGCGTGGGGGCCAATTATGGACTTGTCACATCCCAATCGAGGTCGGGCGCCGGCCGGACTGCTGATGTTAATGGGCGGGATGGTGCTGGCGGGGTTGCTGGCGCTGGGAACGTTGCTGCTGCTGCCTTCCGGCGGCGGGCGGTCGGGAAAGAACGCCGCCGGTGCGGGTGCCAACGAGGCGGGCAGAACGAGCGCGAATCAGGCGACGCGCACGGCGCCGCTCGGAGGATCGACCGAAGAGGACCGCGGCCGGGCCGGCGAGGCCGACGGCGGCACGCGCGACGCATCCGGCAATCAGCCGATCGTGCGCGAGGAGCGACCTCGCCTGAGCGAATTGTTCAGCGATGCCATGACCACGCGGACCCTGCTGATGGCATCCGACGGAACCGGCGGCGCGACGGCAGGCCACCGGAGCACGATGCCGGTCAACCCGCCGCGGCCGCGCGGGGACGACGACGAACGGCAGGACGAACTGGAGAACGCGACTGCGGCCGTCATGGGCATGGTGCGCAACTCGGCCGGGCTGCCCGCGGTCGGGGTACAGATCGCCATCACCGAGGTGGAGACCGAGCGCCGGATCGCGATGGTGCGAACGGACACGCAGGGTATCTACTCGAGCCCGTTGCAGGTGCCGGGCAAGTACGCGGTGCAGCCCTCGGTGCCGGTGGGCCATGTGGCGCCGCCCCCGGTGCGGGTGGAGGCGGCCGACGGCGTCGTGGTGCGGGCGGACTTCGTGATGTTGACCGAGGGCGACACGATCGCCGGATCGGTGAAGAACCAGAAGGGCGAGCCGCTGGCCGGCGCCAAGGTACACGTGATGTACCGCCTGAGCCATGGGTCGGGCACGGCCGCCTACGAAGCCGACGAGGAGGGTGCCTTCCTGATCGAAGGGGTTCCGGTGGACCAGCCCGTGCAGTCGATCGCGGTGTCGCATCCGGGCTACGAGACGGAGACGCGGCGCGAAGTGACGACGTGGGACGGACGGCAGGACTTTGTCCTCAAACCGATGAGCAACCTGCTGATGGCGGTGCAGTGGCAGGCGGACGGCTCGCCGGTGACGCACTACGCCTACCGGTTGTTGCGGCGCGGCGTGATGGGGTTCGAGGTGGATCATCGCCGGCCCGACGTCGTGGTGAACGACGTGGATGGGCTGGCGCGTATCAACGAGGTGATCTCGGGCACGTGGCGGGTGGAGGTGACGGTGCTGGACGCGGGGGGGCAGGCGACGCCGCTGCGCGGAGCGGAGATGGTGGATCTGGACAAGCCGGTCGAGGGCCAACGGTATCTGCTGGTCGAGATCGCGGGGGGCCAGTTGTTGCAGGGCACCGTCGTGGCGTTCGACGGGCGGACGCCGGTGGCGGGCGCAGCCGTCGAGATCGTGCCGCCGGCCGAGGTGGGACCGCAGGTGACGCGGCCGGACATGAGCTACAAGTCCACGGTGACGGACGCGGCGGGGCGCTTCGAGTTCGACGGCATGCCGCCGGGCCAGTTCACGATCGTGGCGACAAAGGACCTGCTGCAAGCGCGCGCGCCGCTGGATGTGACGATCGTCGGCGGAACGGACCCGACGCCGGTGCGCATCGTCCTGCAAGAGGGAGCGGAAGTGACGGGCGTGGTGATCGGCTCGGACGAGAATCCCGCGCCTGCGGACCATACGATGACGCTGCACTACATTCCGGTGAACGGCTCGCAGTGGGCGCGTCGTCCCGGCAAGACGGACCGCGACGGGCGCTACTCGTTCGCCGGCCTGCCGGCGGGCGCCTACTACGTCAGCACGAACGATCCGGCGGGCGGACGCTACGAGATGCCGCAGTTCCTGCTCGATATCGGGCAGCGCAAGGTGCTGGACTTCAATTTCTCCGAGACGATCGAAGTGGTCGGCACGGTGCGGATGGGCGGCCAGCCGCTGGCGAACTCCGGCGCACACTTCATGAATTTCATCAGCAGCGGCGGCCAGGTGAGCGGCTGGGTGGCGATCGAGAGCCAAGGGCAATACCGGGCGCGCCTGACGCCGGGGCGTTATCGCGCGCGGCTGGCGCTGCCATCACGATCCGTGCTGGGCGAGGGGCCGCTGTTCGTCGTGCAGGACGAGCCCGCACGCCAGACGGTGGATCAGGACTTCGAGCTGGCCGACGCGGATTTCCTGCTGGTGTTCGAGGACCCGGAGAGCTTCGCGCCAGGCACGCTGGTGCTGGCGCCGCGCGACCGGCACACGACGTATCAGTTCTACCGGTTCGACGTCAGCAACGCCTCGCGGCGCGTGACGTCGCTGATCGGCGGCGAGTACGAGGCGAGCTTCACCTCCACGGACCGCGAGTGGCGCGGCGACAGTGGCCTGATCACGATCGCGGCCGGCGCCGAAAACACCTTCACGATCGACGTCTCGCGCAACGACTCCTGGGCCCGCATCGGCGAATGGGCGACGGACCAGGTGGGACAGACCGAAGCGACCTACTCGTTCAATGCGACGGGACACGTGCGCTCGACCGGAACAGTCGAGATACTCGTGCAATACGAGGGCGGACGCCACGCGGTGTTCATCACGTCGGTGGCGCTGCAACGCAACGGCGCGACCGTGGGAATCGACCAGCACCACGGCTGGTCGGGCGTGGATCGCTGGGCGAACACATACCGGGTGGCGCTGGACCAGGCGCCGCAGGGCGCGACGTACACGGTGCTGGTGACGATGCGCTCGGACGGCGGCAGCGACTCGCGCGGCGGCGTCCTGCTGCGCGTGGTGCGCTGACAACAATCAAGACCCGGAGCGACGGGCACGTCCGCGACGTTGAGGCGCTTCGCGCTTCTTGCAGCAACCGATCGTGCTGCCTTCGGGGGCCCATCGCCAGTCGGGCTGGGCGATGGTCGTCTGACGGAGAGGGCGCCGCCAGTCGCTGAGGCTGGGGGGTGCCGAAGTTCGTCTTCCGACACCGGTAGACCTCCCCGCCCTCGGGTTCCGGGGCCGCGCCCCGGATGTGGGCGCCGGCGCGCGGAAGATTTTCCTGTTGGGGGTCTTGACTCTGTAGTATACTCCAGACTGCACCGTCATGCGCAAGGAGGCCGCGATGAGCCACGAAGAGACGACACGACTTCTGAAGATCGGCGAGGTCGCCAAGCAGGCAGGCGTTGGGATCGAGACCATTCGTTACTACGAACGCGAGGGGCTGATCCCACCGCCAATGCGACAACGGGCGGTCCACCATGCAGGCTACCGCCTGTACGCGGCGGATGCGGTCCGACGCCTTCGCTTCATCCTGCGGGCGAAGGAACTCGGCTTCACGCTCAGGGAGATCGGCGCCCTGCTGGCGCTGCGCACCGACCAGGTGGTTTCGCGGTCGGAGATGCGCCAGAAGGCGCGCCTCCACCTCGAGGACGTGGAGGCGAAGCTGCGCGACCTCCAAGGCATCCGCCGGTCGCTTCTTCACCTGATCGGAGCGTGCGAGCACGGGGACCAATCCTCGCCTTGTCCGATTCTGGAGTTCCTCGACGACAGCTCATCGCCCTCCCGCAAACCCTCAAAGCGGAGACACCAAGATGCATGACGAGCACGCCCACACCGGGCACACCCACACCCACGCCGATCTGGATCGTGGTGCGCACTCCTGCTGCAGCACGCAGAAGCCGAAGCCTTCGGCTGGCGCAACGCACCATGACCCCGTCTGCGGGATGACAGTCGAGGAGGGAAAGGAGGCGGCAACGCACACACACGACGGGCGGACATACTACTTCTGCTCAAAGGGCTGCGCGAAGAGATTCGAGGCCGACCCTCTGGCATGGGTGGGCGCCAGTGCGGGTCGCGATCCGGGCGCAAGAAAGCCCGAGGGGCCCAAGGACGCCATCTACACCTGTCCGATGCATCCCGAGGTCGAGCAGGTCGGCCCCGGCAGTTGTCCGAAGTGCGGCATGGCACTGGAGCCGAAGGAGGTCAGCGTCGAGGAGGACACTGCCGAGCTGGACAGCATGACCCGGCGCTTCTGGATCGCGGCGGCTCTGACGTTGCCCGTGTTCCTGGTCGCCATGGCGGAGCACGTGCCCGGTCTGCCCTTTCACGGTCTGTTCGGGGCGCCTTGGCGCCTGTGGGGGGAGCTGCTGCTGACGACGCCGGTCGTGCTCTGGTGCGGTTGGCCGATCCTGAAGCTGGGAATCGCCAGCGTGCGGTCGCGCCATCCGAACATGTTCACCCTGATCATGATCGGAACGGGCGTGGCGTTCTTCTACAGTGTTGTCGCGGCGCTGGTTCCCGGCCTGTTCCCGGCGTCCTTCCGCGACGGACACGGACGCGTTGGGGTCTACTTCGAGGCGGCGGCGGTCATCATGACGCTGGTCCTGTTGGGGCAAGTGTTGGAGCTGCGTGCCCGCAGCCAGACGAGCAGCGCGCTCAAGGGCTTGCTGCGACTGGCCCCGAAGACGGCGCGGCGGATGCGCGAGGACGGCGTTGAGGAAGATATCGAAGTCTCCCGAGTGGAGGTGGGGATGATCCTCCGCGTCCGCCCCGGCGAGCGGATTCCGGTGGATGGAGTGATCGCGGACGGTCGTTCCTCGATCGACGAGAGCATGGTTACCGGCGAGCCGATGCCGGTGGAGAAGAGCCACGGCGACGCGGTGACCGGCGGGACGGTGAACCAGACGGGAGGCTTCCTGATGCGTGCCGAGCGCGTGGGGAGCGAGACATTGCTCGCGCAGATCGTGCGAATGGTCGCCGAAGCTCAACGCACGCGCGCGCCGATCCAGCGCGTGGCCGATCGGGTGGCCGCGTGGTTCGTCCCGGCTGTGCTGGCGATATCGGTCGTCACCTTCATCGTCTGGGCATTCCTCGGCCCGGCGCCGGCGCTGGCATACGCGCTGATCAATGCGGTGGCGGTGTTGATCATCGCCTGCCCGTGCGCGCTCGGACTTGCGACGCCAATGTCCATCATGGTCGGCACCGGACGCGGAGCACAGGCCGGTGTCCTGGTGAGGAGTGCGGAGGCGCTCGAGACGATGGAGAAAGTCACGACCATCGTGGTCGACAAGACCGGGACGCTGACGGAGGGGAGGCCGCGGGTGGCGACCGTCGAGGCCGATGGAATCGACGAAGGCGAACTGCTGCGCCTTGTTGCGAGCCTCGAGCGTGCCAGTGAGCATCCCCTCGGAGCAGCGATCGTGACTGCCGCCAAGGAGCGCGGGATTCCATTGTCGGAAGTCCGTGACTTCGAGTCCGTCACCGGCAAGGGTATTGTCGGTACCGTCGAGGGGCGACGCCTGCTTGCGGGCAACCACCGCCTGATGGAGACGCATGCGGTGGATCCCGGGAGGTTGGTCGCGCGCGCCGAGAAGCTGCGGGCCGACGGACAGACTGTGCTGTTCGTGGCGATCGACGGCAAGGCATGCGGTGTCGTCGCCATCGCGGACCCGATCAAGGAGTCGTCGCCGGAAGCCATCCGGGCCCTGCACGGGCTTGGCCTGAGGGTCGTCATGCTGACAGGAGACAGCGAGGTCACGGCGCGCGCCGTGGCAAACAAGCTCGGGATCGACGAAGTGAGAGCCGATGTCCTGCCCGAGGACAAGCACGCGGCCATCAAGGAGCTTCAGCAACGCGGCGAGATCGTCGCCATGGCTGGAGATGGCATCAACGACGCACCCGCGCTTGCCCAGGCCCACGTGGGAATCGCGATGGGCACCGGAACCGACGTGGCGATGGAAAGCGCCGGGATCACGCTCGTGCGGGGCGATCTGCGTGGCCTGATCGCCGCCCGCTCGCTCTCCCACGCGACGATGACCAACATCCGTCAGAATCTCTTCTTCGCCTTCGCCTACAATGCACTGGGCGTTCCCATCGCGGCGGGCGTTCTGTATCCGTACTTCGGACTGCTCCTGAGTCCCATGATCGCTGCGGCCGCCATGACGTTCTCATCGGTTTCGGTGATTGGAAACGCACTCCGACTCCGACACACTCGGTTGTGAGGAGACTCCGTTCGCCTGCCACGCATCCGACCAGGGCCGGCTCACTCGCCTGCAAGGACAAGGTGGCCGTCGGCGGACCACTGGATGCGGTCCGATTCGATGAGCCACTCGAAGCCGGCCGCTTCGAGGTCGGCGGTCATCGGATCGGCCGGTCCGGGTTGCTCGCGCTGCCAGTCGCGTTCGACCTCGAAGCGGATGCGATCGAGGGCGGGAACGCCCTCGTCGCGTCCGTCGAGCCGTGCAAGCAGCACCGCGTCGGAAAGCATCAGCGGCTGCGACAAGGTGCCGACTTCGACGCCTTCGAGCGCGCGGCGCACGTTGAACGGCAACGAGCCAAACGGACGACCGGTCCACTCCTGCACGAAGTCGCCGCGGCGTCCCCACGGCCCGATCTCCTCGCGCACTTCGGCGAAGGTCGCTCCTTCGGCGATGCGCGCGGCGATTTCCTCCATGCGGCGATGGTAGTCGATCTTGGCGTCGCTGCCGGTCCACTCGGCCATGGTGACGAAACTGACCTGCAGGGCGCTGACGTCGTGAAGGGTCGTGCGGAAGCGCTCGCCGTGCTGCTCGTAGTGTTCGGCCAACTGCTCGGCGGTGGGGCGCGGACGCGGCGGCGGGGCCTGGCGCAGGCGCATGTGATCGACCACGACACGACGCGCGGCGGCGTCGAGTTGCGGGGCGGCATCGTCGGGCGTGCCAAGGCGGGCGAGCAGCAGCGTCTCGAACAGAATGCGGCTCATGCCCGCAACGGGATCCTCGGAGAGGTAGCTGGCAAGTCCGTCCTCGGCGTCCACTTCGGCGGATGCCATCCGACGGAGCGCGCCCATCGTGACCGATTCAAGTCCGTCGGCCGCGACGACCACGGTGTCGTCGGTGGCACTGGCGGCGGGGAACTCGAAGCGCGCGTTGCGCTCGGCCTTCAGGCGCTGGGCAATCGCGCGGCGGGCCTGTTCGCGGGCCTGCTGCTCGAGTTCACGCAGGGCACCCGCACGCAGGGCCTCGAAGTCGGGCTGGCGGTCGGTCTCGCGCGTGATGACCTGGACGAGGAAGTAGCCGGCCGGCGTGGCGAGCACCTCGCCCGTGGCCTCGATGTCCTGCGTGAGCAACGCGTCGGCGACGACCTCGGGCATGCGGCCTTGAAACTCGATGGGTCCGACGAGGTCGCCGGGCTTGCCTTGGACGGGGGGCGTGGCGAGACGCGCGGCAACATCGACGAACGCTTCGCCATCGAGCAGTGCCTTGCGTGCGGCGTCGGCATGCTCGCGGGCGGCGGTGCGGGTGGCCTGGTCGGCGTCGCGACGGGCCTCGAAGAACATGAAGCGGAACGAGGCGCGCGGCGGCAGCTCGAGCCCCTCGTAGCGTTCGCGCAGGACGCGGTCCACTTCCTCGACATCGACGACAACCGTGGCGTGAATCAGGCGCTCCTCGGCCAGTGCAAGTAGTGCCTGGCGACGGGCGAGTTCCTGCCGAAGCTGAAGCTGGGGCTCGTCGAGCACCCCTTCCTCCGCGGCACGCGCGAGCAGGATGCGGTCGTGCGCAATCTGCCGAACAGAGCCTGCGAGCCGCGCGCGGTCGCGCGAAGTGTCGAGGTCCAGTGTCGTGGCGCTGTGGCCGTACTGATACCGCAGGGTCTGCTCGATGTCGTCGAGGGTCAGTTGGGAATCGCCCCAGCGGACGACGGCGGGAGACTCGGCGAAGGTGGTGGCGCACGCCAGCGCCAGAATCATCGGCAGAACAAATCGTGCAACGGAAGTCATGCTGGATATCTCCTTGCGGGGCGTCCCGGCGGGCAGAAGCGGAGAGCTGTCACGCGGGGCTCGATGAATCAGAGGAGGTTGCCCGATGGTCAGTCTTCGGTGCGACCTTCAGGGACTGGCTCTTCCGGCGCGGGGGAGGGCTTGAGATGAACCCCCTGCCAGAACTTGGCGAAGTCCTCCTGTGTGTCGCAGAACCTGCGGGCCCGCTCCGGACTCATCGGACTGTCCGGGGAACCGTCCTCCGACTCGGGCCTGTTGTCGCTCTCCTCCATCAAGGGACGGCGTCCTTGTCGAACTTGAGGTTGGACATTCCGGAGTTTCTTGCGACGGCCCGCGGGGGTCAACCGGCATGCGGCGGGGCGGGAGGGATGGAACGGCGCAGGCTGCGCGGCACGAACAGGCGGCGACGCCCCTCGATGGGTTTCCACGGCGACATCAGTGTGCGTTCGGCAAACTCGCGTCGCTCCGCCTCGGCCGAGTTGTTGATCCACCACTCGTCGGGATACAGGTGCGTCCAGTCCATCGCCTCGGTGGCGACGCTGCGCAGAGCTTCGGCGACGAGGAAGCCGAAGCACAGGCAGAAGATGAGCGGACCGAGAATGACCAGCGGCAGGAAGCAGGCGAGCAGCCATGTCGCAACGGAGGCCATGAGGAAGGCCGCAATGAGAAGCATGAAGAGCGTCAGGCCGATGTCGAGCGCGGTGCGCATGCCGGCGGTCATCATTGGGCGCAGGCACATGTTGGCGCGCGTGGCAATGGCACCGCCCATCTCGATCGTGTGCCGCATGCAGTAGAAGCGGAAGAGCCCGAAGACGGTGAGGTAGGCAATGACACCGGGATCGAAGCCTCGGCCCAGCCGATCCGCAGCGATCGCGGCGATGGCGACATGGCCGAAGGCGTAGCAGACAACCGCGAAAGACTGGACGGCGATGGGCCTCAGCGACAGGCCCTGCACGATGTCGACGGGCTTGAGCCGCGTGAGGAGCAGCTCGTCGAGCGGCAGCTTGTCGATGATGCGGCGGATGTGGAAGGTGGTCAGGATGGCGCCACACGTCGCGCCAAAGGGGAACAGGAAGATGAAGTTGGCGACTCCGTAGGCCCACACCTCGGTGAAGGTGGTGGCGACGTGGATCATCATGAAGGCATCGAATGCAAGGAGGAGGAGCCAGGGCCAGAAGCCCATGAAGTCCTCGAGCAGGCGACCGCGCCGGCGACCGGTGTAATAGACGACCACGGCGTTGGTGCGCGCATCGCGCGGCCAAAGGTGGCGCGAGAGCAGCGCGGCGCCGAGTCCACGCCAGCCGCGCATCGGATTGTCCGACGGCGGGACGATGTCCTCGGGCTTCAGGCGCTTCTGGGGCTGGTGGGGTCGCGGGGCGGCGGGCCCGGGATCGGGCGGCGGCAGGGGCTTGGAGTAATCGACCAGACGCGGCTCGGCGATGCGGCGGCGCGGCTGGCGCCCCGGATCGTAGGGGTCGTAGTTGCTGGAGCGCTCGGGCGGTGGCGGTGTCTGGGCCACAGGCTCTCGTCTTTCGGGAGGCGGATCGGTCAGCCGGCGCGCCGACGCGCCCGTTGGAGCCCTTGGCGGAAGGGCGGACGGATCACGCCGGCCTCGGTGATGATGGCGGCGATCAGCTTCGCCGGCACCACGTCGAACGCGGGACTGAAGACCTCGGTGCCCTTCGGCGCGATTGGTTGGCCGCCGAGATGGGTGACCTCTTCGGCCGCGCGTTCCTCGATGGGAATGTCGGCGCCCGAGCGAATCGCGAAGTCCACCGTGGAAAGCGGCGCGGCGATGTAGAAGGGCACGCCGAAGTGGCGTGCACAAATCGCCAGCGGCATCGTGCCGATCTTGTTGGCCGAGTCGCCGTTGGCGGCGATGCGGTCCGCGCCGGTGACGACGGCATCGACAAGGCCGCGCTGCATAACCGTGGCCGCCATCGAATCGGTGATGAGGCGATGCGCGACGCCGGCCTGGCGCAGTTCCCAGGCCGTGAGCCGGGCGCCTTGCAGCAGCGGCCGCGTCTCGTCGGCATAGACGATGAAGCCTTCCTTCCGCCGTTGGGCCGCCGCGATGATGACGCCCAACGCCGTGCCGACGCCGGCGGTGGCGAGCGCACCCGCGTTGCAGTGCGTCAGCACACCGCGCGCCCTGCGCAGCAAGCCCGCGCCATGGCGCGCGATCGCGTCGCAGCGCCGCACGTCGTCCTCGTGAATCTCCACGGCCTCGGCGTGCAGGCGGGCGAGCGCCTCGGCAGCGCCGGTACCCTCGGGCAGCGCGTCGAGCACCCCGCGGCAGCGGTCCAGCGCCCAGAACAGATTCACCGCGGTCGGCCGCGAGGTGGCCAGATAGTCGGCAACCTCAGCGCCGGCCGCGCGGACCGCCGCGAGTGTCCTCGGCCGCTGCCGCGCCGTCCCAAGGTACATTCCATACGCGGCCGCGACGCCGATGGCGGGGGCACCCCGCACGCGCAGGCTGCGGATGGCCTCCCACATTTCCTGCTCGGTCCGGATCGTCAGGTAGTGCACCCGGCCGGGCAGCAACGTCTGATCGAGCAGGCGCACGGCCCGCCCCTTCCATTCGATGGTCTTGAAGCTGGTCATCCGCGGAATCCGGGGCGGGGTGTTGGGCTTGCCGTCGCGTTCGGACGGGTGGATCGTTGCGGCATGCGGACGTACGAACAGACGAGACGACAGGCGTTGTGCGCAACCGGACTGCTGGCCGGCCTGTGGCTGGCGTGCATGCCGCCGGCAGCCCGGCCGGACAGTGCCGGCCCGACAGCGACAGTGTCAATGGCACCGGACTCCGGGACCGCGAGCCTGCTGCCCGCCGGGGTGGCGCTCGTGCGGCTCGATGCGGGTGAACCAATCCGACGGCTGGTGGACGCGCTGATCGAACGGCGCCTGACCGCCGGCGCGCGCCTCGAGGCGGTGGCGATGCCGCTGCTGCTGGCCGAGATTTCCGAGCGACCGACGTGGCTCGCGCTCGACGCGACGCGCACGAGCGCGGTGACGACGCTGGACGACGGCCGGCGGGCGGTCACGGACCGTGCGACGGACCGCGCCCTCGAAGCCACCTGGCTGCCGGTGGCCGAGGCGTCGCGCGGCTTGTGGCTGGGGGAGGTGCGGGCCAGCGCGCAGACGCTGATGTACTCGCGCGTGCAGCGGTCGCGGCCCACGTTCCTCATCCACGACGACCGGACCGGTGCGCTGCTGACCACGACGGACCGAACGCTGTGGCTCGGTCGGGCGGAGCAGTTGGCCGGCAAGCCGCTGGTCGATGCGCTCGGTTTCGAAACTGCGGGACCCGTGCCCGCCGCGCGCGTCGAGGCGTTGGCCGCACAACCCGGTCCGATCGCCTTCGATGTGGACGTGGAGGCACTGTTGCGCGCGTTGGCCGCGCGGGATCAACCGGCCCTGCTCGCGCGGTTGCTGGCGCGTCCGCCGGCGGGGCAGTTCCTGACGGGCACCCTGGTGCCGGAGGACGACGCGGTGGCGGCGCGCATCCAACGGCGCGGCAATGCGCCGGCAAACACGCCCGCTCTGCTGCGCGCGGAGCCACCGGTCGAGTTGCTCGCCGACGTGCCGGGCGACTGCGTGGCGCTGGTCACCGCGCGCCTCGAGTCGCTGGAGGCCCTTTACGATGTGTGGCTGAACGTCCTGGGCCAGGGGGATCGCGCCGCCATCACCGCCGCCGAGCGGGAGGCCGACGCCTTCTTCGGCTTTCCCGTGCGTCAGTCGTTGCTCGCACGCCTCGGGCCGTCCTGCCTCTTCGCCGCGCGCGGCACCGGACCCGAAGCCATGCAGGTGTTCTTCGTCTCCGAGGTGCAGCACCACGAGAGCATCGACCGGTTGTTCCTGCACATGGCGAACCGGTTCGGCGCGGAAGTTTCGGAACTTGGGCTGGGTGACTCGACATTGCGCAGCGCCACGTTTCCGGCAAGCGCGTTCTCGATGGCCTGGCATTCGAACGAGCGGCGACTGCTGCTCGTGCTGGGCACGCGCCCGGTGCGCTTCAGCGATCTCGATGCACGGCCGGAGGACGCGGCGCTATGGCGCCAGCGGCTCTCCCCCGCCGGCGACGCGTCCGCTCAATGGTTCGTGGATCTGGAGGGCGCGCGGACGCTGCTCGTCGAGCCTGCTCCGCCCCGTCCGTTCCGCAACGATCCCCCGCGACGACCGCTGCCAACGGCGCGCGGCGGCGTGCGCTCCGATGCCGAGGGCGTGACGGTGAACGTGCGCGTGGATCTCGAAGCCGCCGAACTGCTCGACCGCGTGCTGCCGGCGTTCAGCCTGGCGCCGCGATTCGAGGGAATCCGCTGACCCGCGCGTAGAGATCCGCGTAGCGGGCCGCGATGCGTGGCACCGCGAAGTGGCGCACGACGCGCGCCTGTCCCGCGCGGCCCATGCGGCGGCGCAGCGCGGGATCGCTGGCAAGGGCGATCATCGCGGCGGCCAGCGCGGCCGCATCCCCCTTGGGAACCAGCAGCCCGGTGCGGCCGTCGACGATGGCATCCTCGGTGCCGGGCACGCGCGTGCCGATCACCGGGCGCGCGGCCGCCATCGCCTCGAGCACGGCCAGCGGCATGCCCTCGAAGTCGCTCGGCAGGACGACACCATCCACGGCGGCGAGCAGGCGCTCGGTCGCCGCGACGGGACCGGTGAAGTGCACCACGTCGTCGAGGCCCAGGCGCGTCGCCGCGCGGCGGGTGGCGCGTTCGGTGCCCAGGTCGGCCCCGGCAAGAACGGCGCGCAGGTGCGGCGCGATATCGCGGGCGCGGGCAAACGCTTCGAGGAAGAGGTCATGGCGCTTCTGCGGCTTGAAGTGCGCCAGCATGCCAAGCAGCACCGCACCAGGCGGCGCGTCGGGCATGAGCGTGGATCGCTCGAACGGAGCGGCACCGGCGAAGCGCTCGACATTCACGGCGTTCGGAATCGTGACGACGCGGCGCGGCAGGAAGGACTCGCGCGCGAGTACCGCGCGCCGCACGCCGGGAGAGGTGCACACGACGGCGTCGGCCAGCACGTTCGCCGCCGCGCGAATCACGCGATAGTGGGGCCGCGTCAATTCGTCGCCCGGATTCTGGCGACAGGAGATCGTGGCTCGCACGCCGGGCGTCAACCAACCGGCCGGCACGGCGAGCGCCTCGTCCCAGAAGGACCACGCCTGCACCACGCGGCACTGATGCGCGCGCGCGGCGGAGACCATCCGTCCCATGACGGCGCAGGCGTTTAGCCAGAAGGCGGGATCCGTCTTGGGCAACCAGTGCCGCGCGCGCACTTCGACGATGGGACACTCCAGCGCGCGGGCCTCGTCGAGCAGTGCGCCGCGTGCCTCGCCGAGAAGGAACACCACCTGCCAACCATGCGCGGGCAAT
Organism: Candidatus Sumerlaeia bacterium; assembly: GCA_019634695.1. Classification (GTDB taxonomy): domain Bacteria; phylum Sumerlaeota; class Sumerlaeia; order SLMS01; family JAHLLQ01; genus JAHCAW01. The sequence continues at coordinate 99,835 of JAHCAW010000011.1, forward strand.
GCGCGCGCCAGATGCACCGCCATGCGCTCGGCGCCGCCGGGCTCGAGGTGCGCCAGGGCAAAGGCCACGCGGTTCATCGCGAAGTCCCCCCCCGCACGGCATGACGTCGCCGCGCCAGATCGTACACCTCTTCAATGCGCGGCGCCTGCCGCGTCCAGTCGAACCGCGCGCACACCAGCGCCCGGTTGCGCGCCGCCTGCTCCGCGCGCGTCTCGGGCGACCGCGCCACCACGGCGCGCACCTGCTCCGCAAGCCGCGCCGGCGTGCGCTCGTCCAGGAACAACACGTCGGCCGCGGAGAGTTCGCGTTGAAGGATCGGCAACGCGGACAGAATCGGGGCGGCCCCGCACGCGAGCGCCTCCAGTATCGTCAACGCCAGCAGGTCGCGCTCGGGAATCGAGAGAACCGCATCGGCACGAGAGTACAGCGCGGCCATCTCGAGAGCATCGAGGCG
>JAHCAW010000110.1 GCA_019634695.1 Candidatus Sumerlaeia bacterium
TGTAGTTGGCGCCCGGCCAGTCCAGGCCGTAAACGGTCGTGATCCAGACGCCGCGGAATTCGGTGGGTGCCTGCGTCTGTGCCGGCAGCGTGGCCGGCCCGGCCAGCGCGCCCGCCACGAGCGCCGCGCCCGATATGCAGCGAATAGCTTTGCGCATCGTCTCGCCTCCTCCAGAGAAGGTCGCCCGAGTGCGGGCACGCAGAGCGCCCGGCCGGACGCCGGATGGTGATGCCGGAGTCCGTCAGCCGGTCACCGCGTGGGCAACCGGATTCGATGGGCGGGGAGGAATGCAATCCGCCGTGAGGTGCTCAACGCACAATCAACATATCACGGCGCGCCGGCGCTGTGGAGGCCATCGCAGAGACTTCCGGCGAGGCGGCGGATTCATAGCCAAAGTGATCCACCGCCGTGACGACGTAGTAGTAAGTCGCTCCCGGCGTCAGCCCGGTGTCGGTGCTGCTGTTGATGGAACCGGTTTCGGCGACGCGGTTGGCCGACGTCAGGGCCACGCCGGGCGCGGTGGCGCGGTAGATCCGATAGCCCTTCAGATCCTGCACAGGGCTGGCAGACCACGAGAGCGCCACGGCCCCGACGGCGCCGGGGGCGGGCGTGGCCTGTGCCATGCGCGGTGCCAGCGGCTCGCCAAGCGGTGTGTGCGGCGGGCCTTGGTGGATGTCATCGATGTAGAGCGAGTAGCCGCCCGACGGCAGCGGGCTGCCTGCGACCTGCTGGATCAGGAAGGACTCGAAGACGCCGAATCCGCTTGCGGGGATGGCACCATTGCCGCTGGCGAATGAGGACCAACTTTCACTTGGCAGGTCGAAGTGGACGTACTGCCAGTGCGGTGAGGCCTTGAGACGTTGGGTCGTCGTACGCTCGATGGCGCCCGTGGTGCCGCCGGTGGACTGCGTCGCGCCGATGGGGCCTGTGGCGCCGGATGTCTCGCGGACAGCGAGGGCAATATCCAGTTCGCCGGCCAGCAGCTTGAAATAGACGCCGAAGCCCTGTGCGAAGTCGATCATCGGCGCGTCGGTGTTCGTGCTGAGGCGGAAGAGGCCACCGCTGGCGCCGGACCACTGAAAGGTCACCTTCCTCGACGTCGTGCCGGGTGTCGCCACCCGCGGATCGAGGCGGTTGTTGTACTCCTCGGTCGAGTTCGCGCTCGTGCGCGGCGACGCCGCCATGCCGAGGTTGCTGCCCGAGGTGGTCAGGAAGGCGATACTGCTGCTGTCGAAGTTGCGGACATTGTGGCTGACGAACTGCGCCGGCACCGGGTTGGGTGTGGGGGAGCCAAGGGATATCGCCGTCAGCGTGCTGCGATTCCCGACACGATCGACGGCCTGCACGGCCACCTGGTTCGCAGTGCCGGGGATGCCGCTGCGGCGCCGCTGCCAATCGGGCACGACGGCGTGGTTCCACGTGGTGCCGACGCGCCAATAGACAATGTACCATTGGGGGTACTTGGCACCGGAAGGTGTCCAGTACACGGAGTAGCTGCCGCCGTCGTTTGTGAAGGCGACGACGGGGGCGGCGGGCAGGGTGGAGTCGATCCACGTGTTGGCCGGGGGTAGCGCGGGCACGGCGTAGGGCCCGTTGGCCAAGCGTGTCGCGATCGTGTCGTTGTTGTTCAGGATCGTGATCGCGCGGAAGTGGATGTTGCCCAGAGCGGTCGTCGCTGGATTCGTTGCGTAGGAGGGGTTCAGGCTCTGCGTGTAGTTCACCTGGCTGATGATCGAGGTCGCCGGCCAGCTTAGCGTCGTGATGCGCGCGGGCTCGATGCCGGCGAAGACGTGTCGGCCGCGCGGATTCTGCGCCGCCGCCGCCCACCAGCTCAGCAACTTGTCGAAGTCCTGTGCCGAGGAGTAGCCATCCGCCGCACGGCCCCAGTAGAGCTGCGGCGCCATGTAGTCCACGTAGCCATCCACGAGCCACTTGCGCGAGTCGGCGAAGAGCGAGTCGTAGGCGCTCAGACCCGAGATGCCCGTCGGTGTGCCGCTCCTCCAGATGCCGAATGGCGAGATGCCGAACCGCACGTGCGACTTGCCCGGCACCGCCTGCACCCGCGTCTTCACCTGTGCCAGAAAGTCGTCCACGTTCTTGCGGCGCCAGTTGGCCAGCGTCAGCCCGCCGCCGTACTGCGAGTACTGTGTCGAGTCGGGAAAGGGATAGGTCGAAGTGATTCCGTAGGGATAGAAGTAGTCGTCGAAGTGGATCGCATCGATATCGTAGCGCGCGACGACATCGAGAATCACGTCGAGCGTGTAGTCGTCGGTGTCCGGATGTCCGGGATTGAACCACCAGTACGAACTGCTGTCAGTGCTGAACGGCACGACGATGTTAGTCCGTGTGTTCACGGGAGAGCTTGCCGCAAAGCCGGCCGAGCGGCTGACGCCGGCACGGTAGGGATTGAACCAGGCATGCACCTCCATGCCGCGGCGGCGGCACTCGTCGATGACGAATTGGAGAGGATCCCACGGGCGCGCGGGCGCCTGGCCCTGCACGTTCGGGCTGCTCATCCAGCGATTCCACGGCTCGTAGCTCGACAGGTAGATCGCGTCGGCCTCGCCGCGCACCTGCAGGACGACGGCATTCATGCCGGCGTTCTGGGCGGCGTTCAACAGATTGAGGAAGCGCGTGCGCTGTGCGTGGGGGGTGTAGTTGCCGGCCGGCCAATCCAGACCATAGACCGTCGCGATCCAGACACCACGGAACTCTCGCGGCGCCGGCGTCTGGGCCGGGGCCGGCCGCGCCAACGCCAACAGGATCAACGCAAGAAACCCGAGTGTAACTGGTCGCACGAATCGCCTCCCGGATCGCCGGCCAAAACCCGCACCGGGCCGCCCGGCAGCCCAGCCCACAGGCCCCCGGAGTGCAATCCGATTCGGCCCGGCGGGAGCGCTCAGCGCACCGCCAACCAGCTCGGTCCCGGACCCGCCGTGAAGCCCTTTCGCAGCGCCGGCAGCACCTCGCCCGACAGATAGTCGTTGTAGACGAAGAGCACGTATCCACCCGTCTCCAACTCCCGGGCCGCACGCAACTGCGCGATCGTGTGATCGGGGGACAAGTTCGACTGGCTCGACGCAACTCCAACGCCGGGATAGAGCGGCACGCGCCCCGCCACATGACCGAGTTGGCTCTCGGTGACTGCCTTGAACGCGGCCGTCGTGCCCCGGTAGTTCATCGGACAGACAAAGTCCAGATAGCCGTTCTTGATCCAGGAGACCCAGTCTTGTCCCACCGTCGTGCGGCAGTCTGGGTAGTTCGAGAAGACGGCCGCGGAGATGCGGATGTTGCGGTCGCGGGCGTCGATGGCCTCGCGCATGGCGCGCACCAGTCGCGTGATCTGCTCGCGCCGCCACGCACGATAGGCCTCCTTGTGGACGCCGCTGAAACAGTCGGCCGGCCAGTTGACGATCGCGAGTCCCGAGTCCTGCTGGAAGCGCTCGCGGCAGCCGTCGCAGTAGCAGCTCCGCTCGTCGGGATAGCGGATGAAGTCGTAGTGGATACCGTCCACCTCGTAGTTGTCCACGATCTCGAGCATCGCCTGGCGCTCGAGTTCGAAGTTCAGCGGATGCGACGGGCACAGCCAATCCACCGGTGCTCCGTCCACGTCCACCTGGGTGCGCCCCGCGGCGCGCATCGCGGAGACGAAGTCCGACGGCGCCCCGAGCATGAACCAGTTGAGCTTGCGCACGTGGGTCTGAATGCCCCGCGGCCGACACGCCGCGATGCAGGCGGCGATGTGATCGCCCCGCGCATTGACGGATGCGGACCGCGGCAGCAGGTCGCTGGCGTAGTGCGCGAGCCCACCGGTCGCCATATAGGGCATGACGGCGTGGAAGCGTGCGTCGGCAAGGTCCGCGGCCATGCGATCCCAGCCTTCGACGAACGGACCGGAGGTATCGTTGAAGCTGGCCCAGACGGCGCGGAACTCGGGCTCACGCGGCTCTTGGGCAAGATAGAACGCCTCGCGCAGATGCACCCGAGTGCTAGCAATGGCGTCGAGTTGCTCGCACAGCGAACCGGTCTCGAGTGAATCCACGGCCAGCTCGCGCAGCCGCACGGCCTCTGCCAGTGCCTGCTCGACCTGCGTGCGGCGGGAGACGGCCCGGGCAATCTCGTCGATGCCCGCGACTGCCTCGGCGAAGTCCACATAGTCACCCACCCGGCCGATTCCATCCAGCGCACGCCGCGCCACCGCGTCGGCCACGTTCGGAACGAAGTGCGCCGCTAACGCCAGCATCAGCGCCTTCTTGTTGTCCAAGTCGTCGCTCAGCAGAATATGCGACATGTAGGCGCCGTTGGGCCCGACCGTCCATGCCGGCAGACCGAGCGCGTTCCCGTCGGCGTCCTGCCACTCGGCCAACACCCGCACGTCCGGCGACGCGGGCACGACGCGAAAGCAGTTCCACGATGCCTGGCGCGCCACCGGCGGCACGCAGTCCACGATGCCCGTGTTGAACCGCATCGCGCGCGGCGCCACGCCTGCGCTGCCCTGATTTGTCAACCCCAGCAACGTGAAGACCGCTGCTGGTGCCGTGAAGAACACGATGATCCGCCCGCCGCCCGCCACGAACTCCTGAACGCGCGCGATCTCCGCCGCCGACATATTGTTGCTGTACGGGAAGATCGCGAGCCGGGCACCCGCAAGTCCGCCGGTCTCGACGTCCTCCTCGCTGATCACGCCATGATCGATTCCCCACGCATCAAGGCACTGGCCCACCAGCACCGTCGTGGAATCGGCCGTCGCCGGCGCGGTGCTCTTCGTGCCGCGGACCACCAGGATCTGCGGGTTCGAGACGCGCAGCTCCGTGGCCACGATCTCGGTGTCGCCGGAGATGACGGAGGACTTCCACGGTGAAAAGCGAATGCCGTCGATCGCGTGCCAACCGGTCGGCGTGCCCGACGTGGAGAAGTTCGCCCGCGCGCCGCGCAACTCCTGCCAACCGCGCCCGAGATTCCCCCACGTGGTGCTGAACCAGCCCGCGCCGCTGCGGAAGTACAGTGTCAGGCTCGAAACCGGCGCCGGGTCCGCGATGTGCACCCGCAGCGTGAAGAGCGTCTCGTCGGAGAAGTCCTCGGCGATCGTTCGGTCCCAGTACCACCGAGTGCCCGCCTGCGCTGCCGGGCAGGGGAAGCGCACGCCGCGCGGCTCGCCCGCATCGGTGCCCTCGAACAACGCGACGGCCGGACTGCCCGCCTGTGGGCTCCACGCCGCTCGTGCCGCGTCCGTTGTGGCAAAGTCGAATACTGCCAGCGCGCGCTCCGCCCCAAGACGATCCGGCGCGCACACCGCCACCAGCATCAGGATGAACAGAAGTCCAACTCGCCCGGGCACGCTCCACCTCCGTCCCGCCGGGACATTGCCGCGCGGCCGTGGCCTCGGGCAACCGAATCCGCCTCCACGTCGCGAGCTGGCGCGAGAGACCAAACCCGCACAGACCACCGAAGTCTGATGGAGCGGCCCATTCACGCAAGTGCAAGTCTTGCGGGTTGCAGTCCAATGAGGTCACCGGACAACTTGCCCTCCCTTCCTTCGATCCGAGGGGGAGAGTCCTCGCGCGGTCCGATGCCAGGCGGCCGCGCGGGAATCCGTTCAATCGCTCGAGGCATTTTCATGAGTCCTGCACGGTTGCTTCCTCTCTTCAGTCTGCTCCTCGCGGCGCTTCCCGCACTTCTGCCCGCGAG
>JAHCAW010000111.1 GCA_019634695.1 Candidatus Sumerlaeia bacterium
GACGGTACGATGAAGCTGCACAGCGGTGGGACGTCGACGACGTTGCAGGGAATCCGGCGCCGGTCGCACTCGGCCTTGATGGTTTCGTGCAGGGCCGGGTCGGCCGTCGCCGCGAAGACCAGCCGGGGCGCGTCGAGATCCTCGAGGCGAAAGGGGCGCTCCTCGAGGTGCACGCGCCCCTCGGCAGCCAGCGCCCGCGCCTCCGGCCCGGCGTGCCGGGCCACCAGGACGACGCGTGCGCCGTACTCCACCAGCGTCGCCGCCTTGCGCGCGCCGATCGCTCCCCCGCCGACCACCAGCGCCGGCTCGCCCTCCAGGTTCATCAGCAGCGGATAGTACTTCGGCACCGGAACGACTCCGCTCCGAGGATCGGGCCGCCAGGCCCCCTGAAAGCAGGCGACAAGCAACTCCCGAACCGGGTCAACCCGCCACGAGTTGCGCCACGCGGTCGCCGATCTCGTCGGTGCCCTTGCCGGTCTCGCCGATGTTGAGCCCGGGCAGCTCGCCGCAGACCTTCTCGACCGCCTTGTCGATCGTGTCGGCCGCGGCCGTCTCGCCCAGATGCCGCAGCAGCATCGCGCCCGCGTTGATGCACGCCAGCGGATTGATCACGTTCTGCCCGGTGTACTGCGGGGCCGACCCGCCCACCGGCTCGAACATCGACACGCCGCCGGGCGTCGGATTCAGATTCCCCGAGGCCGAGATGCCCAGCCCACCCTGGATGATCGCGCCGACGTCGGTGATAATGTCCCCGAACATGTTGTCCGTCACGATGACGTCGTACATCTCCGGCGCCATCACCATGTACATGCAGCAGGCATCGACGTGGTGGTAGTTGCGGGCGACGTCGGCATAGTCGCGGGCGCCGACCTCGTTGAAGGCGCGCTCCCACAGGTCGAACGCGAAGGTGAGCACGTTCGTCTTGCCGACCAGGGTCAGCTTCTTGCGCGGGCGGGTCTTCGCCAGGTCGAACGCGTAGCGCAGGCATCGCTCGACACCCTTGCGCGTGTTGATCGACTCTTGGATCGCGACCTCGTCCGGCGTGCCCTTCTTCAGCGTCCCGCCGGCCCCGGCGTATAGGCCCTCGGTGTTCTCGCGCACGACCACGAAATCGATGTGCTCCGGCCCCTTGTTCGCCAGCGGGCTCTTCACGCCGGCGAACAACTTGACCGGCCGCAGGTTGATGTACTGGTCGAGCTCGAACCGCAGGCGCAGCAGGATGCCCTTCTCGAGCACGCCGGGCTTCACGTCCGGGTGGCCGATGGCCGACAGGTAGATCGCCTGATGCTGACGCAACTCGTCGAGCACGGAATCCGGCAGCACCTCGCCGGTGCGCAGGTAGCGCTCGCCGCCGAGGTCGTAATCGTTGAACTCCAGCGACAGCCCAAAGCGGCCCGCGGCCGCCCGCAGCACCTTCAGGCCCTCGCGCATCACCTCCGGGCCCGTCCCATCTCCTTGGATAACTGCAATCCGGTGAGTCTTCGGCATCTTGGTGGCATCCTTGGCGAAATCGGGCCGGAAGATGGGTGCCCGCCCGCCCGGCGGGCAAGCGGAGAAGAAGGAGGAGAAGGGCGGAGGGCGGGATGCAGAGGGCAGAAGTCAGCGGGCGGTCGAGGGGATGACGTTTCCGCCGGGGACGCGGGTGCTGGGGCGGCAGGGGGGGCTGTTTGAGGACGGGGAGGGGACGGATGCGGCGGGGGGCGGCGATGCCGCCGGGGAGGGGCCACAGAGAGCACAGAGGGCACAAGGGGCAGGCCTTGCGGCGCCGGACATGTTCGGGGAGGCGGTGGCGGGTGAGCAGTTGGCGCTGTTCTCGTTCCGGCCGGTGGAGGGAAAGCCGCGGCAGGTGACGGTGGAGCCGGAGGCGTTGCGCGCGGAAGCGGCGGCGAAGTCGGCGGAGCTGCTGGCAGCAATGGAACGGATGGCGCAGGCGCTGGGCGGGCGCGTGAAGGGGCCGCGGGTGAAGCGGTTGGAGCGGATGCTGGAAAAGATGAAGGAGGACAAGCTGCCGGATGCTCGGGCTTCACTGGATGTCCTGGCGGGATCGGTGATCTTCGAGGGTCTCGACGATGTCCAGGCCGCGCTGAACTATCTGGCGGAGGCCGAGGACTGGACCGTGGTGCGCATCAAGGACCGGTTCGAGACGCCGAACGTAGACGGGTATCGGGACATCCTGCTCAACGTCGAGTTGAGCGGCGGGCATGTGGCCGAGGTGCAGTTGCACGTCGAGGCGATGATCGAGGCGAAGGACGCCGTCGGGCATTTGATTTACGAGGCGTCGAGGGCTTTGAACCAGAAGGTTAAAGCGGAACGGCGGGTTTATCGGGCGCTGCTGGTGCCCAGCCGGCGGCTTTACGATTTCGCCTTGCGCTCGGTGACATCCGAGAACGCCGCATCCAATTCGCGCGCAAGCTGGAGCGCGGTGGTCTCGTCGGTTTCCGAAGAGTCGAGGAGGATTCTCGTCGAAGCGGGGAAGTCGATTTCGGAGCGGGACCCGTTCCCGAAAATCCTGAACAAGCTGGCGGTGTTGTCGGAGTACGAGACTTCGACGAACGGAACGTCTTCCCTTTCGAGGAATCGCTCGGAGACGACGGTGCGTTCGGGCATGGAAGGGGCCCCTCCTGACGGCAGCGGAAGTCAAGCACAACAGGGCCCCGAAGGCAAGGGGAAGGCGGAGTTTTCCTTTGGCCCGGATGGTTCCGGCGCGGCCTCGCCCGAGGGGGCTCGGCAGCGGCGGAATCATGCGGTGGTGATTGCGCGGCAGTTGTTGGCGCCGGAGCGGTGGGGGGAGGCGCCGGAGGCGGGGGAGGTGGCGCGGCGGACGGGGCTGGACGTGCATGAGGCGGGGGAGGTGATCGAGAAGGCGCAGCGGATGGCGGAGGAGGTGCGCGCACGGCAGGGGGCGCTGGAGAACGATGCGACGATGATGCGGGAGCTGAGGCGGGCGGAGGTGCGGGGCGAGGAGCTGATTGAGAGGCTGCTGCGGGCGGATGTGCCGTTGCCGGCGAGGGAGCCTCGCGCGAAGGCGCAAAGCCGCGAAGAAGAAGAGGCCGAAGCAGAGGCGGAGGCGTCAGGGTTTGCCGGGGGGACCGGAGTCATTCGGAGGTTCCTCGCCGAGGCTCTTGCGGTCAACCCGTATTCGGCCCTGCGCGTGGTGGACGAGAGCGGGGAGCCGCTGGTGGCATACCACGGGACGGCGCGTGCGTGTTTGTCGCATTCTCTCCTGAGCAGATCAAGGGCGCGACAAAGATTGTGCGCCGCATGCCGCGCGAGATTCGGACATGCGGTTCTCATTGCCGGTGGAGGCGACACGAGTGATCGGTCCATTCCGTCCATCAGGTCCATACAGTCCATCGGGGCCAAGCCATTCAGCGGGCGTCCTGCAATTCCGCCTTCAGCCCTCCGCCCTCTGCCTTTTCCCCTCACCCCTTCCGCTTGCCGCATGTGTTGCGCAGCGTCCCGAGCTTCTCGATCTCGACCTCGACGGTGTCGCCGGGGCGGAGGAAGACTTGTGGATCGCGGTATTGGCCGACGCCGCCGGGCGTGCCGGTCGAGATGACGTCGCCGGGTTCGAGCGTGATGACTTCGCTGATGTGCTGGATCAGCGCCTCGACGCCGAAGACGAGGTGCTTGGTGTTGGACGCCTGCATCGTCTTGCCGTTGAGGCGCAGGCGGATTGCCAGGGCATGTGGGTCGCCGACCTCGTCGGGCGTGACGAGGAAGGGGCCGCAGGGGCCGGCACCGTCGAAGCCCTTGGCGCGCGACCACTGGCGCTCGCGCGCTTGCAGCGAGCGCGCCGAGACGTCGTTGACGATCATGTAGCCCGCCACGTGGGCCAGCGCGTTGCGTTTCTTCACGCCCCGCGCTTCGCGGCCGATCACCACGGCCAGTTCCGCCTCGTAATCGATCTGCTCGTCCACCTTCAGCGGCAGCGGAATCTCCGCCCCGTGCCCGATCAGCGACGTGGCAAACTTGTTGAACACCATCGGGAAGTCGGGCACCGGCTTGTTCTGCTCCTCGCAGTGATCGCGGTAGTTCAGCCCGATGCAGAGGAACTTGCCGGGACGCGGCACCGGCGGGCAGTAGGTCACCTGCGCGGCCGGGACCAGGAAGGGGCGGCCGTCTTCGGCGTTGCCCACGATTTCCTTCGGGGCCTCGACGATGCGCTGGAGTAGCGCGCGGAGCTGCTTCTCCGAATGCGGCATGCCCTGCAGGTAGGCCAGGATGCTGTCGAAGTAGGCACGCTGGGCGGGGCGCAGCTTCAGGCGCTCGGCCGCGGCGGCAAGGCGCAGGATCTTGGTCTTGATGAGGATGCCGAAGAAGGGTTCGAGGTCTTCGGTGCGGACGGTGCACAGGCGCATGAGGCGGTCCCCGGGAAGCGAAATGACACCCGCCAGCATGCGGGCGCCCGGATATCGGAGCCCGCCACCGGTGCGGGATCAAACGATATTCGCAACGCCGGGAAGCGGATTCAGGGCTTGGCGGAGGGCGGCTTGCGCCAGGTGTGCATGTGTTCGCGGACGGGGCGACCGCCGAGCAGGTGCTCGCGGATGATGCGCTCCAGCACCATCGGGGTGCACGAGTGATACCAGGTCCCCTCGGGATAGACGACCGCGACGGGCGGCGGGATGGCGACGGCGGGTCCGGGGCCCTCGGCGTCGAGCAGTCGGGCGTTCTCCTCGAGCCCCATTTCGGCGAGGCGCCGGCGCAGGAAGTCCCAAGCCTCGGCGGTCGCGGCCTCGGCGTCGGCGTCTGAGGATTGGGAAGTTGCGCACAGAACGATGCGGCGATGCGTCAGGGGCGCCCGCAGGGCGGGGGCGGCGACGGCGGGACGAACATCCATGAAAACGATCCGGGTCAGGAGTAGCGCAGGGCCTCGACCGGGTTCAACCTGGCAGCTTGAAACGCAGGAATCAGGCCGGCCACCAGACAGATCGTGAACGAGCAGATGCAAATCAGCGCGATCGTCCCCGGATCCACGATCACCGGCAGGCGGTCCAGGCCATAAATCGCGCCGGGCAATTGGAAGATCTTGTGGATGTCCTTGTCGACGAAGCGGCACAGCCACAAGCCGGCCGCCGTTCCCAGCGACGTGCCCACCAATCCGATGAACGCCCCGTGGAAGAGGAAGATGCGCAGGATCATTCCGCGCGTCGCTCCCATGCTCTTCAGGATGCCGATCTCGCGTGTCTTCTGCGTCACCACCATGATCAGCGTGCCCACGATGTTGAGCGACGCCACGAGCACGATCATCAGCAGGATGATGAACATGGCGATCTTCTCGGTCTTGAGCGCCGCGAAGAAGTCGCGATTGAAGCTCTCCCATGTGATCACATAGGAGTTGCGCGGCAGGAAGTCTGCCAACTCGCCCGCCACCCGCGACGCCTTGTACGGGTCGCGCACCTTCATGTGGATCATCGGCACGCGCCCCTCGGTCAGGTACAGCTTCTGGGCCGTGGCGATGTTGGTGTAGGCGAAGAACGAATCGACGTCGTGCAGGCCGGTTTGCAGGATGCCGACGACGCGGAGCGGCACCCACTTGGGCGTCGGGCCGCGCGCCGTGACCACCGTCTTGCCGAAGATGTGGATCGTGTC
>JAHCAW010000112.1 GCA_019634695.1 Candidatus Sumerlaeia bacterium
CACCAGCAACCCGACCATGTAGACGGTGAAGACACTGCCGCCGATGGGCAGGATGACGTAGCGAAACAGCGCAAAGAACGTCAGCGCGATTGCCACGATCTGGTAGAGCAGGAACACCCAGCGCAGGTTGCCGACCGTACGCAGGAAGTGCTTCTCGAACTCCAGGCTGCTCTGCGCCTTGCGGGCGACGATCTGCGTGGCCCAGCCGAAGGCCATCAGCCCCAGCGCGTTGGGAATCGCGAAGAGCAGCAGGCCGGGAATCCCGAACTGGATGCCCATCTGGACGCAGAAGAAGAGCCCCAGGCCCCACGTCCACGACAGCGCGATGGAGAATCCCCACAGAACCGGGTTCAGATGCTTGAGGATCAAGTCGGCGGTCCTTGTCGGGTGGATGGTTGCACGCGGGCGGGAATGGTGCGGCGGGGCCGGGGGCGCGTTCAACGATAATCCCGACCTCATCAGTCGGCCGCGGGCACCGTCAAGCCTTTCCCCCGGGGCGCGCAATCCTATTGTTTTCAGGGCTTTGCAGCCTTGGATGGGGTCTTGGCGAGGATGCACGGGGGTTGGCGGAAAGAGGCTTGACAGGCGCCGGTTGTTTCGCTTTTATTTCGCCCATGGATGCGCCTGAACTTCTTCTCCCCGTTCTGCCGTTCCCGAGCCCTCTTCTGGAGGGCGCCGGCGCCGGCATCCTGACCCTCGAGGTGCCCCGGCGCCTGACGGGCGAGGTGCTCGGCGGGCTGGCGCCGCTGGTGCTGCCGGCCGACCGTCGGCTCTACTGCGTGGATGGAGCGAACTGCTTCGATCCGTATGCCTTCTCCGTGCAGGCCCGGCGCCGGGGGCTGGAGGCGGGCGAGGTGCTCGACCGCGTGTTCCTGACACGGGCGTTCACGATTCACCAGTTGGAGGCGGTGGCGACGTCGATGGTGCGGCCGCTGGCGCTGGCGCGGCCCCGGCCGATGGTGGCGTTTCTGGGGATCGATCATCTGTTTCTGGAGGAGACGCTGCCGTTGGCCGAGCGGCGGCGCTGTCTGGCGGATGTGCTGGCGGTGGTGCGCGAGCTGCGCACGGCGGGCATGCGGGTGCTGGTGACGCACGATCCGGCGACGCCGGGTCGGGACTGGTGGAAGCGGGCGGTGGAGGGAGTGGGCGATGCGCGGGCGACCGTGCGGCCCCCGGAGTTGCCGGCACGGACGAGTCGGCGGAAAGGAGACAGACCGCGCGGACATGGGCACACGGAGCGCCCTCCGGGGCAGACGGCTCGAGCACGGGCCGGCGCACTCACCTCGCAGGAAGAGTTGCCGCTGTTTGGCTGACAGTCTTCCCCGTCCCGGAGCGGAAGCTCCGTGTGCCGATGCCCGCGCGGTCTGGAACTGATATCATGGGACGTACTCTGCCGACCTTCAATCTGGTTCTCCAGCAGGAGATGGACGCCTGGCGCGGCTTTCGGCGGGCGCTGCGGGCCGAGGAGAAGGAGGCCTTCGACGGTCTGTTCTCGCGGGCACGCGCCTTTGCGGCCGAAGCCGGGCACGCCGCCCGTCCGGTGCCGTTCGATGCGCTGGTGATGGCGATTCTGCTCGGGCAGGAGCTCGAACTGCGGCGCCTGCGCCGGGCGTTGGAGGAGTCGGTCGATCCGGCGAGGTGATATCGTGAATCCGTCCGCCGACTGCGAGGGCTGGCAGACCGGCTGGCTGCTGGATTTGTTCGCGAAGGGCCCGGCGATGGTGCTGTGGTTCGTGGCCGATGACGGCACGCGCGTGCGAGCCGAGGATCGCGCCTTCTCCCCCGCCGTGTTTCTCGAGGGCAGCGGCGCGGAACTGAGCGCCTGTGCGCGCGCGGTCGAGCAGGCCGGCGATGCCGTCGCCGAGGGCTGGACCGAACGGCGCGACTTCTGGACCGGCACGCCCCGTCGCCTGTTCGCCCTGCGCGTGCGCCGCGTGCAGGAGTGGCCGCGCCGTCTGGCCGAGTACGCCCGCCGGTTTCCCCGCCTCGCATGGTCCAACGCGGACCTGCCGCTCGAGCAGGTCTACTGCTACGAGCACGACACTTTTCCGCTGGCGCGCTGTCGGTTCGCGGTGCGCGACGGCGAACTCCTGGGCCTGGCGACGGACGACGACTGCTGGGCGCCCGACTACGAGCCGCCGCCGTTGCGCACCGCGCATCTGGAGGCGCGCGGCCTGCTGCTCGGCCCGCGTCCGCGCCTCGAGGCCCTGACGCTGCGCACCGACGAGCAGACTTGGACGTGGGACGAGCCCGCCTGCCTGCTCGACGCCTTTCAGGCGACGCTCGACCGGCTCGACCCGGATGTGCTGCTGACGCGCGGCGGCGATGCGTTCGACCTGCCGCTGCTGCTGGCGACGGCGCAGCGCGCGCGCTTTCCCCTGCGGCTCGACCGCGAGCCGCCCCCGCGCGAGCGCGTCGTCCGCACGGACGGCCGCTCGTTCTTCTCCTACGGTCGCATCCTCTACCAGCCGCCCGAGTACCCGCTCCACGGGCGCTGGCATCTGGACCTGGAGAACTCGTTCATGGCGGGGCAGGCGGGCCTCGAGGGGGTCTTCGAGGTCACGCGCCTGAGCCGCATTCCGCCGCAGCGCATCGCCCGCCGCAGCATCGGCACGGGCATCACGTCGGTGCAGCTCGACCTGGCATGGCGCGAGGGCTTTGCGATTCCATGGAAGAAGACGCACCCCGAGGCGTGGAAGTCCGCGCGCCAGTTGCTGCGCTGCGACCGCGGCGGGTTGGTCTACGCGCCCGACACCGGCTTTCACGAGAACGTGGTCGAGCTCGACTTCGTTTCGATGTACCCGTCGATCATGGCGCAGTTCAACGTTTCGCCGGAGACGGTCAACTGTGCCTGCTGCACGAACGGGGCGGTGCCCGAGATCGGCTACACGCTGTGCGAACGGCGCGCGGGGCTGGTGTCGCGTGCGCTCGAGCCGATCATCGCCAAGCGCGTGCGCTACAAGGAGTTGCGCGGTGCCGCGCGCGCGGCGGGCGACGCCGAGGCGGCCGCGCGGTTCGACAACCGGCAGAGCGCGCTCAAGTGGATGCTCGTCTGCTGCTTCGGCTATCTGGGCTATCGCAACGCGCGGTTCGGGCGCATCGAGGCGCACGAGGCGGTCTCGGCCTTCTCGCGCGAGTTGCTGCTGCGCGCGCGCGAATTGTGCGAGGCCGACGGCTGGCGTGTCCTGCACGCCAACGTCGATTCGGTCTGGATCGCCAAGCCCGGCTTCGCCCGCGAGGAGCTCGAGCCGCTGTGCCGCCGCATCGATGCCGCCACGGGCCTGACCATCGCCCTCGAAGGCATCTATCGCTGGATCGCCTTCCTGCCCTCGCGCCAGTTCGCCGACCGCCCGGTGCCGACGCGCTACTTCGGCGCCTTCGAGGACGGCAGCATCAAGTTCCGCGGCATCGAGTGCCGACGCCGCGACCTGCCGCGCTTCGTCCGCGCCACCCAGCGCCGCCTGCTCGACCGGTTGGCCGCCGCGCCCGACCGCGCCGCCTACCGCGCCATGATCCCCGACATCCTTGCCGACATCGCCGACTGCGAGGCGCGCCTGTGGCGCCACGAGGTGCCGCTCGACGACCTGGCGATGCACGGGGCGATGTCGCGCGAGCCCGACGAGTACCGCGGCAACAGCCCCCAGGCGCTCGCCGCGCGCCAGTCCGTCGCCGCCGGCCTCAATCTCCACGCCGGCCAGAGTCTGGACTACGTCATCGCCGACGCCCGCAACGCCGACCGCGACCGCCGCGTGCGCCTCGTCGCGCTGGCCGACGCCGACACGGCCTGCGACCCGGCCGCCTATGTGCGCCTGCTGCGCCGTGCCATGAACACGCTCCTCTGGCCCGCCAACGTGGTGCTCGACGAGGCCCACATTCCGCCCCCCGGCACCGCGCCCCCGCACCGCAAGGCGCCCGCGCGGCACAGACAACTCGACATGCTTGGGCATGGATAGAGTCGGAGCCCCGCTTGTCCGCCGAAGCACGCGAGGCCGAACCTGGACGCCGGAGCCGTGCGAAGGCGGACCTGTCCACCGAAGCGGTGCGAAGGCGGAAACGTCAGTGAGGGGCGTCGCTCGGGCCTTCGATCACCGGGATCGGGGAGCTGCCGCGCCAGAGGAGGGTGACCGTGGACGCGACCGGATCGAAGACGCAGATCTGGTCGCGTCCGAGTTGAAAGAGCACCTTATCGGAAGGCAGGAGCGTGGCGTGGGTTATCCGCCAGGCAATGAACGGTGTCTCCAAGGCAATCCCCGTCCGCTTGCCGGTCACTGTGTTGCGTCCGCTCAGGCCGGTTCCTGCCCAGCCCCATGTGGAGAAGTCCCATGCGCTCTCCGCGGCAGCTCCCAGTCTTGGTGTCGGTCCGTAGTCGTAAGACCGACCGCTGCGGTAGCTCTCCTCCTCTCGCTCGTGCTTCCAAACCGGCACCTCCGCGAAGTGCATGGCGGAGAGCACCTTGACGAGCTCAGGCTCGCGCCACGGGCCGTATCGAGCCACGAGGTCCCAGGTGTCGTCCTGCGATTCGTTCGGACGCACGATGAGCCACTCGCCGTAACTGAAGGCCGCGATGGCCGCGACGGGGTCCGGCTCGCCGCCCGGGAGTGCCCGCACGTAGACACGATTCTCCTCGGGGCCAACGTAGTAGACCAGTACCGACTCGGGCAGTTCGACCGCATCTGCCGGCACGACACGGGCGTTGGTGAAGATCGACTTCTGGCTGGCCGGGTAGTACAATCCGAACAGGAGGGCATACGAGACCGACTGGACGACCAGCGTGGCCACAATGCTCTTCTTCAGTCGGTCCTCCACCTGTCGCAGGCAATGGGCGACGAAAGGCCACTCGATCAAAAGGGTGATCACGTACGTGGCAAAGACCATGATCCAGAACCAGCGCCAGGCGTTCGTCAGGTCCAACGAACCATGCGGCAGGAGGTACTGGGCGATCACGATGCCGCCGAGCCATGCGGACGCGTAGTTGGCGATCACCATGATCAGGACGCACTTCCACTTCGTGCACCGGAACCACCAGCCGATCGCCAGCCCCTCAGCGATCCCGATCAAGGCGTTCCCGATGAACAGATGAAGCATCGCCGCCCACATCAGGGGGGTGCCCGCGTTGGCCCATGCACACGCGGGCAGCAGCAGGATGAACACGAAAGGAAGGAAGGCGTAACGCGCACAACGCATGGCGATTCCCCCGGCTGATCAGAGCTATCTGCCGTCACTCAGGACGACAGCACAATCCGAATGTACGTGTCGGTTCCAACTCTCTGGATTGTCAGGCGACTCACTCGTGCAACCGGTACTTTGGATTGCCCCTGCCGCGACGTGGGAGGAGAAGGGAGTACTCGCCGAAGCCGAGGAGCGCCCGCAATGGGCGGCGCGACGGCGAGGGACCGGCCGCTCCGGCGGAGCGGCATGGAGAGGGAGGATACCATGAGGCGCCTGCGCCACGCGGCCGCATTTGGCCCACTTGTTTCGCTCGTGTTCGTCCTGTTGGCGGGTTCGGTCGGGGCGGTCATTCAGGTGCCGTACGTGCAGTTCGACCGCGTTCATTG
>JAHCAW010000113.1 GCA_019634695.1 Candidatus Sumerlaeia bacterium
CCGATCCACGTCCCATAACAATCCCTTCCGCGAGATGAACATCATGGATCACACCGTCCGCCCGCAGAGTCCCACGGCTTCGTCCGATCAGGCCCTGCCCACTGCCTACGAACCGCCGCGCATCCTGACGCACTCGGCCCGCGACCTCGATGGCATGATCCTGCACGTCAACGCCTGTACCAGCGGTTTTGGCGGCGACAAGTCCGCCAAGGAAGACGACGACAAGGGATCGGTCGTGTATTAATGCCACGCTTGGCGTTTCAGGTTGTCGATTCGAACGTCGAATTTGCAGCCGATGACGACCTCCTCCATCGGCTGCGCGCCCTCTACGAGAAGTTCCCTCCCCCTACGGCCCGTCCCCGCAGTGCCTTTCGCTTCGAGTGGCACGGCAACGAGTGCCGCACGCGTCTTGGCGAGGGCCCCGAGCGCATCACCCGCGTCGACCACCCTGCCCACCGCGGCACCGTCGCCGGCTCGCTTCTCGCCCAAGGGCTCACCACCACTTATCCGGATTTCTCGATCCTCCACGGCAACGCCCTGAGAAGTCGTGTCGGCACGGGCGTCGTCCTGCTCGTCGGTGCCAGCGGCACCGGCAAGACCACGCTCACCCGCCAACTCGCCCAGGAGTCCGCCGACTGGGAACCCGTCGCCGAGGACGTTCTCATCATCGATCCCGACAACCAACTGCTGCACCCCTACCCGCGCGCGCTCTCCATCCGCAGCGACACCAACGGCCCCCATCCACCCGAGAAGGATCTCCATCCCCATCCCGCCACCGTCCTCGACCCCGTCTTTCTTGCCAAGGCACGCGTCTTCATCCTCTGCGCCGAACTCCCGTCATCGACTCCCTCGTCCAGCTTCAACGAACAAGTTGAGGTTGTCTGGCTCACGCACGACAGTCCCGGGATCCGCGAGGAACTCCGGCATGCGCGCCTGCCCCTTGCCGGCGTCCACAACGAAGATGGCATGACCCGGCTCGACTACATGCGTCTGCTTGATCCGAAGGAGAAGCGGCTTCAGGCGGAAATCTTCGAGCGTCACGGCGCCATGATTCTCGCCACCGGCGGCCACGCGCGGGAAGTGGCTGTCCGCCCCGCGAAACGCCCGGCCCGGCCGCGCGTCATCCCGCTGCCCTCGGGCGACGGCGTCCGCCACTGCATGCCTCACGTTGTCCGCCCCAACCTCGAGGCCGCGCTCACCCCCGGCGGTCGCCATTTTATCCGCCTCGCCAAGGCCCTGCAGACCGCCGCCTTCTCCCTGCTCATCCCCGGCGGCAGCCCCCGCGACACCGCATGGGCCATCGCCGAAGCGACCATGCCATGAGCCCCCGTCCCGGTGGCCACGACGCCCCTCTGGGTCCGCTCCCGCCGGCGGAGGCCCGACGCTTTCGGCGCACCATCGGCCAGCTCGCGCGCCCGGACCTCGCCCCCCGGCACCTTGCACGGTTGCGCACGCTGCTCGCCAGCCCCGCCTGGCAACCCCTGCCGCGCATTGCCCCGACCCTCGCCATCGAGCCCCTGCTCGCCCACCACGCGGTCCAACTCGGGGTCGGCTTCGACCGGCTTCTCGACCGCCGGGCCGGAGACGTCCGGGCTGCGGTGCCGGACTTCGCCCAATTGGCCCGCAACGACGCCCTGCGCCGGGCCGCCCTCGGCGATTTGCTCGCCGACTGCCAGCGCGCCGCGACCGGTCCGATCCTCTTGGTCAAGGGCGCCGCGCTTGCTCCGCTCTGGCCCTCGCCCGCTCTGCGCACCATGGAGGACCTCGACGCCGTCATCCAGCCGCCCCAGCAATCCGCCGTCCTTCGGGCTCTCGCCCGCGGCCGCTGGCGTTCCAGTCCCATCGGCTGGGTACATCGCAACGGAGTTGTCCTCGATCTCCAAGTCGCCACCACGCCGCTTGCCCGCGAGCTGATCCGCAGTGCCGCGCCGCATCCGAGTTTGCCCGCTCCCGCGATGCTGCCCGACCACGCCGCCCACCTCGTCCTGATCGCCCTGCACACCATGCGGCACGGTGGGCTGCGCATCTGGCGCGACCTCGTCGACATCCAGTTTATGGTCGAATCGCTCGCCGATTCCCGCGATCCCGCCCGCGCCCTCCAACTCGCCTGCGCCTATCACGCCGCCGAGTCGCTCGCTGCGCTCTTCCGTCTGGCCAATCGTTGGACGGCCCCGCGGGCGCCGCTGCCCGAGCGCCCCGAGGCCCACTGGTCTCCGGAGGCCGAGCGCCGCTGCCGCCAGCACCTGCGCCTCTTCGAGCAGCTCATGACGGATCGCGTCTCCGAGTACGGCCTCTACGCCATGGCCAGCCTGGGCGGTTCCCCCCACAACTTGGTCGCTGCCGTCGCAGGCCGTTTGCGGCGCGGCGGCGGGTCGGCGTCCCGCCCCGCCGAGATCCAAGCCCACCAGCGTGACCCCGTCTGGGGCGACATCCCGCCTCCGCGCAACTGGGCGCGCCAACTCGCCAAGCTCCACGTTCTTCTGATTGCGTGGCGCGCCGGCCTCTGGCCCCATTATCGGCGACTGATCCACCACGTCCGCGCCACCACCCCCCGCGACAGGGTCTTCGACGCGCTGCGCATCCACGATTCCCAAGACACATGACCCTTCGCACCGATCTCCAAGCCGCCCCTGAGTTGCCCGACGGTCGCACGCTCCAGTGGGCGCCACGCGTCCATCCCGACCTCATTGTCGACGAAACCCCCGAGGCCATCTTCCTGCTGCATCCCCACCAGCCCCGCTGGGCCCTGACCAATCGGCCGGGCCTCGAAATGGCACGTCGCCTCGATGGCTCGGTCACTCTCGAAAAAATTATCGAATCTTTGGCAGCGACCCACAGAGTTCCTGTTGTCGAATTGGTCCCGGACATCGCCACCTTTGTCGAGCAACTCCACGACGCCAACCTCCTTGAGGATGCGCCGCTTCGCCCGGCCCGGACCGTCGTTCGACACCAGGAACCCCACCGGCTCACGATATACATCACCGAGGAGTGCAACCTGCGCTGCAAGCACTGCTTCGTCGTCGAAGGCCGCATGCCCGCACCCCGACTCGACGCCGACGACGTGCGGCGCCTCATCGACGAGCATCTCGACCGCCATCCGCGCGCCCTTATCGCCTTCACCGGTGGCGAGCCCTTCCTGCGACCCGATTGCCTGGAACTCGTCGAATACGCTGCTGCAAGGACTACGGAAGTTTCGCTCAACACCAACGGCCACCTGATCGACGCGGCGATTGCACGGCGCCTTGCCTCCATCAACGTCTTCGTGCAGCTCAGCCTCGACGGACCGGATCCCGCCCTGCACGACTTCATCCGCGGCGCCGGCAGCTTCGCCAAGGTCCGCCGCGCGCTCGACCTCCTCTGCGACGTCGGCATGGCCGGGCGCGTCCGCACAGCCACCACGCTCACGCGCTGCACCGTCGAACACGTGCGCCAACTCGTGGAAGACCTTGACCAGCGCCAGATTCATGAATTGAGATTTCTGATCCTGAATCGCACGAAGGCAGCCAGAACCAACTGGGATCACATCGCACCCGATCCAGCCGAACTCCTCGAAATCTATAGATACCTTCTTCTCGACCTCCCCTTCCGCACGCCCCCGTTGTGCACTCTCGTTCAGGGGGACTTCCCGGGCTTCGTTCCCCATCCCGCCCCGGATTCCGGCCACTGGTGCCCCATGGGGCGCACCACCATCGTTGACTCACAAGGGAACTCCTATGCCTGTCCCATGATGCTGGTGCCCGAATTCCGGACCGGCCATGTCCACGAAGCCCCGCTCGCGGCCCTGCAGGACGGCGACGCCCCCCGCGCCCTGCGTGCCCAGATGCTCTCCCGCCCGACCGTCCTGCCCGAGTGCCGCGCCTGCGCCTGGCGCAACTTCTGTCAGGGCGGCTGCCAGGCCTTCACTCAGATCCGCACCGGCTCGCCGTGGGTCATGGATGAATTCTGCGACTTCCGACGGGAACTCTACCGCCGCTACGCCCTGCGCCGGCCTCATCACACCCAAGCCCCCCCGTCCTGCGGCTGATCCCCACGGGCTGCCCGGCCACTTTTCTGCCCTTCTCCCCCCACATAACCCTTGCAGGGCGCGGCCTCTGTGACAACAATGCGACCATTATACGTGGTACGAAAAACCGTTCAGGACACCATACCGATGCGCCGTCTCTCCAAGTTCCTTCTGCCCGTCCTGTTCGCAGGCTGGGCCGCCAGTGCCAGCGCCGAGCCGCGAGCCGGCTTGGCCCGTGCCGACTCCGACTTCCAGCTCACCCGTCACGAGGTCGTTCAGACCTATCGTTCCGGGCTCCTGACCGCCGTCCAGATCGGTGATCGCCTTCAGGCAGGCAAGACCGCCCTGCGCGTCGAAGGCGTGCAATCCGGCACCTTCATCGCCGCTCCGGCCGCCAAGGTCGCGCTCGAGGCCCCCGGCCTCATTCGCGTCGAAGAAGGCGCCCTCGTTGTCGCCTCCGAACCCGCCAAGTCCCTTCGTGTCAACGCCTCCGAGCTCCTCGTCGCCCCGGCACCCACGGCCGACAAGGCTGCCCAGCGCGTTGTTTACCTCGTCCGCACCCCGCACGAGCGCCTCGTCGAAGTCGAGGTCGTCTCCGGCGCCCTGACTGTCAGCCACCCCGAGCAGGAGACCCAACTCGGGTATCTCGCCGCGGGCGACGGTCTGCGCTTCGAGAAGACCGACTCCGGCTGGCGCGCTGGCGCCATCGGCCTCGGTCAGGACGCCAGCACCAGCGAGGAAGGCGTCACCGGCGACAGCGATGACACCAAGCGCGGCGCCGCCGCCCTGCTGCGCGGCAGCGTCACCGGTCCGGGAGGCGTTACCACCGCCACTGCAGGCAGCGCAGCGGGCGGGGCTGGCGTCGCCGTCGCCACGGCGGGCACGGGCTTCTTCGTGAACAATACCATTTCGGACAACCAGAAGACCGAAGACGACAAGAAGGACGAGAGCCCTGTCAGTGAGGGCCAAGAGACCTTCTGACCGGCACTCTTCCTGCCACGTTTCAGTATCCGGGCGGCCAATGCGGCCGCCCTTTTTGTTCCTCGCACCCGCGGCCTTTGGTTCCTCGACAGCGCTTTATCATTGGCCCGCCGAATGTTGGGGACAACCTCGCCGCGACCGCTTGACTTCCGAACCGGTCTGCCCTTCCATGCCGCCCCTTGCGCGGGGGAAGCCCGTCTTCACCCGCTGGAGAAGAGAAAGCTGGCAACGTTCGGGAAGCAAAAAAAACGCGCCAACAAGCGTCGTTCGCACTTGACTCCCGAACCGACCTAGGCTTCACTCTCCTCCCTTCCGACGGAGGGCAACTTTCGTCGGAGCCTCTCTCGCACCGCGACGCGAGAACTCGCCAGCGCAACGGGCAACTTGGGAAGCATCCCGGACCCCCTCCCACGAGGAAACCGGCGCCCCTCCCACGCCCCGAGCGGACGCGACAAACGCCTCGCGGCAACAGAGT
>JAHCAW010000114.1 GCA_019634695.1 Candidatus Sumerlaeia bacterium
GGGCCGCGAGCGTGGCGGGGGGGGGGGGGGGGGGGGAGTGGAGCCTCCTCGCATTCTGGAATACAGGAGGATTACCATGATCACGATGTTGGCGAGGCTGAGTGCTCGGGTTCACTGGTTTGGGTTGGCCAGTCTCGGGGTGGCTGTTCTGACGCATGGGGTGGTGGCTGCTGCCGCTCCCTGCATATACGACGACGCGCAACTGCCCTGCCGCAACTCAGGCCAAGCTTGCGAACTGAAGTATGGGGTGTGCTTGGGCCAGACGGCTGGACCCGTTACTCGCTACTACGACGCAGTCGAGGACGGGGGGACATTCGCCAACGCCTTTCGTGCGGCCTCGATCTGGTGTGATCCAACTTACGACTGTACGGAAGTCATGAACGAACTCGGCCAGGTCATCGGATGCACGACCGGTGCTCTCGTCCTCCCAGGGTACAGCCAGCAGCAATGGAGAGGGTTCAATGCCTACTGCGATTAGGGCAGTCGCGCGGTGGGTGCTTCGCGAGGCATCCGTGCTCGCAATGATGCTGCCGGTACCTTCGCTCTTGGTGGCCTCTGCTTGCCCCTCCGCCCCTCCCCGCGGCTTCGATGGGCTGGAATGCTATGACTTCGGTCAGGAGACCTCCATATATTCCCGCGACGGCGCCGTTGTGAACGAGTACGCCGTGAGTGGCCGCGTCTACGTGGATCGTGAGAGCACGCTTGTCTTGAAGGAGTACTACGGGGAGGGTGCCGGTGCCGAAACAAGGGGTTCGGGCACGCTTTGGGCCGCCGACGCGGTGTGCGTCACGGCGGGCCACAGCGTGCTCTCCTGTTATGATGGTGATTCGGCGCCGGACGAAGTTGACTTCCGAGAGCCGTTCTTGGTTCGCGAGCTGCTCGGCGGCCGCTGCAATGGTCTCGAGTTTGCAAACATCTTGGCAGCGCTGCGGGGCACCGCGATACGCACGCACGATGGCTGGGACAGCACGGAGTATCGGACCGATTCAGGTGCAAGAGTCCTGCTGGTTTCATGCCGGCAGGCGGATGCGCTCGAAAGAAGGATCGAGGCCTATCATGAATCGGGGAGTTTGGTCTATTCGATTCAGTTGACGGGCGGTTCGCCGAACCTCCCAGAGCACGTGGAGATCGTTCGATACCATATAGGAACCACCCAGGCGCGCTTTCGTCACAGGATTGGCTTCACGGAGAGGGGGGCGGGGAACTGCACCCTCATCACGGGGGCGCTCGGCGAGCAAGAGCTGCTGGCACGAGTCTACAGGCCGGAGGAGGCATTGACGATCACCCGGACGAATCGGACGGGGGAAAGCAGTAGTCTCATCAACGTGCGCGGTCAGTGGTTTTCCGAAGCGGACTTGCGCGCCCAAGCCGAGCGTGAGAGCCCCCGTGAGATGCCCCGCTCCGAGCAGATTCGTGCAAACCGACCGGGATTTGGCGCGGACAGTCGCCTGACTGGCGGGTTCCTCATGGGGGGTGGTGTCGGTGTGCTTCTGCTCAGCGTGCTGCTCTGGTGGCGGTCCAGGAGGACCTGATGTTGCAGTCCGCCGGGAGATGCCTTCTACCCGGGTGCGAAAGGTGATTGGCGAGAATGGACCTGATCGATCCTCTCCGCGCGCCGCGGTTGCTGTGGCAGATTTCGCTGGGCGTCGTCGCGGTCTTGCTGATCGTGCGGTTTGTGTTGCGCAAACGGCGGCGTGCCGCCGAGGAAGTGGGCAACGAACCCTCCCCGGAGCCCGGCGAGAATGACACGCGCGACGGCTAGGTGGATCGCGCTGGCGGTCGGCGCGGCGATGGTGGTGGCGGGCTCGATGTCGCCGCGCGTGGTGGGCCTGTTTCATGGCGGGCCGCGACCGTTGGCGCCGGTTGCGGCCGAGGCGGTGGCCGCGCCGGCTGACTGCGCGTACTTGCTGGTGATTGGTCGGCGACCCGAGCGCAGCGCCGAGGAGGAAGAGTTGCCGCATCGCAACTCGCGATTGGCGCTTTACGAGCGCGACGCCGAGGGCTGGCGCAAGATCGAGGGGGACCTGCCCGTGCGGTCGCACAGCACCAGCCGCCGCGAGCCGCTCGCCGAGGAACTCAACCCGCGCACCGACAAGAGCCGCGAGTTTGGCTACGTCAGCGTCCCCGTCGGCGTCTTCACGCTGGCGCAGGCCCCGTGGCGCGACGGCGTCACGCCCGCCTTCCTGATTTCGGACTGGGGGCGCTTCGACGGCACCATCGGCCTGCGCGAGCCCCAAGTGATCCGCCGCGCCACGTTGCATGCGCCCGAAGGGGGCGAGCCCGAAATCCGCACGGAGGTCATTCGCTCGAGCATCGACAAGACCGGCTCGTGGCTTCACCCGACCTTCACGCAGTACTGGTCGTTCGGCGACAGCAACGGCTGCATCAACCTGTTCCGCCCGCACCGAGCCATGGCGGGCGCCGCGCCGGCGGACTACGATGTGCTGCTGGGCTGGCTAGACGCGCGCGGCCTCGTCCCCGGCCGGGAGAGCCTTCTGCCCCTTGTCATCGCTCCGTTTAACTATGTAGGCGATCCGGCCACCGGCCTGCTGCACGACCGCTTGTCCGCCACCTTCTACGAGAATCTGCCCGATCGAGGAAGCACAGAATGAAGCAATCCCTCCGTCGTCCCGTTTCGTCGCGCGCCTTCTCGCTGATCGAGCTGCTGATCGTCCTCGGCATCCTCCTGATTCTGGCCGGCATCGCGATGGAGAACTACCTTGCCGCCTCGATCCGCGCCCGCGTGGCCCGTGTGAAGGCCGAGCATCGCACGCTGGCCGGTGCCATCGAGGCCTATCGCGTCGATCACAACCGCCCGCCCCGCATGGCCCATCGCCGCATCGGCGATCCGAGGTTCGACATCATCCAGGGCGTCCCGGTCTCCGGCGTCGTGACGAAGGTGCTCTCGACGCCCGTCGCCTATGTCACGGTGGCTCACTTCTACGATCCCTTCATGGAGAAGGCCGCCGAAGCCCCGCTCGACGAGCGGCTCTACACCTACCAGACGATTCCCGAGTACGTGCGCTGGAACCCCGATTCGACCTTCTGGCCCGCGGCGCTGGGCTTCTATGGCGACTGGCGCCTTGCCTCCGTCGGCCCGGATCAGACGTTCGACCACGGCTTCGCCAACAGCGCGCAGCTTCCCTACGACCCGACGAACGGCCTGGTTTCGTTCGGCAACGTCTGGTCGTCGCAGCGCCACAACGAGGCCTTCCCGCCGATTCCCCTGCTGCTGGGGAAGCACTGAGCCCCGCCGTCCCCCGCATTCCGCCTTGCACCCATCGCCCGGCGGGCGAATGACGTCGCCTCGGGAGACGTCGCGGATGCTGGGCAAGCTCCTCCTTCTGGCCCTTGCGGGCAGTCTCGGGACGCTGGCGCGTTATGGGCTGGCGGGATTCGTGCATCGTTTCGACGGGGCTTCGTTCCCGTGGGGCACGCTGACGGTCAACGTGGTGGGATGTTTGCTGGCCGGCCTGCTGTGGGCGCTGTTCGAGGGGCGCGTGCAGGTTTCGGCGCAGACGCGCGTGGTCGTGCTGGTCGGTTTCATGGGCGCCTTCACCACGTTCTCGACGTTTGCACTGGAGACGGCCGAACTGGTGCGCGCCGCGGAATGGGCGCGCGCCGTGGGGAATGTGCTGCTGCAGAACGGCCTTGGGCTGACCGCGATGATGGTCGGCATGACGCTGGGTCGGTTGATCTGACACGCGGAGGTGCGGTGCGATGCGACTGCCAAGCGAAGCGTCCCTGCTGCGCATCTTTATCGGCGAGAGCGACCACGTCGAGGGGCGGGCATTGCACGAGGTGGTTGTCGAGCGCGCGCGCCAGCGCGGCCTTGCGGGCGCCACCGTTCTGCGCGGCATTCTCGGGTTCGGCGCCAACAGCCGCATCCACACCTCGCGCGTGCTGCGTCTGTCCGAAGACCTGCCGATCGTCATCGAGATCGTCGATGCCGCAGACAAGATCGAAGCCTTTCTGCCCGAGCTCGACGGCCTGATCTCCGAGGGGCTCGTCACCCTCGAGACAGTGCACGTCATCACGTATCGTCACAATGCCACACCCGAGGGCGCTCTGTGAGAGCGGTCGTCTACGAGCAGTTCGCGGGGCCCGCCGAGGTGCGTCGCGTTGCCGATCCGACGCCCGAGTTGCACGGCGTCGTCGTGCGCGTGACCGCCACCGGCCTCTGCCGCAGCGATTGGCACGGATGGATGGGGCACGATCCGGACATTCGCCTGCCGCACGTGCCGGGGCACGAGCTGGCCGGCGTCGTCGCGGCCGTCGGGCGCGACGTGCGCCGCTGGAAAGTCGGCGACCGCGTCACCGCGCCGTTCGTGTGCGGCTGCGGCGCCTGCCCGCAGTGCCTCTCCGGCAACCATCAGGTGTGCGACCACCAGTTCCAACCCGGCTTCACGCATTGGGGTTCGTTCGCGGAGTTCGTGGCACTCGCGCATGCGGACATCAACCTCGTTGCGCTGCCCGACGCGATCGACGACGCGGCCGCCGCCAGCCTGGGCTGTCGCTTTGTCACCTCGTTTCGAGCCGTCGTGGATCAGGCGCACGTCGCCTGCGGCGAGTGGGTCGCCGTGCACGGATGCGGCGGCGTTGGACTGTCGGCTCTGATGATTGCCCACGCGATGGGCGCGCAGGTGGTGGCCATCGATGTGGCGGAGGAGAAGTTGGGGCTGGCGCGCGCGCTCGGCGCCGCGGTGACGATCAACGCCGCCTCGTCGGGTGACGTACCCGCCGCGATTCGCGACGCCACCGGTGGGGGAACGCACGTCTCGCTCGACGCCCTCGGCAGCCCGGCGACCTGCTGCAACTCGATCGCCTGCCTGCGCAAGCGCGGCCGCCATGTGCAGGTCGGCCTCATGCTCGCCGACCACAGCCGTCCCGCAATCCCGATGGACCGCGTGATCGCACACGAGCTGGAAATCTACGGCAGCCACGGCATGCAGGCGCATCGCTATCCGGCGCTGCTCGAGCTGATCCGTGCCGGACGTCTGGCACCGCAACGCCTGATCGGTCGGCGGATCGCCTTGGACGAAGCGCCGGAAGCGCTGGCCGCGATGGACAGCTTCCCCGGCACCGGCATCACGGTGATTGATCGGTTGTGATACCGTAGAGCCGATGACGGCGCTTGGCACCTGCAGCGCATGCAGGCGCCGGTTGCCGCGCGGTACGTCAGTTCCGCGCTCGCCGCATACGCCTCGGTCACACAAGACCCGGGATCGCCGTAGCATGCAGGTGGCCCGGTCGTCGCGGGTCACTCAGCATGCTTTAGCACGCTCTTCCTTGCCCCCGGGTTC
>JAHCAW010000115.1 GCA_019634695.1 Candidatus Sumerlaeia bacterium
GCGCTCTACGGTGCCCAGGACGATTCGCGCCCGTAGTTCAGCACAAGTGCCGCTCACTCTTCGCGGCGTTTGGGCCCCCGTTCGCCCGCGCTTGCCCGACGCCAGAGGCGTGCGAGCACGTCGTCACCCGTGGCCAACCACGTCTCCAGTTCCCGGCGGCGCGCTTCGTCGGACTGATTCGCCGTTCGTGCCCGGATCTCCTCCTGGCACCGACGCTTCATTTCGATCGCATCAAAGCTCTTCGTCTTCACACCAAGTCACCTCTCTGGGAGAACGGATGTCGATGGTCTGATACCCGAGTCGTAGGTTGACCGCATTGAAACCCCGGATCCGTATCACGTTCACCAAGTGGCGGTAGTTCCAGCTCACGATCAGGTCTGCACGAGCCACGGTTGCCAAGGCGACGTGATGGGCGTCATCTCTCCACTTAGCAGTGACGACGCCATCGGCTAGGTATGCGTCCCTCAGCCTGAACGATTCCTCGGCAAGACCAACTCCTTCCACCTGACTTGCCGGGAGGTCATCAAGCATGGCTTGGACCTCCGCAGGCGCGCCTTGTAACTCCGCAAGCAGAATGGGAGAGACCAGCAGCAACACCCTACCCGAACGAACTGACGCCATCTGGCTCTGGCTGGCATCAGCGAACTCCTCGTCGAAGCAACCTCCCAGAACCGAGGTGTCCACATAGTACCGTGGGATCTTGGCCATTGTTCGTGCGGGTCAGTCGATGGAATGGCACGAGCGCTGCTCACTCACAGCTTCAGGTTAGTACTTCCGGTCCCTGATTGCAAGCACCGTCGGCAGTCTTCCGGGATCCTTGATCTCCGCATTTCCACCCTGACAAACTCTTCAGGTTTGCCGGACTTGAACGGTTCGGCGGGGTGGTGATAGGGTCTTCGCAGAAGCGGGCGGGTGGCCGCCCACAGGAGGGTGACATGAGCGTTTCGGTTCCCGTGCTGGAGGTCGAGGGGCTTGTCGTCGAGTACGGCAAGGGGGCGCGACGGGTGCGGGCGGTGGATGGTGTGAGCTTTCGCGTCGAGCCGGGCGAATGTGTCGGCTTCATTGGCGCCAACGGCGCGGGCAAGTCGACGACGATGAAGGTGCTGATGGGCTTTCTGTTCCCGGCGGCCGGAACGGTGCGCGTGTTCGGCCACAAGGCGGGGACCGTCGAGAGCCGCCAGCGCATCGGCTACCTGCCCGAAGTGGCGCTCTACTATCCGTTCATGAAGGCGCGCGAGCTGCTCGAGCTGTACGGCGGGCTGAGCGGCCTGTCGCGCGCGCAGTTGCGCGAGCGCATCCCCGGGCTGCTGGCGCGCGTCGGCCTCGGCGGCAAGGAGAACGTCCTGCTGCGCGAGTTCTCCAAGGGCATGCAGCAGCGCCTTGGCATCGCGCAGGCGCTGATCGCCGAGCCCGACGCCCTGATCTTCGACGAGCTTTCCTCCGGACTCGATCCGCTGGGGCGCTACGACCTGCGCCAAGTGCTGCTCGATCTCAAGCAGAAGGGCACGACGATTTTCTTCAGCTCACACGAGCTGACGGAAGTCGAGTCGCTGTGCGACCGCATCGTCATGATCCACAAGGGGCGCGTGCTCAAGCAGGCGTCGGTTGGCGAGTTGATGAAGCCGCTGAACCAGTTCGAAGTCCTGTTCGCGACCGCCAACGGGCACGAGCCACCCGAGGAAATGCGCGCGCACGACCTGCGCCGCGACGGCGATTTGTGGCGCCTGCTGGTCAACGACGTGCAGGAATACCCGCGGATGTTGACGACTTTGACCGCCTCGGGCGCCGACATCCGCAGGACGGCGTCGCGCACGCTGTCGCTCGAGGACTACTTCATCGAACTGGTGCGCGACGCGGAGGCACCCCGATGAACCCGTATCCCGTCTGGCTGGTGGCCCACAGCGTGTTGCTCGAGGCGATTCGGCGGCGCGAAATCTACGCCATCGTGCTCGTCGCGACGCTGCTCATCGCCGCACTGATGACGGTGGACTTCTTCCAGCTCGAGGGGCTGACGAAGTTCTACCGCGAGGTGGCGCTGAGTATCATGAGCGCCGCGACGGGCCTCACTGTCATCGTGCTCGCGGCGCGCCAACTGCCCCGTGAGTTCGAAACCCGCACGATCTATCCGCTGCTTGCCAAGCCCATTGGTCGCCTTCCGTTCCTGCTCGGCAAGCTGCTCGGCACGATGCTCGCCGCGGCCTTCTGCTTCGCCCTCTTCATGGGCGTCTACATTCTCGGCACGCTCTATCTGCGCGGCGAGATCCCTTGGGGCCTGTTTGTGCAGTATGTCTACCTCCAGTTCCTCCTTCTGCTGATTCTGGCCGCATTGGGGTTCTGGCTGTCGATGCTGCTGAACCTCGATGCCGCGATCACGATCGGCGCGATCTTCTTCCTCTTCGCCTCGCAGTTCACCACGATGACCAGCTACATTTACGACTACACGGGGCCTCTGGGTCAGAAGGCGATCCTCGCGCTGACCTACGCGATTCCGCAGCTCACCTTGTTGGATCTCTCGGAGAAGGCCGTGCATGCACAGTTCTGGGAGCCGCTCTCCCTGCGCACGATGGTCGAGCTCACCTTCTACGG
Organism: Candidatus Sumerlaeia bacterium; assembly: GCA_019634695.1. Lineage (GTDB taxonomy): Bacteria > Sumerlaeota > Sumerlaeia > SLMS01 > JAHLLQ01 > JAHCAW01. The sequence goes on from JAHCAW010000115.1 coordinate 2,587, forward strand.
ACTCTTCTACGCTGCAGTCTACTTCGGGCTGGCAATGGCCTGGTTCCGCCGGAGGCCGCTATGATTCTCGCTCCTCCCTCACCCTTGCAGGCGGTCGCGCTCGTCGGGCGCGGCGTCTGGATCGAGCTGGTCCGCCGCAAGGACCTCTGGGTGCTTTCCATCCTGATGGGCGTGTTCCTGCTCGGCGTGCTCGTTGTCGCGCTGGTCGGCATCGAAACGCCCTCGACCGCGACGTTCCTGCTGAACCTTGGGCTGTCGTTGTCGGTGTTCAGCGCGCACCTGCTGGCGCTGCTGCTCGCGGCAAGACAGGTGCCCGACGACATCGAGAACCGCACACTCTATCCGCTGCTTGCGAAGCCTGTCGGTCGAACGGCATACCTGCTCGGCAAGTGGGCGGCGTGCTCGCTAAGCGGCATGCTCGTCTTTGCGGTGCTCGGTGGGCTGGCGTGGGTTTGCACGCCGCGCATGGAGCCGGTTTTCGCCCCGATGGCGCTACAGATGATCGTGCTGCAAGCCGCCTCGATCTCGCTGCTCGTGGCGGTGGGGGTGCTGTTGTCGCTCGTCGTGCCCAAGGGCATGAACATCGTCGTGTGTGGGCTGCATCTCGTCTTCGGGGCAAAGCTCATGTCGTTTGTGCAGATGCGGCTGGGCGACGGGCTCGCGGGCCGGGCAGGCGAATGGGTGCTCGGCTACCTGCCGAACTTCAGCAAGCTGCAACTCGTGACGCGCACCACGGACGGCATCGTGGCGCTGCCGGCCGGCGAGTTTCTGGGCCTCATGCTGTATGCCATAGTCTTGACCGCCGCGTTTCTGTGCGGCGCGGTTCTCGTCTTCGAGCGTCGTCCCCTCTGAGGGCGCGGAAAGGGCTTCCCCATGGCTGTCCCCCGGCAAGCGATCTTCGGCGCTGTGGCACTGCTGTTTCTCGGCACGCCGATGCTGGCGACGCGTCTGCATCCCAATGCCTACGAGGGCGGGCGCAGCCGCGACGTGCGCGAGCGGGCCGAACGCAACTCGAGCGCCATCGCCACCATCCTCGGCGAGTTGCGCACCTCGACCAGCGACATTCTGTTCATCAAGACGGAACGCTACCTGCACAGCGGCGTCGCGTACATGCCGCACCTGGGCGGCTCGGCCCTGCTGGCGCTCGGTTCGGAGACCGGAGGGATGGATGCCCATCAGTCCGAGATGCGCGCGCAGGCCGCCGGCGAGGACCACGACCATGACCACGACGACCACGCCGGCACACCCACGGTGATTCGCAGTGCGCATGACGACTTCCGCGGGTTCGTCGGTCGGCTGCATCGCGAGGTGAAGCCCTGGCGCGATCCCGAACTCGGCCACCTGCACACCGATGGCAGCGAGTTGCTGCCCTGGTATCGCGTGATGACCCTTGCCGATCCGCGCAACGTGCGCGGCTATGCCATCGCGGCGTGGTGGCTGAAGGGCCGGAACGTGGACGAGGGGATCCGCTTCCTCGACGAGGGCATCGCCAACAACCCCGACGCGTTCCAGTTGCCATACATGCAGGCGCGGTTGTACTTCCAGAAGGCGCTCGACTTGCAGGAGGCGGGCCTTGCGGGGGACGCTCCGGAGGTCGTGCAGCAGTTCCGCACCGCCGTGGAGTTGCACCGCCGGGCAGCCGAGTTGTCCCTGCGCCAGCGCCCCCCCGGCTGGACCCCCGAATCGGACGACCTGCAATGGACCGACTACACCGAGGAGGATTTCCGGGCGAACCTGCGATTGGCGGTGCTGATGGAGAATCGCTACGACAACCCGCAGGCCGCGGTCGCGCGCGCGCGGCAGTACATCGATCTGCTGGGGCACGACCCGGTGCTGGCACGCTTCCTGGCACGGCAGGGGCCGGGCGCCGAGTGACTCCACTGTCCGGCGCGACGGGTGTCGGCATGATGCTTGCCCTGCTCGCGCCGTTGATGGGGTGCACGACTTCACGCGCCACGCCCATCGAA
>JAHCAW010000116.1 GCA_019634695.1 Candidatus Sumerlaeia bacterium
GAGAGCGACTCGTGCTCGACCACCACGTACGCCCGCTTCTCGATGTCGTTCAGCTTGATGTTCACGATCTTCGCCGGGTTCAGCGCCGACTCGATGAAGCGCTCGGGCACCGCCGAATACGGCACGATGTCCACCTTCTCGTTGTCCAGTTCGCGCACGATCATCTGCACGCGCGAGCCCTTCATGCCCACGCACGCGCCAACCGGATCGACGTCCGGGTTCATGCTGCTCACGGCGATCTTCGTCCGCACGCCCGGTTCGCGCGCGATTTCGACGATCTTCACCGTGCCGTCGCTGATCTCCGGCACCTCGGTCGCGAAGAGCTGCTTCACCAGCTCCGACCGCGTGCGCGACAGGATCACCTGCGGCCCTTTCGGCGTGCGCCGCACGTCCACGATCAGGCAACGGATGCGGTCGCCGAAGCGATACCGGATTCCCATCGGAATCTCATGGTGGGGGAGCAGGCACTCCACCTTGCCGATCGCCACGATGCAGTCGCGCCGCTCGTAGCGCTGCACGATGCCCGTCGCCACGCTGCCCACCTTGTGCTTGTGGTCCTCGTAGACATGATCGCGCTCGGCGTCGCGCAGGCGCTGCAGGATGCCCTGGCGCACCGATTGCGCCGCGATGCGCCCGAACTCCTCCGGGTCGATCTCCACCTCGATGTCGTCGCCCAGCATGTGCAGCGGGTTGCGCGCCTTCGCCGACAGAATGTCGATCTGCGTGCGGGGATCCTCGACCGTCACGACGACGGTCTTGCGCACGAACAGGCGCAGGTCGCCCGTCTCCAGGTCCAGGTCCGGACGCGGGTCCTTGAATGTGTTGGCGCGCTTCGTGGCCGCCGACAGGATCGCCGTCTCGACCGCGTGCTTGATGACGTCGGGTTCCAGTTCCTTCTCTTTCGAGATCAACTTGATGAACGGCTTGATGTTGAGCGCGCGGACCTCATCCGCCTTCGACTTACGCTTGGCCACGGTTTTCTCTCCGTGTGGGGGGATCGCTCCAGCGGAAAATGCAAACGGGCCGCTTGCGGCGGCCCGTCGGCAAAGCCAGAGTCGTCGCCGCGAACCTGAGCCCCCCGACCCACCCGAAGACAAGCGGAAAATGCCCGAATCCACCCTCGCCAGCCCCCCGCCCCCCGGCTCCCCGCTGAACACCCGCGCCCGCCTGCTGCTGGCCGGCCTGCTCCTCGTCGCGTTCGCCCTCCGCACCGTCGACATCTGGCTCAAACCCGACATCCCCGGCGTCGTCGCCGCCCCGGACGAGGGCTACTCCATCGCTCTGGCCCGCCTGCCGTGGCCCGAACTCGTCCAGCAAACCGCCCAGGACACCCACCCGCCCTTCTACTACGCCCTCCTCAAGAGCTGGTTCCTCCTGACCCCGGATACTCAGGAGTCCGCCCGCTTCCTGTCCGTTCTGTTCTCAACGGCCACGTTGTTCTACTTGTTCCTGCTGACCCGTCGCCTGTTCGGCGCACCGGCGGCATGGTGGGCCCTGGCCTGCGCCGCCTTGGCCCCCTACCAGATCTACTGGGGCCATCTCGCGCGCATGCACGCCATCCTGCCGCTGTTCGTCACGATGATCGTCTGGCACACGGTGCTGTGGCTGGAGGAAGGGCGCCGGCGCGACTGGGTGTTGTGCGCGCTCGCCTGGGTGCTCGCCGTGCAGACCAACTACATGGCCCTCGTCTTCGGCCCCGTTTGGGGCGTGGCAGTCCTTCTTTGGACCGGTTCCTCGTGGCGACGACGCTTGCATATCCTGCCGACCGGTCTGATTGGCCTGCTGCTGATCCTGCCTTGGATGGCCGTCTTGCGCAGCCACGTCGAGAGTGGCCCGATGAATCGTCCCTTCCGCCAGGAGACGATGAGCCCGATCTACCTCTACTATCACGCGCTGTTCGGGGCGATGCAGCCTTGGCAGCCGCCGCAGACCGGCGCGGCCTACGCTCTGTTCGTTGGCTTCGCGCTCGTCTTTGCCGCGGGCATTCGGGCGGTCGGCCGTCGCGCGGGCCTCTGGGTGCTGCTGCTTGCCGCGCCGACGCTGCCGATTCTCGTCGCGAAGTGGCGCGGCTGGACGATGGCCGAGCGTCACCTGCTCTTCACGCTGCCGATCTTCATGGCCTACTGGGGCGTCGCCTGTCATGCCGCCGCGATGCGCCTGCGCGCGCTCACCCGCCGAGCTTCTCCTCCACAACCGCCCACGCCTGATTGATCAGCTTCGTCTTCTCTTCGGCCATGTGGCGGAACGAATCGTCGTCGTGGAACTTGTCGGGGTGATAGCGCGTCAGCAACTGGCGGTACTTCTTCTGCGCCTCTTCCCGCGGCGTGCCCGCCGTCACCGACAGCACCTTCAGCGCCTCCGCGAACGAGATCTTGCCATTGGCCGGCGGCGGCTTGGGTGGCGGGGGAGACTTCGGTGGTGGTGGCGGCGCCTTGCGTGGCCCGGCATCGCGCGGCGGAGGCGGTGGAGGGGACGCCGCCTTTCGCTCGGCCACCGGGCGCACCTCCCAACGCTTCAGATGATTGCGCCGCACCTTCTGCCGCAGGTCGTGCGCCAGCAACTCCTCGACTTCCTCTATCGACAGCGGCCGCCCCAGCACGTCCAGCGCCGACACGATCTCGCGCACCGTGATTCCGCCCGACGTTCGCCCCACAAGATCACCTACGAAGCTCGCAAGGAAGGGCCGCACCAGCGGATCGTCCAGATACCCCATCCGGTGCGACGCCACGGACGTGACGCCGAAATCCTCCGGTGTCGTGTTGCCGTCGCGCATCATGCGCACCAGCCGTCCCGTCGCCGCCTTCAAGCGGCTGTAAACGACCAGCAACTCCTTGTTCGTGTTCGCCGGCGGGCGCACGATGTCCTCGTCCTTCTTCGACTCGCCAAACCCGACCGCCTCATTCAGCACCAGCACCTTCGGCCGGTGCGGCTCCTCAATCGCTGCCTGCGTCTTCTCGGCCAGCCGATGCGTCATGCACAGGATCAGGTCCGACGCGCGCACCTGCGCCGGCTGCAGCGGCTTGCTCATGTGCCGCGTCACGTCCAGCCGGTCGTCGCGCAGGAACTCGACAATCTCGCGCGGCGACCGCGCCGGTTTCGACGTCCACAGCCCCGCGCTGTCGAAGCTCGCCCCCACCACCTGCATCGCCTCCGCATGCCGCAGCGACAACAGCCGGGCCATCGGCCCCCGGCACAGGTCGGTGTCGCTGACATACAGGATTCGCATGCGTCCCACGGCCCCCCGGGCCGACTGTTACCACTGCCTTCACTGGCACGCCCCCCCGGCGAGGTCAAGACCCCACCGGCCCCAGTCCACGATCTGATGCGGGATCGCCTGTGCCCGTTCGGCGCGCTTCGCGGCCCCCAGCCAATGCCCGCCGAATGCTGCCAGCTTCCCGCACTTGTAACGCCTCCACCCCAAACTTCCCCGTGCGCACACCCCCCGTGCCGTGCCTTCATCCGCACCGCCCAACCCAAGTATCGAGCCACGAACCACACAAAACCATGAAAGACGGCCCGGTTCGCATCCTCCTCAAACGTTTCGCCCTGGCCTGCTTCCTCGTGGACCTGCACGGCACCCGACTGCTCCGCCGCATGGCCGGCCGCAGACCCTATCGCCTGGGTGGCCAATGCCGTCTCTGCGCCCAATGCTGCGAATCCCCGATGATCCAGACAGGGCCCTTCATCGCCAATGGCCGCCTGCTCCGTCGCCTGTTCCTTGCCTGGCATCGCCGCGTCAACGGCTTCGAGCTGCTCGAACACGACCGCCTTCGCCGCACGTTCGTCTTTCGCTGCACGCACTTCGACCCCGCCACGCGCCGGTGCGACTCCTACGCCCATCGCCCCGGCATGTGTCGCGACTATCCGCGCCTGCTGCTGTGGGAACCCACCCCGCCCTTCCTGCCCGGTTGCGGATACCGGGCCATCTCGCCCAACGCCCGCCGTGTGGCCGAACTGCTCGACGCCGAGGACCTGCCGCCCGAGACGCGCGAGGAACTCAAGCGCCGTCTGCACGCGAAGGACGACTGACCGCCCCCAGCACCCCGCACGCCAGCACCACCAGCCACACCACGCCCCCCAGCGCCCCCTGCAAGATCGTGTTCGTGCCCGCGAACACCGCCATCGCCGTCAGCAATCCCAGCGCCGCCGGCGCCTCTGCCACCGTTCGCCGCACCACCAGCAATCGCCCCGCCGCAACGCCCAGCACCGTCAGGAACGCCAGCAGCGCCACCACGCCGCTGCCCGCCAGCAGCTCCAGATAGGAGTTGTACGGGTGCTCCTTCAACTCGGGGTCGCCCAGTCCGGCCTGATACTCCTTCGTGTAGACATGCCAGAACACATGCGGCCCATGCCCGATCCCCGTCCACGGGTAGCGCCGGGCC
>JAHCAW010000117.1 GCA_019634695.1 Candidatus Sumerlaeia bacterium
CCCCGCGCCGAACCCTCCGGCGCCGAACGCACCTCGCGCATCGAGCGCGCCCCCGCGGCAGACGACGGCGGCCAGACCACTCCAGTCCCGCCACGTTCCAGCGGCGAGCCCGCACCGGCATCCGCACCTGCCAGCGACTCCCAGCGCCGCTCGACCGCCGTGGCGCCCAAGTCCAGCAAGAAGGCCTCCGAGTACGAGGCCATGATCGGCCGCACGCTCGGCGGCTATCGCATCGAGAAACTCCTCGGTGCCGGCGGCATGGGGGCCGTCTTCCTTGCGCAGCAGACTTCGCTGGACCGCAAGGTCGCGCTCAAGATTCTGCCGGCGCGATTCGCCAGCAGCCCTGAGTTGCTGGCGCGCTTCACGCGCGAGGCCCTCAGCGCCGGGCACCTCAACCATCACAACATCATGCAGGTCTACGATGTCGGCGCCGACGACGGCACGCACTACATCAGCATGGAGTTCGTGCGCGGCGAGAACCTGGGCGACCTGATCCGTCGCGATGGCCCGATGCGCGTGGACGACGCCGCAGGCACCATCCTTCAGGCCTGCCGCGGTCTCCACTATGCCCACAAGCGCGGGATCATCCACCGCGACATCAAGCCCGACAACATCATGGTGAACGAGCACGGCGTCGTCAAGATCGCCGACCTTGGCCTCGCCAAGATGACGGGGCACTCGATCGGCGAGGAGGAGCGGCGCGAGTACAGCGAGAGCGAGCAGAAGAAGGCGATCGTCGAGGGCGAGTTGACGCAGGCCAACGTGGCTTTCGGCACGCCGGCCTACATGGCGCCGGAGCAGTCGCGCGACACCGCCGGTGTCGATTCCCGGGCCGACCAATATTCGCTCGGGTGCACGCTCTACTACATGTGCGCCGGCAAGGCTCCCTATGCGGGAACCACTGTCTTCGAGCTGCTCAGCAAGCATCGCGAGGCGCCCCTGACTCCCTTGGATGCACACGTGCGCGGCGTTCCTCCCGCGTTCAGCCGCATCATCGAGAAGATGCTCGCCAAGAAACCCGAGGATCGCTACGAATCCCTGGAGGATGTGGCCAAGGACCTCGAGCACTATCTGGGCCTCGACCACGATGGCGGCCAGTACAAGCCGCGCGACCAGCACCTCGCGATCCTCGAGGAGAGCGTGAAGGAGTTCTATGCGCTTGCCGCGCTCAAGCGTCGCCGGCTGGCCACCACGGCTTTCTGGATTCTGATGCCACTGCTCGTCGTGCTCTCTTTTGTAACGACAAGCATCGAATTGATCGGCGCCTCGATCGGCTTGCTAGTCCTCGTGCCGTTCTTCTGCTTCCTGGTCGATGGCATCATGGGGCGGACGTACCTCTTCCGCCGCGCGCGTGGCACGTTCTTCGGCATGCCGTGGAAGGCTTGGCTCAAGGTAGTTGGCTCAATCGCCGGCGTGACGCTGTTTCTGGTGCTGACCGGCTGGTACAAGTCCTGGCTGGCGGTGGCGGCGGGGGCGCTGGGGATTGCCGTCGGGCGGCAGTTCCTGCTGCTGCGTCCGTTGGCAGCCCAGAAGGCTCCGGTGATCGACCGGATGAGGGAGATGCTCAAGGAACTGCGCGTGCGCGGCGTGTCCGAGGAAGCGTTGCAGGACTTCGTCTGTCGCTTCTCGGGCACGCAGTGGGAGGAGTTCTTCGAGGAGTTCTTCTCGATCGAGGACAAGGTGCTGGCGCGCAACAAGACGGCCTCGCAGGAGAAAGTGGCGGCGCGCAAGAAGTTCGCCACCTGGCGCGAGCCCCTGCTGCGCTGGTTCGACAAGATCGAGGAGGAGCGTCGTGCCGCCCGCGAGCGCAAGACGCTGACCGACGTCGAGGCGGGACGCTTGCAGGCCGAAGGACTCGACGCCGGCGAAGCCCGCAAGATGGCCGAGCTGGAAGCGACCCGCATCATCGAGACCGAGTTCGCCGAGCTCGACAAGGAGGAGATCATCACGCCGCGGCGGCGCCTGCCGATCGGCAAGCTGCTGCGCGGGTTCTTTCGCATGGCCCGCCCGGTCGTTGGGCTGGTGATGATTGGCTACGGCGTGGTTCTCTTGTGCCTTCTATACAACCTGCCTGTTCCTGAGGTACTCAAAGACTTCTACGTCAAGACCCTCAAGTATCAGGAGTTGGGCCTGCAGCCGGAAGTCCTTGCCTATCTGCTCTCGGCGATTATGAACGTGCTGATGGGGTTGGCGCTGGTGATTCTGACCTTCTCCAGCCGTGTGGTGGCTCCGCTGCTCACTTTGGCGGGGGCCCTGCTGTTTGTCTTCGCCACGCCGATCATCAACTTCGCCCAGCAGCCCCTTCTCCAGCCAGGCATCGTGCTGATCGTTTCCGTCGTGCTGGCCATTCTCAGAACGGGATATTGCTTCCTGTCCAAGTTCACCGGGGGCCACTTGTAGCCGGGGCACGCGAGGGGCAGGTCACCGCGGATTCGTTCCATGCTGCTCTGGTTGACAGGTGGCACGCGCGCGGGCAGACTCGTTGTCGGGTCGGACGAGGGCGGAACGCGTTGCGCCCGGCCCGTGCCCGTTCACGAGTTGATCCGCGAGGTGCGACAATGACGGACCATCCTGACCGCCCCGACGAGCGGGGCGACAGCTTGCTGGCGGGGGCGCACTCACGCCGCTCCTTCCTGAAGGGAATGGGACTGGCCGCGGGCGCGACGGCCGTATTGCCGGCCGCCGTGGCGGCGCAACCCGACGAACGCCCCGCCGCGCCCGAGATTCCCGGCGTGCGCGTGCTTGGCCGCGCCGCACGCCCCATCACCCTGCGCGTCAACGGACAGGAGCGCACCGTCACCGTCGAGCCGCGCACGTCGCTACTTGACGCCCTGCGCGGGCCACTCGACCTGACCGGTGCCAAGGAAGTCTGCGACCGCGGAACGTGTGGCTGCTGCACGGTGCTGCTCGACGGCAAGGCGGTCGTCGCCTGCCTGATGCTGGCGATGGATGCCGTCGGCCACGAGATTGTCACGATCGAAGGGGTCGCGGACGATCCCCGCTACGCGAAGCTCATCGACGCCTACTGCGAGAACGACGCCGCCCAGTGCGGCTACTGCATCCCGGGCTTCGTGATGAGTTCGGCGGCCCTGCTCGCCAAGACCCCGAATCCCAGCCCCGAACAGGTGAAGGCCGGGCTCGCCGGCAACCTGTGCCGTTGTGGCACGTATACGAAGATCTTCGATGCCGTTGCCGCCGCAGCGGCCAAGGGAGGTGTCGCATGAAGCCCTCCAACGCCGTCGCGATCGAGAACAAGCTGCCGCGCGTGGACGTGCGGCAGAAGGTGACCGGCGCCGCGCGCTATGCTGCGGACCAGTCCCGTCCGCGGATGCTCTTCGTCAAGTTCATCCGCTTCCCGTTCGGCAAGGGCGGGGCCGAAGGAGGCAACGTCGAGCGTGCCCGTGCCATTCCCGGCGTGCTCGAGGTCGAGTGGAACGCCTCGGAGGAGGCGCGCATGCCGGGTTGGCGCATGGGCCACGTCGTGGCCGAGTCGCGCGCGGCGCTCGATGATGCGCTCGAGGCGCTCGATCCCGACTTCACGCGCCAGCGCGCCGCGACCGACGCGGACATCATGCGCCTGTATCGCGGGCCCGCTCCCGCGGGCGAGGCGCTCGCCGCCGTTCGCCAGAAATTCTCCGCCGCGAAGATCGTCGTCGAGGCCATGTATCGCACGCAGGTGCAAACACACTCGTGCCTCGAACCGCACGGCAGCATGGTGGACCACCGCGGCGATGAGGTCGAAGTCTGGGCCAGCACGCAGGATGTGACGGGCTATCACAGCGAGGTCTCGAAGCACGTCGGCGTGCCCGCGTCGAAGGTGCTCGTGCACAGCGAGTACGTCGGTGGCGGCTTCGGCAGCAAGTTCGGGCCGCAGGCCGAGGGCGTGCTCGCCGCGCGCATTGCCGCGAAGTACAAGCGCCCCTGCCGCCTGGTGCTGGACCGCGCCGAGGAGCACCTGGACGGCGGCAGCCGCCCCGGCTCGGTGCAATACATGGCGATCGCCGCGAACGCCGAGGGCCGCATCCTCGGAGGGCGCGTGCATTGCAGCAGCGTGATTGGCTTCGACCGCGGCGGCGGCGGTTGCCGCAACCCGATCAACGAACTCTATCGCTTCGGGGATGTCGAGCGGACCGAGGACCAGATTCAGCTCAACTTCGCGATCCCGCGGGCCTTTCGCGCGCCCGGTTGGCCGCAGGGGGTCTACGCCATCGAATCCATGATGGACGAACTGGCCAAGGCGCTGGACATCGATCCGCTTGAGATTCGACGCCGCAACGACCCGA
>JAHCAW010000118.1 GCA_019634695.1 Candidatus Sumerlaeia bacterium
TCTGCTCCTGATGAAGAACGGCAAGTACAAGAACTTCGACGAGGTGAAGGCTGCCGGCAGCGCCGCCACCATCTCGATCCTCCAGAATGTCTACGCCGAGGAACTCGTCCACCAGGCCCTGCCCGAGGCCAAGGTCGACCAGTACGACAGCGTCGACCTCATCTACCAGGCGCTCAACTCCGGCCGTGCCGACGCCGCCGCCACCGACATGTCGTCGGCGCTGTGGTTCGTGGCGCAGAACCCCGACCAGTACATCGAAGGCGGCTACGGCTGGAGCCCGCAGACCTATTCCTGCGCGGTCAAGAAGGGCGACCTCGAGTTCCTCCACTTCGTGGACATCGCCTTCCGCGAGGCGATGACCGGCGTCGATTTCCCGACCTACGCGGCCTCGTTCAAGAAGTGGTTCGGGGTTGAGCCGCCGGCGCCGCAGGTCGGCTTCCCGAGCGAACTGCGCTAGGCCGGCGCCACTCCGGCCCGCCGCGCGCCTGGCGCGGCGGGCCGATCAAAAGGCCATGAACTACACGCTCAACTTCGGCGCGGTGATCCGCGGCCTCGACGATCTCCTCGCCGGACTGCTGCTTGGTCTGGAGATGGGGCTCGCCGGACTCGCCGTCGGCTCGGTGATCGGCATCGTCGCCGCGCTCGCCGCGGTTTATGGCGGCCGTCCGGCGCGCATCCTCGTCGGAGCCTATGTCGGGCTCATTCGCAACATCCCCATACTGGTGCTAGCCCTCTTCGCCTTCTTCGCGCTGCCAGGCATCGGCATCCGCTTCTCCAACGTCGTGACCTTCGCCGCGGTGCTCGCGATCTACGCGGGCGCCTACCTCACCGAGTCGTTCCGCGCAGCGATCCTCGTCATCCCCCGTGGCATCACCGAAGCCGCCGCATCGATCGGCCTGACGCGAACCGGCACTGCGATCTGGATCATCCTGCCGATTGCGCTCAGGAACGCGCTGCCGAGCGTTGGCAACAACTTCATCTCGCTGTTCAAGGACACCTCGATCGCCGCGGTGATTGCGGTGCCCGAGCTCACCTTCCAGGCGCGCAAGATCAACAACGAGAGCTTTCGCGTCATCGAGGTCTGGCTGGTAGCAAGCCTGATCTACGTCGCGACCTGCGCGCTGATCGCCGCCGCGCTTCGCGGCCTCGAACGGCTGTTCCCGAAGTTCTGAGGCAGCGGAGATGCAGTCCTTCCTCTCCGTTCTCGAACTGTCGTGGGGGCTGCTCCTCCGCGGGCTCGGACTCACCATCGCCATCTCCGCCGCGGCGGTTCTTGCGGGTGCTGCTGTCGGCACGCTCATCGGTCCCGTCCTCACCTACGGCGGACGGATCGCTTCGTTTCCCTTTCGGGTCTTCGTCGACGTGGTGCGTGGCACGCCCGTGCTCGTATTGATCCTCGCGAGCTACTACATGCCGGCGGGGTTCGGCATCGGCCTTGGTCCGATCGAGGCCGGCGTCCTGGCGCTGTCGGTGTTCTGCGCCTCCCATGTCGGCGAGACGCTCCGCGGCGCACTGATCGCCATTCCGCCGACGCAGCTCGACGCAGGGCGGTCGATCGGGCTTACCTTCCCGAAGATGCTGTTCTTCGTGCTCCTGCCGCAGGCGCTCCGGCAGATTGCGCCGAACTTCGTCAACACCGCCGTCGAGATCGTCAAGGCGTCGTCACTGCTGTCCGCGATCGGCGTCGGCGAGCTTCTCCTCACCACCCAGGAGATCGTCGGGCGCACCTTCATGACCATGGAGTTCTACGCGCTTGCCGGCGCTCTTTACCTCGCCGTCAACCTCACCATCGGCGCCGGCGGCTGGTGGGTGGAGCGCCGCTTCCGGGCGCAGTAGGAACGACCCATGACGCCGATCCTGACCATTGAGGGGCTGACCAAGAGCTTCGGATCGAACCGGATCCTGCGCGGCGTCGACTTCGAAGTGTTCCCGTCCGACGTGGTGGCGATCATCGGCGCGAGCGGCTCGGGCAAGACGACGCTTCTGCGCTGCATCGACCTCCTCGAGGAATTCGAAGCCGGCGAGATTCGTCTCGACGGTGAGGAACTGGGTTACCGCACGGCGCCGGGCGGGAGGCGCGTTCGCCTCCCCGGACGGCAGCTCGCCAGGCAGCGGGCGAAGATCGCCATGGTCTTTCAGAGCTACAACCTCTTCCCGCATCTGACCGCGCTCGGCAACGTCATGATCGGATTGACCCGCGTCCAGCACAGGCCGAAGGCGGAGGCGCGTGCGATCGCCGAGACCTGGCTCGACCGGGTCGGTCTCGCCGAGCGGCGGAACCATCATCCCTCGGCGCTGTCGGGCGGCCAGCAGCAGCGGGTGGCCATTGCCCGGGCGCTGGCCATGGAGCCGCGGCTGCTCCTCCTCGACGAGGTGACCTCCGCACTCGACCCCGAGCTGGTTCAGGAGGTGCTCCTCACCATCCGCCGCCTCGCCGAGGCGGGAACCACGATGCTGATCGTCACCCACGAGATGCGCTTCGCGCGCCAGGTCTCGACCCGAACCGTGTTCATGGACCAGGGCGCAATCGTCGAACAGGGCCCGCCCGAGGCGATCTTCGGCGCGCCGAAGACTCGCCGCCTCGCCGAGTTCCTCACTAACGTCTCACATTGAGGCTGTTGCAGGGTACAGCGTGCACACGGCCGCCAGTTGTTCGCCGCCGAGGCCGACGCCGATCAGCTTGCCCATCTGCATGAGCAGGCCAGTATTATCGGGCAAAATGGCGCCACTCACAGGTTTTGTCTCGCACCCGAGAGCGCGAAGGACGGCTCGCGGTCGCTATTCATCCCGTCGTCTCGTTCGTTGTCTTCGTCAAAGCAGCGACCGCAGCATAGATCGCCAGCAGTGCACCTATGGTTACTGCAGCGGCAAGGTCCGGCTCATGAGTGACCGACACGATGGCGTAGAATCCCACCATAAGACCCAGGGACAGTGCGACCGGAAAGGCCACGTTGAAGACCATGCTGCGCGTGCGCGCAGCGAAGATGAAATAGGCTAGAGGTTGGGCGGCGGCGAAGGTCGAAGCGACGAGCAGGGAAAGCGGACTGAACGTGAAGTCGCCGAATGCCCACCTATAGATCGGAGGAAAAAGCAATGCGGTCGCGATCGCGAAGGCCGCCAGAGACACCAGGAACCGGCGCGCAAGCCGAACAATCGTACGGTCGCCGATCGAAAGAAAGCGATGAATTGCGGACTGGAGCTCCGCCAGCGGTATCGGGTTGATGAATCGACCGGACGTGGCCGCAGCCATGAAGATGCGGAACTCGCCGATGGTTGTCGGCAATGCCCCGGTGTATCCTAGGAGAATCGTAGTCATGGCCGTGAAGCTGACGATCGGGAGCCGAAAGGACAGCCCGCCAAGCAGGAAGCGAACGGTGGGTGGGCTGCGGGTTGGCAGGATGCTGCCTCGATTGAGCAGCACCGCCCCGATGACGGCCGATCCGGCCGTGACCGCGGCGAGATTCGCCACAATGATCTCTCCTTCTCCGCCTGTGACAAGCATGAAGCCGAAAGCAATGAGATAGACGGCGAGGGACACATAACGGCCCGTCGCGGCCAGTGCGACATCGCGCAGAGCGAAGCATGCCGCCAACACGAAGGTGAACAGCGCCAGACCGGCGAAGAGCGCCAGCAAGAGCCAGTCGTTGTAGTCGCCGATGGCGAAGGGGAATGTGATACCGATCAAGATGGCACTTTGCATCGTTGCGGTAACGGGGTTGATGCGGCAGCGGTGTCCGTCAGCGCTCGCGTTGAGTTCAGCCTGGAAGGAAGGCTCGAGAAGCGCCTGAGCAAGAAGGACAGGCGCGACAAACAGCATCTGGGCGCCATAGGAGCCGATCCCGATGAAGATCGGGGCCACAAAGGATTGGAACGCCATAAACAGAACGTTGGCCATCTGGTAGTGTGCGGAGGCGTCGTATAGTGCTCTGAGACGGCCTACGTTCGTCACGCTGTCTGCATCCATCTTTCCTTCGACGGGCCAGCGGTTCGGTCGCCACGGGCATTCGGCGGCGCCGGACTCCCGTGGTCAGCTGGAAGCGAAGCCTGGGCCAACTCAAGTGCTGGCGGGTGCGGCGTCGACTTGCGCCCCCCGATGAGCCTCGGTTCGGGGTGTGGGAAGCGCGACGGCAACGGCTATGGCAAGGAAGACGATAGGGTCGTCGAAGAGCCCCTGGTGCAGGAACG
>JAHCAW010000119.1 GCA_019634695.1 Candidatus Sumerlaeia bacterium
GGGGGGTAAGGGCGAACGTGCGCCGGCGGGCGATTTCCTGCTCATGGGCGGTGGTGGACATGGTGGGTCTTCGGTGGGGGAGTGGCTGCCCGGCCTGCGGCGCGGCGCGGATGGTGCGGATGCCCCCGCCCGCACGCAAGGGGAGGCTGGGGCGGCGAGCCGGAGCGAATTCGCCCTTCGCCGCGCTACGGCCGACAGGCGGGGTACATAAGTGTGCTTTCCCAGGCCGGATTGCGGGTCGCTAGCAGTAGGGGAGCAGTGCTGATTCTGCCCTTTGCCTTCCGAGCTCGCATGAGGCTCCAAAGAGGTTCCGCCTCGTTTCGAACACCCGCTTGCGGAAGTACGGGTTTCGGATCGCATCCGTCACGACAAGGTCCACCGGCCGGCCGCAGAGCTGCTCGAGCCGTTCCTTGAGCCCGAAGTAGCGTTCGAACGCCCCTTCGACGCGCGGGATGAACTCAACGAGGAAGTCCGCATCGCTGTTGTCGGTCAGGGTTCCGGTGGCGGCCGACCCGAACACGTCCAACCGGACGACGCCGTACTCCTGGCAGAGTCGCTCGATTTCCTCGCGCTGTTCGCCGAAAGTGGCCAGCATGGATGCGCCTCCTGTCATCATGGTGGAGGAATCCCCCGCCCGCACGCAAGGGGAGGCTGGGGGCGGCGCCTCGTCACGAAGCTGCATCCCCGCCCCGAGCAACCTCCCACGTGGTCACCGGCGCCAGAATGCACGAGTCGATGTAGTGCGCCGGGGGCGAAATCGTCCGAAACGGCATTAGCCCGGGTGCGCGGCAGAGCACGGTGGCGCGGTCCTCCGACACGACCGATGCGCCGAGCAACATCTCGCCCCGCAGGTACGGCCACACGGGCACCTCGTACACCACCGGGCTGTTCGCGGGCCCGGGCTCGATTGGCTCCGAAACATCATGGAACAGCTCGCGGCCGTCCGGCCACGAGACGCACAGCGCCACCCGGAACGCCGCCGGCGCGGAGTCGGCGCCGTCCAGATGAAATGCGAACCGCACCGGATCGCCCGTGCGTACCTCCTCCATCGCCGAACCCTCTCCGCCCACCAGCTCGACGCGCGCCATCCGCGGGGCGTTCGCGCGCGTCCAGACGCCGCGCTTCGCTGCGTCCGTTTCCTCGGCCAATTCGCGGGCAGGATGGAGAAAGTGACTCGGCGGCATGGCCAACTCATGCACGTAGCGCAGGTATTCGCCGACCACCTCGCGCGCCGCGCCATCGGCCCGCACGCGCCCGTGGTCCAGCCAGATCAGTCGGTCGCACAGATCCCGCGACGCCGAAATCGCGTGGCTCACCAGCACCAGCGTCACGCCACGCTCGTGCAGTTCCAGCAGCCGGTTCATGCTCCGCTGTTGGAACTCCGCATCGCCCACCGCCAGAATCTCGTCGATCAGCACCACGTCGGGCTCGACGTGCAGGGCGACGCTGCACCCCAGCCGCGCGTACATTCCCGACGAGTAGTGCCGCACCGGTTCGTAGAGGAACTTCTCGAGTCCCGAGAAGGCGACGATCGCCTCGAGACGATCCAGAATCTCCTGGCGCGAAAGGCCCATCAGCGCGCCGTTGTAGAAGATATTCTCCATGCCCGTCAGGTCGGGGTGGAAGCCGACCCCCAGTTCGAGCAGCGATGCGATGCGACCGCGCACGCGCACCTGACCCGAGGTCGGTTGCGTGATGCCGGCGACGAGCTTCAGCACCGTTGACTTGCCCGCGCCGTTTGTCCCGAGCAGTCCGAGCATCTGGCCCTGCGGCACCGTGAAGCTCACGTCATCGAGCGCCAGAAAGGGCACACGCCGCAGGTGCTCGAACAGCTTGTTCACCACCCAGGCGCCCAACCGCGGCGTCGCGCGTTGCACGATGTGGTAGCGTTTCGTGACCCGCTCGAACTCGATGGCCGTCGCGACGCTCAAGTTTCCCCCTCGACCAGCGGGACGAAGCGCACGTCGAAGAGATCCTCCACGTCGATGCGCGTGCCGACACGACGCCAGCGTCGCAGCTTCTGGCTGGCATCCAGACCCATGCCCGCAAGCGCCCTTCCCTCCGGCGCCACCATCACACCTTCGGGGGCCAACTGGTCGAGCAGCCGTGGGGAAGCCTTCGCGGGCGCCGCCGTCAGCAGGATGCGGTCGTAAGGACCGAGTCCGGGCCAGCCATGGAACCCGTCGCCCAGCACGAAGCGCACATTCGGCATGCCGAGTTTCTCAAGTCGCTCCCATGCCTGATGGGCGAGCACTTCGTCGCGCTCGATGGTGATCACCTCGCGCGCCAACTCGGCCAGGATCGCAGTCTGGTACCCACTGCCCGTGCCGATTTCCAGAACCCGATGGTGCGACGCGACTTCGAGAAACTCCGTCATCGCCGCCACGATGTAGGGCTGGCTGATCGTCTGGCCCGCGCGCGTCGGCAGGGGAGCGTCGTCGAAGGCCGCCGCGCGATACTGCGCATCGACGAACTGGCGCCGATCCAGCCGGGCCATCAGGTCCAGAATGCGGCGGTCCACAATGCCGCGGGGGACGAGTTGCTCGTGCACCATGCGGGCCCCCGGCAGGGGATCGCGCTCGATCTCCTCCGACAGGATGTGCATCAGCGAGTGGAGCAGCTTCTTTCCCATGGCGGGAAGGCTGGCCGGCGGGCCGGACCAAGGCAAGGGCCAAGCGGGGGGCCTATGGCGTGGCGTGCGCCAGGGATTCCTCGGGTGCCTCGTTCCAGTCGGCCGGCAGGTTCGCCGTCGGGTCCAGCGCCAGGATGCGATCCCGGGCCGTCAGACGCCGCAGCAAGCGCTGCACCGGCGGATGCAGGAATGCCGGCAGGCACGCGCGCGCCACTTTCCCGGCCGCCCAGGCGAACACGCGATACGTGTGGCGCCGGGTTCGCCGCCCCTTGTCCAGCCCTTGGGCCCGCAGATGCGCATCGTCGTTGCAGCGCATCACCTTCCAAGTCCCGTCGCTGCGCCGCCGCAGGATGTTGATCGCCATCTTGCGGGCTTCGAACGGCGGGTACGGCCATGGGGCCGAAGCCTCCAGATGATAGAACAGTCGCGTCAGCACCGCGCCGTGCCCCATCACGAGCACGTGCCCGTCCGGATGGCGCACCTGCACCTCTTCGAGAAACTCGCACAGGCGCCGCAGCACGTCGGCCGGCTCTTCCTTCTCCACCGGGAAGGGCAGCACGGGCACCTCGGGGCGCTTGCGATGGCGCGCCCAGCGCCCCTCGCGCAGTCGCCAATCCTGACGCACCTCCACCCCCAGCCTCGCGGCCAGCGGCGCGACGCTGTCGATGGTGCGCTGCATGTCACTGGTGTAAATCGCGTCGAAACGTTCGCCGGCCAACCGCACCGCCAGAGCCTCGGCCTGCGCCCGCCCGGTCTCATTCAGGGGCACGTCCGAGTGCCCCTGGGACCAGCGCCGCAGGTTCCAGTCGGTCAACCCGTGTTGGATCAGGACCAGTTCGAAGGCCATCGGTGTACCAAACTACCGGTTTCTCGCATAATCTTAACCATGTCCCAACAGATGCCGGGGCGATGGCAAGGGCGAAATGGACCTTGGCAGGTTCCGCAAGGCAGCCACGAGCCTTGACGCTCCGGTTGCCCGTGCGTCAGACGGATTCTGCCTGGATGAAGAAAAACTCCTGCGTTTCCCCCAACCGGCCGGCGGGGTGCGGGGTCTGCTATCCGCCTAATGCCGTCAGGGTCGGCCTCATCCGGGCCCAAGCCGGAGGGAGAGCCGGAAGAAGCCCCGACGACAGACCGAGG
>JAHCAW010000012.1 GCA_019634695.1 Candidatus Sumerlaeia bacterium
AAGGGCACACCGCTGGAGTAGACGTCGTCGATGAACCGGCGCGTGTTGTCCATGAACATCGGCTCGTCGGTGGCGACGCGCAGGTTGGGACGGCGCTCGATGTTGGGGCTGTAGAGCGAGTTGACGTAGAAGCGGGACTGGCCGCCGGCGTTGGCGACGAAGATGTCGACGTCGCCGTCCATGTCCGCGTCAAAGGGATGGATGAAGGAGCCGCTGGCGAACGGGTTGGGCAGCAAGGCCTGCTGGCCCGAAGGAATCATGGACTGCTCGAAGTTGATGCCGAAGGAATCGGCCCGATTGAAGATGATCTCGGCGCGTCCGCCGGCGCTGGTAATGGTGTTGGGACGCGAGCCTGCCGGCCCGTCGTGCGCGATGAGCAGGTCGAGCGAGCCGTCGCGGTTCAGGTCCGCGAGTGCTCCGTGCGTCGGGCGACCGATCACCGGCGCGAGTTCGGCGATGCCGGAGTACTGGTTCCCCTGAGTATCGACAACGATACTCGAGCTGGTATTCACGAGTTGGTCGTTGAGAGCGCCGCTGACGGCCATCAGGCCCGAGCTGGCGCCGCCGATCCCAAACGCTTGGCCGCGGTTGATCCAGGCCGGGGATTGCGGCTGGCCGATCAGCATGCGGGACTCGAGCCGGTAGCCAGCCGATCCGCCGATGTTGCCGAGCGAATCGATGCTGATGAAGTCCGAGAAGCCGGTGTTGAACATGTCGCCGGCCAGCGCCGAAACGGTGCTCTCCGTCAACAAGGGGTAGTTGTCCGGCTGGTTCGGATAGGGATCGGCATCGAAGAAGCCGTCGATCCCGTCCGGGATGCCGATCATCATGGGCGGGAAGACGAACGAACTGAAGCGACGCTCGTAGTAGTAGCCGTCGGAGATCCAGTTCCCGGTCGCATCCATGTTGATGTAGAGGGGGTTGATGCCCGGCAGGGGACGGCCGGTGACGGCTTCACTGCCGACGCGCGAGTTGCCGACGTGGATGTCGGGGCCACCGGCGCGGTGGAAGAAGCGGCCGACGGCGACCTCGCTCGTGCGGGAGAAGTCGGCATGGCTGGGCGGATTGTTGCCCGGCAGGACCCAGTCGGGAAGCAGCGGCGGCAGGCGGTCGGAGATGGGATCCGAACCAAGGAAGCCGCTGAACGCGCCGTCGCGGCCGAGCGTCTCGTCGCGGAACCAAAAGCCATCAACGAGAATCTGGTCGGGCGTCTGGCGGGCGGGGAAGGTGTTCTCGCGCAGGAACGGGCACTCGGACAGCGCGACGAGGAAGGGATCGGGCGTGCCGCGCGGGATGCGCTGAATGCGATAGTCCTGCTGGACACAGGTCTCCTGGGTCAGCCCCGGGAGCAGGACCGCTTGCAGCAGTTCGTTGCGACGATTGATAAGGACGCGCTCGCTGAAGCGCATGGGTCCCAGTGGGCCGTGGGTGGTGGAGCCGTCGCTGACCTGGAAGCCGTTCCAGGAGGTTCCGAAGAGGTCCGTGCCGAAGTCGTAGTTGGCGACGATGATGTCGAGGTCGCCGTCGCCGTCGATGTCGGCAACACGGCCACGGGTGGACTGGTCGGGAGCCGAGAGTTGGAAGATCGAACCCTTGGTGTTGAGAATGCCGGGCATCGCAAGGTCGGTGACGTCGAGGAAGAAACCGTCGCCGAGCTTGTCGTCGTCGGGGTTGGGATTGATGGTCGGGTCGTCGACGTCGATGTTGAGCAGGAGGCGGTTCGGTCCGTCGAGATTGAGTTCAAGGATATCGAGGTCGCCGTCGAGATCGAAGTCGAACAGGATGATCTGGCTGGTGACGTTCTGGCTCAGGGGCATGCGATCGTCCTTATCGCCGATGAGCCCGTTGGCGCCGAAGGTGACGTCGCGGAAGAAGCCCGGTCGGGCGGCGCCGTCATTGAGATAGATGCGGTTGGTCAGGCCGGCTTCCGGGGCGTCGCTGCGCGCGCGGATGGCAAGGACCATGTCCGGGTAGCCGTCGCCGTTGATGTCGCCGCTAGCGACGCCCGCAATGAACAGCGACGACGGGGGAATCTGGGCGTCTGCAGCGACAACGCTGCCGGGCGAAACGTCGCGGAAGACGAGCGAGCCCGGCGCGCAGGCGTCGCCAAAGCCGTCGCCGTCTGTGTCGGTCTGATCGGGATTGAAGACGTAGGGGCAGTTGTCTTCGGAGTTGAAGACGCCGTCGCCGTCGATGTCCGGATCGCAGGCGTCGCCAATGCCGTCACCGTCGATGTCGCTCTGGCTGGGGTTGGGGATGAAGGGGCAGTTGTCGATGGCGTCGGGGATGCCGTCGCCGTCGTAGTCGCCGCGGCAGGCGTCGCCGATGCCGTCGCCGACGCTGTCGGCTTGGTCGGGGTTGAAGACGTAGGGGCAGTTATCGAGGTGGTTGGGGATGCCGTCGCCGTCGATGTCCGGATCGCAGACGTCGCCAATCCCGTCGCCGTCGATGTCGCTCTGGGTCGGATTCGGGGTATCGGGGCAGTTGTCGAACGGATCGAGGATACCGTCGGAGTCGCGGTCGCCGCGGCAGGCGTCACCGACGCCGTCGCCAACGCTGTCTTCCTGATCCGGGTTGGGGCGGAAGGGGCAGTTGTCGATGTCGTCCGGGACGCCGTCGCCGTCGGAATCGAGTCCGGGGATGTTGATGCGGACGCCGGTGTTGGTGATGATGTCGAGAGGCGCGAGGAAGCGCTCGCCGATCCCGTTGGGGTCGGTCAGGTCGATCGGGGTGCCGATGCGCGGATCGTCGGCCCACTTCTCGAAGGACGAGGTCTTGCCGTAGCCATTCTCGGTGTCGCGCAGTTGGCGGACGGTGTCGCTGCCGACGGCGGGCTCGAGGGCATAGGTGCCGCCGGTGGTGATGGTGTGCTTGGCGCCGGGCAGGACTTGCACGGGATTCCAGCGCATGAGGATGCCTGAGCGGGGCTGGGTCGTACCTCCCAGCACGCCAGGTGCCCGCAGGCTTTGGCCAGGCACCATGTCCCAGATGTTGTTGGGTCTTTGAACCGCCCGATCGTAGTCCACGGTCAGCAAGCGGTCGGGAGGTGTCAGTCCCTCGCCGGGCAGGTTGGCAAGCACGGCGAATTGGAAGTACGGCGCGACAGGGTTGTCGTACCAGTCGACGGAAGCCGGAACGGCCGCCTCGCCGGCGGCGCCGTAGCCGGTGCTGACAATCTGCTCGACGCCATTTACGAACATATCGACCGTGCCGATGGTGTCGCTCAGGTCCAACGCCATGCCGGCGTTATAGATCTGGGCCAGCCCGACGCGCCAGGCGTAAACGGTCGAGAGGTTCTCGAATTCGTACGAGACGCGGAAGCCGCGCTTCTCAAGTCCGGAGAAGCTCGGGTAGGCGGTCAGTTCGATGGTTTGCACGAGTTGGCCGATGGGACGTCCAAGCGGATCCTCGAGGCCGAACGTCAGCGTCATGATGTCGAAGCCGTCGTCGGATGTGAGCGTCGCGCCCAGGTTGTTGAACCCGCGGCCGTCGGACGAGAGGTCGTAGGTGACGATGTCGTCGACCCACTGCCCACCGACATTGATCTGACGAACCAGGCGCAGGACGGTTCGCGTCTGAGGCCCGAGGACGTAGCGCGGGCCGTTGCGGATGCCGGCGCCAAACTGCCCGTTCGGGAAGAGTTCGTCGATCGTGCTGCCGGCGGCTCCGTCGCCGTCGACGTCCCGCGGATTGGTGACGACATCGACAAAAGCGAAAGCATTCTGGATGGTCGCAGGGTTGCCGTCGTCGAAGTCGAGGGCGCCCTGGCCGAGGTTGAAGCGGCCGAAGCGCAGACCGGCTTCCTCGACGCCGCCGAAGAACTCGACGGGGAAGCTGTTGTGGGCCGTGTCGAGCGGCGAGGAGAGCTGGGCGTTGGAGGGGCCGTCCCAGCCGAACTCGAGCGGGGCGGCGAAGATGTACCAGTCGTCGCGCGCGGGCAGGCCGCGAAGTTCGTAGCGGCCATTCGGAATCGCAAAGAAGGCGGGCGAGTTGGGCCCGGCGGCGCTAACCTGACGCTGGCCGGTCACCGTGTGGGCGACCAGGCGAATCTTGCCGACGGTCACTTCCTCATGCCCGCCGAAGGAGGCGCGGGGGTTGAAGAAGGAGAGCGAGTCGAGCGTGATGGGCCCCGAGGGGTCGGGCACGCCGACGTAGATGATCTGCTGCTGGATGCCGCCGAGTTGGCTGCGGTCCGGGGCTGTCAGGTCGGCGAAGTCGAACTGGCGTCCGTCGAGCAGGTTGCCGCCGATGCCGGGCGAGCTGGAGTAGCTGCCGCCCGGATACGCCATCGCCAGCGTGATCTGGTCGTCGAGGTTGATCTCGCGGACATTGTACGGGTCGGTCAGGAAGGGGCCTGTCTCACCGGTGGTGTCGGTGATGTAGAAGGCGCTCATGGTGGAGAGGAACAGGTGGGAGAGTCCCAGACCTGCCATCTCGCCGAGGGCGCGGGTGAACAGGGCCTGAACGTCGAAGAGTCCGGGGACCTGGTTCTGGTTGAGCGGGGGATTGAGGAAGGCGACGTCGTCGCGGTCGGTCGGCAGGACGTACCAGCCGTTGGTGCCGTCGCCGAAGGGGGAGAAGACGGCGTCGGCGTCGATCAGGGTGCCGGCCTTGTACTTGCGGCGCGGGATGAGGAACTCGAGGTCGGCCGGGCGGCTGAAGATCAGGGTCGTGTCGGCCTCTTCGATCGCGAAGACCTCAGCAATGTCCATGACGCTCTGCGGCGCGATGGGGTGCTCGTCCGGGTCCCAGGTCTCGTTGAAGTAGAACAACACCGGAACGTAGATCGTACCGGCGGCGGGGACGAAGGCGGGATCGAGGAAAGTGATGGTGTTGTAGCGATCAAGGCGGACGTCAACGGGCCCGAGGGGCAGGTTGAGCGGGTCCATGATGATCGCCTGGTCGGAGAAGAACGGATTCGGGGAGAAGCTGAACTCGGCGCCATTGACGGAGTTCCACTCGTTGATGGCGCGGGTGGCAGCGCCGAAGATCTCGTCGTCGGCGGTGCCAAAGGGCAGCTCGTGGTTGATGAAGATGTCGGGCAGGACACCGAAGCCGCCATCGCGATGGAGCGTGATGGTGACGTTCTCGCGGTCGTTGCTGTCCCACTGCAAGGGCCGGGTGACCAGCGTGTCGTCGCTGCTGTCGTCGGGGTCGATGTACTCGACCGTCTCGACGAAGATGAGCGCGCCGGCCTGGGCCAAGTGGGGGGCGCCGATCAGGGTGAAGGCCCCGAGGGCGGTGGCGGAGAACCTCTTGAGGAAGTGCATCGTCGCTTGGTGTCCCTTCCGCATGCTGTCGATCCTGCTGCTTGGGTCGTGCTGGGTGCGGACTGCGTGTGGGGTGAGTGGCGTCATTCTGCCGGCGCTTCGGGTGCCGGAGCCTGCTCGGCGGCCGGGGCGGCCGCGCGCTTGGGAGCCTCGCGCACCGTGCCGGTGCCGACGATCGGATCGAAGAGGCGCAGGGCGCCGGCCTTGTCGCTCTGGCGCACGACCTCAACGGGTCCGACTGTGGCAATGTTCTGCGTCGTGATCAGGGCCTTGTCGGTCGTCTTGGTGACGGAGCGCAGTTGGGCTTTGAAGGTCTCGAGGTCGGGAAGCTGGTCCGGTTGGTGAACACGGCCGGGCGTGGCGCGGAAGACGATCGGCGGCGCGAGCGACTTGTTGCCCTCGGCGTCGGAAACTTCACGGCGCTTCACCTCGAATTTGCCCTGGAAGCCACCGACGATTTGCGGCGACTGGATGAAGGGGGACTCGGTGTCGAGCGCGGGCAGGACGCCGGAGGCCTTCGCGGCGTAGCTCTTGGCCGGGTTGCTCAGGAAGAGGACGACCTCCTCGCCTTCCGCCAGCGTCGGCATGCCCGGCGCGATCGACGAGAGACGTCCGAACGAGCCACCCATCGTGACGACCTCGAGCTTGCCGCCCGATTTCGTCGCGCCCTTGAGCGAGTCCTCCACCCTGAGCTGATGCCGGGTGAAGATCTTGCCCTTGTAGATGCCGCTCTCGCTCTTGTCGACCTTGGCGTGGACGACGTCCTCGGCCACGGCGGCGAGTTGCTCGACGGACAGGGGCACGACGACCGAGGCGGCCGCGGGCACCGTCATCGCGGCCCAAGCCGCCGTCAGAAGCATCGCGATCCAACGGGTCATCCGGGCACCCGATGTCTTCGTCTGATTCATGGGACTGCTTCCTCTCGCTGACTGTCGTTTTCACGATGGCCACGGGGTGCTGTGGGGCACACGCGGGGCGCGCACTACGGGTGGTTCATCCTGTCGGGGCTCTCCCCCTTGGTGCGGTCGTCCGGTTTCCGGTCGATTCTAGCCCCATCGGCCGGGGCCGTCTCAACACGGATTTGCCCTCCGGGAGGGCCCGAATCGTCCTTCCTGCGATGCAAGATGTCTCCTAGCGCCGATAGATGTCGATGGCCTGCTCGCCTCCCGAGCCGCGGTAGATGTTCCCGCGGCTGATGGTCCCGTTGGTCGGGTCGTAGTCGTGAAGGTAGCCGAAGGCGTTCTCGGCGGTATAGGGCAGGTTGGCACGGATGGCCGACACGCCCAGATCCGAAATGGGGCCGCAGGAGAAGACCAGCCAGTTGGGAATCAGCCCGCGGATCGCGGGGTCACGGGGCAGAGCAGGGTTGGTGGGATTGATGAAGACGTTGGCATTCCAGTACTCGAATGTATTGTTGGCGTGGGGCACCCGGTACTCGAAGATGTCGAAGGGAACCTTGGTGATGTGCGCAATGGGTGTGGTCAGACGGGAGAGGTCCTCGGCGCGCTTGGTGACGTCGCCCAGCGGGGAGAAGGCGCCGCCGAGGGGGACGAGTTGGCGCCGGGGGTAGTTATTGTGGTCGACGCGATAGGATTCGAGGGCCGTGGCCAAGGTGCGCATGTCGGCTTTGACGCGCGAAACCTTGGCGCGCGTCTGGGCCTCAAGGAAGTTCGGCATCGCGATGGAGGCCAGGATCGAGATAATGGCGACGACGACGAGCAGCTCGATGAGCGTGAAGCCACCCGCGGCCCAGCGCCCCCGGCCATTCGGCGCTCCGTGCGGCCTGCAAATCATTGATATCACAGTTGTTGGCACCAGCGGCGGAAAACGCCCCTCGCATCCGGATTTCGGAGGGCCGGAACCGGAGTCGGCCTCAATGTCACAGGGGAGAGAATTTGTGCGCATCGGATTGCGGTCAAGTCCAAAGCCCGGAGGGCCCCCGCCCCACCGCCGGGCCGCCAAGGTCTCGGGCCCGGTGGGAGAGGATGGGACGTTCCGGCGCGGATGTCACGGAAAAGCGCCGGGGGGTATACGGTTTCGGGAAGAAGATCGCAGCGCCCGGCCCGTGCTTGCCGTCCCTTCCGACTGTCTCCTGCTTCCAGGACTCGTCTTACTGGGCGGCAAGGCGTTCGACGACGCGGTCGATGTCGCGGCGGATCGGGGTGGGCGACGAGGCGAAGTTGTTGGCCAGCACAGCGAAGAGGACCGTACGCCCCGAGGAGGTGCGGACCGTGCCCGCCAGCCCGGCCACGCCGGTCAGGGTGCCGGTCTTGGCCTGCACCCGGCCGGCCATGCCGGATTCGGAAAGTCGATAGCGCAGCGTGCCGCTGCGTCCGGAGACCGCCAGCGTATCAACGAAGATCGGGTTGCGTCTGGAGTGCTGAAGCAACTGGACATAGGCGCGGGGAGTGACCAGATTGCGGCGGGACAAGCCGCTGCCGTCGGCGGCAACCCAGTCGGCCGGGTCGGCGCCGACGGTGCGCCAGAAGCGGCGCTCGGCCTCGAGCGAGGACTGGTAGGAGCCCCGGCTGTAGAGCTCGGCGCCGGCCAGCAGGTAGAGGCTCTCGGCGAGGAAGTTGTCGCTGTCGCGGTTGGCGACGGTGGCGATTTCGGCAATGGGGGCCGAGCGCACCGTGGCCAGAATCTCGCCCAGCGGAACGGAGTCGGTACTGATGCGAACGGAGCCCGCGAGGCGGACCCCTTCGGCGGCGAGCAGGGCGGCGAACTCGGCCGCGGTGAAGTCGACCGGTCGGCCGACCGGCATAGCGCGGCGCCCGAGGGCCGTGTTGGCGGCCAGCGAGCCGGTGGCCTCCAGATGGATCCCGTCAAGCCCCCGGGTGAGGACGAAAGTGGGGGCCGAGTCGCGGGCGCCGGTGACGGAGCGATTGGTCAGCTCGAAGGGATTGGTGAGACTGTCGAAGGCAATGCGGACGGGTTGACCGGGCTGGGCGGGCTCGATGCGGACCGATGCGAGGTTGCGGTCGAAGCTGAGGACGGCGGGGATCGGGCCGTCGCTGGTCTGGAAGTCGGACCACTCCCAGCCCTCGGGGATCAGGGCCGGACGGCGGAAGCGCGAGGCATCAACCACCAGATCGCCTTCGATGCGCGTGACGCCGCGGGCGGCGACGTCGCGGGCGGCCTGACGCAGGAGGGCGGTGCCGGGCCGACCGCCGCGGAGGCCGGGGGTCCAGGATGGATCGCCGACGGCGCGGACGACCAAGTCGCCACGGATCGTGTCGCCGGCCGGCGGGGTGGGGGCGTGGATGTGCGTCTCAAGGACGCGCGAGCCGCCGAGGTACTCCAGCGCCATGGCAGTGGAGACGAGCTTGCGGGTGCTGGCGGGGACGAAGAGTCGGTCGCCGTTGATGTCGGCCAGCACGCGGCCGCTCTCGGCATCGATGGCGTAGATGCCCCAGTGGGCGCGCGCCGAGGCGCCCGAGGAAACGAGGCGCCGGAGTTCATCGTCGAGAGGCGCGGCGAAGGCGCTCGCAGCGAAAACAAGGATGAGAAGCAGCAGTGAAATCCAGGCGTGGCGAACCGGCATCACGCATCCCCCGGTGCAATTGGGAGAGAACCGTGAAGACCCGTCCGAAGACCGGCAAGCGCAAACGGCAATGCCAGGCGGAGTGAACTCAGCGCGCCTTGATCAGGCGCCGCCACAGGGGCAGGGCGCTGGGACGCTTGTCGAAGATGGTGGAGCCGACGGTTTCGGAGCGGATGTCCTCGACCGTGATGTAGGCATCCGGGCAATACTGCAGGATGGCGTGCGTGACGCGGGCAACCACCTTGCGCGGCACGACGAAGAAGCAAAGCTCGGCGCGACCGGTGGCGCCGGCGCCTTCGATTTCAGTGACGCGCAGGTTCCGGCGGCGCAGGAACTCGGCGACCTTCTTCGAAGAGTCGATGTTGACGACGCGGACGAGTTGACGGCCGATCGCGAGCTTCTCCTCGATGGACATGCCGACAAGGGTGCCGGTGGCAAAGCCGCCGCCGTAGGCGACAACCGTGAGCCAACTGTCGCGCACATTGGTGACGACGGCCGAGACGGCAAGCAGCCAGATGGTGACCTCGAGGAAGCCGAGGGCGGCGGCGCCGAATTTGTGGCCGCGCATGACGACGACGATGCGCAGGGTGCCCAGCGAAACGTCCACGATGCGGGCGAGGAAGATCAGCAGCGGGATGTACCAATCCATGCGCGGAGGCTCCGCCGGACGGAAATCGGGCGCCGGGCCCGTGGCACGCCGGGGCCGGGCTGTACCCCACGGCCGGGGACCGAGGGCAACGTGGATTCGGCCGGCCCACCACTTGCTCCCGCACACCGGGTCGCCGACCATGGCGCCGAAGCCGACTTCTCCCCCGCCGGAGACCGACCGTGCCCCTGACATCACCCTTTCGAGACGCCAGCGACCTGCTGCACCCCAACCCGGCCGATTCGACCTATGGCTGTGCGATGGTGGACCTGGAACGCAGCGGCCGCCCGCAGATCCTGGTCGTCACCGTGGCGGGGCCGAACCACCTGTATCGCTGGGAAGCCGGCCGACTGGTGGACGTGGCGCCCCCGATCCTGCAGGATTCGGAGAACAGCGGCATCGGAGTGGCCTGCGCGGACCTGACCGGCAACGGCTTCCCGGACATCTATCTCCTGAACACCTCGGCGTTCCTCGGGCCGGACTCGGACCCGGACCTGCTACTGGCCAACGAGGGCGGGCTGCGGTTCCGCAATCTGCTGGGCCGGGGCAGCGTGAACAACTTCGGCGCCGGGCGGTCGGTGGTGTGGTGGGACTTCGGGGGCGTGGGGCGGCCGGGGGTCTATGTGTGCAACTACGCCGAACCGTGCCGGCTGTTCGCGATGCTGACCGGGGGGCGGCTGGCCAACGTGGCACCGGAGATGGGCCTGAACCAGATCACCGGGGGCCGGTCGGCCGTGGCGGCGGACTTCTTCGACACCGGGCGGCTCGACCTGTTCACGGCCAACGAGAACGACCGGAACCGGTTCTTCCGCAATCTCGGCAGTGGCCGGTTCCAGGAGTGCGCGGTCGAGTTGGGCGTGCACGATCCGCGCGAGCACGCACGCGGCGTGGCCGTCGGCGATCTGGACCGCGACGGCCGGCTCGACCTGGTGTGCGCCAACTGGGAGGGCCCGCACCGCATCTTCATGCAGCAGGCCGACGGCAGGTTCCGCGACATGGCGCGGCCGCCCTTCTCGCGCCCGTCGCGCGCGCGCACGGTGATCGTCTTCGACTACGACAACGACGGCTGGGACGACATCTTTATCAACAACATCGGCGAACCGAATCGCCTGTTCCACAACAACGGGGACGGCATCTTCGAGGAGGTGGAGGCGGGCGACCACTCGCTGCCCGACGGATTCGGAACCGGAGCGACCGTGGGCGACATCGACGGCGATGGCTTCCTGGACCTGTTCGTCTCGCATGGCGAGTCGGTGCCGATGCCGAATGCGCTGCTGCGCAACACGCCCAATGGCAACCACTGGCTGCGGGTCCACGTGCGCACGGAGGCGGGCGCGCCGGCAGTCGGCGCGCGCGTGCGCGTGTGGCCCGAAGGAGACGACCGGCCGATCACGCGGTTCATCGACGGCGGCAGCGGCTACCTGTGCCAGATGGAGCCGGTGGCGCATGTGGGTTTGGGGCGCGCAGCCGGCGCCGCACGCATCGAAGTGCGCCTGAGCGATGGGCGCGTGCATGAGTTGCGCGACGTGGAGGGGGACCGGAATCTGATCGTTCAACCGGAAGGCGAGGGATGGCGCGTGGCGGAGTGAGGCAGGGTGCCTCATGGGTTCCCTGTTGACCGGCGGGGCGTGGCGGGAAGGAATGGGAGTGCGTGCTCGTTCGCACGCGCATCCGGCACGATGTGAGGCAATCGGCCATGGATCGTTCGACGCTTGCAGTGCTGTTGGTGGGTGCGGGGATGTGGGGAGCGATTCCGGGAGACGCAACCGGCCAGATGCGTTTCTCCGACGACGCTCCCGCGGGGGTGGAAGTGACTCCGGCTCCGAGGGCGACGCCCGCGGCCGAGGCAGCCGTGTGGAGTCCACGCAAGGGACAGTTGTTTCCGGACCTGACGCTCGTGCTGCCCGACGGCAACGAGACGCGCCTGACGCGGTGGCAGAATCGCGTGATCCTGATCGAGTACGTCGCGATGCCGTCGCCGATCTCGCAGGCGTTGGCAGGCGGGAATCGCCGCGGGCCACTCGGCGAGCAGGTGCGCTCGGACGTGGACGTGTTGCAGTTCACGGAGGTGCTCCCCTTCTTCGCCAAGGGGGTCGAGTTCGATCCCGAGGAGTGGGTGCACGTGTCGTTGCTGGTGGCGGGCCCGGATGGCGGTGCGCCGACGGTGGCCGACGCGCGCGCCTGGGCACAGCACTTCGGCATCGACGCGAAGGAGGGCCGCATCGTGGCCGCGGCGAGCACGACGACGCTGGAGCGCGGCGTGCGGAACTTCGCACCGGGCTTCCATTTGCTCGACAAGCGCTTCGTCGTTCAGGCCGTTGGGACAAGCGGCGACATCGCGGAGCGCCTGCGGTTGGATGTACTGCCGGCGCTGGCGGATGCGCTGGGCAAGGGGAAGGAGAGCGCGGATAGCGGATCGCTGAAGATCACGCTCGACGATGTCCGTTCCCTTGAGCCGTGGCCGGAGGTTGAACCGGAGCAGGCGACGATGGATCCGACCACGGGGCAGATCGCGACACCGCGGACGGACATCGAGCCGGGACGCATGATCCAGCCGGTGACGATGCGGACGATGGAACCGATCATCCGCCAGGAACGCAAGCTGGTGATGGTGTACGTCTTCTCGACGACAAGCGCGGCGTCGCGCCAGATCTGGCCGATCGCGGGGATGATGACGGTGAACAACTCCGCAAAGGTGCGCTCGTTGCGGCTGGATGTGGAGCACGACCGCGAAGCCGTGGGCGCGCTGAAGCTCGAGTACGTGCCGACGTTCCTCTTCTACCGCAACGGCAAGGAAGTGGGCCGGGTGACGGGACAGTTCTCGCCCGAGGACGTGCAGAAGGTGATCGACGCGAACGCGTCGTGAGGAGAACGGCATGGCGCCATCGATCGAGGAAGTCGTGACGACAACGCTGGGTCTGCGGCGCTGGGCGGTGGTGGGCGCATCGCCGAACACGGAACGCGCAAGCTATCGGGTGGTGAAGCTGCTGACTGAGAGGGGCTTCGACGTGTTTCCGGTGCGACCGGCGCTGGAGGCCATCGACGGCATCAAGGTCTATCCACGCCTGTCGGACGTTCCGCATCCGGTGGATGTCGTGGACATGGTGGTGAATCCTGCGGTCGGGATCAAGGTGATGGAGGAAGTACGTGCGCGGGGGATTCGGTACGTGTGGTTGCAGCCCGGCAGCGAGAGCGAGGAAATCCACGCCTTCGCGCGCGAGCACGGAATCGAAGCGATCGAGGCGTGCGTGCTGGCGGTGCTGGCGATCAGGCGCCAGGTGAGGCATGGGTAGGGGCTCGTGGTTCGGTCGATGGGCGCATCCCGCAGGAGATGCCTGAAATGGCGGGTCGCAAGTCGCGCATCGATCTGGATGCCCTGAAGGCTCGCAAGGGCGCACGCAATCGCGCCTCGATTCCGCGCGAGGTCCTCGACGCGCTTGAGCAGGGATTGATCGAGACGAAGGTGCTCGTCGAGTGGCTCGCGGTCGATCACGAGAAGCTCGCGCGCCACGTCCTGCCCGCCGTCGGGCTCCGGGACGAGACGCCGCGGATCGTGAAGGAAACCCGCGCAAACCGCGATCTCGGCATCATGCAACGCATGCATCGGATCGGGATGTTGCTGGGTCGCGAGCTGGAGGGACGAGGTGACGCCGACACCATCTTCGAGCGTCTGGCCTCGCATCCCTCCGACATCGTGCGCTCGTGGGCCGTGTATGCGGTGAAGGCCGACGGATCGCTCCCCCTGCGCAAGCGTCTCGCGCTGGCGAAACGCTTCGCCGCCGATCCGGCGATGGCAGTACGGGAGTGCGCGTGGGAGTCGGTGCGCCCGTTCTTCGTGGACGATGTCGCGCGCGCCATCGAGTTGCTGACTCCCTGGGTGCGAAGCCGCGACGCGAACGTGCGGCGCTGTGCCGTCGAGGCCAGCCGTCCGCGGGGCGTCTGGACAATGCACCTGCCGACGCTCAAGGAGCAGCCCGAAGTGGGTCTCCCTCTGCTCGAGCCCGTTCGGGCCGATCTCAGTCGCTACGTGCAGAACGCCGTCGCCAACTGGCTGAACGACGCGTCGAAGTCTCGGCCCGCCTGGGTCGAGCAACTCTGCTCGCGATGGGCTCGCGAGTCGCCGACGCCCGAGACGGCCTACATCGTCAAGCGCGCGCTGCGAACGATCCGGAAGTGCTGACGGTTCAGGCCGGGATGCGGGAGTACCAGCTCGCGCCGACGGTCGTCTCGAACGTGCGCAGCGCACCGAGTGTCTGCACGAGATGATCGTAGGCCGGCGTGGCGTCGGTGATGCGGCCGTCGCGGCGGAGCTGACGGAAGTCGCCCTGCGAGAGGAAGCGCACGTCGCCGTCGAGACCAACGGCCAGGCGCGGGGCGTTGACGAGGCGGCGGCCGAGTTGGGCCTCGAAGGCAAGCAACGTGTGGGTGAGGCCGTCCTTGGTGCAGCCCGACAGGTCGTTGCCGGTGGGCACCCAGGCGATCAGCAGGAAGGAGCGCGAGGGATGGAGCGCGACGGCTCCGGCGCGGATGACGCCGCGCTCGCGCCACTGGGCGAGGACTTCGTCGAGAACGGCACGGACGGACGGTTCGTGCTCGGGCGGCAGGCCGTTTTCAATGGGGACGACACGCAGCACCGCGTCATCGGGGAGTCCTGCGAGGGCATCGGGAAGGGGGTGCATGGGGTCTCCGAGGGGGGAGGAAGCTGGGACGGCCCGGGCCGTCCTTGCGCCGTGGGATGCCGGACAAGATGCGGCGGGGGCAAGAAAACGTCTCGCGCAGGGGGGCGGGGCCGCCGTAGGCTGGGCGTCGGTTTGGGAAGGCGACCGGTTCGATGACGAGATTTCCGAGGGATTTCCGGATGCGCTTCGCGGCGGGCCTGATGCTCGCGGTCGTGCTGCTGGCTGGCGCGGTTGCAACGGCGCAGCCAGCGCATGCGCCCTACGCGCCGGCCGAGGTGCGCGTGGAGGACGCCACGGCGGTGCGCCGGCTGGCGGCGCAGGAGGTCTCCATCGATCGCGTGCGCGCCGGACGGGCGCGCGTGTACGTGACGCTCGAGGAGTTCGCGGCGCTGGAGGCGGCGGGCTGGGAGATCGAGTGGATCCCGGACGAGGCCACGGCCGCCTGGAAGGTGCTGCACGAGCAGGGGCTGAAGGCCGACGATCCACTGCTGAGTTACCACACGTTCGCCGAGATGACGGCGCTGTTGCAGGGCTGGGCCACGCAGTATCCCGAGATCATGCGCCTGACGTCGATCGGCACGTCGGTGCAGGGGCGCGCGTTGTGGATGGTGAAGATCACCGACAACCCGGACGTCGAGGAGGACGAGCCGGAGTTCAAGTACATCGCGACGATGCACGGCGACGAAATCCTGGGAACCGAGGTGATGCTGGACCTGATCCGGCGCTTGCTCGAGGGCCACGGGACGGACGAGCGCCTGACCGGCCTGGTGAACGAGACCGTGATCTGGATCATGCCGATGATGAACCCGGATGGCTGGGAGGCATCGCCGCCGCGACGGTTCAACGCGAACAACGTGGATCTGAACCGCAACTTCCCGCGCTGGGCCTGCTCGGATGCGAACACGACGACGGGGCGCCAAGTCGAGACGGCGGCGGTGATGAACTGGTCCGCGACGCGATTCGAGACGCTGTCGGCGAATCTGCACGGCGGCGAGATGGTGGCGAACTATCCGCTCGACGAATGCTCGACGTGCAACAACTTCACCTGCACGGTGTCGATCTCGCAGGACGACGACGTGTTCCAGGCGGTCTCGCGCGCCTACTCGTTCGCCCATGGAAGAATGTGGCAGAGCACCGATTTCGCCGACGGCATCACGAACGGCGCGGCGTGGTATCCCGTCTACGGCGGGATGCAGGACTGGAACTACCGCTACATGGGATGCATGGAGATCACGCTGGAGCTGGAGGATGTGAAGATCCCGCCGGTGCAAAGCCTGCCCGGCCTGATCGCGGAGAACCGCGAGGCGGTGCTGGCCTACATGGAATGGGTGCACCGCGGAGTGCGGGGTCTCGTGCGGGACGCGCACACAGGGGCGCCGCTGGCTGCGCGCGTGCGCGTGGCGGGCCGTGCGTTCACAACGCGGACGAATCCGGCCGTGGGGAACTTCCATCGTGTGACGATTCCGGGAACGTATACGCTGACCGTCGAGGCGGACGGCTATCTGCCGGCGACGATCGCGGACGTGGTGGTGACGGCGGGCGGAGCGACGCGCGTGGACGTGAACCTCGTGCGGGAGGGAGCGAACGCCTTCGACGCGTGGGCGGTGCACTGAGCGCATGGATGCACGGGACAAGGCGTTTGGATTGGTGGCGGGCCTGCTGGTGGGCGATGCGCTGGGAGCGCCGTTCCAGGCGGTGAAGGCGGGCCACATCCAGCAACTGCTGGGCGGGCGTGCGGAGGGCTTCGCGCGCGAGGCGGTGCTCTTTCCGGAACGTCCCGAGAAGAACCGCCTGCCCGGGTTGCACACGGTGCTGGGACAGGAGTTTCTGGCCGTGCTTGCGGGCGCGAGCGATGACGGCAGCGGTCGGTCCCCGTTGGCGCGGGCGGCGGCGCAGTTGGCCGAACTGGCGGGCGACGAGGAAGCGGGCCCCTCGACGCAAGGGGCGATGCGGGCTCCGGGTCGTCCGCTGCGGCGGGCGGTGGCGCGCTGG
The DNA here is from genome assembly GCA_019634695.1 of Candidatus Sumerlaeia bacterium. Taxonomy (GTDB): domain Bacteria; phylum Sumerlaeota; class Sumerlaeia; order SLMS01; family JAHLLQ01; genus JAHCAW01. Next base: position 16,132 of record JAHCAW010000012.1, read on the forward strand.
AAGGCGGAGTATCCGTGGGAGACGGCGGACCACTTCGCGCCCGACGAGGATTCCGAAGGTGCCTCGTGTGCCGTGCGCGCGCTGGCAGCCGCGGTGGTGCCGGGCGTGGATGCCGTGGAGGCCGCGCGGTTGACGCATCTGCGCGAGGCGCCGCTGGCGGCGGCGTGGACAATTTCAGAGGCGGCGCGGCTGCTGCTCGCGTTGGACAATCCCAAGCGCCCCGACGCGGCTGGCATCGCGCGGCACTTGGTTGAAGGTTGCCGCGCGATCGAGGATGCGCTGCGCGAGGGCGAGGCCGGCGAGCGATGGCGCGTGCTGCAATGGGGCACGCCGGTGACGCGCTTCAGTGCGTGCCTGGAGCCGCTGGCGAGCCTGGTGCGCGAAGGCGACGATGCCTTGGCGGAGCGGACCGTGCTGCATCAGGCGGCGGCCCATGCGCCGACGCGCGAGGTGGCGCATGTGCAGCATGGCTTCGCGCCGGCGCTCGTGCCGTGGGTGTTGTACCGTGCGCTTGGTTCGCTCTCGCCGGCGAGCGCGATTGAGGATGTGCTGAATCGCGGCGGCGAGTGCGCGCTGGCAACGGGACTGGTCGGCGCGTTGATGGGCGCGCGATACGGAGCGGAACACCTGCCGCCGGAGTGGCTCGCGGGCTGTCGCGCGCTGGGCACGGTGAAGGCGCGCGGGCTGTCGCCCTCGGCCGCGGCGATCGATGCATGGCTGGGAGAAGAGCGCGCGTGGACGGCCGAGGAGGAGCGGCTGCGCGAGCCGCTGCGTCGCGAGGCCGAGAAGCGGCGCGCCGCGGAGCCCGCGCGCAAGAAGCCGGAACGCAACGCCGATCCACCCACGCTGCACGATCAGGGTTCGCTGCCGTTCGCTCCCCCGCCGCAGGTTTGGCTCGAGCAGCGCGAGGTGGACCTGGCGCCCTGGGAGAAGCGACGCCTGAAGGCCGAACGCGGCCGCAAGCGGATCGACTGGAAGGAGACCCGGCGCGAGAAGGGACGGCTGGACGACGAGGCACCCGAAGCGGAGTAGCGCGGGCGGCGGCTACGCCTGCATGGCGTGCAGCAGCCGCATGGCCTCTTCCGCACGCGCGACGGGGACGAACAGATGGTCGTGGTGGAAGGCCGAGACGACGTTGACCGGAATGCCGGCACGCGCAAGGGCCCCCGTCACCACAGCAAGGAACCCGACGGCATCCAGGCTCGACGGCACGTCGAGCGTAATCAGGCGACAGGGAAACTCGTGCGCGAGTCCCGCCGCCTCGGCCGCCTCGAGTGCGAGAACAAGCGTGATCCCCTCGCGTTCGCGGAACTCAAGGAGCGGCTCGGCGGCCAACGCACCGCGCTGGCCGGCCGCAACCGTGGCGAAGACATACACGCCATCCGCAAGGCGGGGCTGCATCGCACGGAGCAGGCTGTCGAGATCGCGGATGGGCTTCATGGGCTTTGAGGGGTTGCCGGAAAGCAAACCGGCGCGGCGGGAGAGTGTGACCCTCGCGCGCCGCGCCGGTGAGGTTCCAGCGGGAAGTCGGCCGTTCAGACGGTCAGGGCGTCATCGACGCGGGCGAGGAGCTTCTCGAGACGGGCGACGGCCTCTTTCTGGCGGCGCAAGTCGTCGGCGAGCTTCTCGGCCTCGTCGAGCATCTCGTGGGCAATGGACAGGTCGCAGGCGAACTGGAAGGCCACCATCGCGGCGACCTTGTGGGGCGTCAGCGAGCCTGCCTTGCCGCCGAGTTGCTGAAGGCGTTCGTTGACCTGCCGGGCAGCCTTCTCGACGTGGATGCGCTCGTCGGGAGCGATCTGCATCTTGATTTCGTGCCCGGCGACCGTGACGGCGACTTCCTCACGCGTGCTCATGGATCAGCTCCACCTGGGCGAGCGCGTCTTCGGCGCGCTCGATGCGTTCGATGAGACTGGCCAGACGGTCGCGGGTCTCTTGGGTGCGACGGTCGGCCTTGGCAAGACGTTCCGCGAGGTCGGCGTTTTCGGCGCGCAGGGTCTCGAGTTCGGCCTGAACCTCGTCCCGGCTGCGGCAGGCGCCGTCGTGCCAGGACTCGAGTTCGGCCATGCGGGCGCGGGCGGCTTCGAGTTCGTTGTCACGCGCCTGGAGATGGACGCGCAGCCCTTCGGCCTCGACGGCCAGGGCCTCGGAGGCCTGCGAGCCGGCCTCAAGTTCGTCCAGCAGGGCCTGGGCGGCCTCGAAGTTCGACTTGGTCGTCTCGTAGTCGGCCAAGGTGATCTTCAGACCGTCGTTCTCGGTCTCGAGCTGGGTCTTCGCCACGCGCAGGGTCTCCACCTCGGAAATCAGGCGCAGGACACGTTCTTCGAGCTGGGTCACAACTTCCACCATGAGTGCGTTACCTCGGGAGCGGGATTTGGGGTCACCTGGAGCAGAACAACGGGAGCAGGTGCAGGAAACTGGGCGCAGGCTCCGGAGAGAGGCGGAACACTGTCAACGACAATAGGACGGTCGCGAAAGGGTTCCGGTGCAGCCTCAGTTATCCACAGCTTTCCCCCGGATACCGTCGTTCTGGGGAGAAGTTCCTCGCACTAATGTGCCGGCGTGGCCAGCAAAAACCGCCGCCCGGCACCCGGATTTCTTGCGCCCCCACCGCCAAAGTCCGCTGGCCTTTGGCGGCGCGTTTCGACACGCTGGCCCCGTGCCACCCGCTGGTCGATACCACCTCGGAGATCCCCATGCCCCGCCATCGTTTCGGTTTCTTGTCGGACACCCACGGCGCCCTGCATCCCGATGTTTTCGAGGACTTTGCGGGCGTCGAGGCGATCTTTCACGCCGGGGATGTCGAGGGCGAGGAACTGCTGGACGAGCTCGAGGCGCTGGCCCCGGTGCATGCCGTGCACGGCAATTGCGACTTCTCATCGCCAAGGCTCCCCGCGCTGCGGGAAATCCGGGCCCCGTTTGGACTCGTGATCCTGACACACAGCCATCTGGTTCCGACGGACGGGCGGCCCGAGAGCTTGGCGGCGCACTTTCGGGCGCGCGGCCCCCGGCTGGTGGTCTATGGGCACACGCATCAGGCCTATCTGGGCGAGCACGACGGCATCCGGGTGCTGAACCCGGGGCCGGCGGGCCGGGGCCGCGGGCGGCCGTCGGTGTGTGTGCTGGAGTGGACGAGCGAGACGGACGAGTTCGAGTTCGAGTTCCGGCCGCTCGAGTGGAAGCCGCCCCGGAGGTCCTGAGTGCGCGCACGTCGCTTTCCCATCGGCACGTTCCTGTTCGTCCTGTTCGTGGTCTTCACGCTGCTGGAGCTGTTCCTGCTGTACCTTCTGGCGCAGTGGACGAGCTGGGGTTTCACGATCCTGCTGGCGATCGTGTCGGCGCTGGTGGGGTCGGTGATGGCGAAGCGCGAGGGGCTCGCAGTGCTGCGACGGGCGCAGGAGGAGTTGGCGCGCGGGCAGTTCCCGGCCGGGCCGCTGGCGGATGGCGTGATGATCCTGCTGGGCGGGGCGCTGCTGGTGACGCCCGGATTGATCACGGACCTGATTGGATTCTCGACGTTGGTACCTGCGGTGCGGCGGGTCTACGCGCGGGCGCTGATAGCGTGGGGGCGACGCCTCTTCGCCGGCGGCGTGATGCGCGCGGGACCGGGCGTCTTCTTCGGCTCGTGGCCCGGGGGGATGGGCGACACGGGTGCGAACGCCTGGCAGGGACCATCGGATGAAGCCGGCAGCGGCGGGCCGCGGGTGCGCTCCACACCGGTGCGCCCATCGAGTGCTGAGCCGGAAGCCGTGGACGTGGAGTTCCGGCGGATGGACTGATGCCGATTCCATGTCGCGCGCGTGCTTCGTGGATACCGCCAATCGCGATTCCCGCAGTGGCCACACACTTCGCGCGGACCCGAGCGCTTTGATCTTGCCCGCACCAACCGCCCGGCGCCTTCCTTGTGCCATCCCACATTGGAGCGTCGTCACGTGTATCGCTTCGTACTGCTGGCGATCCTGATCTTCCCGTTGGCAGCCTGCTTCGGCGTCTACCGCACTCCCGCGCCAAGGTCGGTCTACCTCCAGGAGCCGAAAGTCCTGCCACTCGACGCGCGCGGCCACGTTCACCAAGGAAGCGGACTCGAGTTTCCGCCGAAGGCTGGAGCGCTTCGCCTGACCGAGATGCATCAGTACGATGTGGAAGGGCACAATCTCTCGGGCGCCTACTCTGCTTTGCTGGGTACGCTCCAGTTCACCCTGTATGTGTACCCCGGGCCCCAAATGCGATACATGGGGGCGAACTCGGCGTTCGTCAAGGAGCAGGATCGCAGATTCCTTGAGGGCCACTTCGAGCAAGTGGTGAACGAGGTCACAGCCCATCGGCCGCGGATCACCCGGGAGTACGACTTGGAGGTGGAGACTTCACTCGGCCCGACCCTCGGTCGCGGGTGGAACTATCCACAACGCGCTTTGCTGGGCGAAGTGCAGTCCCACACCCGGGCTGTCGTGATCCTGCATCAAGGCAAGTGGCTGATCAAGATTCGAGCGTCCGCCCCGGCCGACTGTGAGAATCTTCTGGATCGGGAAATGCGTGCACTAATCCAGGCGCTTGAATCGCAGGCACGGTGAGCCCGACGAGCGCCTGTCACCTGGCGTTGCGTGCCGCGGCCTCGAGTTCGCGGATGCGGACGCGCAGGTCGGTCGGATTGAACCACAGATCGTTGGGCGCCTGAACGGCGCAGCGCACGGCGCGGCGATAGTAGTCCGCGGCGGCGGAGGCATCGCCGGCGGCTTCGCGGATGGCGCCGAGGAGGAAGTGCGCGTTGGGGCGCGCGGGGTCGAGTTCGGCGGCGCGCAGGAGGTGCTCGCGGGCGCTGTCGACTTCGCCGAGCTTGAGTTCGGCGTGCGCGAGGAACTCAAGGATGTGGGGGGCGTCGGGCTCGAGGACGAGGGCTTGGGCGAAGGCCTCGCGCGCCTGGGCGTCGTTGCCGAGCTGGTACTCGATGACGCCGAGCTGGAGGTAGCCGCTGGAGCCGAGGCTGTAGACGTTGGCGAGGGCGAGCATGTGCTCGTGGGCAAAGCGCCATGCCTCGCGGCGCAGATAGAAATCGACAATTTCGAATGGGGGCGGGTGCGAGGCGCTGCCGAGCGTGTGGGCGCGGAAGAGTTCGCGCACGTTGTCGAGGCTGCCGCGCAGGAGTTGCGGACTGCGCCAGTAGTGGATGCGGGTCTTCATGGCGTGGATCTTCTGGACGGAGCCCCATGTGGCCGTGCCGAGCACGGCGGCGAGCAGCAGCGCGACGACGATGCGCGGGGTCCAGGCGCGGGACAGGGGCAGGACGGGAGGCTGGTCGCCGGCGTCCTCGGCGAGATTGCCCAGCAGGGCAAGGATCAGCCAGAAGAGGGCGCCGCTGCACGGCAGGCGAAAGGGGAAGCCCCAGAAGGCGTCCACGAGCGCAGCGACGAGCGCGCCGGCCAAGAACACGGCGAGCAGGCGATCGTGCGCCGGCCGGTCCGTCGAGCGCACGACATGCCAGGCCCCAAGCCCGGCCGCGGCGAGCACAAGCGCAAAGAGCCCGAGCCCGACGAGGCCCGAGTCGATGAGAATTTGGAAATACTCGTTGTGCAGGTGGTCGGGTCGGTCGCCGGGCGCAAGGCGCAGGACGAACTCGTAGAGCGAGCGCTCCTCGGAGGCGCGGAAGAACTCGATGGTGGCCGGATCGTAACGGGCGAAGAAGCGGCCGGTGCCGATGCCGAGGATCGGGTGCTCCAGGAACATATCCCGCGCCACCATCCACGGAAACAGGCGCATGTGGAACTCGCGGACGGAGGTGAGGCGCTGAACGGGGTCGAATCCGGGGTTGGCGATCTTCATGGCGCCGAAAAGCAGCAGCGCGCCGACGATGGGCGCCGCAAGACCCAGCGCCAGGTGCCGCAGCCCCAGGCGCTCCGCATGGCGAATCCGCAGCAGCAGGAAGCCGATCACCAGCATTCCGGCCAGCATGCCCATCCATGCGGCACGTCCTCCGGCAAGCACCAGACACCACACGACCGGCAGGCAGCAAACCGCGGCCACGATGCGCCAAAGGCGCCGGCCCGTCGCCCAACCCATCCCCGCCAGCAACAGCAGCGCAGGCGCGAGGAACGAGGCGACGTAGTTGGGATTCCCGAGCAGCGAGGTGATCTGGAGCTTGCCGACGCGTTCGCGCTGCACGTAGGCCAGCAACTCGATGCCATGGTGTTGAAGAATCCCGGCGCCGGCGACCAGAAGCGCCGCGACGGCGACGCCCGCCGTCAGGATACCGAGCAACCACCCGCGCGGTCGCAGCCAGCGCACGAGGAAGTAGAGCCCGCCAAAGGCGACGGCGAAGAGGCTCTCCACGAGGAAGGCGCCGGGTGCGGGCCCGAGGACCGATGTCAGGACGCTGACCGCGGTGAAGGCGAGGACGACGAGGTCCTGGCGCGTGAGGCCGCCGGTGCGGCGATCCACAAGCAGACAGAGCGGCAGCAGCAGCGCCGCGAGTGCAAGGAAGGCCGTCTGGCCGGCGAGCACCTGGCTGACGCGGGCACTGTAGAGCGCGCGAAAGTTCGCGAGCGGCAGAAGTGCGAGGACGATTGCGACGAGCACCACGGCGCCGGCGCGGAACGCATCGCGCCCGCGCGTCGAGGCGGGCAACGCGGCGGGAGCCGACGCAGCCGGCGAGGCCTTGCCCTCCGAGCGGCGACCCTTGCGCGTCACGGGGCCTCCTGCGGACGGAACCAGAAGTTGGCGATCAGAACGTTGCGGTCAGTCAGGCGACGGTCGGCAAGGGCGCGTTCGTCGTCCGTCAGGAAGGCATTCTCGTTCGCATCGTTGAGGAAGACGACCGAGACCTCCGTAGAACCGGCCGCAAGGTCCACTGCCAGGGGATAAGGGCGATACTCGACGGAATCGATGTAGAGGAAGTCGCTGCTCGGTCCATCGCCGGCGATGACTTCAACCAGCGGACCAATGCCGCACGCACGCGTTCCCAGAATCAGGACCACCGCCTCGCCGGCCGAAGTGGGCCGTTCGGGTTCCAATCGAAACCGGGCACGCTCGAGTCGGCCATACAGTGCGGTTTCGTCCGCGGTGCTGACGCGACCTGCGGGCGCTTCAAGCGGATCGGCCGTGACGAGGCGGCGAAAGCCGTGGGCTTCCATTAAAGCGATCGCATCGGCGGAGCGCACGGGCCGCTGCTCCTCGAAAGCGGCGAGCAGTTCGGCAAAGGAGCCGGTGGCGGAGTGGGCCGGGTCGAGCTTGCGGCGCAGAGCGTCGAGGCGCTGACGGGCGACCGGGTCGGTCGGCGGTTCCGTCGTCAAATCTTCGATCGTCCGGGCACCGAGGGCTGAGGGCTGCGGAACGATGTCGAGCGCGTTGGCCATGAGCGCGAGCCCGGCGGGGACGTGGCCTTCGGCGACGAGGACGCGACCAAAGGCCTCAGTCGCGGCGGCGATGCGGGACCGTCGGCGATCCGAGAAAAGCGTGGGATAGGCCGAGTGGGGCCAGAAGGCGGCGCGGGCGGCGCGCTCGAAGTAGGGGCGGGCCTCGTCGTGGCGACCGACGGCGGCCAGCGCGTTGGCGGCCTCGAGCTGGCGGTCGGGGTTGTTGGGAGCCGCGTCGGCGGCGGCACGGAAGAGTGCGAAGACGCGTTCGGGCGGCTCCGTCGCATGGCGATTGGCCAGGGCGACGGCGTTCTCCGGCGCGGCGAGCGCGACGCGACGATTCGGGATCGGCGTCAGCAGAAGCAGCGTGACGAGGACGAGCACCATCGCGCCGGCAGCGACAAACCACGGCACCAGCCGATGCCGGTCCGGCGCGGAAGAAGGGGACTCGGCTGCGGGGGTGTTCGGTTCCATGCGGGGTGACGGCGCTCGGTTCGCGGGAGGGTTCAATGCCGTGCGGCGATCTGCTCGCGGATGGCGTCGGTCATGCGCCGGGTGATGATGCTCCACTCGTAGGTGGAAACGACGAGTTCGAGGGCGTTGTCGGCGAGCGATTCCCGCAGCGGCGCGTTGTCCATGAGGTCGAGAACGGCCTCGGCGAAGGCGCGGGGATCGTCGCGAATCAGGAAGTGGCGGCCGTCCTGACCCGCGATGCCTTCGGCGCCCACCGACGTGGAGACGATCGGAATGCGGGTGCCCATGGCCTCGAGGATTTTGAGGCGCGTGCCGGCGCCGATGCGCAGGGGCACGATGAAGACGGTGGACTCGTGAAGATAGGGCAGCACGTCGGGGACAAAGCCGGTGACCTCGACGCCTTCGCCGGCGAGCGCGCGAACATTGGGGCGCGGCTCGTGCCCGGCCAGAACCAGATGGATGTCGGGACGCTTCGCACGAATGATCGGCATGATGTCGCGCAGGAGGAACTCGCATCCGTCGGCGTTGGGCAACCAGCCCATGTTGCCGAGGAAGAGCAGGACGTTGGGTTTCCGCTCGGCCGTCCCGGGGCGGAACTTCTCGATATCGACGCCGTTGGAGGCCTCGAGCACGGTGGAGGCGGGCGCCATGACCTGAAGCTGTTGGCGCTCCTTGTCGGAAACCGTGAAGACAAGGTCCATCTGCGGCAGGACGCGCTGGAGATAGCGCCGGCACAGGTTGGCCTGGATGCGGCCGAAGGCCTTCGAGGCCGGATCGGGCCGATTCTCGGCCCAGCGCTCGTACATCGTGATGTCGTTGTTCTGTGTGTCCACCCCGTGTGGCACCCCGGCGAACAGGTCGCGATAGTGCGTCGTGTGCATCCTGTCGAAGAGGACGAAGTCGTAGCGGTTCTCCCGGGCCAAGCCGGCCAGCAGGCGGCGGAAGGCCGGTTGGTTGTAGCGCGTGTAGGTGATCGGTGTGCCGGCGACGAGGCCGGGCAGCAGGTTGACCGCGTCGCGAACTTGCGAGGCTTGCGAGCGTAGCGTGTGGATGCGGGCGCCATGGGATGCCAGTCCGCGCACGTCGACGTCATCGTCCTGCGGGCGCAACAAGGTGGCCAGATCGAGATCGAAGTCGGCGGCCATCTGCCGGAAGATGTGGAACGCCCGGATGGCGCCACCATCGGTCAGCGGCCAAGGGGGACGCGGCGCGATGGTGAGCATGCGGGGTTTGGAGGAAGAAGGACTCAAGGATGTCGGTGTCCTGTGGGATGGCGCGCGGCTTTTCGCCTTACGCGTCGCCCTCGCGAATGGTCTTCCAGGTGACGTAGCGCTTGCCTGCGAAGTAGTTGTAGATGCCTTGCAGCGAAGCGAAGTTGACGACGCAGAAGTAGGTGATGATACCGAGCAGCTTGCCGACGCGGGCGTGGCGGCTGCGCAGATGGCCGACGAGGGCGACGAGATAGAACACAACCTGGGCGCCCAGCAACGCGATGGCCCAGGCCTGAAGGCCGGCCACCACGAGATAGGCGGCGTTGGCGGCAAGGAACAGCAGCATGAAGTAGGGCACGAACCAGCGCAGGATCTTGTGCGAGACGACCTGAAAGGCAAGGGCCGGACGGCACAGCCACTCGCGCGCCGTGCGCATCAGGCTGAAGAATCCACGGGTGATGATGCGAATCTTGCGGCGGTACTCCTTCTGGAAGTTGTCGCCGGGTTCCTCGGTGGTGATGGCGCGCGGCTCGTAGATGGTGCGCTTGCCGTGCCGGGTGGCAATGAGCAGCGGGATGGTCAAGTCGTCCATCAGTTCGCGGGGCGGCGGAACGTAGTCGGCCTTGCGGATCGCGTAGATGGAGCCATTGGCGCCGATGAGGGTATTGAAGCGGCTCTCGGCCCGCTTGATGGCCTTCTCGTACTTCCAGTAGAGCCCCTCGGACTCGCCGGAGGCGCTGCCGTCGGGATTGCGATAGCGCAACTCCCCGCAGACGGCGCCGACGGTGGGGTCCGCCAGACCGGCGACCAACCAATGGATTGCGTCGGGGGCATAGAGCGAGTTCGCGTCCGACATGACGATGATCTCGCCCACGCACTGGGGCACGCAGGTATTCAAGGCGTTCATCTTGCCCTGATTCGGCGTGATGGCGATCAGGCGGACCCCGCGGTCGGCATGGGATTCGACGATCTGGTTCGTGCGGTCGGTGGACCCGTCGGAGGCGATGACAATCTCGAGCCTGTCGTGCGGCCAATCCAGCGCCAGGGCATTCTCGATCTTCTCGGCGATGACACGCTCCTCATTGTAGGCGGCTACGAGAAGCGAGACGGTCGGATGCCCCTCGAGAGGTGGTGGGCTGGGCCGCCGCCGCATGCGGGCCAGCAAGCCGACGAGCAACGGGTACCCAACGTAGCTGTACAGCACGCCAGCAGCGGACAACCCCATCAATGTCAGGAACACGAGCGCCATCGTGGGAAGGGTTCTGGCGGACCCCGGAGGCCCGGACAAGGCTAAACGTCCGGGGCGATGTGGCCTTGCTATCCCGGAGCCCACCCCGCAAGTCTTGTGGCTGGTTGCGAGGTGGTCAGCCACCCGGCAACCCGACCAGCCCCAATCATCACCCGCCGGCGACCAAACCGCGCGTCTGGAGTCTTCTTCTTCCCATGGCCCGAACTTGCATGCTCCCTCAACGCACTGCACTCCTCCTCCCCTTCGCGGCTGCCGGGTTGGCGGCAACGCCCGCCGTGGCCTTCGACACCACGTCGGCCCTGGCGCGCATCGAGGTGGCCGAACGCGGGATCGTTCGCGTGACGCGAGCCGACCTCGAGGGGGTGGTGCCCGACATCGGGGAACGCGACCCGCGCGGCCTCAACCTTGTGTACAAGGGAGAAGTCGTGCCGATCCACTTCCCCGGCGAAGAAGACGGGGCGTTCGACGAGGGAGACGCGTTCTACTTCCAGGGCACCTATCTCGAGGGCGACACGACGACAAAGGACATCTACAGCGACTCCAGCTCCTACTTCCTCGTGGCGGGCCATGCCTCGCCCGTCCGCTTTGCCACCAAGTCGCTGGAGGATTTCGAGGCAAGGCCGACCGCCCTGCCGGACGGCACGCTCTGGCACCGGTATCATCTTGAAGCCGAAAACCTGACGCCGTTCTTTCACAACTTCGGGGCCGAGACGACGGACTTCAAGTTCACCAAGATCCTGACCTCCGAAGACGCCCAGCCTTGGGAATACAAGACCCGGCTGACGAACCTCTCCGACACCGCCACGACCTTCTCGTTCCACGTCAAGTTCTACGGCCGCTCAAGCCTGCCCGTGAACCCGGACCATGAGGTCGCCATCGACATCAACGGCCATCCCGTGGGCACCGTCGTCTGGGACGGAGTCCATGCAACGGAGTTCAAGCGGACAGACCTGCCGGCCGAGTGGGTCGCCGGCAAGGAGGCGACGATTCGCTTCAACGTGACCGGGCAACTGCGCGATGCGCGGCGCGTCTCACCCGGGCCGAAGGACGCCGAGGGCCTGGCTGTGCGGGCACTCGACACGGTGTTCCTCGACTGGTTCCGTCTCGAGTATCCGGCATCGGCAACTGCCATCGTGCCTGGCCTCTACACGTACAATCACGGCAAGCTGGAGCTGCACTCGGTCGGGGCCGATGCAGAGGGCGCATGGCACCAGCACCGACTGACGAACATCCCGCGCGGCGACGTCTGGGTGCTGGATGTCGGCAATGGGCACGCGCTTCGGACGGAGATCCAGGAGACCGGCGGCGACACGGTAGTCGCCACCTTCCCTGTCTTCCTGTCGGATGCGACTCACCTGTCTGTCGCGAACACGAGAAGTCTCATCGCCCCGCGGCATGTCGTGACTCCGAGCCGAACGAATCTTGTGTCGCTGGCGGCCGGCGCGGAGTTGGTTGTCGTCGCGCACGACTCCTTCCTGGGCGAGCTGGACGGGTTCATCGCGCACAAGGTCGCCATGGGAATTCCGTCGGTAGCCGTGGCGACTTCGGCGGTCTACGACCAGTTCAATCACGGTCACAAGCACCCGGTCGCGATTCGCGACTTCCTGAAGGCACTTCATCGGCAGGGCGATGGGAGTGTGCGGTACGCGCTGCTGATCGGACAGGCCAGCCAGGATCATCACGGCATCCAGCCCGAGGACAAGCGCCACCCGGACCTGCTGCCGACGCCGTGGTATTCGTCCCGCGCGTTCCCGCAGTACGCGAACGATCTGTGGTACGGGATGCTGGGCGAGGATCGAGCGGTGCACGTCGCTGTCGGTCGCATCCCGGCGACCACCGCAGACGAGGTGCGCGCGACGCTGGCGAAGATCGTCGAGTTCGAAACCTCCGGCCCTTCGGACTGGAAGAAGAGGGCCCTGTTCGTCTCCAGCGAGGAGGCGATGTTCCAAAGCGAGCTGAACCGGACGGCAGAAGCGATCGCGGAATCCTGCGAGGATTGCACGTCGCATCGGGTCTACGCGGGCCGCGAAGGGGCCTCCGGGCCGGACTACGCGAAGGAACTCCGGGAACGGCTGGATGAAGGTGCGGGCCTGATGATGTTTGCGGGTCACGGCGGAAGCCATGTCTGGTGCGTCGGACCGAACTGGCCGCCGACCGCCGAGACCAACATGTTCGACATCGACACGGTGAACACGCTGGCCAACAAGGGGCGGTACCCGATCGTCTTGGCGGCGACGTGCTACACGACGACGTTTGCCTTTCGCGACCGCACGGATAGCATGGGAATGCGGCTGCTGACGTCGCCCGAGAAGGGGGCTGTGGCGGTGCTGAGTTCGTCGGCGCGACTCTACTTCCATCCCGCGGCACGTCTCTACCATCGGATGGTGGAGCAGATTCACCAGGAGCGTCCACGAACCTTGGGAGACGTCATGCTGACTGTGCTGGCGGATTCACTGGAAGCAGACACGCGGGAGTCGCAGACCCTGCTCGGGGACCCCTCCCTGCTGCTCGCCTCCATCTATTCGTCGGCGAGTGAGGCGGGAGCAGTTCCCGAGGAGTAGATCGCCGCCTCACCCCTTGGGCACGCGAGGAACACCACCAAGGACGATTCGGCCTCGCGCCACGAGGATAAGGTAGCCGTTGGTCAGCATCGCGTAGCAGAGCGTTGCCAGCGCCGTTCCGATCATAAAGGAAACCAGCCCCACCCCCTTGTGATAGAGGGCAAAGGATACCAACACCTGCACCACAAGGCTGCACGACAGAATTCCCAGCAGAACGCCAAGGCGTCGAACGATGTAGAAGTAGAAGGTCGGATAGCCAAGAATCGAGAAGCCACAGACGAGCACGGCGACCCGGGCGCTGGGGATGCCGGCGACGTACGAGGGCAGCAGCAACTCGATGGGGTAAGGCAGCAGCATAACCCCGATGGGCATGGCCGGAAGGAGAAAGGCAATCAGATAGGGCAATGGCTTGAGCAGGTCCTTGGCGGCCTGCCGCGCGTCGCCGGTCTGCCCATAGCGCTCCCCGACTGTCGGGTACAGCACGTTGCTGAAGGCCTGCGGCAGGGCGAGTGCAAGCCCGGAGACGACTGCTGCGATGGCGTAGATGCCCAGGGCCTCGGCACCCAGCAGGACGCGAACCAGCGTGCGATCGAGCGCCGTCAGATACTGCTGCAGGAAGGCCATCAAGCAGACCGGAAGCCCGATCCGGATCGCGGTGCGGAGGAGGTCCGCCCGATAACATGGCCGGTAGTCGAACTTCCCGAACCTGACACCGGCAAGGGCCTCGGCGGCCAACAAGCCGATCTGGCGAATGACGGCACCGAGCAATCCAAAGGCAACGAGAGGAAGACTGACGACTGTGACCAGGCTGGCGGCCAAAGTCTTCATGCTGACGGCGCGAAACTGCTTTCGGACATACAGGTCGATGTTGACGAGATGAAGTGCCATCGTCGCCGCGGCGAGCATCGCTCCGCCGCCCAGGACGATCGGCGCCTTCGCATCGTCGAACGTCCACGAGAGGAGCAGGACGATCGCTCCGAAGAGGGCAAGAAAGCCTGCCTCGACCAAGACCAGCGTGAATACCGAATCCTTCATGTCGCGGGCTCGGGCATCGTCGCCGGCGCCGCGCAGGATGGGCACCTGCTGCTCCGCCCCCTGCGGGGCGCCCAGATGGATCGGCCCGGCGTAGAATGCGAGCAGGCGGGCTGTGGCATAGTGCCCCATCAGCTCGGGGCCGAGGATTCGCGCCACCACCAGGCTCGACACGAGTACCAAGAACGTGCGGAGCCAGTTGCTGAATGCGATGTGTGCGATGGACAGAGTAAGTCGGCGCCCGCCGGAGAGCCCTCCGAGCCATGACCTCCAGCGGGACTTCAGTTGAACGAATCCCGTCGGATGCTGGCGCGAAGCATCAGGATCGCCCGACGGGTTGGCATTCTTCGACATGAACTGGTCACGCCTGTTGCCGGCCGGTGCGGGCGTGCTCGCGGTAGCCGCTGACGAGGAGAAGGATCAGCAGGGCCATGCCGAAGGCGAAGAGGCCGGCGGCGAGGGCCTTGACGGTGCGTCCTCGGGGCAGGTCGTACAGCGAGGGGATGGCAGCGCTGAGCAGGCGCAGGTCGGGCTCGATTTCGGCCTCGGCAAGGCGTGCGCTCAGGGTCTTGCTGTTGAGGGCGGAGTAGTACTCGCCAAGGTTCTTGAGCTCGGTATCGATCTTCTTGAGTTCCCACTCGGCGAGCTGCTCCTTCACATCGACCTCGCGCTGGAGGTTCTCGGTGAGCGTCTGCTCCTCGGCCAGCAGTTCGCGTTTGCGCGCCTGGAAGGCGTTCTGCGCGGCTTGAGACTGCTGGAGTGTCTTCTCGAACAAGTCGGAGCTGGTCTGGATCTGGCGCTCGATGGCTTCCTTGCGGCGGGCGGCGGCGGCGAGTTTGCCGCGCTTGGTGGCCAGCAGGGCCCGCACCTCGGTGTAGACTTCGTTGCGTTCCTCGGCGACAATGGTGCGCCCGGCCATGGCGTCGGGCAGGCGGTTCTCCTGGGCGGCAAGCAGGGCGATGGCCGTGTCCGTCAAGCCCTTGTTGAGTGTCAGCCGCTCGGGAAGGGACTGGAGTTCAGTTTCGAGGATTGCGACCTCGCGTTCGAGGGTTTCGGCTTCGAGTTCGGCATCAGCCAGCAGGTCGAGGCGGGTGGCGAGCTGCCCGCGAATCGCCTCGAGGCGCTTGGTGAGCAGATCGGTCTGGAGTCCCTCGGCGAGGGCGGCGAGTTCGAGGTCGCGTGCCTCGGAGAAGCGGGCGACTTCCTTGAGCATGCGCTCGTTTGCGGCGACGACCGCGGCGCGCAACTCGTCGTTGCGGGCGGCGGAGCGGTCGATCGAGGTCTCGTATTCGGCCGCGGTATCGAGGTACTCGGTCTTGAGAATCTCGAGGGTGCCGCCGGCGCCAAAGCGCCCGTAGTTGCGGGAGGCCTCGATGGCCACGCTGGCCCAGGCGTTGGCGCGCTGGGCGGCGATTTCGCCGGAGGTTCCGCGCGCGGCAAGGATCAGGACGGGCGAGTACTGGACATCCGTCGCGGTTTGGCGAATGACGCGAACGTTGGCACGGATATCCTCCCGAATGTAGCGGAGCTTCTCGGGGCGGCCGTCGTTGTCAGACCAGTTGGCGCGATCGCGCAGTTGCTTGATGACCGGATCGGACCGAACGATGATCTCGTAGTCCTGGATCGTCAGCGTGCGGGGCAGCAGTCCCGCGATGTTGTCGTTGCCCTGCTTGAAGGGCGGCGGCGCCAGGACGAGGACGACTTCGGCCTCATACTTGGCCGGCGTCTGCGAGGCGATGAAGAAGGCAGCCACCGTGGCGACAACGAAGACGGCGACGAGATAATAGGACTTCTCGACGACGAAGCCCAGGATGCGGTAGGCGGTATCGAGAGTGAGGAGGAACTCGGAGCGGACCGACTGTTGGGACATGAAGTGCCACCGATGCGGGGTGTCCGGCGGTGGGGGGCGCGGAACTTGCGCCGCCCGGTTGCTCCCGCCAAGCGGGAACCACGACCGGCGAGTAGTCCCAAGGGGCGGCCGAAACGTGTCAAGACGAAAGCCCGACGCCGTCTCCGCCGCCGCTGCCGGGCTCACGTGACGCCGGCCTGGATGGTGCCGCTACTGGGTTCTGCGCATTGCGATCAGGCAGGCCGAGCGGCTGGTGTCGTCGGTGCAATCGAAGCCTGCCGCCGCAAGGCGCTCGCGAATCGTCTGCATCTCCGCCGGCGGGTGAATCTCGATCTTGATCGCGTTCACCCGCGCGAGCCAGGAAAGGTCCGCGTCGAACACCCGCTGCTCGGCGCCCTCGATGTCCATCTTCAAATAGTCCACCTGCGAAACGCCCCAACCATCGAAAAGGGCTGCGATGGTGCGGGCTGGCGCCTGCAAGGGTGCCGGTGCCGCCCCGGCATCCAGATCGTTCACCCGGAGCCCGCAGCCGACATTACCGCCATAGGTGATGACTCCCTCGCTGTCCCAGACGGCTGCCTGGGTCAGATGGCATCGGTCCTTCCAGGGCGCGGTCGAGTCGGCGGCGATGCGCAGGTTCCCGGCATCCATCTCGACGGCATACACCTGCGCGGCCGGGAAGAGGTGAGCGAAGTGGGCAGCCGTATAGCCCACGTTGGCGCCGAGGTCCACGATGACCTTCGGCTGGCGAACTCCAGGTGGTGGGAGGTGAAACCTGCTGTGGAATGCATCCCAGAGAACGGAGACGTCCGACGTGCCGGGTCGGCAAGGAACAGCCTGCCCGCCCAAATCCCGGATGCGAAGGCGCACCGGTGGCTTGCCGGCTTGTCCGGGTTCCCGCCAACGCCTGATGCGGTAGAAGCACCGCATGTCCGCAACGCTCGAAAAGACCCGGGGGTAGCTGAGAAGCCGGAGCGCGAATTCCAGTCTGGGAGCCACGAACACCTGCCGATGTACAGGATGAGACGGCGTGAGCTGCCGCAAGCAATCGGGGGATGACGACGTTCTCGCCAAAGGGATGCTTATGCCCTGAAACGGTCGGAAACGTGTCAAGACGAAAGCCCTGCGTGTGAATTCCGGAGCGGGGATGCCGGCGTGCGCTCCATCTTCGGCTTGCCACACTGGGGCCCCTCGTCGATTGCCAGACGGGTTGTGGGCTGCGCTGCGCCACTTGCGTCCGAAAGGATGGCCGTTTGTCGATCGCAGGACATCGCATGAAGATTTGCGTGACGGGTGGGGCCGGGTTCATCGGCGTCCACACGGCAGAGCGGTTTGCATCCGGCGGCCACCGGGTTGTCGTGTTCGACAACCTGTCGCGGCGCGGGGCGGTGGAGAATCTCGAGTGGCTGCGCACGCGCCACACGAACCTGGAGTTCGTGCGCGGCGACGTGACCCGTCCGCAGGATCTGGCCGCGCTGGCGGACCTGCACCCCGACATCGGCGCGATCATCCATCTGGCCGGCCAGGTGGCGGTGACCTCGTCGGTGGCCGACCCGGTGCGCGACTTCCGCCAGAATGCCGAGGGCACGCTCAACGTGCTGGAACTGGCGCGCACGCGCCTGCCGTATCCGATCGTGCTGCACGCCTCGACGAACAAGGTGTATGGCGGCATGGAAGGCGTGCGCATCGAGCGCGACGGACAGCGCTATGGCTATGCCGACCTGCCGGGCGGGATTCCCGAGACGGCGGTGCTCGACTTCCACAGTCCCTACGGTTGCTCCAAGGGTGCGGCGGACCAGTACGTGCGCGACTACGCGCGCGTCTACGGCCTGCGCACGGTCGTCTTTCGACAGTCGTGCATCTACGGCACGCGGCAGTTCGGCATCGAGGACCAAGGCTGGGTGGCCTGGTTCACGATCGCGGCGCTGATGGAGCGACCGATCACGATCTATGGCGACGGATGCCAGGTGCGCGACGTGCTCCACGTGGACGACCTGGTGACGGCGTACGAGATGGCACTGGCGCGGATCGACAGGACGGCAGGCCGCATCTACAACATCGGTGGCGGGCCCGCCTTCTCGATGTCGCTGCTGGAATTGCTGGGCCAGTTGGAGGGCCTGCTGGGCCGGCCGGTGGTCCACGCATTCGATGCATGGCGCACGGGGGACCAGCGGGTGTACGTGAGCGACATTACGCGGGCACGCGAGGAACTCGGCTGGCAACCGCGGACGTCGCCGGCCGAGGGCGTGCGGATGCTGTTCGAATGGGTGGGCCGCGAGCGCGACTTGATCCGGCGTGTGCTGGGGATGGGCTGAGCGTCTCGTGAAGCGAACCCTGCTGCCCAATCCGAATGCGCTGCTTGTCGAGACGACCGGCTTGCGCTGGCATCTGGTGCAGGCGGCATTGATGGCCGGTGTGGTGCTGTTCGCGCTGCTGGTGGCGCTGAAGTTCGAGAGCTTCGCGGTTCCCGTCCTGCTGCTGGTGGGGCTGCTGGGGTTCGTGGCCATCATGGCGCGGCCGTTGATTGGCCTGCTGCTCGTCATCTTCCTGATCCCGTTCGAGTACTTCCAGGTGATCCCGGGGCTGGACCTCACAGGGTCGAAGCTGCTGTCGGTCGTGCTGGTGATGGTGGTGGCGTTCCACTTCGTGGTGGCCCGGGGCAGCGGCATCCGGCGCTCGCCGGTGGATGTGCCGCTGCTGGTCTTTCTCTTGGCCTGCGTGCCCGGCGTGGCGATGGCGATGGAGCCCAAGCATGCACTGGGCAAGCTGATCTCGGTGGTCAGCTATGCCGTGCTGTTCTACCTGTGCGGCTCGTTGCTGCGGACGCGCCGGGAATTGATGATCGCCCTGTGGACCTTCTGGTTCGCCGTGGCGGCGCTGGTGGGTCTCACGATCATGGCGGACGTCGGGTTGTTGCGGCTGGGGGCCTTTGGCGGGACGCTGACGTTTGTAGGCACCCAACTGGTGCAACGCTCTGCGGGCTCGTCGGCGAACCCCGCGGTCTTCGTGATGTATCCGATCTACGCGTCGGCCGTGGCGCTGGTCCTCTTGCGGGTGACGAAGGCACCTGTCCTGCGCCTGGTGCTCCTGCTCTCGATGCTCGCCTTCGCGTACCGCATCTACCTGAGTTACACGCGCAGCTCCTACCTGGCACTGGCGGCGATCGTCGCAGTCTACATGTGGGTGTTTCACCGCAACCGGCCGGTGGTCGTGCTGATGTTCCTGGTGGCGGGATTGTTCGCCGTCGCCAGCCTGATGCCCGATGCCCTGATGAAGCACCTGACCTCCGGCATCGCGTTGAAGGAGCAATCGGCGTACATGCGGGTGGAGCAAATCCGGGCCGGCATTCCGGTGCTCCTGGACAACCCGATCTGGGGCGTCGGCATGGGTAACACGGACTTCCACCTGATCGGCGCGCGCGTCGATGGCGTGGTGCTGATGAACACGATGCACATCCAGCCACTGCTCGTCCTGCTGGACACGGGCCTCGTCGGATTCGGCGCCTACATGTGGCTGCTGGTGACGTTCTTCCTGACCATGTACCGCGGAACAATGACGACCGAGGACCCCACGATGAAGGCACTAATCGCGCTCGGCGTGATGGCCTTCGCGGGCATCATGACGCACCTGATGTTCCACCCGCTGACGTATTTCTCGGTGCACGGGCTGGTGTTCGGGCTGGCGTTTGCAGCATGGGCGATTGCGCGCTCGGAGGCGTCGGAATCGGTCACCGCGGAGCAACCGGCCGTCGCCCCTGCGCTTCCTGCCGAATAAGATCCAGAATTCGCGGGACGACGCGCGACGCGAGGTAGGGCTCGCCCGCCGTGCGCGCGCGTGCGGCGAAGAGTTCGCGCTCCGCCAGCACGCGACTCACCGCATCCGCAATGGCCGGCACGTTGCCGTTGGGAACGACGAATCCGCCGTCGCCGACGATGGCGCGGTGGTCCGCGATTTCGGAGACGATCGCCGGCGTGCCGATGGCCAGGCTCTCGAGCAACCCCAGCGGCATGCCCTCGGAATCGCTCAGCAGAATGCTGGCGTCGCTGGCGCGAAGGGCGAGGCCGACGCGGCGACGGTCCAGCACGCCGAGATACCGGAATCCCGCATCGCCCAGACCAGCGGCGCGCGCGTGCGCCTCGAACTCGGCGCGCTGCGGGCCGTCGCCTCCGACCACGAAGAGCAATGGCACGCCGCGGCGACGCACCTCGGCGACGACGTCGATCATCTCGGCCAGGCGCTTCGGCGGATGCAGGCGCCCGATGTAGCTCAGAATCGGCGCCTCGGCGGGCAGGTCGAGCGCGGTGCGCGCCTGCTCGCGTGTCTCGGCCGGCACGATCCCGTCGTCGCAGAACGTCGGCAGGAAGACGATCTTGTCGCGATGCTTGGGAAAGAGGCCCGCAAAGTAGTCGCACGACTCCTGACTGACGAGGATCGCCTTGTCGAGCACCCGCATCGCCAACGGATCGGAGATGCGGAAGAGCAGGCGCTGGAAGGGGCGCAGATAGCCGGACTCGGCGGCGGTGCGTCCGTGCAGAACGGCGACCAAGGCCGGACGGTTTCGGCGCCCCAGCCAGGGCAGCACCCACTCGGTGCCTTGGAAGACGACGGCGTCGGCGTCGCGCTCGATGTCGGCGCGCCGGCGGGCGATGTGCCAGACAAGTCGTGCCGTTTCGTGGAGCGGCAATCGCGGGCGCGGACCGCACAGCCGGTGGAAGGTCAGGCCCTCGAACGTGCGCGCCGGATCGATGTCCGACGACTCGCGGCACCAGTAGTCGAACGACGTGCCGGTGCCGATGGCGCCCTTCACCAGTCCACGGATGTAGTGGAGCACGCCACCGGCCTGCACCATGCGCAGGTCGTAGTGATAGACGAGCGAAATCCTCACGACGCCCCCCGGGCTCGCCCGCGCCATGCCCCGCCGGCGTGGGTCAATACTGGTTCTTCTCGCCGAAGAGTTCGCCGAAGATGTACTTGGGCGTCATGTAGAGGATCTTGAGGTCCAGCATCGTCGAGACGTTGAAGGCGTAGAGCAGGTCGTAGAAGAGTTTGTACTCGAAGTGGCTGTCGTACTTGCCTTTGACCTGAGCGAGACCGGTGAGGCCGGGGCGAACGATGTGGCGCAGATTGTAGGAGGGGTTCTGCTCGGCAAAGGCGGCAACGCGCTCGGGACGTTCGGGGCGCGGGCCGACGAGGCTCATGTCGCCGAGCAGGATGTTCCAGAGCTGCGGCAGCTCGTCCAGGTGCGTGCGGCGCAGCACCCAGCCGATGCGCAGGACGCGCGTGTCGCGCCCGTGGCAGATGACGGCGCCGGTCTGGCTCTCCGCGTCCTTGACCATCGTGCGAATCTTGTAGACGGTGAACTCGTGGCCGTCGCGGCCCACGCGCGGCTGGGTGTAGATCAGGTCGCCGCCGTGGAACAGGCGATACCAGACCCACAGGAAGGCCATCATCGGCGAGGCAACCAGCAGGCCGCCGGCGGCGAAGGCGATGTCGGACAGGCGCTTGATCGCCATCGTCGACAGCGACAGGTTCGACGAGTTGACCTCGACGAAGGGAACGTCGTTGATTTCGCACGTGGAGAGCTGGGTGCTGATGGTCTCGAGGTCGCGGGGCAGGACCTTGATGCTGACCGAGTGGTTGTTGACGGCGTTGATGACCTCGGCCTTGAGCTCGCGCTCGCCCGTGACGATCAGCTCGTCGATCTTGTACTGCGACATGATGTCGGAGATTTCGCGCGGCGAGCCCAGATAGGCGAGGCCGCCGGAGAGTTCGGCGCAGCGGTCGTGGTCCACATAGCCGACGATGCGGCGATAGGGCGAGACCGCACGCGCGCGCACGACGTCGAGCCCCTCGCGCGTCATGCCGGCGATCACCGAACGATGCTGGAGCCAGCCGAAGCGCTGGATCGCCAGGATCAGCCCCACGCGCCAGGCGCCGAGGAACAGCAGCTCCACGCCGCCCTTGATCAGCAGCGCCCCGCGCGAGAACCGGTACAGGTTCGGATCCAGGTAGAAGATGATACTGGTGACGATCACCAACTCGAGCAGCGTCGTGACGACGACGAACTCGATGATCGTCAGCATCGTCATGCTCTTGGTCTCGAAGGCCGAGTCGTTGTAGAGCTTGTAGAAGAACAGGGCGGCCAGCTTGGCGACCAGATAGAAGGCGAGGAACTTCTCGTAGAAGGCGAAGTTGACCTGCGGGATCTTGAAGTCGAAGAAGACGAGGTTGGCGGCGAACAGGGCGGCCACGAGCAGGACGGCGTCCACCAGGAAGGCGGCCGAGAGGATCAGGTACTTTTTGCGCCGCAACTGGAAGAGGGAGGAGATCGTCAGGCCGGAGGGGCGGGTGGCGGCGGCGCGGTGGGCGTGCGAGTTGGTCAGGGTCGTCATGGGGTCGGTTCCGTCTCCGGAATGCCGCCCTTGTGGGGCGGTGGGTGGCATCGTTCCCAGTTCCCTGGCCCTACGGCCCTGCCCCAATCGGGATTCCCCGGTTGCCGGAGCGCCGCCGTGCGGTGCGCCCCGAGGGCAGGCTGGGCCATTGTCATCGTCCCGCCCAGTTACCGCCGACCGGGGGAAGAACGGCAACGGAAAACTGGGCTTTATATAACCGGACTGGAATAAACAAACTACCGATCAGACCCCCGCCGCTTCTTCCCCTTCGCCTCGTCGTACAGGTGTCGTGCTTTGGCGAAGAGGGCGGCGGGGTCGAGGCCGGGGGCGGCGTAGCGGGCGGTAAAGCGTTGGGCGTGGTCGAGGGTCAGGGATTCGCGCAGGAGCGAGACGAAGAGTTCGACGAGGGCTTCGCGGCGTTTGGCGGGCGAGGGGGGGCGGCCGGCGTGGGCGCCGTCGAGGTCGATGAGCGCGAAGCGCTCCCCCACCGGTGCGGAGTCGGGGGCGTCGGTGCGATAGATGTGATCGGTGCGATAGTCGTCGTGGTAGGCGGGCAGGGCGTGGAGCCAGCGCGTGTAGTCGGCGAGGGCGTCGAGTTGATCGGCGTCGAGGCCGTGGGCGTGGAACCAGTCGGCCAGCGACGACCAGGAGTCGGGCAGCGCGCGCGTGGCGAGGTAGGCGCGGCCGACGCCCTCGGAGGCGTAGAGGACCGGTTGCGGGACGCGGACGCCGAGGGCGGCGAAGGCATGGGCAACGTGCCACTCGCGGCGCATCTTGTCGCCGCGAATCCAGGACGAAATCCAGCGGCGCACGGACCGCACGCGGCCGCGCTTGACGAAGAGCGGTTGGCCGTCGAAGGCGACGGCGAGGACGACGCGCGAGCGCGAGCGCTTGGCGAGCTGCACGCCGTCGGGCAGCGGGCGCTTGGCGGCGGCGGCGTCCCACGGCAGGGCGGCGGGGTCGAAGTCCTCGAAGCCCGGCAGCGCCCAGCCGCGCAGGTGCCCGCGCCGCCAGGGCCGCGCGGCCTGTTCGTCGGTGGGGCTCATCCGGGGCCGAAGATCTTGAAGGCGTCGCTGACCGTGACGAGGACGACAAAGGCAAGCAGCGCGATCAGTCCCCAGTTGAAGACGGGCACGAGGATGCGCGGCGACATCGGGGCGCGGAAGATCGCCTCCCACGCGGCGAGCACGATGTGCCCGCCGTCCAACACGGGATAGGGCAGGATGTTCATCACGGCCAGCGCGATGTTGAGCATGACGAGGAACTTGAGGAAGTCGTCGAGGCCGAGGTTGGCCTGGTGGTGCGCCATGTGGGCGATGGCGACGGGCCCGCCGAGGTCGCGTCGGGCGCGCTGGACGTCGCCGCTGAGCAGGCGCGCGCCGATGTTCTTGAGCGCGCGCAGGTAGCGCATCGTATTGTGGTAGACGAGGATGGGGCTTTCGACGAGCGCGGTGCCGAGCGGCTTGCGGATGAAGATGCGCCCGACGGTGCCGCCGCGGATGCCGGATCTGGCCGACGCCGGTTTGCTCGCGGACCCGACAGGTGTCAGCTCGACGGTTTGCCGCGCGCCGGCGCGTTCGTAGGTGAGGGTGAGCTCCTCGCCCAGCTTGCCGCGGACGATGTGCACCATGCGGGCCCAATCGCCGATGGGCTCGCCGTTGATCTCGACAATCTGGTCGCCGCGCTTGATGCCGGCGCGCCAGGCGGGGGCGTAGAGTTCGACGTCGGTGACATGGGCGGGGCGGCGGATCATGCCGACGAGGGCCATGCGCTCGGGGGCGGGCTGCTCCTCCGAGCCCCAGACGAAGGCGAACGTGCGGTCGAAGCGCTGGCCGTCGCGCTCGAAGGTCAGCGTCACGTCCACCATGGCGGCGGCGCGCTCGGGCTTGGCCTCGGGCAGCGCGGTGGCAATCTCGCCCCAGGCGCGGTAGTAGTCCTCGTTGGTGGCGACGGGCTTGCCGTCGAAGGCGACAAGCAGGTCGCCCTCGCGGATGTCCTGTTGCTCGAGCAGCGAACCGGGCTCCTGCCAGCCGACGATGGTGGGCACGGGGGCGTCGTCGTAGAAGCCCTTCACCGCATGGAATGTGAGCACGAGGCAGGCGAGCACGAGATTCATGAAGACGCCGGCGGAGTAGATGATCGTCTTCTGCCAGAAGGGCTTGGTGTAGAGCGCCCCCTGGTCGATCATGGCCTGGCCGGTGAGCGAGGCGCGAGAGACCTTCTTGATCGGATCCTCGGCCCCGTCGGGCGCGGGCTCGGCGGCGGCGGCTTCAGCCTCGGCGTCGGTCTTCTTCGCGGCTTCCTTGTCGTCCAGGTACTTCTCGATCTCGGGATGGATGACGCCGGTCATCTTGACATAGCCGCCGAGCGGCACGAGCGACAGGCCGTAGGTCGTCTCGCCGATGCGGCGCTCGACGATGCAGCGCGGCATGAAGGGCATCGCTTCCTTGTCGAAGCCGATGACGAAGCGCTCGACCGGGACGCGGAAGAGCTTGGCGGCCAGGAAGTGGCCCAGTTCGTGGACGAAGACGGCGAGGCCGAAGGCGACGACGAATCCCAGAATGCCGATCACCAGCGTCATAAGGGTCAGGTTCCTTGCAGGGTGTGGGGTGCGGGTGTGGCGACCATGGCCGCGTCGAGCAGTTGGGCGGCGGTGCGCCGGGCGGCCGCATCGGCGCGGCGCAGGGTGTCGAGGCTGTCGGCCTCCTGGCGGTCGTGCCGCTCGAGCACGGCGGCCAGCAGGCGGGCGATGCCTCCGTAGGGCAGGCGGCCGTCGAGATGCGCCTGCACGGCGACCTCGTTCGCGGCGTTAAGGATGCAAGGAATGGTCCCACCGACTTCGGCGGCGCGATAGGCCATCGCCAGGCAGGGGAAGCGGTCGAGGTCGGGCTCGCGGAACTCGAGCACGCCGACGCGCGCAAGGTCCAGCGGCGCCACCGGCGTGGGCCGCCGGTGCGGCCGCGTCAGCACGTTCTGAATCGGCAGGCGCATGTCCACCGCGCCCATCTGGGCAATCATGGAGCCATCGACGAACTCGACGATCGAGTGGACGATGGACTGCGGATGGACGACCACTTCGATGCGGTCCAGCGGCAGGTCGAACAGATGGTGCGCCTCGATGACCTCGAAGCCCTTGTTCATCAGGGTGGCGCTGTCGATGGTGATCTTGCGGCCCATGTCCCAGGTGGGATGGGCAAGGGTGCGCTCGGGGCCGGCGTTTTCGACCTCGTGCGCGGGCAGGTCGCGGAAGGCGCCGCCGCTGCATGTCAGAATGACGCGGCGCAGGGGGGCATCGGCGGGCCCGGCGGCAAGCGCCTGCATGATCGCGTTATGCTCGCTGTCGAGCGGCCAGATCGTGGCGCCGCGGCGGCGGGCGGTGTCGAGCACCAGCGTGCCGGCGCAGACGAGCACCTCCTTGTTGGCCAGGGCGACATCGCGGCCGGCTTGCAAGGCGGCCAGCGTCGGCTCGACACCGGTCCAGCCGACAGTGGCGACGACCACGAGGTCGGCCGGCACCGAAGCGGCCAACTCCACAAGTCCATCGGGACCTGTCAGCACGGCGATGCCGAGATCGGCGAGACGTTCGCGGACGAACGCGGCGCGGTCGGCGTCGGCCAGATGCACGATGCGGGGACGAAACTCGCGGGCCTGCGCGACGAGCAGCTCCGCGTTGGCGCCGGCGCTCAGGGCTTCGACGCGCAACTCGCCGGCATGGAAGCGCACGACGTCGAGCGCCTGGGTACCGATGCTGCCGGTCGAGCCAAGAATCGTCAGGGAGCGTTGCGCCATGAAGTGGCCTTGGGATTGGTTGCGGGGGTCGCTCGGCGGCCCGAACGAACGATGATGCACCACAGCGCCCGGGACAGGTCAACCGGGGCGGCTGGGAGCACGAAAAAGCCGCTCTCCGTGCGGGACGAAGAGCGGCGGGAAGTCTCGGGTTCGAGGCGCATCGCCCACGGGCCAGCGCACGGGGCGCCCGCGACTACTTCTTGTGCCGCATGCGGCGACGAAGCTTGCGATACTTGTGCTTGCGGATCTTCTTGCGGCGTTTCTTGATGACGCTCCCCATGAACGGTGAGAACCTCTCAGAGAGTTGATTTTCCTAAACTTAGCCAGCGCACCCCAAGGGGCGTCGCCCGAGCGGAAGGTGTGTCTAGTCCCGCGGACGGCGACGGAACAAGTGAAATCCGCCCCCCCTTGGAACGCCGAGGCTCCGGGAGCGCCGGGGGCAGTGGGGAATGGACACGATGGACCGGATGGACGACATGGACCGGATGGACCCGATGGACCCAAGCGGGCATCGGGGAGGGCAGGCGGGTCGAAGGCGCCCGTCCATCGAGTCCATCAAGTCCATCAAGTCCATCGGGTCCATTGAGAGTACCGGAGAGTGCCGAGCTGGGGCTCGGCGCTCCCAGGGGGGAGAATCCCCTTTACCTGTCCGGGCGGGGGGGGCCTTCATCCGCTGGCCCATTCGGGGCCTACTCTTCCCGTACCCGTGGTGCCGTGCCCGCCCGTCGCTCCCCCCGCCAGCAGCCTCCGATCCGCGTGCGCGGCGCCCGCACTCACAACTTGAAGGGCGTGGACGCCGAGTTTCCCGCCGGGCGGATGACGGTGGTGACCGGGCTGTCGGGTTCCGGCAAGTCGAGCCTGGCGTTCGACACACTGTTCGCCGAGGGGCAGCGACGCTACGTCGAGTCGCTCTCGACCTACGCGCGGCAGTTCATCGCACGGATGCCACGGCCGCCGGTCGATTCGATCGACCACATTCCGCCGGCGATTGCGCTGGAGCAGAAGAACTCCGTGCGCAATGCGCGCTCGACGATCGGCACGGCGACCGAGATCAACGACTTCCTGCGCCTGATCTTCGCGCGCATCGGGGTGCTGCACTGCCCGAACGGCCATGGTCCGGTGGTGGCGGACACGCCGCTGGGGGTGGTGGAGGCGATCTTCGCGTGGCCGGAGGGGACGCGGTTCCTGCTGCTGGCGCCGATGGAGCTGGAGGACGCGCGGCGGCTGGAGGGGACGCTGGCGGAGATGAAGCGTCAGGGCTTCACGCGCCTGCTGGTCGAGGGCGAAGCGGTGGACCTGGACGATCCGGCGACGCAGTTGCCGAAGAACCTGACGCGTTTCTCCGTGGTGGTGGACCGACTGATCGTGCGCGAGACGAACCGCACGCGCTTGGCGGATGCGGTGCCGCTGGCGTTCCGCATCGGGCAGGGGCGGCTGGTGGCGCGCACGACGGAGGGCGACGAGAAACCGTTCCATGCGGGGCTGGCGTGCAACGTGTGCGGATGGAAGGGGCGCGCGCTGGAGCCGCGGTTGTTTTCGTTCTCGAATCCGCTGGGCGCGTGCCCGACGTGCCAGGGCTTCGGACGCGTGACCGGGCTGGATTGGGACCGTATCCTGCCGGACGCGTCGCTGTCGATCGACGAGGGCGCGATCGCGCCGTGGCGCGGCGAGGCGGGCCTGGAGATGGTGCAGCACCTGCGCGACATGAGCGCCGACCTGAAGATTCCGATGCTGAAGCCCTGGCGCGACCTGACCGACCGCCAGCGCCGCGTCGTCATGGAAGGCGAGGGCGATTGGCCCGGCGTCCGCGGCTACTTCGAGTGGCTGGAGACGAAGCGCTACAAGGTGCAGGCGCGCATCCAGATCGCGCGCTATCGCGGATACACGAATTGCCCGGACTGCGACGGCGACCGGTTGACGGGCGACGCACGGCATGTGCGCGTGGGCGGACGGACGATCACCGAGCTGTGGCGGATGAACGTCGAGGAGTTGCGCGCGTGGTTCGCCGAGGTGCCGCTGGGCAAGCAGGAGACGCAGACCGTCGAGCGGGCGCTGCGCGAGGTGCGCGCGCGGCTGGACTACCTGTCGGAGGTGGGGCTGGGCTACCTGACGCTGAGTCGCCAGACGCGGACGCTGTCGGGCGGCGAGGCGCAGCGCATCAATCTGGCGACGGCGCTGGGCAGCGCGCTGACCGAGACGCTGTACGTGCTCGACGAGCCGACCGTGGGCCTGCATCCGCGGGACACGGACCGGTTGGTGCGCATCCTGCGGCGGCTGACCGAACTCGAGAACACGGTGGTGATCGTCGAGCACGATCTGGACGTGATTCGCGGGGCGGACTGGCTGGTGGACATCGGGCCGCAGGCGGGCGAGGGCGGCGGCGAGGTGGTGTTCCAGGGGACGCCGAAGGAGCTGGCGGCGCGCGGGGCGGAGGCGTCGCACACGGCGCGGTTCCTGGCGCCGCGCGAGGAGGCCCCCAAGCGCGGCGGGCGCAAGGGCGAGCGCAGCACGCGCTATGGCCGGCGCGAGCCACGGGGCTGGGTGACCGTGCGCGGCGCGCGCGAGAACAACCTCGACAACCTGACGGTGCGCGTGCCGCTCGGCGTGCTGGCGGTGGTGACGGGCGTCAGCGGCTCGGGGAAATCGTCATTGGTGAAAAGTTGCCTGTGGGCGAACTACCGGCGCGAGCGCGGCGAATCCGACGTCGAGCCCGGGCACATCGCGGGGCTCGAGGGCTTCGAGGCGCTGCACGACGTGGTGCTGGTGGACCAGGAGCCGATCGGACGCTCGACGCGCTCGAACGCGGCAACGTATCTGAAGGCCTACGACGGCATCCGGCGCCTGCTGGCGGAGACGCGCGAGGCGCGGCACCTGGGGCTTGAGCCGCGCGACTTCTCGTTCAACGTCGAGGGCGGACGATGCGAGGCGTGCGAGGGCACCGGCCGCCAGGTGATCGACATGCAGTTCCTGGCCGACGTCGAAGTGGTGTGCGACGCGTGCGACGGGCGGCGTTTCCAGGAGCGCGTGCTGGGCGTCGAGTGGAACGGCCGCAACGCGACGGGCATCCTGGACCTGACGGTGTCCGAGGCGCTCGTGTTCTTCACGGGCCAGAAGGCGATCGAACGCGGACTCCAGCCGCTCGCCGACGTGGGCCTGGGCTACCTGCGACTCGGTCAGGCGACGAACACGTTGTCGGGCGGCGAGGCGCAGCGCCTGAAGCTGGCCTCGCACCTGGCAACGGCAAGTAGTCGCACGGGCAACGTGATGCTGATCTTCGACGAGCCGACGACCGGCCTGCACGCGGCGGACCTAGAAGTGCTGCTCGGCGTGTTCGACCAGGCGCTCGAGAAGGGTTTCTCGCTGCTGGTGATCGAGCACAACCTGGAGCTGATCCGCCGCGCGGATTGGATTATCGACCTCGGCCCCGAGGGCGGCCCGCACGGCGGTCGCCTTGTCGCGCAGGGCACGCCTGAAGAGGTCGCCGCCTGCCGCGAGAGCACCACCGGCAAGTTCCTCAAGCGTTCGACATGAGGCGTGCGGGCACGCTCATGCGGGCACGTCCACATAGGCCGAACTGCTCTGCGGCACGGGGGTCGTCATGCCTTCCGCGCGCAGGCCGTCGAGATGGAAGGCAATGGCCTCGCGCATTGTGGCCTCGACGGCTTCGCGCGTGGCATCCGTGGCGACGCAGCCCGGCACGTCGGGCGAATAGGCCGAGTAGCCCGTGTCTGTCTTCTCGATCACGATGAGGTACTTCATGGCTTCAGACCTGCCTGCTTGAGGATGCTGTTCAGAGTGCCCGGCGCAAGATCGTCGCTCGCTTTTCCCGCGATCGTGACAAGGCCGGGCTTGGCGGGGTGTTTCAATTGTCGGTGACTACCTCGCTGCCTGGCCAGAACCCAGCCGTCTTTTTCGAGAAGGCGGATGAGATCCAGAACTTTCATGGCTACCTTCGTGCCTCATGGCGATTCACGAGCTTCATGACACTGGTTCAGGAGCGAACGGGCTTCTGCAAACGATGAAATCTCGCCAGCCGACTCATCCAGCATGGCGTCCGTGTCGCGCCACCCCGGAATCAGCAGAAACTCAAAGGTCTAGGTGTCAGCTCACGCACCCTCCGTCAAGCCGTATCGTCCGGCCGCCTCGGCGAGTTCCAACCCCTCAGCGCACCGCCCATCCCTCGGGCGATGCGGCGGGCACGAGTGTCGCCGCGGCGGCGTTGTAGATGGTCAGGTGCCGTCCGGAGATCCAGCCCGAGGTCGCGCCCGTCGCGTTCGTCAGATGCACGCGATACCATCCGTCGGGCGTGCGCTCGGTGACGACAAAGCGATGACCCGTCACCGCCTTCGCGACGATCGGCGAGGCGTTCGTCGCTCCCCTGCCCTTCGCCGCGTGGACCGGCACCTCCATGTAGTCCGCGAAGTCGCGCGAATCGTTGCCCGCCAGACTGTCCACGTGCACGACGACGCTGCACACGGGGGTTGTGGAGGTGTTGACGCGTGAGGTGAGGCTCGCGTCGTTGGAGATGAAGACGCTGCGGTGCGTGATCACCGGCACGATCTTGATCGCGTCGGCGTAGACGCGACCCGGCCGCGCGGGATCCGCCGGGCCGGTGACCGATTGCTGGCGCACCTGCACCGAATACTCGACGGCACGATCGAACGAGTACTCCCCCACCAGCACCCAACTGTCGGGCAACGGAGTCGTGTCGTCCAGCTCGACGGTCAACGTGTAGTCCGTCGCGCGGGTCGCGTTCTGGTAGGTGTCGG
The DNA here is from genome assembly GCA_019634695.1 of Candidatus Sumerlaeia bacterium. Lineage (GTDB taxonomy): Bacteria > Sumerlaeota > Sumerlaeia > SLMS01 > JAHLLQ01 > JAHCAW01. The sequence goes on from JAHCAW010000012.1 coordinate 46,804, forward strand.
CCGCGATGAAGTACGTCCCCGCGGCGGCGGAATGGCTGAAGCTCCAGTCGGCGCGCGCCAGGCAGTTCGTGTTGCTCTGGCTGCCCAGCAGATGGATGTCCACGTCCTTCGTCGGGTAGTCGGCGTGATCGACGCGCACGCGCACCGCGGAGGCGCGAGGAAGCAGCAGGCGATAGAGTCGCTCCGGTCCGCCCTGCGAGATGCCGCTGCCGGCGGGCGAATACGAAGGCCAGATCGATTCGGCGCCGACAGTCGAATGACGCCCGACGTAGGGATTGCGCGCGATGACGAACGGGGAGGCATGCGTGCCTGCGCCGACCGGTGAGGCGTCGCCGCGCTGGTCCAGCGTCGCGGTGCTCGTGCCGTTCAGATGCGTGACGCTGTACGTGACGCCCAGCGCATTGGCATCGCGCGGCCACGTGGTCAGCACGCGGTAGGTGCCGCGTTGCGGCGGCGTGAATCGAAAGGTCGCCGTCTGTGTGCCCCCGGTGCCGGTGAACGTCGAGTAGCGACTGCCCGCCGCCGCGAGCGCTGTGCGGTTGGCGCTGTCGTCGATGTCGGCGACGGTGCTGCGGCTCGCATCATTCAACCAGGAGCCCGATTCCGAGTAGGCCGACGAGAGCGCGCCCGTGGGCGTGCGGGCCTCGACCACCCACGCCGGCGGCATCGGCAGCAGGATGCGGTACCAACCGTTGTGCTGCGTTGCGACAAAGACGCTGCCAGTGGGCAACGTCGTCACCACCGGATAGGCGGTCGTGTTGCCCGTGCGGCCGTTCAGCGGCCCGGAGTTCACGCGGATGAAGATCAGGCACGGGCGGGTGTCGCCCCAGTAGTATTCCTGCGCCTCCCACCAGCCGTGGTAGAAGGGGCAGGTGTAGTTGTTCGTCGCGCTGCTGCGCGAGATGCCGTAGTGCAGGTGCGGCCCGGTCGAATTGCCCGTGTTGTTCGAGATGGCAATCTGCTGGCCCTTTGTCACGGACGAGCCGACGCCGACGAGCGCGCCCTGGTAGTCGAGATGCCAGAAGTTGACGCGATAGGTGTGGCCGCCGGCGGTGTGGCTGGTGATGATGTAGTTGCCGCCGCCGGAGGTGTCGTTGGTCGGGAAGTCCTGATAGCGCGAGGTCACGGTGCCGTTGGCGATGGCGTGCAACGGCGTGCCGTTGGGCATGCCGAAGTCGCTGCCGCTGTGCCCGTCGTAGGCGTGGCCCGATCCGGCGGTCGGATCGCCGCTGCGCCATCCGGTGTAATCGGCGCGCGTGTCGGTCGCGCGGTCGAGATCGAACGCCGCCGTCATGCGATAGGTGGCTGTGTTGAACGGGAAGGCGAACCCCGGCGGATCCTGTGCCACTTGGGCAAGGCCCGTCGTCGCGAGCGACACCAGCGAAGCAACCAGCGCGGCGGCGCGGCGTCTCATGGCGCCACCTCCCCGCCGCGTTGCAGCCTCGGCGTGCCGTCGGCGGCGAGGTACGCGAGCGCCCTGCCGCCCTCGAGCACGCGCGGCTGCGTGCCAAGGCCGAGTTTCCGCGCGCGACCGCCGTCCGAGCCCACCACGCGAATCGACGACAGCTCCGGCGTCTCCTGCGCTTCGTAGGCAACCGCATCGAGTGCCGGCAACCACACGAGCGTCTGCGAGCGGCCCACCGGTACGTCGTAGGAACCCGGCTCGAGGTTCGTCAGTTGCTCGATCCGACGCGTGGCGAGGTCGATTCGATGGAACGCGCCGCGGCCGGCGCGCGAGGAGATGAAGAAGATCGATGCGCCATCGGGCGAGAAGAGACCGCCGTAGTCGTAACCTGGCGCGTCGGTCAAGCGCTCGGCGCGATCCGTCTCGAGATCGTACAGCACCAGATCGTTGTTGATGAGGCGCAGGAAGTCGTCGGGCCCGTCGGCCGTCGAGGCCGCGTTAAAGCACCAATCGGGCGGATACACGGTGAGGCACAGGCGCCGCGCGTCCGGCGACCAGGCGACGAGCACCGTGCGCTCGGCGAGCGCGAGCGAGCGCCGCCTCTCCCCGTCGAGAACATGCACCGAGTAGTCGGCATCCACGACGGCGACGCGCGTGCCGTCCGGCGACGGGAAAGCGCGAAACGCATTTTCGGCGACGACGCGCCGAACCCGGCCGGCCTCGTCCAGCTCGACGATGTCGGCCAGGGCCGGGTCGTGCTCGTGCCCGCAGTCGGCGTCGTGCCGGTGCCCGGCGGCGACGTCGAGCTTCACCACCGGCGCCCCGTCGGCGACGACGCCGAGGAACTCGCGGACGCGGACCTCGGGGGCCGGCGCGGCCAGCTTCACCGCCTCCTGCCCGTCGAAACGCACCAGCGCCCCGTCCTGGACGAACCATGCCGGTTGCGCCCCGGCCAGCGCCGCCCAACCCGCCAGCAGCGCAAGGATTCCCCTCCATCCCAGGCTGTTCTTCGATCGTCCTGCCATGCGGGCCTCCTGGGCCGGGCCCCACCCCGGCGAACCCTGCCTATCACTCTCCAGACCCGGCACGGGAATGCCAGCCCATTCCGCGATTCCGCGCCGGACGATTTTCGTTCTTTTCCGCGAAGAAAGTACTTGATGCGGTATGCACGCGACACCTAGCAGGGCTCGTGAGAGGCGAATCCGGACACTGTTCCCGCGGGTAATGCCCAATGGACCCCGTCCCGTTCCCGATCCGTTTCCCCAACGCCTTTGGAGGTCGGTTCCAACAATGAAAGGTACCTGCACCCGCATCGTGTTGACCAGTTGTGTGGCAGTCTCGCTCGTGCTGGCGGGCTGCGCCAAGAAGCCGCGTCCGGACGCCGAAGTGCGCGTGCCGGGCGCCACGAAGTCTTCCCTGGCCGGCGGCAACGCCCGGCTCGGCCCCGGCGGTGCCTGGTCGCCGGCCGACGGTCCCCCGATGCTCGATCCCTCGGGCAGCGGCGCCTCGCGCCTGGCGGGCTCGCCCTTCGGGCCTGATTCCGGCACCGGCGGATTCGCCCAGAACGCCAATCTGGCCGGCGTCGAGAACGCCGTCCAGATCGCCGACCTCGACATGGTCCACTTCGAGTACGATCAGTTCGGTCTGTCGCCCGAATGGCAGCGCGTCCTCGACGGCCACGCCCAGTGGCTCGCCTCCAACGCCAGCGTCCACGTCCAGATCGAAGGCCACTGCGACGAGCGCGGCACCGAGGAGTACAACGTCTCGCTCGGCCAGCGCCGTGCCGACGCCGTCCGCGAGTACCTTGCCGGCAAGGGCATCGAGCCCTTCCGCATGTCCACCATCAGCTACGGCAAGCTCCGCCCGCTGACGTTCGACCAGAACGAGCAGTCCCACTCCTTGAACCGGCGCGCCATGTTCCTGGTCTACAGCCCCGGCACCCAGACCGCGGCCGCCTACTGATCGCCCCGGGACCAAAGGCAGGACTTCCATGAACCGACAGCTTCTCCTCGCCCTCCTAACGGGGGGCGTTCTTGCTTTCTCCCTCGGATGCGCCAAGAAGGGCACCGCCCACCTGCCCACCGGGCCGGACCAGCTTGACGGCGAAGTCCGCGTCCCACCCCGGCCGGTGGTCTCCGATCCGGACGCCGAGGCGGCCGCGGCCGCCGAAGCCGCCTTCCGCAACGCCGTCCGCGACCCGGCCACCGATGGCTTCGTCGAGGTCGGCCGACGCGACGAGACCGCACCGCTCGGCCGCCAGGTGCCCGAGTTCGCCAACGTCGAGTTCGATTTCGACAGCGACGCGCTCACCGCCGAGGGCCGCTCCCGGCTCGACAAGGCGCTGGTCTTCCTGCGCGAGAACCCCAAGACGGGCATCGTCCTGCGCGGGCACACCGACTCCTCCGGCACCGAGGAGTACAACCTCGTGCTCGGCAGCCGGCGCGCCCAGGCGGTACGCAACTACCTGCTCGAGCGCGGCATCGCCCCCGGACGGGTCGAGACCGTCAGCTTCGGCAAGATGGTTCCGCTGGCCGACGAGGACACCCCGGCGGCCCGCGCCCGCAACCGCCGCGTCGAGCTCTTCCTCTTCGAGCTCAACTGACGCGATCCCGACACCAACGCCTCTCCCGCCACCGCCCCGCAATCCCGCGGGGCGGTGGCCGTTTCGGGCCCCTGGGCGCCAGCCTACACCTCACTGGCATAGTAGTCCGTCACGATGGCGTGGTCGCCCCGCGGCGGGCGTTCGTAGGTCTTGCGCACCACCCGCGCCGACAACTCGATCGGCCCGGGCATGATGTCCTCGTAGCCAATGTGCTCGAGCAGATGCCGGATGCAGTTCAGCCGCGCGCGCCGCTTGTCGTCCGACTCGATCGTGTGCCACGGCGCCTCCGGGATGTCGGTGTAGAAGAACATCTCGTCCTTGGCACGCGAGTAGTCCTCCCACAGGTCCCGGGATTTCAGGTCCATCGGGCTCAGCTTCCACCGCCGCCGCACGTCGTTGGCCCGCTGCTGGAAGCGCCGCTCCTGCTCGTCGTCGCTCACCGAGAACCAGTACTTCAGCAGCACGATGCCCGAGCGCACCATCATGCGCTCGAACTCCGGGCACGAGCGCATGAACTCGCGGTACTCGCGGTCCGTGCAGAACCCCATCACGCGCTCGACGCCGGCGCGGTTGTACCAACTGCGGTCGAACAGCACGATCTCGCCCGCCGACGGCAGGTGCTCGACGTAGCGCTGGAAGTACCACTGCGTGCGCTCGCGGTCCGACGGCTTCTCGAGCGCCACCACGCGGCAGCCCCGGGGATTCAGCGGCTCGGTGATCCGCTTGATCGTCCCCCCCTTGCCCGCCGCGTCCCGTCCCTCGAACAGCATCACCACCCGCAGGCCGCGGTCCTTGATCCAGTACTGCAACTTCACCAGTTCGGCGTACAGGCGCTCGAGTTCTGCTTCATAGAAGCTGCGCTTCATCTTGGCCACGCCCTCGGCCGGCGCCTGCGCACCGTCACCGCCGGCCTCGTGCTTGGCCTTGCCGGCCTTCTTCTTTTTGCCGTCCGACATGGTACCCTCCTCCCGCACGGAGCCCTCCGCGGTCCCCGCGGATCGCCCCCGCAGAATCGGTCCTCGTGCCCGCAGGCAACACCCGGACGGAGGAAAGCTCAAGCGGGATTCGACACGCGGCACGGCCACCGCAGAATGCCGGACTGCGGGGGATTGGGTCTCTTCGTCGAAGGCCAGGAAGTCCTGTGCGCCGCCCACGTCATCATGCCCAAGTTCCGCGAACGCTTCGGGAGCGTGCGATGCGGGGCGTCAGGCGCGAACGGAATCAATGCCGGGCTTGGCGGTGGACTTGTGGGAAGTCGATCAGCTCCCGGCGCTGAGATTGCTTGGGAATTCCTGCTCGACGATTTCGGCGATCTGGAGACGGAACGGGGGAATGTCGCCGGTGATGGTGGCGTGGATGATGTCCCACTCGACGCCGAAGTAGGCATGAACGGCGAAATTCCGGACGGCGACGGCCATCTTCCATGCGACTTCTGGATGGCGCGCCTTGAGTTCGGTGGAGATGCGGGCGCAGGCTTCGCCGATCTCGGCGAGGGCTTGAAGGGCGGCACGCCTCTCGAGCATCCGGTCGGCGAACTCGACGACCGTCAGCCCCTGAATGAGCGTCGTCAGATCGTCGGCGGCTCGGAGAATGTCCCTGAGGTAGAGTTCATCCGATCGCATAGAGGGTCCTTGCCTCCCGGAGTACTCCCTCGCGAATGACCGGATTGAGACCGTTGCGTGGAACGAGATCCACCTGCCGGCCGATGGCTTCCGACAGTTCTTCCTGAATTCGCGCGAGCCCGAAGAGGCCAATCCGCCTGTCCGGAGGGAAGGCGATGAGTATGTCCACGTCGCTGTCGGGGCGAAAGTCCTCGCGGAGCACCGAGCCAAACAGTGCGAGTTCGCGGATGCCGTGGCGGCGGCAGATTTCGGCAATCTTCTCGCCGGGCAGGGGGAGGGCGACTGGCAGGGTCATGGTCGAGTCTCCATCATGAGGGGACGCTGGCACGAACCGGCGGCCGTGCGCCACTCTATTGTACGGGAAGCGGAGGGGGGCGAGAGTTGCTGGGGAGGGTGAATGGTGGGCGGTACAGGAATCGAACCTGTGACCTCAGCGATGTCAACGCTGCGCTCTAACCATCTGAGCTAACCGCCCCCCTGAAAGGGACGGAACAAGTGGACCAGGCCCGGGTGGGAGACAAGAGGATTTTTCGGCGCGTGCGACCGGGATTGCCCTGCCGGGGGCGGTCCGGCAGGTGGGGGCAAGCGGCCCCCCAAGGAGGGCGCAGCCATGCGGGTGCTGGTGGTGGAAGACGAGGCCAAGATTGCCGGGGCGCTGTGTGCGGCGCTCGGGGCGGAGGGGCACGAGGCGGCGCGGGTCGGCGATGGGCCGGCAGCGGTGGCGGCGGTGGAGCGCGGCGGCGTGGATCTGATGGTGCTCGATCTGGGGCTGCCGGGATTCGACGGGCTGGAAGTGTTGCGTCGGGCGCGCGCGGGCGGCTGGCGCGGGCCGGTGCTGGTGCTGACGGCGCGCGATGCGGTGGACGATCGGGTCGCCGGGCTCGATGCCGGGGCGGACGACTATCTGGTGAAGCCCTTCGCGGTCGCCGAGGTGCTGGCCCGCGTGCGGGCGCTGGCCCGGCGCGGAGCCGCCGAGGCCAGTCGTCTGGTTGTCGCGGACCTCGAGCTCGACATCGTCGAGCGCCGCGCCCGTCGCGCCGGGCGCCTGCTGGACCTCACACCCAAGGAGTTCGAGGTGCTGCTGCTGCTTGCCCGCCATGCCGGCCAGCCGGTCACGCGGCGCATGCTGGCCGAGGCGGTCTGGAACGACGTCCCGCGCGCCACGCCGCTGGACAACGTGATCGACGTGCACGTCGCGCGCCTGCGCCGCAAGGTGGACGACCCGTTCGCCGTGCGCCTGATCCGCACGGTGCGCGGCGTTGGGTTCGTGCTGGAGTCGGCCGGATGCGCCTGACCTTTCGCGGGCGGATGACGGCATGGTACGCGGCGACGCTGTCGGCGCTGCTGCTGGTGTTCGCGGTGCAGGTGTACGCGTTGGTGCGGGCCGGGCTGCTGGGCGAGCTGGACGGCGCGCTGCGGGCGGACCGGGAGTACGTCGAGTGGATGCTTGACTCGTCGCCCGAACGCCTCGAGGCCGGGCCCGAGATCCCCGCGCTGCCGCTGCTGACGGTCTCGCTGCGCGAGGGCCACCGACGCGACACCGAGGCTTGGCGCGAGGCCGGGCTCGACGGAGCGCTGGTCGGTCTTCCATACGACACGCCGATCCTTTGGAGCAACGCCGCGGGCGACACCTTCCGCGTGTTGAAGGCGGCGCCGGCCGACGACGTGCGCGTGGCGCTGGCCCGGCCGGCCAACGATGCCCGCGTCGCCCTGCACGCGCTGGCGCTGACGCTGGGCATCGGGTTGCCCAGCACGCTGGCCTTCGCGGTGCTCGGAGGGCTGCTGCTGGCGCGGCGGGCGCTGCGCCCCGTGGGCGCGATGGCCGCCCGGGCCCGGGCCATCACCGCCGAACGCCTCGACGAGCGCCTGCCGGTCGAGAACCCACACGACGAGTTCGGCGAACTGGCCACCGTGTTCAACGAGACGCTCGAGCGCCTCGAGTGCTCGTTCGACCAGCTCCGGCGCTTCACGGCCGACGCGTCGCACCAGTTGCGCACGCCGCTGGCGGCGATGCGGGCGGTCGGCGAGGCCGGGCTGCGCGGGGAGGTTCCGGCCGAGTCACTGCGCGAGACGATCGCGAGCATGCTGGAGGAGGCCGACCGACTGGCGAGCCTGACGGCGGACCTGCTGACGATCACGCGGGCGGAGGCGGGGCAGTTGCCGCTGCGGCGCGAGCGGCTGGATATCGGAACGCTCGTTCAGGAAATCGCCGAAACGCTGCGGCCGCTGGCCGAGGAGGCCGGGCTCGCCCTCGCCTGCGACGTCGAGGCGGGGGCGACCGTGGAGGCCGACGCCGCGCTGCTGCGCCAGGCGGTCATTAACGTGTTGGACAACGCGCTGCGCTACACGCCGACGGGCGGGAGCGTGGCCATGCGGGTGGCGCGTCGGGACGGGGCAGTGATCGTCGAGGTGCGGGACAGCGGGCCGGGGATTGCGCCGGAGGTGCGGGGCCGCGAGTTCGAGCGCTTCGTGCGCGGGCAGTCCGATGCACCCGGCACGGGATTGGGGCTGGCGGTGGCGCGCTGGACCACGGAGGCAAACGGCGGGCGGATCGAGGTGGCCGAAACGGGTCCGACCGGCACGGTCGTGCGGATTCAGTTCCCGGCCGCGGCAGAGGCCTGAGCGACTTCGACCTGCGGGCCCCGCACGGTCTCGATGCGTTCGACCACGCCGTCGCGGATGTGCACGATGCGGTTGGCGTGCTCGGCGATGTCGCGCTCGTGGGTGACGACGATCAGCGTGTTGCCGGCGGCGTGCACTTCGGCAAACAGCGCCATGATCTCGGTGCCGGTCTTGGAGTCCAGGTTGCCGGTCGGCTCGTCGGCCAGCAGGATGGCGGGCTTGTTGACGAGGGCACGGGCGATGGCGACGCGCTGGCGCTGGCCGCCGGAGAGTTCGTTGGGCAGGTGGCGCAGGCGATCGGTGAGGCTGACGCGTTCGAGGGCGGCGAGGGCGCGCTCGCGCCGTTCGCGCCGGGACATGCCCGCGTAGACCATCGGCAGCTCGACGTTCTGCTGCACGTTCATGTGGGCGAGCAGGTTGAACGACTGGAAGATGAAGCCGATCTCGCGGTTGCGCGTGCGCGAAAGGGCCTGATCGTCCAGGTCCTCGACGGCATTGCCGCGCAGGCGATACGAGCCGCTGGTCGGGCGGTCCAGACAACCGATGATGTGCATGAGCGTGGACTTGCCCGAGCCCGACGGGCCCATGATGGCGACGTAGTCGCCCTGCGGCACCTTCAGGTGCAGCCCGCGCAGCGCAAGCACCTTGATGGGACCGATCTCGTAGGTCTTCGTCAGGCTGTCGATGTCGATGATCAAGAGCGACGGCCTCCGGCGGGCGCTCCCGTCGTTGCGTCGCTTGTGGTCTCTTCTTCCTCGATGTCGGGGATCAGGATGCCGGGCGTGCCTTCGCCCGTGGGCGGGGCCAGCAACAGGCGCTGGCCGGCGGACAACGACGCCTCGACTGCTGCGTAGTGCTGGTTCGACGCCAGAATGGTGACAGGCACGAAGGTCGGGGCCATGCCGCCATCGGTCCACACGCCGGTGGCGCCGTCGCGCATGCCGATCGCCTCGAGCGGCACCTGCAACGCATCGGGTCGCTCGTCGAGGTAGATGTGCACCGAGGCGGTCATGCCCTGACGGAACAGTTCGCTGGTGCCTTCGACGCGGACGCGAACCTCGAACTCGCGGGGTCCGGGCGTGTCGCCGCCCCCGCGGTCCCACGAGCGCGCCGCCGGATCGCTGATCGGCACGATCGACTTGCCCGCCACCACGGCCGGGAAGCTCTTGCCCGGCAACGCCACCAGCTCGATCTCGGCGCGCTGGCCCACCTCGACCCGCGAGATGTCGATCTCGTTGACCGGGATCACGACGTGCATCTCGGTGGTGTCGGGAATCTCGACCAGACTCGAGCGGCGCCAGACCTGATCGCCTTCGACGATCTTGGCGGCCACGCCCGACTTCCAGATTTTCAGGTACGAGATGTCGCCCGGACTGGTGGCCCGAACGATCGCCGACTCGACCTTGCGCTGGTCCTCCTCGACGCGGCGCTCCGTGCGCTCGACAACAAGGCGCGCGCGCTCGATGTCCTGCTCGCGCACGCGCAGCGTCCCCGCAAGGTTCTCCTCCACCCGCGCCAGGTTGATCTGCGCGTTTCGCAGGTTCAACTCGGCTTGCAGCAGCGCCAGCCGCCGCGTGTCGAGCTGCGTCTGCGGCGAGACGTTGCGCTCGAACAGCACCTTCTCCGCCTCGAACTTCTGGCGGGCGTCCTCGAAGGACTGGCGCGCGATTTCCACGCGCGTCCGCTCCGCCTCCAGCGAGTACTGGTTCTTGATCTTCTCCAGTTCGTAGGCCTCGATCGACGCCTGATGGTTCTTCTTGTCGAGTTCAAGCTGCGCCAGGCGGTCCTCGAGTTCCTCCTCAATCTGGTCCGTCTCGAACCAGATCACCGGATCGCCAACTTCGACGCGCGCACCCTCCTCGACCAGCTTCGTGATCTTGCCCTCGAAGGGACTGCTGAGCACCGACGACCGCGCGGCGCGCAGTTCGCCGATGCTCGTCAACTGCACCTGAAAGGAGCCGCGGCGCACCTCGACCGTGGGGATCGTGTCGATCGTCACCGGCTTGTCCTGGAAGTGCTTCCACGCATAGGCGCCCCCGCCGCCCGCAACGGCGACGACGATCACACCGATCAGCAGGGTGTTTCGCATGGCTCGGGCTCCGTCGTGTGTCGGTCGGCCTACTCCCCCGCCACGGGGGGTTGCAAAATCCGGTCCGCCCCGCCTCAGTACAGCGGCAGCCCCATCGCCACGTACAGCGACGCCAGGTTCGTCTGGTAGGAGAGCACGGCGGTGCTGAAGGCGCTCTGGGCGTTGAACAGGTCGTCCTGGGCGATGCGCACCTCGGTGATCGTCGAGAAGCCGACTTCGAAGCTCTCGTTGATCAGGGACAGGTTTCGTCGGGCCTGCTCGACGCGCTTGCTCAGCACCGTCAGGCGCGCCTCGTTGGTCAGCACCGCGCGGTGGGTGCTCATGACCTCGCGCGTCAGGCGGCGGTCGAGCGACTCGCGGTCGGTCAGGATGTTCTCCAGACGCAGGCCGGCCTGGCGGGCGGCCTGGCGCTCGCGGATGTTCTGCAGCGGAATCCGCAGGGCCAAGCCGGCGTCGTAGGTGTTGTTGCCGAAGCGATTGGCCTCCTGCCAGCGGGCGTCGTCGCCCTGCCAGGAGTAGCCGGTGGTGAAGTCCAGGAAGGGCAGCAGGTTGTTGCGGGCAAGCTGCTGGCTGATGCGGGAGAGTTCGATGTCGATGTCGGCCAGCAGGAGCTCGCGGCGGTGGGCCTGGGCGTACTCGATGGCGGTCTCGACGTCGGGAATCTCCAGACGCCCCTGCATCATGAGGCCCTCGGTGACATCGAGCAGGGAGATCGGGGTGTCGAGCGGCAGGCCGACGGTGAGCAGGAGTTGGTCGCGCGCGTTGTCGAGACTCTCCTGGCGGTTGATGGCGCGCTCGATTTCCTCGAGGAACTGGATTTCAGCGCGCAGGATTTCGGATTCGGCGACGCGGCCGACCTCGTACTTGATGCGCGTCTCGTCGAGGAAGCGATAGCGCTCGCGGATGGCGTCGCGGCTGACGAGGAGCTGGCGCCGGGCGGTCAGGATGCTGAAGTACTGGCGGATGACGTCTTGGATGGTGTCGCGGCGGGTGAGCAGGAAGGACAGGTCCTGGCGCATCTCGCTCAGGCGGGCGCGTCGCAGGTCGGCGGTGCCGATGTCGGTGCCGTCGCCGGTGAGCAGTCCGCTGCCGCGCAGGAGCGGCTGGTTGAGCCGCACGGCGGCCGAGGCGTCCCATTCGCTGGCCGTGCCGTGCTGGTCGTGGTCGCGCGACGAAATGCGGGTGCGCGTCTCGTCGAGGCTGGCGGTCAGGCGGCCGGCGGTTGGCAGGTTCTGGGTGACGTCGACTCCGACGCCGACCGACGTGGTCTCGGTGGTGCGCGTCGTGGTGCCGCCCGGGCGACGACTTGGCACTTCGTCGTTGCGATTGTGCCGATACGTCGCACTGCTGACGAGGTCCACGAAGGGGGTGAAGAAGGCTTCCTCGACGATGACGTTGCTGCGGGCGATCTCCAGATTTCGCCCCGCATTGGTCAGCGTGAAGCTGCCCTCCAGGGCGACCTCGACCAACTGGCCCAGCGTCATCAGCGCGTAGGGCGAGTCCTCGGGCACGTCGGCGAAGACGACGCCGGTCGTGACGCTGTCGTCGCGCATCAGGTCCATGGACTGCATGTAGCGGCCCAGAACCTCGGCGCGCTGGCCGGGTGGCATGCGCAGGTCCTCGTAGGAGGGCAACCGGCCCTCGCGGGCCAGCCGCTCCATGCGGACAATGACGTCGCCCAGATCGGCATCGCCGGGCGACAGCGCGGGCGGCAGCAGCATCGCCAGAGTCAGGATAAGCAGGCCCCGGATGGGGAGAGAGCGAACAGACCGGAAACGGATCATGCCGGGCGGCAACCCCCGGAAGGTCGAAGTGCGGTTGGAAGCCCGGGCGACGTCGAACTCGTCGCGCAAGGCAGCCGTAGTCCTGACGCCGAGGCGTCTGGGGTGTCTACGCAAATAGCCGATTGCGGGCCAAGTCGACGGACCGGGCGCAGAGCGGCGCCGCCTGCCCCGTCAGTTATCCCCAACGGTGAAAGTCTCCTTGCCCTGATACCCGCCCCGGCCCCATTCCCCCTAACGTGATACGGGCCAAAGACGCAGCGGCTCGTCCGCCCCGGCGCCCGGGGGCTCGTGAGGCTGGGCGTCGCACTCCTCAAACCGGGGGCAAACGACTGCCACCATGGAAGTCGTTCAGTCGATTGCGCAGATGCGCGAGATCCGGCGCCAGCTTGCCCTGACGCCCGAGGCCACCGTGGGCTTCGTGCCCACGATGGGGGCGCTGCACAAGGGCCACGGCCGCCTGATCCAGCGCGCCCTCAACACCGCCAGCCTCGTCGTCGTCTCCTCCTTCGTCAACCCCTTGCAGTTCAACGATCCACGCGATCTGGCCCGCTACCCGCGTACCCCGAGCCAGGACCACGACATCTGCAACAAGCTCGGGGTGAACTACTTCTTCGAGCCCCCGGCCGAGGACATCTATCCCCCCGGCTTCCTCACCACGGTCAATGTCTCCCGTCTGGCCAATCGCCTCGAGGGCGCGTCGCGTCCGGGGCACTTCCGCGGCGTCTGCACCGTCGTCGCCAAGCTCTTCAACATCGTGCAGCCCCACTTCGCCTTCTTCGGCCACAAGGACGCCCAGCAGCTCGTCCTCATCCGCCACATGGTGCGCGACCTGGCCTTTGACATCGAGATCGTCGGCGTGCCCACCGAACGCGACAAGAACGGGCTGGCCCTGAGCAGCCGCAACCAACTGCTCGACGACGAGCAGCGCCAGAAGGCCCTGTGCCTGAACCGGGCGCTGCGCCGCGTCCACTTCCTGGCCAAGAAGCAGGGCATCACCCACTGCGGCGAACTGCTGCAAGCGGTGCGCTCGGCCATCAACAGCGCCGGCGAGGGCGTCGAACTCGACTACGCCGCCATCGTCTCACGCACCACGCTCGAGGACCTCTCCCACATCGAGCGCGGCAACACGCTCGTCCTCGTGGCCGCCCGCGTCGGCGGCATCCGCCTGATCGACTCGACGCGTCTCTGAGCGCATCGCCCCTGCAAGAAAACACTAATAACCAATACCTAAAAACTAAATACTCCTTTCCAACACCGCCCTCCGCGGCAGCTCCACCGCCTTCGATATTCCGATGCGCGGCGTCAGGCGCACCGTCTCGCCCCGCCGCCGGCGTCCGGGCTCGAGCCGCAGCGCGCCGCCCGCCAGCAGGTCCGCGCCATAGTGCCCCGGCCCGATCCCCATGGCCCGGCACACCTTCCCCGGCCCGTTGCACAGGTCCCGCAACGGCCGCCCCTCCCAGCCCCGCGCCGCGATCATCGCCTCGATGCCCTCGACCGGCTCGAGCGCCCGCACCAGCACCGCCTCCCCCACTCCCTCGCGGCCCGTCACCACGTTCATGCAGTGGTGCATCCCGTAGCTGAAATACACGTAGGCCACGCCCGCCGGGCCGAACATCGCCCGGTTCCGCTCCGTCCTTCCGCGAAAGCAATGCGACGCCGGGTCGTCCTGCGTGTACGCCTCCGCCTCGACGATGCGCCCCGCACGCAGCACCCCGTGCGACTCGTGCACGAGCACACACCCCAACAGGCCCCGCACGGCCGCCTCCGCCCCCCGCTCCAGCATCAGACGCAGGTCGCTCATCGCCCTCGCCGCCTCATCGCCGATCGCCCGCTCCCCTGCGAGTGTCTGTTGCGCTCGCTGTCCGTCCCGGCCAAGCTGCCCGCAAGGATCGTCTTGACCATGAATCCAGACCCCGTCGCTGTGCCGGTTCCTCCCCAACGGCGACGCGTGCTCCAGCGCATGTTGCTCAACCTCGCACTCATCGTCGGCGGCTTCCTGCTCCTGTATGCCGGGGCCCTGTTCTTCCTGCAACGCAAGCTCATCTACTTCCCGCGCGACTACCCGGTGAACTACGGGATGACACTCGGCGGTGTCGGCGGCACCGAAATCGTCTTCGAGACCCCGGCCGGGCGCCAGACGATGTTCTACCTGCCGCCGCGCGACAACCCGGACGCCCCGCCCAAACGCCTCTGGATTCTCTTCGGCGGCAACGGGTCGCTGGCGCTCGACTGGCTCGACATCGCGGAAACCGCCGGCAGGCAGGGGCCCGGGCTCGGTTTCCTGCTCGTCGACTATCCGGGCTACGGCAACTGCGCCGGCAAGCCCAGCCGCACCACCATCCTGCACACCATCGACGCGGTGCTGCCCGCATTGGCGCGCCATCTGGACGCGCCGGTCCCGACCCTCGAGGCCGACCTCAACGTCCTCGGCCACTCCCTCGGCGCCGCCACCGCCCTGGAGTTCGCCACACGCCACCCCGTGCAGCGCGCCTACATCATCTCGCCCTTCACGAGCCTGCTCGACATGGCCCGGCGCCAGGTCTTCTGGCCCATGATGCACCTGCTGCGCGACCGCTTCGACAACCGCGCCCGTCTCGCCGAGCTCGCCGCACGCACTCCCCGCCCCGAGATCCTTCTCTTCCACGGCGAGCAGGACGACATCGTCCCCTTCGCCATGGGCCGCGAACTCGCCACCCTGCATCCCGACCTGATCGACTTCCACCCGCAACCCACGCTGGATCACAACTGGATCCTCGACGTGCTCAAGAACGACCTCGCCCGGCGAATGACCGAGCAGGGCAGGTGAGGGCGGCGTAGTCAGGGCAGATCGCAAAAAGATGAAGTCGGCGCGACCGGACCGAGGCGAATTCCATATTGCAGCATCGTATGACCGGCGACCACCAGGACGACCGGTGGGTTCCCGAGGACGGAGCGTGTCGGACGGACGCCCACAATGGGATGCAAGCCGCCCTGTGGTCCCGGCGTCGCGGCCAACACCCAAGAACTAACAACTGACCCTTCAGGCCTCCGCCAACCCCATCGGATCGTCGATCCTCAGCGGCGCGTCGGCGGTGAAGCCCTCGGCATAGCGCACGTTGATCAGTCCGCCGAAGAAGCCCGCACGCATCTCGATCATGTGCCAGGCAAGGTCGCTGGAGACGTAGGTCTCCGGGCCCTGGTAGTCGGGGTTGGCGAGCTGGGAGCGGTGGGCGCGCAGGGCCTCGAGCTTCGTGGACCAGACGTCGGTGATGTCGACGACGAAGTCCGGCCGGTTCGGCCAGCGCTGGCGCGAACCGACATAGTGGAAAAGGCGCGACGGCCGGAAGCGTTCCTGACCGGTGTCGTACTTGAGCACGTTCGACTGGAAGCAGGCGAAGCGCACGGCCTGGGCCAGCGCGTTGTGGTCCGGATGGTGGTCGCCGAATTCGTGGACGAAAACGACGCGGGGGCGCAGGGCGCGCAGCGTTTCGACGACGCGACGAACGGCACCGGGCACGTCCTCGGCGATGCGGCCGTCGGGCAGGTCGAGGTTCACGCGTTCGACGCCCAGAATGCGGGCGGCGTCGGCGGCCTCGACGGCGCGTTCGGCCGGCGTGCCGCGCGTGCCCATCTCGCCGCGGGTGGCGTCGGCGATCACCACCCGGCGGCCGGTGCGCGCCATGCGCGCCACCGTGCCGCCGGCAAGGATTTCCACGTCGTCCGGGTGGGCCCCGATGAAGAGGGCGTCGGTCATGCGCAACGGCTCACTGCGGGGCGGCTCACTGCGAGGCGGCCTGCTCGGCAGCACGCGCCTCCTCGGTCAGCGCGGTGGACAGATAGCGCTCGGTGGCCGAGCAGCCGATCGTCACGATCAGCTTGCCGGCGTTCTCCGGGCGACGCGCCACGCGCAGCGCCGCCGTCACGTTCGCACCGGTCGAGATACCCGCCGGGATGCCTTCCTCGCGGTTGATTCGCCGCGCCATTTCGAAGGCCTCGTCGTTGGACACCTGCACCACCTCGTCCACGATGCTCGTGTTGAGGTTCTTGGGGATGAAGCCCGCGCCGATGCCCTGAATCTTGTGCGGCCCGGGCCGACCGCCCGAAATGACCGGCGAGTCCACCGGCTCGACCGCGAACACTTTCACGCTGCTCTTGTACTTCTTGAGCACCTCGCCGCAGCCCGACGCCGTCCCGCCCGTCCCGACGCCCGACACCAGGATGTCCACCTTGCCCCCGGTGTCGCGCCAGATCTCCTCGGCGGTCGTCTCGCGGTGAATCTTCGGGTTCGCCGGATTCTCGAACTGCTGCGGGACGAAGACGTTTTCCTCGCCGTACTCGCGCGCCAGCTCGCCGACGCGTTCGATCGCTCCCGGCATTCCCTTCGGACCCGGCGTCAGGACCACTTCCGCCCCGAGCATCCGCAGCAGAAGGCGCCGCTCCATGCTCATCGTCTCGGGCATCGTCAGGATCAGCCGGTAGCCACGCGCCGCGCACACGAACGCCAGCGCGATGCCCGTGTTGCCCGAGGTCGGCTCGATCACCGTCATGCCCGGCTTCAGCCGCCCGCTCTCCTCGGCCGTGTTGATCATGGCCAGCCCGATGCGGTCTTTCACCGACGACAGCGGGTTGAAGAACTCGCACTTCAGCGCCACCGTCGCCACGCAGTCCGCTGCCACCCGGTTCAATCGAATCAGCGGCGTGTTGCCGATCGTCTCGGTGATGTCGTTGTAGATCTTCCCGTGCATGGCTCGCATCCTTGACTTGAATTCCTACCTAACCGATAGGATATCGTTCCGGCCCAAAGGTGCGCCTGTCAAGGCGAACCGGCACGCTCACTCGATCTCGTCGACCAGTCCGTTGCCGGCATCCAAGGCAGCCGTATTCACGGCGTTTTCGTTGTAGGCCATCATCCGCGAGGGGCTCTCCTCGAGGTGGAAGTCGCGGAAGGCCCGCTCCTCGGCAGCCTGGAATTCCTCGTCATTCTCGAACGTGGCGGCGATTTCGCGCAGGCGCCGACGCTCCTCGGCATAGGGGTCCTCGCCGCCGCGGCGCTGCTGCCCGCCCTGACGGCGCGGGTCGCCACCCGAGCGTCCCTGACCCTGCTGACCCTGCTGGCCACCGCGTCCGCCCCGGCCCCGGCGTCCACCGCCCTGACCGCCACCCTGCCCGCCGCGGCGACGGCCGCCGCGATTGCCCCGGTCGTCGCCCCGATCCCCGGTGTCTTCCGGCGGCGGGGGCACGTTGTTCTCGTCGATGGTCACGCCCTCGGGGGCGACCACGAGATAGCGGAACGGCTCGCGTCCGTGGCTCTGGGTGCTGATGCCATTCTGGGACTTGAGGTAGTTGTGGAGGAACTTGCGGTCGGGCGAGGGCATCGGCTTCAGGGCCATGGGCTTGCCGGCGCGGCGGGCCCGGGCCACGATCTGATCGGCCAGGCGCTCGAGCGTCTCGATCTTGCGGTCGCGGTAGTCGCCGACATCGAGATGCACGGGCGGGCAATTCTCGATCAGGCGTGGAACGACGCGGCTGATCAGGTGCTGCAGGGCGGCCAGCGTGTGGCCCTGCCGGCCGATGAAGATCGACGGGTCCGGCCCATCGACGACCGCGCGCACGCCGTCGCCGCTTTGCACCAGATCAATGGTGGCGCCGGGCTGGAAGTGGTCCACCAAGCCGGCGAGCCACTCTTCGACCGGCTCCATGTTCTCGAGGATGCTGTGCTCGACCATGTAGAGCACCGGCTCGCCCGCGCCGCGCTCCTCCTCGGTCAACCCTGCTTCTTCCTCGGTCAGGCCCTTCAGGTCGATCTCGTCGGGTTCGTACTCTTCGATGACGTGGAGCTGTTCGTAGGGAAGGCCCAGTTTTTCGGCGGCTTTCCGGCGCGCCTGCTCCTGCGAGCGCGCGACGACTTCGATCTTCTTCATGGTTGGTTGCCCCTGTCCCACACGTTATGAACACCGGAGGCCCCCGGGGGACCTCTCGGGAACGGACATCATACTCCCGAGCTGCCCCGCCGGCCGGGCCGGTCTCGGGCATTCATCGGGTCCTGCGGGCTCCGCGACAGGCGGCGCCCCCTGAGACTCCCCCCTTGGTCAGGCCGGCGCACTGGCCGCCGGTGCACCGCCCGAGGGCGTATCGTGCAACGCGACGTAGCGTTTCGTCAATACCGTGTGTCCAATCTGCCAGATATTCTGCACGGTCCAGTACAGCATCAGCCCCGAGGGCATGTTGTACAGGATGAACACGAAGACGATCGGCATCATGACCATGATCTGCCGCTGCATCGGGTCCGAGACGTTGGCAGTCATCAACTTGGAGGTGTAGTACTGCGTCAGGGCCATCAGCAGGGGCAGGATGTTGAAGGCGTCCCAGCCCAGCAGCGGCACCCGGAAGCTGCCGAACGGAATCAGCCGGTCCGGCTCCGCAAGGTCCAGGATCCACAGGAAGCCCTGGCCGCGCAGTTCGACCGCCTGCGCCAGCAGAATATAGAGCGCGAAGAAGATCGGCATCTGCAGGAGCATCGGGAAGCAGCCCCGCAGCGCCCCGAGCGGGTTGATCCCGTGCTCGCGGTACAGCTTCATCATCTCCTGGCTCTTCTTCTGCGGGTCGTCCTTGTGCTTCTCCGTGATCTTGTCCAGCAGCGGCTTGATGCGCATCTGCTCGGCCATCGTCCGCGCCTGCGCCTTGATCGCCCAATGCGACAGCGGGTACAGGAGGATCTTCACCACCAGCACCAGCAGGATGATCGCCAGACCCCAGTTGTGCACCAGGCTCTCGAAGCCCTTCAGCGCCCGCAGCAACAGCAGGCAGATGGGCCGCAGCCAATCCTGACCCCAGATCATCTTGCCGAACACCACCGACGACAGCGGCATCGCTCCCGCAGGCATCGGCACCGTCTGCGACAATTCCACCAGCAGGTCGTAGCTCTTCGGCGTCGCCACCAGCGTGTAGTTCAGTCGCGCCGACTCCTCCGGCCCCAGAATCGCCGCCGGATGGTGCAGCGTCACCGACATCGGCGCCGCCACGCCCTTGACGTCATACTCCGGCGTCAGATTCCGCCGACGAACCGCCACCGTCACCGAGTCCGGCTGGTTGTCCGGAGACGGCACCAGCAGGGCCGCGAAGTACTTCTTCTCCTGCCCCGCCCACCCGATGTCCCGCGAGTAGCGTTGCGGATCGTCACCCGACCCCATCTTGCGCAGCCGAAGCCGATCGCCGATCGAGACCGCCGCGAACATCTCGTCCCAGAAGCCCATGCGCGCCGCGGCGGGCTGCATGAAGCCCCCCTGCCAGCCCAATCCCCAGCCATCTTCCGCGTCCCCCAAACGCGTCCGGTAGGCCCCGTTGCGCACCTCCACCTCCAGCCCGACCGCGTAGCTGTCGCGCTCGAACCGGTACGTCTTCACCACAACCACGTCCTCGATCGCCGGCGACGTGAACCGCACCTCGATCGCGCCGTCCTTCGTCTGGCTCCGCTCGACCGCATACACCACCCGGTTGAACTGGTCCACCGTCCGCCCGGACAACTGCAGCGGATACTCGCGATCCGGCGTGTGCCGTACCTGCGGGACAAGGTTCACCACGTACGTCGTGCCCGAATCATGGTCGCGCACGGCCGCCAAGCGCTCGGTCGGCTGCAACTTCCAACTGATCGGCACCGCGCCCAGCGTCGACAGATGCACCGTCGCCAGCCCGGTATCGACCACCTCGATCGGTGCCGTCTCCATCGTGACATCGGGCGCGCGCACCGGCTCGGCCGCAGCCGACTCGCGCCCCGGCTCGGGCCATGCCTCGGCCCGCGGCGTCGGCCCGGGGGTCTGACCGGGCGTCTGCACCACGGCATCCGGCGTGCCCACCGGCGCGTCCGCCCCCTCCTGCGGGGACAGCCGACGATTGAACATCGGAGCAATCAGGATGAAATAGGCCCCCGTGAAAACGAGGAAGAAGGCGAGCCAGCGTCTTTCCATGCGATCGAGGGGCCCTGACAGGAATGCGAAGGGTACCCGACGGAGCGCCCCGCGCCCCATCGAAGGGCCGGGAGTCTGGAAACCGGGCCCGCGGCGTGGCAAGAAGAACGTGCCCGAGTTCGGCCTTGACGACCCGCGGCCCGCGGCTAGCATCCCCCCACTCCCGGGCGGGAGTAGCTCAGTTGGTAGAGCTTCAGCCTTCCAAGCTGAATGTCGCGGGTTCGAGTCCCGTCTCCCGCTCCATCTCAACTTCAATAGCTTGAAGGATTAGCGGTCGCGCTCCGAGGAGAGTTCGGACGTGAGGACTGCCGGGCCGGCGTCTGGGGCGTCGGCGACGTCGCACAGGGCACGCAGGATGGCCGAGATGCCGAAGGCCACCGTCGCCCAGACCGCGAGAAGCAACGCGACGCCAACGTTCACCATCAAGGCCCCGATGGCGAAGGCGACAAGCACCCAGCCACCGATGCTGTAGTTGCCCGCCTGCGCCCGGATGCGGTCCACGCGCACCCGGCGGTGGAGTCGATCGCGGGCGGCTCCGGTTTCCCGGCGCCGGCGCTTGGCTGGAGCGGCGGACGGGCGGGCGGGATTCGCCTGCCCGTCCTGATCTTCGGTCGTCATGGGGCTTGGTGCTCCCTTACTCGTACATCGTCCAGTTGCCTTGCGCGGAGGCGGGGGTGGGGACGAGTTGGTGGACGTGCACCTCGCCGTTGCCGTGGAAGGGGGCGCCGATGACGAGTTCGTCGATGCCGTCGCCGTCGGTGTCGCCCGAGACGAGGGCGAAGCCGTAGCGACCCTGCGGCGGGCCGATGACGCGGTGGTCGTGTTCGCCCAGCGCCGAGCGCACGAGCGCGTTGGCCGGCCAGGTGGCGCGCGAGTCGAGCACCTCGATGAAGCCGTTGGTGGACTCCGAACCGTAATTGGCGAATACGGCGGAGGCGGCGAGCGAGGTGTGGCCGTCGCCGTTGAAGTCGCCGGCTGTCATCGCCCAGGCCAGATTGCTGAATGCGGAGGGACCGGTCCACTCGATGTTGGGAGCGGTGGTGGCCATGTTGATCGTGCGGGGCAGGGTGCCGAGTGCGGCGCCACCGAAGAAGACGGCGACGGAACCGAAGTCGTCGTTGAGGGCGGGGATGGAGCCGCCGCCGGTGGCGCCGAGGCACAGGTCCAGGATGCCGTCGCGATTCATGTCGGCGAGGGCAACGCTGGATCCGAGCCCGTCGCCGTCGCGGCGACCGAGGATCTTCAGGTCGGGCGTGATGTTGCGCAGGTCGTAGGACGCGCTCCACGTGGCTTGTCCGCGCAGGACGTAGACGATGCCTTCGGAGGAGAGGAAGAAGGTCTGCTCGCCGGCGGTGTCGCAGGCGATGATCAGGTCGGCGATGCCGTCGCCGGTGATGTCGCCGACGGCGACGCGGGTGCCGGTTTCGTAGTACTGGCGCGAGCCGTCGATGCGCACGTTGGCGCTGGCGAGGTCGTGGTTCTGGCCACCGGCGAGCGTCGTGCGGCCGAAGAAGACGTAGACCTGACCGGCGGTGCCGCGCGACTGGGGCGAGGCGAGGTGCGCGCCGACGACCAGGTCGTCGATGCCGTCGCCATTGAGGTCGCCCATGGCGAGGCCGTAGGCATCCATTCCACCGAAGGCGCTCTGGCTGCCGAGGTCGCCGGCGGTGACGGCGCCGTAGAAGGTGACGACGGAGACGCCAGCGGGAGGCGCGGACAGGTTGAGATCGACGGGGCCATCGAAGAAGTTTGGCCCGCCGAGGACGACGTAGACTTGTCCGGCGTGCGTGCGGCCGAGCGGGCTCATGATCGGCGCGGTGAGCGCGAGGTCGTCGTAGCCGTCGCCGTTGAGGTCGCCGACGGCAAGCGCGGTCGGCAGGTTGATCGTCTGGTCGGGGCCGAAGAGGCGCTTCGAGGCGGGCGTGGAGGCGAGGTCAACCATCTGGGGCGTGGGCCCGGCGAGGGGCTGGCCGCGCACGATATAGGCATTGGCGAAATTGGGTGAGTTGGACTGACCGACCACGATGTCGGCGCGGCCGTCGCCGTCGAAGTCGCCGGTGATGAGCGGGCGCGCAAAGTCGGAGCTGGCCGCGGGCGACTGGATCGCGATGCGCGTCTCGTTGCTGAAGTGCTCGATCGGCGCGGCGAGCGACATGCCGGCCAGCAGAATCATGATGCCGGTCGCCAAGCGACGCCGTTCGCATCCGGTGTTATGGTTCATGGCGAATCCCCTCTCTCACGTTGTGGCCCATGGCCGGCGAAAGGGTTTCACGGGGTGGGGGGTCGGGCAAGGGCGAACGCGGCGGTTCACATGCGCTCGGGGATTTCGATGCCAAGCAGACCGAGCAGCAGTTCGAGTTCGCGCAGGACGAGCGTGACGAGGCCGAGCCACGAGGCCTGGCGCGCGGCGTCCTTTTCGTCCATGATGTGGCAGGCGTTGTAGAAGCGGCTGAGGGCCTGGCCGAGATCGAAGGCGAAGGCGCACAGGTGGTGGGGCATGCGTTGGTCGGCGGCGGCGCGCAGGGCCTCGGGCAGTTGCGCCAGGGCCAGGACGAGGGCGCGCTCCTCGTCGCACGCGGGCGGCAGGATGGTGCCGGGGGCGAGCTGGCGCTCGGCGGCCTTGCGCAGGATGGACTGGATGCGCACGGCGGCGTAGAGCAGATAGGATCCGGTGCGGCCCTCGAAGCGCGTGAAGCGTTCGATGTCGAAGACGTAGTCGGCCGTGCGCACGTTCATCAGGTCGGCGTAGCGCAGGGCGGCCATGCCGACCTTGTGGGCGATGGCGGCGCGTTCGGCCCCGGGATAGTCCTGCGCGACATTGGCCTCGAGCATGCGTTTGTGGGCCTCGTCGGTCATCATGGCGATGAGGTCCTTCAGGCGCATGACGCCGCCCTCGCGCGTCTTGAAGGGGCGGCCGTCGGCGCCGTTCATCGTGCCGAAGGGCAGGTGCTCCATGACGGCATTGCCGGCTAGGCCGGATTTGCGCGCGGCGCGGAACACCTGCTCGAAGTGCAGACTCTGGCGCTTGTCGACGACGTAGAGGATCAGGTCGGCGTGCAGGTCGCGCACGCGCTGGCGGATCGTGGCCAGGTCGGTGGTGGCATAGTTGGCGCCGCCGTCGGACTTCAGCAGCATGACCGGGGGCATGGGCTTCTTGTCGTCGGGTTGCTCGACGGGGATGATCAGGGCGCCGGCGTCCTCGATGGCGACGCCGGCGGCGCGCAGCTCGGCGATCATGGCCGGGATGTCGGGCTCGTAGTCGCTCTCGCCGTACCAGAGGTCGAAGTCGACGCCGAGGCGATGGAAGTCGGCCTTGAGTTCGGCGATGGAGAGATCGCGGAAGTGCTGCCAGAGGGCCCGGTATCCGGGGCGGCCCTGCTGGAGTTCGACGGTGGCCTGCGTGGCGGCGCGGCGTTCGTCCTCGTCCGCCTTGCAGCGCGCCGCCACGGCCGGATACATCGCCTGCAAGTCCTCCATCGTCACCGGCGGTTCGGCCGGATAGGGGCCGGCGAGCGCCGGATCGAAGTATGGCAGGTTCGGCTGGAGCCGGCTCAACTCATAAATCAGCATTCCCATCTGGGTCCCCCAGTCGCCCAAATGGATGTCGCCCTTCACGTCGTGGCCGAGAAAGCGGAACAGGCGCACGAGCGAGTCGCCGATGATGGACGAGCGCAGGTGGCCGACGTGCATGGGCTTGGCGACGTTGGGGCCGCCGTAGTCGATGACGACGGTCTGCGGGACGGCGGCGCGGGCGATGCCCAGGCGCGGGTCGGCGGCCAGCGCGTTGGCGCGCGCGGCCAGCGCCGCGTCCGTCACGCGCACGTTGATGAACCCGGGCCCGGCAAGCGTCAGCTCGGCGAACAGGGCTTCGTCGCGCGCGGCGACCACAACGGCCTCGGCAATCTCGCGCGGGTTCCTCTTCAGTGCCTTGGAGGCCGACATGGCGCCGTTGCATTGGAACTGGCCCAGCTCGGGGCGCTGGGAGACGGCCACCTGACCGAGGGCGGGATCGGCGCCCAAGCCGGCGAAGGCGGCGGCGAAGCGGGCAGTGAGTTCCTCGAGGAGCGAAATGGGAGCAGGCTGCGACACGGCGAATCCCCCGGCGGTGTGGCCCGGCGCCAGACGCGGGCGGCGCCCACGTCAGCCCCTACCCGCCGCGGGCGTCAACCGGGGAGGCGAAGACAGCGGATGAAGGCAGAAGTCAGAGTGGAGAAGTGGCGCAGATCACCAAGACAGCGTCCGGAGAGCGCACGCGCACTGATCCATCATTTCCCGCGCAGCGACGACCGGACTAACCCCATCGCCGCTGCCGCCACTGGCAGTCTCGGGCGCTCCTCACCTCAGAAGCTCATCTGCACGCCCGGGACGTCGAGCCGCACGATGTCGCCGCTGCTGATGGTGCCGTTGGTCGCGTCGTAGATTTGGTCGATGCGCCGGGTCAGGCCCAGGGAGTTGGCACCAACCAAGGCGTCCGGGCCGGCGGAGATCCACTCGGCCGCCAGATACAGGCCGTCCGGGCCGTAGCTCAGGAGCACGAAGCCGGCGTTGGGCGTGTTGGGGTTGGCGTTGCCGACCAGGTCGCCCCAGTTGCCGCTCGCGCCGCCCGTGGGCACGATGCTCGGACCGTAGCCCAAGTTGTAGTAGGGCAGCTCGCCGGCGGGCGGGGCCGGCCAGCCGGCCGGGATCGCGCTCGCGGAGTTGCTGACCACAAAGGGATCCTTGAAGTTGACGCTCGACAGGAAGGCAATGGGCGTCGTGAGCATGAACAGACTGCTGACGCCCCAATCGCGCAGTTGCCGCGCGGCCGGAATGCCCATCGTGTTGCTGTAGGCCTTGTCGTAGGGATAGCGGTTGAAGTCGACATAGTAGGACTTCAGGCCGGTATCCATCGTGCGCAAATCGGACCGAACGCGCGAGACCTTCGAGCGGGTCTGGGCCTCGAGGAAGTTGGGTACGGCGATGGCCGCCAGAATGGCGATGATGGCAACGACGATGAGCAGCTCGATCAGGGTGAAGGCGCGCTTGGTCATGCTCGGCATCCTTTCGCGATGGTGTCCCGGGCTGCAAACGGCTACGACGATATATTGGACGGGCGATGGGCGAATTGCGTCGGGGCTGGAAAATGTCCGCTGAGCCCTTGGAATCCCCCAATTGGACGGCCGATCGTGTGACAACGCTTGCAGGAACAGCCCGAGACTGTGGGAGAACCGGGCCGCTAGGCAAGCGGAACCGGCATGTGTCTCGCAAACGATTGCAGTCGGCAGATCGGCGACCCGTCAGCGGTGCGGCGCGGCGGTCGAGTTCCGGAAGATCACTTCCTGCGCCACCCGGTGGCGCACGGCCGGGCCGTCGGGGTCCTCCATCCGGGCGAACAGCACCTCGAGGGTCCGGGCCGTCACCTCCTCGATCCGCTCCGCCGTCGTCGTCAGCGGCGGCGTCAGATAGCGCGACCAAATACTGTCGTCGAAGGCGACCTGGGAGAGATCCGCGGGCAGGCGGAGCCCCAGACGCAGGAGCATCGGGTGGGCCATCAGGGCGCAGACGTCGTTGATGTAGACGACGGCGGTGGGACGGTCGGGCCGCCGCAGGAGGGTTTCGAGCTGCTCGACCCAACCCGGCTGATCCGGCACGATGTTCTCGGTCCGCAGGGTCAGCCCCGCGGCGCTCAGGGCGCGCTCGACGCCGGCCTGGCGCTCGGCGATGCAGCGGTTCGACGGGTCGGAGCCGACGAAGGCGATGTCGCGATGGCCGAGCTCGATCAGGTGGCGGGTGAGCGTCGCGGCGCACTCGTCCTGTTCGCTCGTGACGGCATCGAGCCCGTGGTCGTCGAGGCGTCCGACGATGACGACGGGGAACTTCTGGACGCGCAGATGCAGGAAGTGCTCGGCCTTGCCGGCGGCACGCCAGTCGTGGACGGGGAAGACGATCAGCCCCTCGGCGCGATGCTCGCGCATCGTGGCGATGTTCTGGCGTTCCTTCTCGGCGTCCAGTTCCGAGTCGGCGATCAGGACGCGATAGCCCTTGTCGTGCACCGCGCGATGGATGCGGCGGAAGAAGTCCACGTAGGCCGGGTTGTCGAGTGCGGCCGCCACGAGGCCGATGACGTGACTCTTGTTGAGCGCCAGATTCTGAGCGATGCGGTTGGGGGTGTAGCCGACCTCCTGGGCCAGGCGCATGATGGCCTCGCGCTTGGCGGCGCCGACGCCGCGTTTGCCGCTCAGCACGCGCGAGATGGTGGCCGTTGATGTTCCGGCCATGCGGGCAAGATCGTGAATGGTGACTGCCACGGCGAGATGTCCTTGGGGTTTCACAGCCGCCACGACCCATGGGGGAGGTCGGGGGGCCTTGGGTGCCTCATGGTGTATTTTGGAAGGCCCGAAAGCGGGGTGCGAGGGAAAAGAGCGTCCGGAGGAAAGACTCGGGGCGCGCCCTGTAAACAGACGCGCCCCGAGACGGTGAGTAGTTTGGAACGATTCGGATCACCCGGGACCCCAGGTCACGATCTGCCCGTGGCTGACCGTGCCGTTGGTCGGATCGTAGGGGATGGCGGTGATGAAAGTAGTGGCGCCTTCCACGGTTCCGGCCGGCCCTTGGGACAACATCGTCCACTCGGGCGACAGGCCACGCGGCCAAAGCACCCATGTCGGCTGGTTCTCGAAGGTTGCACCGAGGTTCCAGATGCCGATCGGGGCATGGTACTGCTTCAACAGGTAGATGTAGCTGGGCTTGTCGCAGGGCTCTGGCAGGGAGGCCAGCTGGGAGTTGAAGACATCATCGGGCAGTCCGGTGATGTAGGCTACTGGTGTGGTGATCAGGGTCAGGCGGTTCTTGATCGGTCCTTCGGGATAACCCGCCTGCAGGATATTATTGCACGAGCGGCCCGTGGGATACTTGTTCGCGTCCACGCGATAGGCCTCCAAGGCCACCTTGACCGACCGCATGTCGGCCATGGTGCGCGAGACCTTGGAGCGGACCTGAGCCTCGAGGAAGTTGGGCACGGCGATCGCGGCCAGGATGGCAATGATCGCGACGACGATCAGGAGTTCGATCAGTGTAAAGCCTTTGCGGGTTCTCATGACGGGCTGCCTCCCATGGTGGTGCGCGGGTTGTGCTGCTGCCTGCTTGCGGATCTTGGGGCCGAAATCGCTTACGCCACCAGAGAGAGCCTCGGCTGGCGTTATCGCAGTCCGCCTTTCGGAACACGCTTACAGGGAATGGCCAACCCTGCATCAACCGATTGACCCGGTCAAACCCTTTCTGGCGCGACGGCACGAAATCCCGCTGAACGCCCAGAATGATCAGGATTTCAGGCGAAGCGGCCGCTGGAGGGGAAGAGCGTACGGTTCCCTGAACCGCCCCCCCGACATGCCATCCTGCAAGCGACTTCATCGTCTGTCCGGCGGTTCTCTATTCAGCCTCGAGCCATCCGAAATCCGGCGAGCAGCAAGCGTTTTTTCCCTGCAAGGACGCCGCTTTGTGCTTGACCGCCCGACCTGTAAGCGCTTCATTCGGCCCCGTGATAGCGTTTACTTCCCCTCAGAGGAGAAGAACCATGAAGAAAGTTCTGTTGGGTCTTGGGGTGCTCGCGCTGGCCTCGTCCGTGCTCGCCGCACCCGCCATCGTGGTGGTCACCCAAGGAG
Organism: Candidatus Sumerlaeia bacterium; assembly: GCA_019634695.1. Lineage (GTDB taxonomy): Bacteria > Sumerlaeota > Sumerlaeia > SLMS01 > JAHLLQ01 > JAHCAW01. The sequence continues at coordinate 74,511 of JAHCAW010000012.1, forward strand.
TTGCTCCCAGCGACGATGCGGCACTCGCGTTCGCAGCAATGCCGAAGCAAGCGCCTCCTGCCGCGTTCGAGGCGTTCCCGCCGCCGTCCAGCACCGATCTCATCAACGGCAACGCGGGCTTCCAGATTGATGCCCGCACCAACCACGGCGGCGGTGCGTTCGACTTGGCTGCACTGACCAACGGTGCGGCCGCGGTCGCCTATCCGGGGCAGTTGCCGGCCGACTTCCCGGGCGTCAACACGCCGGCGATCTCGATCGGCTACGCTCTCGGTGGCCCGACTGACATCGGCTCGGTCGTCGTCTATGCCTACAACTGGAACGGCGGCACGCCGGACGTCCGCGGTCTCGCTCCGTTCGCCGTCTACACGACCACCGACGCCACCCCCAGCGCCGGCGGCACTTGGACGCAGGTCCTCGGCTACACCGACCCGTCGGGAATCCCGCCCGCCAACGTGCAGTTCTACACGGGCAACACGGTTCCGGGTGACTGGGCGCCCTACGCCCCGGCTGGCCATGCCGGCGCCATCGCCGTCGCCGACGACACGGGCGGCCTGCTGGCCACCGCTGTCACCGGCGTGCGCGTCGACATCTACTGCTCCGGCTTCGGCAATACGTTCCGCAACGCCGAGAACACCGGTGGCGATGTGCAAGCCGTGACCTCGCCCTTCCTGGCCGAGATCGACGTCCTGAATCTGGCCGCCACGCAGGCCTTCTTCACCCCCGGCGCCAGCGTCCAGAACTGGAACCTGTATCACTGAGCCGTCGCTCAGTCCGCGTCGTGCAATCCCGTCCCCCGCCCTCCCGGCGGGGGACGTTTCTTGAAAGGCCTGATGGACAAGATGGACGCGATGGACCGGATGGAGCAAGTCGTGGCGGCGGACGCGATGGACTGAATGCGCGACAGGGGATGGGCGTCCTGATCCTTCCGGACGTCGATCAGCTCAAGACCGCCCGTCCATGAGGTCCATCAAGTCCATCGCCCTTCAGCGGGCCCGGCGCAGGATCACGTAGCCATCCACTTCCAGGTCCACGGCCCACTCGTCGGAGGCCAGGCGCGCGAAGAGGGCCTCGCGTTCGGCGCGCTTCTCCGCACCAACCAGATCGCCCGGGAAGACCGTCTGGTCCAGAAAGACGTACTCGACGCGATCCAGAAACACGAGGCGCATGGGCAGCTTCACGCGCCGGTTGGGCACCTTGTTGAAGAGTTCGTACTGCGCGGCGACCGCGGCGTCGCGCGGAATCTGGCGGGCGACCTCGGCCGCCAGCCGATGGTGCTCCGTCACCTCGTAGGGCACGCGCCGCCGGCCATCCGTGCGTGTCGGCAGCGCCAGCGACGCCAGCGCCACGACGACACACACCGTCATCAGCGCGCCGCGCGCCAGCCCGCCGCGCCGCCCGGCGATCGCTCCCCCACTCTCGCCGTCCGTGTCGGCCCACGCCAGAATCCGCGCCGCCCCGCGCACCGTACAGTAGAACAACATCACCACCCCGGGATACCCGTAGTAGTAATGCAGATTCCGCACCAGCGCATCGTCGGCCACGCCGTAGATGCCGACGCCCAGCACCACGAGCCCCACCGCCCGCCAGTCGGCCAGCGCGATCAGGCCGCCGGACAGCAGCATGTCGAACACGGGCCGGCGGAAGATGCGCCCGAGCGTCTCCACCGGATGGGTCAGCAGATACAGGAAGACCGCGCCGTGCGTGTCGCCCATGGACTCGAAGCGCACGAGCGGCTGGGCCTCCGTGGCGATCATGATGTCGGCGCCCGACAAGCGGATCGTTGCCCAGGCGAAGAGCCACCAGCCGGCGGCCGCGACCAGCGTCCACGCCGCCCCGGGCCGCAGCGTCCGGTCGCGCAGGCTCTCGACCGCCAGGTGCAAGCCGTAGAGTCCGACGATTACCGCGTAGCTCTCCTTCACGGCCAGCGCCCACAACAGGCCGCCGATGTACGGCCAGACGGCGCGACGCTCGCACGCCCAGAAGGCCGTGAACATCCCGACCAGGCCGATTGCCTCGATGTGGTTCGCCAGGTGAATCGAGCCCGTGAAGTGATTCGCCAAGTACAGCAACGCGATCGCGAGCGCAACCCACCCGTCGCCGGTCAGCCGCCGCGCCCACAACGCCAGCGGCACCGCGGCCATCACGAGCGCCGCGTTCTGAAAGGCCAGATAGGTCAGGATGTGATCGGCGATCAGATAGAACGGCGCGATCAGGACGACGATCGGCATGAAGTGGACGGCGAACTGCGTGACGTCGGCGTGCCAGTGAATCGGCGACATCATCCAGCGCCCGTGCCACGGGCTGCTGCACAGATGGTCGAAGATGCCCGCGTCGGCCACGAAGATGCGGTTGGCCTGAAACTGCGTCCAGGTCACGTACTGCGACCAGCCAAAGGCGACCAGCACCAGCCCGGCGAGGAGCAGCGCGAACGTGCGGGGAGAGGGATGGCGGGGGGCGTGATTCGTTGTTCGTTGTTCGTGGTTCGAAATTCAAACGATCGGAGCAGTTCGCCACAAGCTGTGGGGCGATCATGTGCAGCGGCAGTGCCGGAGCACAAGGGGAGCTGTGCCGTGCAGCCCGCCCGCAGGGCAGGCGGAGGTCAGCGCAGCACTTCGATGGTCTTCTCGACCGCTTCCCACGTGTCGGTGGTGTGGCACGGGATGTCCTTGGCGATGCGACGGCAGAGGCCGGCGAGGACCTTGCCGCTGCCGACCTCGACGAAGGCCTCGGTGCCTTCCGCCACGAGACGCTGGACGCAGCCGACCCAGCGCACGCTGCTGGTCACCTGACGCACGAGCGAGTCGGCAATGGCGGTGGGGTCGGTGAGCACGGTGGCGTCGACGTTGTTGACGAACGTGCAGCCGGGTGCGGCCAGGACGGATTCGGCCAGGGCGCGGCGCATCGTGTCGGCGGCGGGCTCGACGAGCGGCGAGTGGAAGGCGCCGCTGACGGGCAGGGGCAGCGCGCGCTTGGCGCCGGCCTCCTTGCACTTGTCGCACGCGGCGGCGACGGCGGGCGGGTCGCCGCTGATGACGGTCTGCGACGGGTCGTTGAAGTTGGCGCACACGGCAACGGAACCGGGCGAGCTGACCGCGCGGCAGAGTTCCTCGACATTGTCGTTGTCGAGCCCGATGATGGCGGCCATGGCGCCGGGACGCGCCTTGCCGGCCTCGGCAAACGCCAGCCCGCGCGTGCGCACCAGTCGCAGGCCGGTCTCGTAGTCGAACACGCCGGCGGCGTACAGGGCCGTGTATTCGCCGAGCGAATGGCCGGCGACGGCGGCCGGCGCGATGCCCGCCCCGCGCAACACGGCAAGCGTCGCGGCGCTGGCAATGTAGAGCGCCGGCTGCGTGTTCTCCGTCTGCTTCAGCGTCTCCTCGGGCCCCTCGAACATCAGGCCCTTGAGCGACGTGCCGAGCACCTCGTCGGCGCGCTCGACCAGACGTCGGGCCTCGTCGTGACGTTCGGCAACCTCGCGGGCCATGCCGACGGCCTGCGAGCCCTGACCGGGAAAGAGAAATGCGATCTTGGGCATGGGGAGCTCCGAGGGGAACGTTGTTCGTGGTTCGTGGTTCGTTGTTCGTGGTTAGTGTGGCTCGGGTGCCTGGTGCGCGGGCTTGTGCGTCGAAGCCTCGGCGAAGGCGGGTCTCGCCCAAGTTCGGGGCTCCTGTTCAGGAGTGATCTCTCCGCCGTGCGGGTGCTACCACTTCACGACGGCGGCGCCGTAGGTGTAGCCCGCGCCAAAGGCCACCAAGGCCAGCGTGTCGCCCTTCTTCAGCCGCCCTTCGGCAAGCAGGTCGGTGATGCCGAGCGGAATCGACACCGAGGCCGTGTTGCCGTAGCGCTCGATGTTCATCACGACGCGTTCGGGGGCGATGTGGATGCGTTCGGCGCCGGCCCGGATGATGCGCATGTTGGCCTGGTGCGGGATCAGGAAATCGATCTGGTCGGTGGACATGCCGGCAAGGGCGAGTACCTCGTCGAGGGCGACGCCGAAGACGCGTGTGGCGTACTTGAAGACCTCGCGGCCATTCATGCGGAGGTAGGGTTGGCCGTCGTTGCGGGCATGCGGCGACTCGGGATGCATGGGGCCGTCGTGCAGGAGCTGGATGTGCGCGGTGCCCTCGCCGTCGGCGCCGATGCAGGTGGCGTAGATGCCGCTGTCGCTGCCGTCCTCGACAGGGCCGAGGACAACGGCGGAGGCGCCGTCGCCGAACAGGATGCAGGTGGACCGGTCCGTGAAATCCAGAATGCCGCTGTGGTTCTCGAGGGCAATGAGCAGGATGCGGCGATGGGTTCCGGTGGCGATCAGCTTGTCGGCCAAGTGCAGGCCGTAGAGGAAGCCCGAGCAGGCGGCGTTGAGATCGAAGGCGGCGGCGCTGCCGAGTTCGGGCCCGAGGCGATGATGGATGTCGCAGGCCAGACTGGGGCAAAGGCGGTCGGGCGTGTAGGTGCAGGCCAGAATCAGATCGACTTCGGAGAGCGGGACGCCGGCGTTGTCGAGCGCGCGGCGGGCCGCCTCGGCGCCGTAGTCGGCGAGCAGTTCGCCGGGCGACAGGAGCCGGCGCTCGCGGATGCCCGTGCGGGTGACGATCCACTCGTCGGTGGTGTCAACGATGCGGGCGAGGTCGTCGTTGGTCAGGACATTGTCGGGGATGCGGGTCCCGATGCCCAGGATTCCGGTTCGCAGGGTGGAAGTCACTCGGATGTTCTTGTCGCTTTACGGAATGGGCTCGACGGCGGGCGACGGTCGCAACCGTCGGAAAACGGGTCAAGGGGGAGAGTGAAACCGGGCGACGGGGGGCCGCCGCCCGGTGCGGATCAGGCGCCGGCCTTGACGATGGTGGCGAAGTCGGGGGCCTTGAGCGCGGCGCCGCCGATGAGGCCGCCGTCGATGTCGGCCTGGGCGAGCAGCTCGGCCGCGTTGGCCGCGTTCATGGAGCCGCCGTACTGGATGCGGATCGCCTCGGCGGTGGCCGCGCCGAACAACTCGGTCAGCAGCCGCCGGATGTGCGCATGCACCTCCTGGGCCTGTTCCGGGGTTGCCGTGCGCCCGGTGCCGATTGCCCAGACGGGCTCGTAGGCGATGACGCACTGGCGGGCGACGTCGGCCGGCAGGCCGGCAAAGCAGCCGCGCACCTGGGTCTCGACGACCTTCTCGGTCTGGCCGGCTTCGCGCTCGGACAGCAACTCGCCCACACACACGATCGGCAGCAGGCCGACCTCGAAGCAGGCGCGAATCTTCCGGTTCACCCCGGCGTCGGTCTCGCCGAAGAACTGCCGGCGCTCGCTGTGACCCAGAATGCACCAGCCCGCGCCGGCGTCCTTGATCATCTTCGGGCCTACTTCGCCCGTGTACGCGCCCGAGGTCACCAGTTTGCCGTCCTTCTCGACGACGTGGAAGTTCTGCGCCCCGAGGGCGACGTTCGTGCCGGCCAGCACCGGCGCCACGGCCGCAAGGCTCGTGAACGGCGGGCAAACCGCCACCTGGACTCCGGCGACGCCGCGCACGGCCTCGGCCACCTCGGAAGCCAAGCGCGCCGCCTCCGTCGGAGTGGTGTTCATCTTCCAGTTGCCGGCAATGAAAGGAGTGCGAGTGGGAGACATGGCAGGGACCTTGGGGGGGACGTTGTTCGTGGTTCGTGGTTCGTGGTTCGAAGAAGTTGTTAGTGGTTAGTGGTTGGTTGTTAGTGATTGGTTGTTAGTGATTGGCTGGCGGGGATGGGTGTTTGGCGATTTCGGAAGGATCGGACATTTTGCCTTTTGCCTTCCGCCTTCATCCTTCCCCTATGTCCGTCCGGCCCGACAGACCGTTGGGGGTGCTGTCGGGCCGGGCGCGGATTCCTTGGGGGTGGGGGTGGGTGCGGCTTACTTGGCCAGCTTGGCGATCAGGTCGATCACGCGGCTGGAGTAGCCCCACTCGTTGTCGTACCAGGACAGGACCTTGACCATGTTGCCGACGACGTAGGTGCTCTTGGCGTCGACCGACGAGCTGGCCGGGTCGTGGTTGAAGTCGCTGCTGACCAGCTCTTCCTCGACGAAGTTGAGGTACGGGGCCATCGGGCCCTCGGTGGCGGCCTTCTTCAGGATCGCGTTCACCTCGTCCTTCGTCGTCTCTTTCTTCACTTCGGCGACGAAGTCAACGAGCGAGACGTTCGGGGTGGGGACGCGGACGGCCAGACCGTCGAGCTTGCCCTTCAGGTGCGGCATGACGAGGCCGATGGCCTTGGCGGCACCGGTGGTCGAGGGGATCATGTTCACGGCGCCGGCACGGGCGCGACGCATGTCCTTGTGGACGAGGTCGAGCAACTGCTGGTCGTTGGTGTAGCTGTGGATCGTGGTGACGAGGCCCTTGACGACGCCGAGGCCGTCGTCGATCGCCTTGACGACCGGCGCCAGGCAGTTCGTGGTGCACGAGGCGTTCGAGATGACCTTGGCGTTCGCCGGGATCGAGGCGCAGTTGACGCCCAGGACGACCGTGTAATCGACGTCCTTGCCGGGCGCCGAGATGATGACGCGCTGCACGTTGCCCTTCAGGTGCTTGCCGGCTCCGGCCATGTCGGTGAAGCGGCCCGTCGACTCGACGACGAACTGGGCGCCAGTCTTGTCGTGCGGCAGCGCCGCCGGGTCCTTCTCGCTCGTGCACAGGATCGTCTTGCCGTTGACGACCAGGTTCGTGCCCTCGACCTTCACGTCGCCCTGGAAGCGGCCGTGTACCGAGTCATACTTGAGCAGGTGGGCGTTGGCCTCGATCGGCGCCAGGTCGTTGATCGACACGACGTCGAAGCCCTTCTCGATCGCGGCGCGGAAGACCAGCCGCCCGATGCGTCCGAAACCGTTGATTGCTACCTTCGGAGCCATGGAAGACACCTCTTTATGGGTGGAATGGGAACGATCTGCCGAGTGCCGGACGGGAGGCTAACCCCGCCGGCTTGAACGGCTCCTGCCCCCCGGCGCCCGGAGCGAAATCCGCCCCCCAAGCGCGCCGGCACGGTGCCCGCCGGGGGTTGGAGCGGTCAAGGCTTATGCCCCGGACTTGGCGGGCAAAAAGCATAAAGCGCATGCACGTTGTCTCAATTGCGCCCCGCAACCGCCTACGAGCCCGAATCAGACCCGTTCCCACGGACCGCCGAGAACCGCCCCAGCGACCGAACCGTCAGCAGCAGCACGAGCACCAGCGCCACGACGGCGCCGGCCATCGGGGCCAGCAGGCGCAGAAACTGGCGGCGCGTCATCGGTCCAGATCCAGCCCGCACCGCTTGAAGATGCGATGCACGTGGGCCAGGTAGGGCTGGACGTTGAAGGCGTGCTCGAGCGCCGCGCGATCGAAGCGCTCGGCAACCGCGGGCTCGTCGAGCAGTTCGCCGACGAAGTCCTTGCCGCCGTGCCACGTGCGCATGGCCGCGGCCTGCACCGCCGTGTAGGCCTCCTCGCGCGTCAGGCCACTTTCGACCAGATGCAGCAGCATGCGCTGCGAGAAGATCAGTCCCCGGGTCACCATCAGGTTCTCGGTCATGCGGGCCGCGTTGACGGTCAGCCCCTCGAGGATGCCGGCAAGGCGGTGGAGCATGTAGTCGGCGAGGATGCAGGAGTCGGCCAGGACGACGCGTTCGGCGCTGGAGTGCGAGATGTCGCGCTCGCTCCACAGGGCGACGTTCTCGAGGCCGACGATCGTGTTGGCGCGCAGCACCCGCGCCAGCCCGCTGAGCTGCTCGCACTGCACCGGATTGCGCTTGTGCGGCATGGCCGACGAGCCCTTCTGGCCCTTGCCGAAGGGTTCCTCGAGTTCGCGGATTTCGGGGCGCTGGAGGTTTCGGATTTCGGTGGCAATCTTCTCGATGGTGGCGCCGACGAGCGCCAGCGCACCGAGGAAGTGCGCATGGCGGTCGCGCTGGAGCACCTGCGTCGAGACGGTCGCGGGGCGCAGCTCCAGGCGCGCCAGCACGTCCTCCTCGAGGTCCAGCCCCGTGTGGGCGCAGGTGCCGACGGCGCCGCTGATCTTGCCGACGGCGATGTCGTCGACGGCGTGGCGCAGGCGGCGCAGGTGGCGGCCGAACTCCTCGCGCCAGACGAGCGCCTTCAGCCCGAAGGTGGTCGGCTCGGCGTGCATGCCGTGCGTGCGGCCGATCATCACGGTGTGGGCGTGCCGGACGGCCAGGTCGGTCAGCAGCCCGTGGATGCGCTCGAGGTCGTCGATGAGCAGCGAGCCGGCGCGCTTGAGGCGCAGCGCTAGGGCCGTGTCGACGACGTCGCTGCTGGTCAGCCCCATGTGGACGAAGCGCGAGGCGGGGCCGATCTTCTCGGCAAGCTGGGTGGTGAAGGCGATGACGTCGTGGCGGACGGTGGCCTCGATTTCCTCGATGCGGGCGACGTCGATCTCGGCAAGGGTGCAGATGGTCTCCAGGTCGTCGGGCGGGATGCGGCCGACGCCGGCCCAGTACTCGCAGACGGCCAGCTCGACCTCGAGCCAGCTCGCGAACTTGGCCTGCTCGGTCCACAGGTCCTTCATCGGCGACAGGGAGTAGCGGTCGATCATGGCGGTGGGCATCCGGGCAGGAGTCGCCAGACTCTCCCCCACCACCCCCGCCCGAGGCAAAGCGAAAGCGGCAACGACGTGGTTCGTTGTTCGTGGTTCGTGGCGGCAGCAGGTCGCTGATGTGGTGGCCAAGGCCGGACCAAGGTTCGGGCGACTGATACGATCCACGCCGCAGCTTGGCGGCTACGGGGGCAGCGACATCGTGTCGGGGTTCCGATTGCCGCGCCTCGGGAATTGTGGCGGGGTCTTCCGGGAGTTTGCGCGCACGATGGCCGATTCGGACTTCGAGAAGGTCGTGACGGACACCTTCCAGCAGGTCGCCTCCGAGCGGGGCGAGTTGCCCGAGACCGTGTTCCAGGAGCCGCGGCGCCGCGAGGGGCTGCTGTCGAAGCTGGGCGCCATCGCCGAGCGCGAGGGTTTCGAGGTCGAGCAGTTGCTGGGCCGCGGCGGGATGGGCGCCGTGCTGCTGGCGCGCGACAAACGCCTGGGCCGCCGCGTCGCCATCAAATTCCTGACCCTGCCGCCCGAGAAGCAGGGCCCCCAGCGCGACATGCTGCTGCGCGAGGCCGAGAAGTGCAGCCGCCTGACCCACCCCAACATCGTCCAGGTCTACTCCTGGCATCAGGTCGACCGGCTCGCCTTCTTTGTGATGGAATTCGTCGAGGGCGACACGTTGCAACAGTTCGTCCAGCGCGAGTATCGCGCGTCGGTGCTGGAGATCATCCGCATTCTGGCCGAGGCCGCCGCCGGCGTCGAGGCCGCCCACAAGGCCGGCATCGTCCATCGCGACATCAAGCCCCAGAACATCCTGATCGCCACGGACGGCCGCGTCAAAGTCGCCGACTTCGGACTCGCCTCCACCGACATGGAGGAGCGCCGCGGCGGCCAGCGCCGCATGATCTCCGGCACGCTCGGCTTCATGGCGCCCGAGCAGGCCCGCGCCGAGGCCGTCACCTTCGCCAGCGACGTCTACTCGCTGGCCGCCACGCTCTACTACGCCCTGGCCAAGGCCGCCCCCTACGGCGCCATCGTCAACTCGCAGGCCACCCTGATGCGCAACCAGCAGGGCGACTACACGCCGCTGACCGAGGTGCGCCCGGGCCTGCACGCGCTGCTCTATCGCATCGTCGAAACCGGCATGCACCCGGAGCCCAACTATCGCTACGCCACCGCCGGGCACTTCCGCAAAGCGCTCGAGGACGCGCTGCTGCGCATGCACGAGGAGCCCGAGACGCCGGTCGAGAAGGCGCGCAAGCTGATTCCGGACTGGTGGCGCTGGCAGCCGCTCCTCCTCGGCGCCCTCTTCGGCGCCCTCGCCGGCTGCCTGGCGACGCTGGCGTATATTTACTTCTGACGCGGGCGCTCTTGGGACCGCCGATACGCCACAGGCCGCCCGCCTCACCCCGCCTACACACCTCAGCGAGAAAGCCCCGGGGGAGAAGTGTTATGCAGTTTCGGGCAATAGGCAACAGCGCTCGGCCGCGCGTATTTTCCCGAGAAACAGACAACGGTCGTCCGGTAAGACGACGCGGGCCGAGGTGGTTAACTGTAGCTTGGGCGCTTGGCGCGCCGAAGCTGGAGAGCGAAGGCGCTCCAAGTGTTCAAGCACAAGCTGAACAGCCGCGCCATGCGTCAGGCCGCGGGGCGGAGGTTCTGCTTCCGAAGCCGCCTCAGTTTGTGCCCCACCATCCTGCCTTGAAGACGTTCCAGGCGATATAGGCGACGATGGCCAGGATGCCGATGAGGACGAGGAGGCGGCCGGTTTGGGGTTCGGGATCTTCGTCGGCCAGGCCGGTGCCGACCGGTTCGGTGACGCGGTGGCCTTTGGGCAGGGCGGGGCGGCGGTTGAAGACGCGGGCGAGCGGTCCGCTGATGCGCATGCGCGGGTTGACGGCCCAGCCGCTGGCCTCGAGGAAGGGCCCGAGGTCGCGCTTGCGCAGCGTCAGCCAGCCCAGGAAGCCGGCGAACAGCGCAATCACCAGCACCACGCCCAGCAGCGCGAGCACGATGTCGAGCATGCTGATGCGCGTCAGGACGCTGACCACGTAGGCGGCCATGGAGCCGACCGCGGCGATGGCGACGCCGCCGCCGGCCATCAGGCCCACCATCATCATGGGGTCCTTCTTCGGGGCGGCGTCGGCGGCCGGGGCCGTTGGCGGGGCGGTGGCCTTGGCCTGCAAGCCGGACTCGGCGCTGGCGGCGCGCTTGGCGGCGAACTCCTCGATCTTCTTCTCGATGAAGGCCGCCGTGCGCCGGAAGGGCGCCATCATGGACTCGGGCACGCTGATCGGATTCTCGAGCGTCTCGACGATCGTGGCGTCGTAGACCTTGCCGTCGAGCGTCTCGAAGATGCCGCGCTTGCCGGCGACCAGGCGGCCGCGCTCGCCGCGCGTCACCGGCGCAGCGACCTCGAACAGCGGCGTGCCGTCCTTCTCCGACACCACTGCGTAGGCGATGAACATCTTGCTCTGCGAGGCGACCGCCTTGTGCGCGGCGCGATCGAACACCTGCACGGTGAACTCCAGCCGGCGGCCGTCGATGACCATGCTGCCGCGCTCGAACAGCGTGCGCACGCGCGCATCGTAGATCGCGGCCAGACTGGCGAAGTTGTTCACGAACTCCAGCAGCCAGCGTTGGTACAGGATCAGGCGCTCGAGCGAGGAGAGCTGGGCGAGCTCGGGCGCGGCCTCGGCGTCGAGCGCGATCAGCTCGCGCAGGCGCGCGGCCAGCGGCTCGGTCTTCTCCGCATCGCGGCGCTCGGCGGGCACCTTGTCGAAGGGTTCGGCCGGCGTGCGCCCGACGTAGCCGCGCCATGCCGCGAACTTGGCCTTCACCTGGCGCCACTGCTCGCGCGTGATGGCGTTGACGTGGCGGCCCAGCGCCCGGCGGATCACGCGGTCGGTGACGTCGGCCATGCGCGCGGCGTACCATGAGTTCACCTGCTCGGACAGGTGCAGCAATCCGTCGGCGTTCGGCGGCGCCAGCGGCGCCTCCTTCAGGTGCGCCTCGATGGCGGCGGGGTCCTCGACGTGCAGGGCCCTGAGCTGGTCGTCGGCCAGCCGGAAGCGCGCGGCCGCGCCGGGTTCCTCGCGCACCAGGTCGCACTGCCAGAAGAACTGCTCGACCTTCGCATCGATTCCATCGACCAGTCCGGCGCACGGCGCGGTGTCCTCGCCCCACGGGAACACGTCGGGATTCAGCGCGTCGCCGCTCTTCCCCTCGGCCAGCCATGCATCGTACGCCTGCGCGCGTGCGAGGAAGGTGTCCACATCGGCGGCCGAGACGCCCTTGCGGCCGCTCAGATCGTCCGACCCGCCCAGCACGGCGACGATGTCGCGCGCGAAGGCGGCTGCGTCGGCGTCCTCGATCACCTCGGGCGGCACGACGCCGTCGCCGTTGGCCAGCGACTGGATGAACGCCGTGCGGTAGGCGCGCAGCGCGGAAAGCGACAGCTCGCCCATGTTCTCGGCGTGCGACTCGCGCAGCACGCGCAGCGCGGTGGCCTTCAGCGCGGCCGCGTCGGCGCCCGATCCAAGATCCTCCAGATGCAGGATCTCGCCCTTCCGGCCCAGGTGCGACCGGCCGTCGAGCAACCCGAGCATCCAGTCGCGCGCCTCCAGAACATGGCTGACCAGGATGCGGCCGTTCTGGCGCACGTCGAGGAACTTCAGGAATGCGTCGTCGCATCGGAAGTCGCGGACGGGAACGCTGGTGGCGACCCAGCGGGCCGGGTCCAGCTCGTGCAGCCGCCCCAGATCACGGTCGTCCATCAGCACCATGTGGTAGGTGCCGCCCAGCTTTTGAAACGAAAGCTCGTCCATGGAGGAACCCTCGCGCCCGCGGGATGTCCGTTACAACTCCTGAGAGATAGCGTGGCGCGGGGAGGGGGCTAGCAGGAAGTGCGGTGGCCGGTTCGCGCCGGGCCCAAGGCATGGTTCGTGCATCTCTTTGAAGGTCGGCCAACGTGCCGGGTCGGGCATGCAGAGTGCCCGCGTGCGACCGGAGTCTGAACCCGTTTACGATTGACCCATCCGGCCCCCAGCGCGCACGAGACAGAACTGCGTCGGCACCCGGTTGCGGTCCGTCGTGGACCGATGCCCGGGACTCGGGCGCGGGGCCCCCATGCGGGCGGCAAGAATCTGATCCTGCTGGACTTATCTGCGAAGTCGGCGGCATTTCCGGAGCAGGCTCCGCGAGTGCCGGCCGGCAGGGTTCCCCTCACTTCAGGCCAAACTATCCACATTGCTGGATTGAAGCACCATTTCACACGGGAGAATGCACATGACAGAAACGGGCAAGTGCCCATTTTCGGGCAGGTTCAGCGCGCCGGTTGCCGGCCGGGGAACGTCGAACCGCGAGTGGTGGCCCAACGCGTTGAACCTCGGCATCCTGCACCAGCATGCCCCGGCGTCCAATCCGCTCGGTGCGGACTTCAACTACGCCGAGGAGTTCAAGAAGCTGGACCTCGCCGCCGTGAAGAAGGACCTGTACGCCCTGATGACGGACTCGAAGGACTGGTGGCCGGCCGACTGGGGCCACTACGGCGGTCTGTTCATCCGCATGTCGTGGCACGCGGCGGGCACGTATCGCACGGCCGACGGCCGCGGCGGCGCCGGCACGGGCAACCAACGCTTCGCCCCGCTCAACAGTTGGCCCGACAACGCGAATCTGGACAAGGCCCGCCGCCTGCTCTGGCCGATCAAGCAGAAGTACGGCAACCGCCTGTCGTGGGGCGACCTGTTGGTGCTGGCCGGCAACTGCGCGCTCGAGTCGATGGGCTTCAAGACCTTCGGCTTCGGCGGCGGACGCGAGGACATCTGGCAGCCCGAGGAAGACATCTACTGGGGCATGGAGACGACGTGGCTGGGCGACAAGCGCTACAGCGGCGACCGCGAGCTGGAGAACCCGTTGGCCGCCGTGCAGATGGGCCTGATCTACGTGAACCCCGAGGGCCCCAACGGCAAGCCGGACCCGGTGGCGTCCGGCCGTGACGTGCGCGAGACCTTCGCCCGCATGGCCATGAATGACGAGGAAACCGTGGCCCTGGTGGCCGGCGGCCACACCTTCGGCAAGGCTCACGGTGCGGGCGACGCCTCGCTCGTCGGCCCCGAGCCCGAGGCCGCCCCGCTCGAGGCCCAAGGCCTCGGCTGGATCAGCCGCCACGGCTCCGGCAAAGGCGGCGACACCATCACCAGCGGCATCGAGGGCGCCTGGAAGCCCAACCCCACCAAGTGGGACAACGGCTACTTCGACATGCTGTTCGGCTACGAGTGGGAGCTGGTCAAGAGCCCGGCCGGCGCCTCGCAGTGGCTGGCCAAGGACGTGCGCCCCGAGCACATGATCCCCGACGCGCACGACCCCAGCAGGAAACATCGCCCGATGATGACGACGGCGGACCTGTCGCTGCGCTACGACCCGATCTACGAGCCGATCGCGCGCCGCTTCCACAAGGACCCGGCCGCCTTCGCCGACGCCTTCGCCCGCGCGTGGTTCAAGCTGACCCACCGCGACATGGGCCCCAAGGCGCGCTACCTCGGCCCCGAAGTGCCCGCCGAGGACCTGATCTGGCAGGACCCGATCCCGGCGGTCGACCATCCGCTCGTCGATGCCAAGGACATCGCGGACCTGAAGGCGAAGATCCTCGCCTCCGGCCTGACGGTCTCCGAACTCGTGGCGACGGCGTGGGCCTCGGCCTCGACGTTCCGCGGCTCGGACAAGCGCGGCGGCGCCAACGGCGCCCGCGTTCGTCTGGCCCCGCAGAAGGACTGGGACGTCAACCAGCCCGCGCAACTGGCCAAGGTGCTCGCCAAGCTCGACGGCATCCGGCAGGCGTTCAACGGCGCGGCCGCCAAGGGGAAGAAGGTCTCGCTGGCCGACCTGATCGTGCTGGGCGGCTGCGCCGCCGTGGAAGCCGCCGCCAAGGCCGCCGGCC
>JAHCAW010000120.1 GCA_019634695.1 Candidatus Sumerlaeia bacterium
CCTTCGGAATTCGCATCGCGCATCGGGGGCGTGCGATGGGCGGTGTCAATCCCGAGGGGGTCAATGTCCGGCGGTACAGTCCCGAGGGGCGGTTCGGCGAACCCGCTCGCGGCGGGAGGGCGTCTGAAAATGAAGATGCGTCCACGGCCCGAAGGCGTGGACGCATCCCGCTAACGTGTTCGGTCTTGTCGGCAACCCGGCCGGCCATCGGGCCGTCGGGCGATGATGTTCTCTTGCGTACGGCTCACTGGCTTCCTTGCTTGCCTTCGGGTTACTTGCGCAGGCCCAACCGGGCAATCAGCGTACGGTAGCGCTCGATGTCCTTGCGACGCAGGAAGTCGAGCAGGCTCTTGCGGCGCCCGACCATCTTGAGCAGCCCGCGACGGCTGTGGTGGTCCTTCTTGTTCGTCTTCAGGTGCTCGGTCAGGTTGTTGATGCGCTCGGTCAGGATGGCCACCTGCACCTCGGGGGAACCGGTGTCACCCTCCTTCGTCGCATACTCACGCATCAACTCGGTCTTGCGTTCGGCGGTAATCGACATGGAACCAAACTCTCCAGAATCAGGAATCTATCGGTGGACTCAGGAGAAGGCCGGAGAGAGGCCAAGCCCCGGGTGCCACGACGGCCCGTAACGTCCGTCCCTCGGCGCGCAGGTGTCAAGGCGGAAGGCGCCGGCGTCAGAAGGGCAACTCGCAGGAGCTTCCAAGGCAGCCGGCCGCGAGGGGTGCCAAGGGGGTAAGCACAAGCACCACAACCATGCGCGTGGCGGAGCAGCCTCGCCCCCCCGCTCAGCGGGCCAGAGTCCCGGCCGGCAGCGTCCAGCCGGTGATCGAGTTGTTGGCCACCAGGAAGTAGACCCGGCTGCCGACGGGGTCGAATACGGACTCGGCCGACCCGTTGATGTTGGCCGCGGCGCCGCCCGGATTCTGCAGCTCCTGGCTCGTCTGGAAGACTGCGGTGCCGGGTCGCGACGGCGCGAAGATCAGCCCCCGGAACCCCGTCTCGCCATCGCGGAAGAAGGCCGGCGACACGGCCATCAGGAACTCCTCGCGCGCGGCACGCGCCAGCGCGATCGCTCCGCAACCCGCCGCCGTCCCCATCGTCACGCCTGTTCCGACAGCGGTCTTGGGGTGAAACCGGAACGCGTTGGCCGAGCCGCCGGTGCTCTGGCGCAGCCAGAAGTGCCCCGAACGCGGATCCCAAGCTGCTTCCTGAATGCCCGTGATGCCCGGCGCCGACGGCGTCAGCGTCCGCGACGCGAACGTGCCGTCGCCGTCCGGGTCCTCGATGATCAGGATTTCCGGGTTGTCGCTGCCGGTGACGATGAACCGCGTCGCCCCGCCGACGCCCCCCACGGCGAACCCGTCGCCCCAGCGCGCGTTGGCCTGCAGGCGGAAGACCTGCACCGGGTTGGCCGACTCGTTGGCCCAACTGTAGATCTTGAACTCGGTGCCCGTCATGCCCATGCTGCACGCGTAGATGCGCCCGTCGTCGGCGGCGACCACCTTGTTGATGGCAAAGGTGCCGCCCGACACGCCGGTCATGTTCATCGTCCCGATCTGACGTCCGGTGGCCGGGTCCAGCCGGTAGATCGCGGTCGTGGGCTCGCGGTCGGCGACGAGCAGACTGCCGCCCGGCGCCATCGCCATCCCGCGCGTGGTCGAGTCGGTTCGGAACCAGGGCAGCGACCCGTCGGCGTTCACCCGAAACAGGGGCTCCAGGTTCGTCTGGGCCGGAGCCGCCAGCGTCAGAACAGGCAAGAGCAGTCCAAGTAGGGCAACGCGACGCATGAAGGCACCTCCGGCAGTGGTCTCGTCAGAAAACCATCAAGCTATAGTTAGCCACATCCGTTCCCGCATGGCAAACGGTTTCGTTGAGACCGAACAGGCCCGTATCCCGGGCAGGCGGCGTTGGGGCCCTGATGCCCAGTTTTGCATGATGACTTGGTATTCAATCAGTTGCGGGTGCTCGATGAATGTGGCGTCGAGGAAGCTTGGCTTGCAAGGCGGGGGTGCATCCCTGCAACCGGAAGTCTCGATTGGAGCCGTCCCGGTTCTCGCCCGGAGACCGCCCCCCAGAACAAGAACCGGCCCCCGGAAGTCCGGGGGCCGGTCGTGGGTCAAGGGTTGTGGGTCGAGCGGGACGATCAGTCGTTCAGGATCATCCACTCGCCGACGTTGGACGCGCAGGCCGTGCCGCCGACGTAGGTTGCGCCACCGGCCAACGGCTGCGAGCCGCTGGCGGCAGTGGCGTAGCACTGGCTGTCGACATGCAGGAATGTCGCGTCGCCGACCGTCGTGGAGAGGTACAGCGGGTCGGAGGTGATGACGGCAGTCTGGTTGATGTTGGCAGGAGAACCGCCGGAAGGAATCTCCTCGAGATCCAAGGCATTGGAGCCACTGTCAACGATGGCCGAATTCGAAACGCTGATCGCAATTCCGCGGTCGGTGGTGCCGCGAACGATGAACGCGACGTCATCGTCGGCTGCCACGCCCGAGAAGATGCAGTCGACGAACTGCCAAGTCTGGTCGTTGCCGAAGCGATGATCGAAGTTGCGCGCGATGAATGTGGTCCCCTGGTCACCGCCGGGGTTGTGGAAGGTGACGTTGCTGACCGTAATGGTCGCCGCGCCCGTGTGGGTGTCGCCATAGCTGAAGTTCGACGGCGTGGCCGAGATGGTGCCATTGCCCGACAGGATCAGGTTGCTGATGCCACCCGTCCACGAGAGGTCGGTGTTGATCTCGTTGACGTCGATCCCGAAGCTGCCGTTGTTGGCGATCACGCTGTTGGTCAGGCTTGGTGCGACGAGGGCGGCACTGTTGTACCGAAGCCCGCGGTTCGCGTTACCGATGATCTGCACGCCGTCGATCGTGATCGTGCAGGCGGCCGAGAGGTCGATACCGTAGGCCGCCGCCCCGGAGTTGCCGGAGAACTCGCCGCCGCTGATGTTGACGTTGGCGGTCGCCGCACCCGTGCCCGCAACGCCGAAGCCATGGCTCGCGTTGAACACGGACACGCAGTCGGTGATGTTCCAGTCGCCGAGCATCGAGAAGGTGCGCAGACCTTCCAGCACGTTGTACGAGGCTTGGGTGTTCGTGGTGTTCAGCGTCATCCCATCCTTGTGCTGCGTGTAGATGCCACGGTTGCCCGTGTGTGCCACGACCGAGTCCACGATGTCGATCGTGTTGGCCGAGCCACCCGTGGTGGCATCAATCCGGATGCCGCC
>JAHCAW010000121.1 GCA_019634695.1 Candidatus Sumerlaeia bacterium
TCCTTGAGTTCGGGCAGCGTGAAGCCGAGCACCTTGTGGGCCTTGTAGAGCTCGTCGGTGACGGTGACGCCGGACATGAGCGTGTTGTCCGAGTTGATGCACACGCGCAGGCCAAAATCGTAGTAGAAGCGCAGGGGGTGCTGGGCGAGTTCGGGGACGGCACCGGTCTGGACGTTGGACGTCAGGCAGATTTCGAGCGGGATGCGGTGGTCGCAGCAATAGTTCAGCAGGTCGCCGTCTTCCTTGAGGCGCACGGCATGGCCGAGCCGATGGGCGCCGCAGGAGTGGAGGGCTTGTGCGATCGAGGGGGGACCGTAGGCCTCGCCCGCATGGATGGTCACGTTGACGTTGTTGTTCAGGATGATCTGGAAGGCGTCCGCGTGGTCCGCGGCGGGGTTGCCGCCCTCGGCGCCGGCAAGGTCGAAGGCGACGACGCCCAAGTGCTTGTAGGCGATGCACAGCTCGGCCATCTGCATGGTGTACTTGGGGTGCGTGCTGCGCATGCCGCAGATGATCAGCCCCCACTTGATGCCGAACTCGGCCTCGCCCTGCTTAAGGCCGCGGAGCACCGACTCGACGATCTCGGTGAGCTTCATGCCTTTGCGCTGGTGCAGCAGGGGCGAGTAGCGGACCTCGATGTAGACGATGTTTTCGCGGGCGCAGTCCTCGATGAGTTCGAAGGCGGCGCGGCGCAGCGACTCGGAATCCTGCAGGACGGACAGGGTGACGTCGAAGGCCTTGAGATACTGGACCAGACTGGCGGCCTCGTCCTGGACGAGGATGCGGCGCAGCTCGGCGGGATCGTGGGAGGGCAGGCGCACGCCCTGGCGTTCGGCAAGATCGATGATCGTCTCGACGCGCATGGACCCGTCGAGATGGCAATGCAGCTCGCACTTGGGCATTCGCTGGATCAGGTCGCGCGTGACGGTCATGGGTGTGGCACCTCCTCTGGCCTTTTTGAGACCCTAGAGACAAAGTCCGACGGGTGCCAGCGTTTTTCGCGGCGGGGGACAAGTGATTGATGAAAGGATGCGCAGCCGGCGTGGGACAAAGAAGATGGTGGCGGAGGGCGGAATTGAACCGCCGACCTGAGGGTTATGAATCCTCCGCTCTGACCAACTGAGCTACTCCGCCGGAAAGGGCCGCCGGGCGGATAAACCGCCCGGCGGTAAATTTGGTA
The DNA here is from genome assembly GCA_019634695.1 of Candidatus Sumerlaeia bacterium. Classification (GTDB taxonomy): domain Bacteria; phylum Sumerlaeota; class Sumerlaeia; order SLMS01; family JAHLLQ01; genus JAHCAW01. Next base: position 1,181 of record JAHCAW010000121.1, read on the forward strand.
GCGGGGGCCGGATTCGAACCGACGACCTTTGGGTTATGAGCCCAACGAGCTACCAGCTGCTCCACCCCGCAACAAGAACCGGACGCCTGCGCAAGCCGCGCAGGGGGCCGAAGGGGTAGCCCCCTCCCCGGGCCGATGTCAAGCCTTCCTTCCGGGAATTTTCGCCTCCTCTTCCCGCCCCCAAGCACCTTGCTCCTGCCGGCTCCTTCGGCCAGTCTGGCAGGACCTTGCGCGTCGGGAGCCCGCCATGAAACTGACCTTCTGGGGTGCCGCCGGGACCACCACCGGATCGCTCCACCTTCTGGAGACCGACGGCGAGCGGACCGTGCTGGACTGCGGACTGTTCCAAGGCCGGCGCGCCGAGGCCCGCGAACGCAACACCACCTGGCCCTGCCCCCCGGAGTCCGTCCGGCAGGTGATCCTCTCCCACGCCCATATCGACCACTGCGGCAACCTGCCGACCTTCGTCCGCGAAGGCTTCGGCGGGCCGATCCATTGCACGGCGGCCACCGGGGACCTCGCCCGCAGTCTCCTGCTGGACTCAGCCTACATCCAGGAGAAGGACGCCGAGTTCGCCAGCAAGATTCGCCGGCGCCGCGGCGAGATGCCCGTCTCCCCGCTCTATACCGTCGAGGACGCCGAGGCCGCCCTGCCGCATTTGGTGACGATGGGCTACTACCGCACGGCGAGCCTGTCGCGGTCCATCGACCTGAAGTTCCTCGATGCCGGGCACATCCTGGGCTCGGCGATCTGCCAGCTCGATGTCTCGGAGAACGGGCGACCGGTGCGTCTGGTCTTCAGCGGCGACATCGGCCGCGGTCGGAATGCGATCCTGCGCGACCCGGAAATCCCCAGCGACGCGGACTACCTGATCATGGAGTCCACCTACGGCAACCGGCGGACGGACCCGGTGGAGGAACTGCGCGGGCGCCTGCGCGAGATCGTCACTCAAGTGGCCGACCGCGGCGGCAAGCTCATCATCCCTGCCTTCAGCGTCGGCCGCACGCAGGAGATCGTCTACCAGCTCAACATCCTCTTCAACGAGGGCGAGCTGCCCGAGATTCCGTGCTTCGTCGACAGCCCGCTTTCGGCCAACGTCACGCAGGTGTTCCGCATGCACCCGGAGTGCTACAACCGCCCGGTGCGCGAAATCATGCTGCACGATCCGAATCCCTTCGGGTTCGAGTCGTTGCGCTATGTACAGAGCGTGGACGAGAGCAAGGCGCTGAACGACTTCGCCGGCCCGTGCATCATCATCTCGGCCTCGGGCATGTGCGAAGCGGGCCGCATCCTGCACCACCTGCGCAACGGCATCGGTGATCCGAAGAACTGCGTGCTGATCGTGGGTTTCCAGGCCGAGCACACGCTGGGGCGCAAGATCGTCGAGCGTCAGCAGAAGGTGCGCATCTTCGGCGAAGAACACGCACTGCGCTGCGAGGTGCGGGTGCTCAACGGCTTCTCGGCGCACGCCAACGCGGACGAGTTGCGGGACTTCGCCTTCCGCGTCAAGGAACGCGGCGGACGGCTGCGCAAGATCTTCCTGGTCCATGGCGAGGCGGACCAGCAGGAGCCGCTGGCCGCCTACCTGCGCGACCTGCTCGGCATCGACGTGATCGTCCCCGCGCGGGGGGACACCGTGGAGTTGACCGGCTGAACGGCCCGCGCGCGCCTTGACCCGCGGGGGGCGCTGCCCCACAAGAAGCGCCCCCCGGCACTCCCGGCCGGGCACCCCTGTCTGTCTTCGCAAGGACTCCTCCCGTGACGATCCGCGTTC
>JAHCAW010000122.1 GCA_019634695.1 Candidatus Sumerlaeia bacterium
TGGGTCATATCGACTATGCACCCTGACTAATATTCCCGAATCTCAAGCCCCCTCAATCAGAACCCGGAGCGTCAGCGACGGGCCAGCCTCCACCACACCGCCCCCCACTCCGCGCTCACGGCGCCGGTGCCGACTTCCAGATCGGCACCGACTTCTTCAACTCGTCGATCAGGAACCGCGCCGCCGCAAACGCCTCGTCGCGATGTCCCGCGCTCACCGCCACCAGCACCGACGGCTCGCCCACCCCCACCGGCCCCACGCGATGCACCAGCCCCACCCGCCGCACCGGCCACCGCCGCCGCGCCTCCTCCGCCAGCTTCGCCATCTCGCGCTCGGCCATCCCGGCGTAGTGCTCGTAATCCAGATGCCCCACCTGCCGGTCGCCCTCCGTGGCCCGCACGATGCCCGAGAACACCACCAGCGCCCCGGCCTCCGCATCCGTCCCCGCCGCATCCTCCGCCCGCGCCATGTGCCCCAACGCCCGCACCAAAGCGTCGATGTCCAACCGCTCGCCGGTGATCCGAATCACATCGTCCATGCCCGCACATCCCACGCGCCAAGATGCCCCGCCACCCCCAACAAGCGCGCACGCCATGGCGCTGGGTCAAGTCTCGCTCGGCGCTCCCAGGGAGGCACGCGTCCGTGCCGGTCCGTGTGTGTCCGTGATCGTCCGTGTCCTTTGAACTCGCCTCAGCCCGTCTCGGCCTTGGTGTCCAGGGGCAGGATCAGGCGGAAGCAGGTGCGCACGTTGGGTTCGCTTTCGACTTCGATGCGGCCGCCGTGGGCTTCGGCGACGTGTTTGACGACGTAGAGGCCCAGGCCTGCGCCTTCCATGCCGCGCGAGCTGGCGCTGCGGCGGTACTTGTCGAAGACGCGCGACAGGTCGCGCGCCTCGATGCCCGGGCCGGAGTTCTCGATCGCCACGCGGGCCGCGGCGCCGATCTCGGGATCGGTGACCGGTCCGACGGAGACCGACGTCCAGCCGCCCTCGGGCGTGTACTTGGCCGCGTTGTTCAGCAGGTTCGCCAGCGCACGGAAGACCAGGTGCTCGTCGGCGCCGATCCACTTGCCGATGCGCACGATGTCCGTGCGCAGGTCGATGCTCTTGCGGTGGAACTCGGAGGTCATCAGCTTGACGGCCTCCTCGACGGCGCCCTCTAGGCTCATCGGCTGGGGCATGATCTCCAAGCGTCCCGATTCGGCGCGCGCGTGCGTGAGATAGTTGTCCAGCAGTCCCAGGATGCGCTGGCTGTTGAGGACGATCTTCTCGGCGTAGTCCGCCGCCTTCGGGCTGATCTGCCCCGTCTTGCGGTCGACGATGAACTGCGCGAAGCCCATGATGCTGTTCAGCGGCACCTTGATGTCGTGGCTGATCATGCGGATCATGTCGCGGCGCAGCTCGTCGGCCTCGACCTGTGCGAAGACCTTCTCGATCGAGGCGACCAGATAGTCGAACTCGAACGGTTTGGTCAGGTAGTCGGCGACGCGTTGGTGGATGGCCTCGATGGCCGACTGCGTGGAGGCATGGCCCGTGATAACGATCAGCGCGGTGCCCGGCAGGTTCTTGCTGACGTAGTCCATGATCTGGAAGCCGTCGATTTCGGGCATGCGCAGATCGGTGATGACCAGCGCGGGCGGGTTTTCCTGAATCTTGCGCAGGCCTTCGCGGCCGCCGACGGCGGCGTCGACGTCGTAGCCCTCCTCGCGCAGCAGGGCGGCCAGGCTCTCGGCCAGGCGTTGCTCGTCGTCGATGACCAGGATCGTCTTTTCCATGGCCCTCTCCTTGCCGGTCCGGTGCCGGGGGTGTCGAGCGAAACAGCGCGGGGCTACAGCGTGCCGGCGCGCAGCGAAGCGACGAGCGCATCGAGCAGGTCCGATTCGACAAGGACGAAGCGCAGGGCCTCGCGCTGGCGGCCGTCGAGGCGGTCGAGCGGCAGGCGGCCGGCCGTGCGATCCAGCAGGCGCACGGCGCGGCGGACATCGTTGGGGCCGGCGGTGTCGGCGCCCCGTTCGGCGGCCAGCGCCCGCGCCGTCCACAGCGCCATCGGATGCCGCAGCGCCAGGCGCGCCGTGGCCTCGACGAGCGGAACCTCCGCCTCGCCGGCAAGGCGGAAGCGCTGACCGACGATCGCCGCGAGGTACCAGCGCTCGAGCAGTCCGGCGCCCTCGCGTTCGGCCGCCGCGACCGACACGCGGCCCAACCGATCGAACGGCACGCCGGTGTCGCGCCCGTCGAGCAGCACGGTGCCGCGACGCTCGCGAAAGCGTGCCCCGGCCGCCAGCCACGCATCCTCGGCCCGCAACCGGTCGGTCGAATCGAGCAATTCGAACTCCGGCGGGTTGAGTGCCGCGTACAGCTCCTGCATGAAGAGCGCGCGCTGCGTGGTGTTCGGCGTGCCGGTCGGCGGCTGCGTGGCAATCTTGCGCGGCAGCCCTTCGGCCATCGCGCGGCGGAACTCGCCGGAGGTTTCCGCAT
>JAHCAW010000123.1 GCA_019634695.1 Candidatus Sumerlaeia bacterium
CTTTCTGGCGCATCTCTACTTCGCCGACCCGACGCCCGAGTCGATGGCCGGCAATCTGATGGCCGACTTCCTGCGGGGGCCGGTCGATCCGACGTTGCCGCCCGCGGTGCGCGAGGGCATTGCGCGCCATCGGCGTGTCGATGCGTTCACGGACGCGCACCCGTGCTTCCGGCGCAGCGCGGCGCGATTGCGGCCGGCGTGGGGACGCTACTCCGTTGTCCTGGTGGACATGTTCTACGATCATGTGCTGGCGCGCGATTGGGTCGAGTGGTCGGACGAGCCGCTGGCGGATTTCGCCGCGCGGGCCCATGAGCATCTGGAGGCGGCGCGGCCGCTGATGCCCGAGATCATGCAGCGGGCCATGGGCCGGCTGATCGCCGAGCGCTGGCTGGAATCCTACGCCACCGTGGAGGGAATGGGCACGGCGTTGGCGCGGCTGGAGCGTCGCTTCCGCCGTCCGCTGCCGCGACCGCTCGTGGAGGCCGCCGCGGACCTGGTGCTGCACGGGCCGGGGTTCACCGAGGACTTCGACGCCTTCTTTCCGGACTTGGCGGCGGACGTGCGCCGCGGAAGGACCTGACGTCCCCGGGAGCGCCGAGCCCCAGCTCGGCAGCCGTTGTTTTCCCTTGTCGCGCGTGCGCGGGCGGGCACTCTGGCAGGCAGTCGCCCGGGAGTTGACTGCCGTGGGTCCTGTTCCAGTTCTGGCCGGTGTGGTGGCCGCGTTCGCCGTGATCGCGATGTTCGCGGACGTGGACTTTCTGGCCGTCCCGTTGTTCCTGCTGACATCCCTCGTGGCCGGGTTTGGGTTGCTGAAGCCCGGCGAGGAGAGCGCCGCCAACGGGCGCGTGATGGCCGTCTTCGCGATCCTGTTCGCGGGCCTGCCCTTCGTGCGGCCGCACATCGAGGCGATGGCCCTGGCGCGGCGCGAGCGCATCCGCACGGCAGAGACCGTTGCCCAATACGCCAACTGGGAAAAGGGGATCGAGCAACTCGCGCCGCAGCTCGACGCCTTCTTCGACCGCTACGGCATCCTGCCGGCGTTCGAGCAGGGCCGCGCCGTTCCGCTCTTCCGGCCCGACGGCAATCCGCTCGATCCGGGTGGCATCCTGCCTATTGCCGCGCCCACCGATCCCTTCACCACCGCCGGCGCCGCCAGCATCTATCCGGTCGGCGCGCTCGGCGCCCTTGTCGTTGGCGTCGGCCAGGACGGCGTCGGCCAGTATCCGCCGACGCGCTATGCCGTCTCGATGGACGGCCAGCCCAACGACCCGCTCGCCCCGTTTGCCAACATCGGCGCGGACCTGCGCCTGATCACCTACGATCCGACGAACGGCTCGCTGTCGACCGGCGACCTGGTGCACTGGCACGGCCGCGGGGGAGTGACCCGCGATCAGGCCTTCAAGCGCCTCGACGATGCCTGGAACAAGGTGAACCGCCTGACGCCGCTGACGGCCAAGGGGCGCGAGCCGAAGTTCTATGCCGCCGAGGACGACGCCGTCACGGCCGGCAACCTGTTCCGCGAAGGCGATTGGCTCGGCACGATGGCGGCTGCCTCCCGCGCCGTCCAGAATCGCCGCCCCCACCCCAACTTCTGGACCAACGCCGACCTGTTCCGCGCCGACTACTATCGCGGCTACGCCCTCTTCCAGCTCGGGCACTCGCGCGCCGCCGCCGACGCCTTCCAGGACTATCTGGCCGTGCGCCCCAACGACCCGGAGGCACATTACTGGACCGGGCTGGCCTACTTCCTGGGGGGCGACATGGACTCGGCACGGTTCCATCTGGCCGCCTCGTTCCAGCTCGAACCCAACCACCCGGTGGCGCGGTCCGGCGCGGAGGTCTACGACGCCGTGCGCGCCCGCCGCCCACCCACGC
>JAHCAW010000124.1 GCA_019634695.1 Candidatus Sumerlaeia bacterium
CCAGCGGGGATAAGCGACGCGATTCGGCGCAGAATTCCGTCGCGAAGGTGGCGACAAATCCGCCCGCTGATGGGATCACCCGGTAGCGCAATCAATATTCAACTAAGTGGTTGACAATCAGCCCGACGCGGACTTATATTCAACCGTATGGTTGAACTAAGCGCCATCGAATTGAACTCCGTGTTCCACGCCCTCGGCGATGCCACCCGCCGCCACATGCTCCGGGATCTCGCCGCCGGCGAGCGGACGGTGGGGCAGCTCGCGGAGCCCTTTGCGATGTCACTCGCCGCCGCATCCAAGCACATCAAGGCGCTGGAGGGCGCCGGCCTCATCCGCCGCGAAGTGAGGGGGCGCACGCATGTCTGCCGCCTCGATCCGGGGCCGCTCGCCGGCGCCTTCGAATGGCTCCGTTTCTACGAGGGCTTCTGGACCGAGCGTCTCGACGTACTCGAGCGGCTGCTCCGCGAGGAGGACGCAGAAATCACGCCCGAAACTCCCCCAACCCCTGAAAACGGAGACGAGCAATGAACGAGATGGCGACCATCGACGCCTATGGCGTGCTGACCGAACCCGCGACGCTGACGATCCAGCGCATCCTGCCCGGCCCGGTCGAGCGGGTCTGGGCGTATCTGACCGAGAGCGAGATGCGCAAGAAGTGGCTTGCGGCGGGCGACATGGAGATGGAGGTCGGCGCACCATTCACCTTCGTCTGGCGGAACGATGAGCTGAGCGACTCGCCAGGCCGCCGCCCGTCGGGCTTTCAGGAGGAGTCCCGCATGCAGAGCCGGATCACCGAGCTCGATCCGCCCCGCAAGATCGCCTTCACCTGGGAGGGAAGCGGCGACGTCTCGTTCGAGCTGGAGCCTCAGGGCAAGGAGGTGCTGCTGACGGTGACCCACCGGCGCTTGCCCGATCGCGCCACGCTGCTCGGCGTAAGCGCCGGCTGGCACGCGCACCTCGATATCCTTGCCGCCCGCGCGACCGGCACGGAACCGAAGCCGTTCTGGGACGCGTGGTCCCGGCTCCGGAAGGAATACGACCGACGTATCCCGGCCTGATGCCCGGCTGAATTCCGGCGATTCGCCCACTGGCGTGGGCGGCCGGACTCTTGGGGTAGGCCGAGAGTCGGATGCCGCAGTGCTCTTGTCGTCCCCGTCATGAATCCATGAACGCCGGACCGGCAGGATCCCGCTCGGTCCATCGAAAGGAGAACCGATGCGAAAGTTGATTGCAGCCTTCAAGGTGTCGCTCGACATGAAGTTCATGGGTCCCGGCGACTATGCCGACTGGGTGTCCGGCTGGTCCGAGGACTACGATCTTTCGGACGAGATCGACGCCTGTGTTCTGGGTGGTGCGATGTATCGCGGCTACGAGCGCTACTGGTCGGCCATGCGGGACGCCCCCGAAGAACCGTCGCCGATGACGGGCACGGTGCCCACGCCGCGAGAGCTGGAGTGGTGCGCGCGCATTCCCGATCTTCCGCACTACGTCCTGACCCGGACGATGCAGGAGACGGCCTGGCCCAATACCCGCTTCCTGCACGATCGCGCCGAGACTTCCGAACTCAAGGCGGTGCAGGGCAAGAACATCTACCTGATGGGCGGCGGACGACTCTTTCGCGACATGATCGCGGCCGGCCAGGTCGATGAACTGCGGCTGATCGTCTACCCGGTGATCGCCGGCGGACC
>JAHCAW010000125.1 GCA_019634695.1 Candidatus Sumerlaeia bacterium
ACGCGCACCGGGGCGGGCACCGTCGGCGCGCCGCCATAGACGCTGTCGAGCACCTCGGGGCGGACCCCGTCGTCGGGAGTGCGCGCGTCCGGCACGCGCACGGTCGGCTGGGCGTCCACGAGGGTCTTGTCGTATTGGGGCAGGCCGGGGCGCTCGCCGTCGACCACCGTCATGTCGACCGGGACTCGAGTGAAGCACTTTCGGCACAGCACCGAGGCAGCCCCCTCGGGAGGCTGCTCGTTCCACTCATACATACAGTTGGGGCAAATCAGTCTCACGGGCTGACTCCGGGCACATCGGGCTGGTACCGGTCGCCGCGAGGGCGGACGCGGAATCTGTACGATAGGAGGGTTCTGCTCAAGAACGAGTGGACTGTCGAGAGCAAATCGCGTCGCCGGAAAAAGCAAGGCCCCCCGTCGGAGGACAGGGGGCCCGGAAAGTCGGACAGCGCGGCGATCAGTTGCCCGGCATGATGAACCCGGCGATGCTGGCCGTCAGCAGGGAGACCAGCGTGCCGCCGATCATGGCCTTGAAGGCCAGGCGGGACAGGTCGCCGCGACGCTGGGGCGCCAGGGCGCCGATGCCGCCGATCTGGATGCCGATCGACGAGAAGTTCGCGAAGCCGCACAGGGCGTAGGTCGAGATCGTGATCGAGCGCTCCGACACGAGCGCACCCGACTTGATCATGTCGGACATCGTGAAGTAGGCGACGAACTCGTTCACGCAGATCTTGAGACCCAGCAGGTTGCCGACCGCGTGCGTTTCGTTCCACGGCACGCCCATCATGAAAGCCAAGGGGCGGAAGACCCAGCCGAACAAGGTGGCCAGGCTGCCGGGGAAGTAGCCGAGGTACTCGCCGTTCGCCTCGTTGATGGCACCCTGCAAGAGGCGACCGTCGATGAGCTTGTCGGCGCCGCCGAGAATCCAGTCCACCACGGCGATCAGCGAGATGAAGGCGATGAGCATCGCGGCGACGTTGACGGCCAGCTTCAGGCCGTCGGAGGTGCCGCGTGCGGCGGCGTCCAGAATATTGTCGCCGGCGTCGATCTTCGGCAGTGCGGCGTCGCCGGCCGTCTCGGAGTGTTCGGTCTCGGGCACGAGCAGCTTGCCCATCGCGAGGGCGCCCGGGGCGGCCATCACGCTGGCGATGATCAGGTGGTTGGCCGGAATACCCATGCCGATGTAGGCGGCGAGGACGCCGCCGGCGATCGTCGCGAAGCCGCCCACCATCACGGCGTTCATCTCCGACTTGGTCATCTTGTCCAGGAACGGGCGAATCAGGAGCGGAGCCTCGGTCTGGCCCACGAAAATATTCGCCGAGCACGACAGCGTCTCGCTGCCGCTGGTGCCCATCAGGCGCCGCATCACGACGGCGATGCCCTGCACCACCACCTGCACGACGCCCAGATAGTACATGATCGCGATGAAGGCGGAGAAGAAGACGATGGTGGGCAGCACCCGGAAGGCGAAGATGAACCCGTTCTTCTCAACGTTGATCAGGTCGCCGAACACGAACGCGGCGCCCTTGTCCGACATGCTCAGGAAGTACGCCACCTGACTGGTGAACCAACGGAAGGGAGCCCCCGTGACCTCGCCGTATAACACCAGGAATCCCAGGAACAAC
>JAHCAW010000126.1 GCA_019634695.1 Candidatus Sumerlaeia bacterium
CCCGACTCGCCACTCGAGGCCCTGGAGGCGCAGGCCGTCGCCGCGCGTTCGGAGACTTTCGACGCCCTGATCTCGCGCAAGTACGCCGGCGCCCACTATGACATCTGCTCCGACGTCGATTGCCAGGCCTTCTCCGGCACCGCCCGCCGCAGCCCCGCCACCGACCGCGCCATCGCCGAAACCCGCGGCATGGCCATGTTCGTCGATGGCAAGCCGATCGCCGCCTACTACGCGTCCAACTGCGGCGGCCACTCCGAGAACATCGAGAACGTCTGGCCGGAGCGCTCCGGCCCCGTTCACCACTGGAGCGGCAACCTGGACGGCGCCGGCACCGCGCCCGACCTGACCGTCGAGGCCAACGTCCGCGCCTGGATCGAGAATCCCCCTGCCGTGGAGTGCAGCCCGATCGCCAACCCGGACCTGCCCGGCTGGACGCATCGCAACTTCCGCTGGGAGCGCCGCTTCACCGCCCAGGAAGCCACCGAACGCGTTGCCACCATCGCCGACGTCGGCCGTGTCCTCGAAGTGCGGCCCGTTCGTCGCGGCGTCTCGGGCCGCATGATCGAGGCCACGTTCGTCGGCGAGACCGGCAGCACCACGGTCAAGGGCGAGCTCAACATCCGTCGCGTCTTCGATCCGCCGCTGCGCAGCAGCACCTTCGTGGTCGATACCGAAGGCGGCTCGCAGGAAGCCCCCGAGACCTTCGTGTTCCGCGGCGCCGGCTGGGGGCACGGCGTCGGCATGTGCCAGACCGGTGCCATCGGCCGGGCGCAGAAGGGCGAGACCTACGACACGATTCTGGCCCACTACTACCGCGGCGTCGCGCTCCGTTCCGGCTATCCGCCCGCCGCACCGGAGACGCCGTGATGCGATCGCACCCCCCTGTCCTGCCGCTGGTCGCGACCGTCCTGCTGTTCGGGATGGTCGCGGCCCTGACGAGTTGCCACCGGAAGCCCGACATGACATCGATCGACGAAGCCTACATCGTTCGCCATCTGCCGTCCGTGCCGACCGATCGCGGCGCCGCGCTGGAGGGCTCCGAGCTTGTCTGGTTCGATGCCCGGCTGATCGGCTTCGAAGGACGCGCATTCGACGACACGGAGAACTTCTACGAGCGGCTGCCCGTGCGCGCCAAGGGCCAGATCAACGACACCGCCTGGCAGATGAGCAAGCACACCTCCGGGCTTGCCGTTCGCTTCGTCACGGACTCGCCCCGCATCGGTGCCTCCTGGGACGGCGGCGGAGCCATGAACCACATGGCCGCCACCGGCAACAGCGGTCTCGACCTCTATCGCCGCCAGCCCGATGGCTCCTGGTCCTTCGTTGCCGTCGGCCGGCCGAACCTGGACCGCACCACCCGCAACCTCATCACCTACTCGACGCGCGAGACGCGCGAGTTCCTCCTTTACCTGCCGCTCTACCAGACCGTGACCGACCTGCAGATCGGCGTCGAGGCGGATACCCTGCTCGCGCCCGCCTATCCGCGTCCCGACAACCGCAAGCCGATCGCCTTCTACGGCACCTCGATTACGCAGGGCGGGTGCGCCTCGCGCTCCGGCATGAGCCATCCCGCCATCCTTGGCCGCTGGTTCGAC
>JAHCAW010000127.1 GCA_019634695.1 Candidatus Sumerlaeia bacterium
GTGCGGATTTCGTCCCGCCCGGATCGGGCCGCGACTTCGCGCCCGACGATGCGCTTGACCAGTCGAACGCGCGCGGACTTGTGACGGGCATCGGTTGGGGGTAACCAGGAGCAACTGGAAGGCGTGAGCAGGCCGCCTCGCTGATGCTCAGGGCTTTGGGATTCTCCGATCGCGTGTCATTCCCGCTTGCGTGCCCCGGTGCACCGCGGGAAATCGCGGCCCGCGGAGTGAACGATGACGCGCCTGTCGTATGACATCGTGGTGGTGGGCGGCGGCCATGCCGGCATCGAGGCGGCGCACGCCGGCGCGCGCCTCGGCCTGCGCACCGCCCTGGTCACGATGGACGCCGCGGCCATTGGGCGGCTGTCGTGCAATCCCGCGATGGGCGGCTTGGGCAAGGGTCACGTCGTGCGCGAGATCGACGCGCTGGGCGGCCTGCAAGCTGTCGCCAGCGACGCCAACGGCATCCAGTTCCGGCTGCTGAATCGCTCGAAGGGCCCCGCCGTTCAGGCCCCGCGCGTCCAACTCGACAAGGACACGTATCCCGCGTGGATGGCCGCGGCGCTGCGCGCCCTGCCGCTGCTCGACATCCTCGAGGGCAACGGCGCCGAGATCCACACGCACGCCGGACGCATCGCCGGGCTCTCGCTCGAGGACGGCACGCGCCTCGACTGCCGCGCGCTGGTCCTCACCACCGGCACCTTCCTCAACGCGATCATGCACTGCGGCCTCGAGAAGACGGCCGGCGGACGCATCGGCGAGCGCGCCTCGACGCGGCTGGCCGATTCGTTCGCCGCGCTTGGGCTCCAGACCGCGCGCCTCAAGACCGGCACGCCCGCGCGCATCCATCGCGACAGCATCGACTTCTCGCGCTGCGACATCCAGCCCGGCGACGAGCCCGCGCCGCCGATGAGCCTGCGCACCCGCCGCCTTGACGTCCAGCAGGTGCCCTGCTGGCTGACACGCACCAACGCCCGCACGCACGAAATCATCCTCGGCGGACTCGACCGCTCGCCGCTCTACACAGGCCGCATCGAGGGCATCGGTCCGCGTTACTGCCCATCCATCGAGGACAAGGTCGTTCGCTTCGCCGACAAGCAGTCGCACCAGATCTTCCTCGAACCCGAGACGCGCGACGGCGTCAGCTTCTATCCCAACGGCGTCTCGACCAGTCTGCCCGCCGACGTGCAGGAGGCCTTCCTGCGCACGGTGCCCGGCCTCGAGAATTGCCGGCTGCTGCGCCATGGCTACGCCGTCGAGTACACGTGCGTGCCGCCACACCAGTTGCACGCGACGCTGGAGGTGAAGTCGGTGCCCGGCCTGTTTCTCGCCGGACAGATCAATGGCACGAGCGGATACGAGGAGGCCGCCGGCCAGGGGATCGTCGCCGGCATCAACGCCGCGCTTGCCGTCAAGGGTGGGGAGCCGCTCGTTCTGGGCCGCGACGAAGCCTACATCGGCGTCATGATCGACGACCTGCTGACGAAGGACCACCGCGAGCCCTATCGCCTGTTCACCAGTCGCGCG